>NZ_AFIE01000204.1 GCF_000214135.1 Acinetobacter sp. P8-3-8
GGAGTATCTGGTGTGAATGTCCAGTTGCCTGCTGAGTCGACTGTCGTTGTACCTAGTGGTTGACCATTATCAATAACTTCAACGGTTGCACCCGGTTCACCTGTACCTGTAATCGTCGGTGTGGTGTCATCTGTCGTACCACCTGATGGGATCTCGCCTACATTTGGTCCGACATTATCCGTTGCACCAACATCTCCCGGCTGAGCAGGT
>NZ_AFIE01000203.1 GCF_000214135.1 Acinetobacter sp. P8-3-8
CGCGGATTCAAAAGTTAAGTGCAACACATTTGTAATAGGTTGAGAAAATTAGGTGAATTACAATCATTATGATTTTTTCAACTCGCAATTGGAAAGCACACATGAAGCAATACACCCAACTTTCTCAAGATGAAAGATACGCAATTTCTCGCTGTATTAAAAGTGATAAATCTAAAACCCAATTGGCTCGTGAATTAAACCGTTCCCGTT
>NZ_AFIE01000202.1 GCF_000214135.1 Acinetobacter sp. P8-3-8
AGAGAGGCAGAGGGAGAGGGAGAAGCAGGTTCCCTGCTGAACAGGGCGCCTTCCTTGGGACCTGGATCACGATCTGAGCCTAAGGTAGAAGCTTAACTGACTAGGAGCCACACAGGTGCCACTCTTTCTTTCTTTCTTTCTTTCTTTCTTTCTTTCTTTCTTTCTTTCTTTCTTTCTTTCTTTCTTTTCTTTCTTTCTTTCTTCTTTC
>NZ_AFIE01000201.1 GCF_000214135.1 Acinetobacter sp. P8-3-8
CCTTTGGCCCAGGGCACGATCCTGGAGACCCGGATCGAATCCCACGTCGGGCTCCCGGCATGGAGCCTGCTTCTCCCTCTGCCTGTGTCTCTGCCTCTTTCTCTCTCTCTCTCTCTCTCTCTCTCTCTGTACTATCATAAATAAAATTAAAAAAAATAAAATAAAATAAATAAAAATTCAGGCTTCTACACTCACCATTCATGGACATAGGATT
>NZ_AFIE01000200.1 GCF_000214135.1 Acinetobacter sp. P8-3-8
CCGTTGTCCGTGCATTTAAGCACTGTACAGCTTCAATTTAATTCATATACCAAAACGCTTGATTCAGTTTTATCGCTAGTACTCATTCATTTGAATAAATTCAAACAAACGAGTTAAACAATTATTTCAACTCAAATTTATTCTGTTAATGATTAACTACCATCTCGTCGATGCGTAGTAAACTGTGATAAATCACAGAAGTTAATAAGCTATCTACTTACTAAATTCTATAAG
>NZ_AFIE01000199.1 GCF_000214135.1 Acinetobacter sp. P8-3-8
ATCTCCAGGAGAAACTTAAACCAGAAGTAACTCAAAATGGTGGCTCAAAATTCCAGTTTCTATAGCATCAACAAAGAACAATTAAGTTGTAGAGAAATGTCAAAAGAAAAGCAGCTTTAGGGTTCCCAGGTTGGCATTTTTTAAAAAGATTTTATTTATTCATGAGAGACACAAGAGAGAAGAGGCAGAGACACAGGCAGAGGGAGAAGCAGGCTCCATGCAGGGAGCCTGATGTGGGACTCGATCCC
>NZ_AFIE01000198.1 GCF_000214135.1 Acinetobacter sp. P8-3-8
AAGTGATAGTGCAAGCACCATCACCCCGCTCGACTTGCATGTGTTAAGCCTGCCGCCAGCGTTCAATCTGAGCCATGATCAAACTCTTCAGTTAAAATCATTAGTGACTTAAGGTCACAATTCTGGCTCATCAATTTCCTGACAAATTCTCTCAAATAAACTTCGAGTAATTTAAACCTTTCAATCAATGATAATATTTCGATCGATCAATCAGTAAAAATCCACACAAGTTGTTCTTCATATTCTCTTAATGAT
>NZ_AFIE01000197.1 GCF_000214135.1 Acinetobacter sp. P8-3-8
CTGTTGTCCGTGCATTTAAGCACTGTACAGCTTCAATTTAATTCATATACCAAAACGCTTGATTCAGTTTTATCGCTAGTGCTCAATACTTTATTTCATTCAACAGTAACAAGTTACTGTAAAACTGCTTAAAGCACTGAGTTAAACAATTATTTCAACTCAAATTTATTCTGTTAATGATTAACTACCATCTCGTCGATGCGTAGTAAACTGTGATAAATCACAGAAGTTAATAAGCTATCTACTTACTAAATTCTATAAA
>NZ_AFIE01000196.1 GCF_000214135.1 Acinetobacter sp. P8-3-8
TTTGGGTCAGGTTACTGCTTTACAACTCACTAAAAATGGCGAAAAAGCTTCTGTTGATCAAATTCAATGGAGTAGTACTGGGCAATTGGCCCATTATCGTTTGTCCTCAGGTCAGCAATTGTGGCGAAATTATGACAGCCGTGGGCGACTGACTGAACAACGTTGGTATAGTCCTACCTCTCAATCGTGGTGGGGAAATTTTGCCCATAAAGTTAAGTATCAATGGCTTAATCAGAATTTACCTAAAACTGCAATTCAAACAA
>NZ_AFIE01000195.1 GCF_000214135.1 Acinetobacter sp. P8-3-8
CTGTTTGAATTTCAGTTTTAGGTAAATTTTGATTAAGCCATTGATACTTAACTTTATGGACAAAACTTCCCCACCACGATTGAGAGGTAGGGCTATACCAACGTTGTTCAGTCAGTCGCCCACGGCTGTCATAATTTCGCCACAATTGCTGACCTGAGGACAAACGATAATGGGCCAATTGCCCAGTACTACTCCATTGAATTTGATCAACAGAAGCTTTTTCGCCATTTTTAGTGAGTTGTAAAGCAGTAACCTGACCCCAA
>NZ_AFIE01000194.1 GCF_000214135.1 Acinetobacter sp. P8-3-8
CTGCCTTAGGCCCAGGGGCATGATCCTGGAGTCCGGGATCGAGTCCCACATCAGGCTCCCTGCATGGAGCCTGCTTCTCCCTCTGCCTGTGTCTCTGCCTCTCTCTCTGTCTGTGTCTCTCATGAATAAATAAATAAAATCTTTAAAAAAATTGTAAGCTTGCACATGCACGTGTGTGCACACGCTTGTTTCTGTAGAGGCAGAATGTAGCCTTCCTCAGATATCAGAGAGCTCTGTGACTTCAGAGAGGTTAAGGACCACTGA
>NZ_AFIE01000193.1 GCF_000214135.1 Acinetobacter sp. P8-3-8
TGGAAAAACTGTGTGGAGGATCCTAGAAGAGTTACAGATAGACCTGGTCTACGACCCAGCAATTGCACTGCTGGGGATTGACCCCAGAGTTTCAGATGCATTGAAACGGCGGGACACCTGCACCCCGATGTTTCCAGCAGCAATGTCCACAATAGCCAAACTGTGGAAGGAGCCTCGGTTTCCATCGAAAGATGAATGGCTAAAGAAGATAGATGAGGTTCACGTACACAATGGAATATTACTCAGGCATTAGAAACGACAGATACCCAG
>NZ_AFIE01000192.1 GCF_000214135.1 Acinetobacter sp. P8-3-8
ACTGGTGCTGTCTTCGGACTTTCGTTACCCGCCGCATCTTTTTGGGAGATTTCAATCGCATGTGGACCATCAGCCAAGTCAGTTGTTGGCGTGAAGCTCCAGTTGCCTGTTGAATCCACCACCGCTGTACCAATCTCTACGTCATTGTCGTAGATGCTAATGCTGTTACCCGCTTCGCCTGTACCTGTCAGTTCTGGGCGTTGGTCATTGGTCGTGTCTCCGTCTGCGATGCTACCAGTAACTGGTGCAACGTCATCGGTGATGTTGTCCAAGGTTGG
>NZ_AFIE01000191.1 GCF_000214135.1 Acinetobacter sp. P8-3-8
CCAATGACGGTATCTCCCTCAAAATCACCAAGCCTTTCTCTCTGATCTATTTCCTTGGGTCTACAATGGATACTTGTTCGATTCGCCAATTGTCCACGCCGATCATTATTTTTAAATCCTCTTTTTCTATATGTTTTTTGGCTCCGTAAACACTTGTGTATATCTCCTCCATTTGCTTTATCTTTATAAATATATTGATAAATCCATTCATGAGATGGGACATCAATCCACCCGCGTACACGTAAAGCTGAAGCGATTTGTTCAGGAGACCATGCATTCCTGAGTAGATGG
>NZ_AFIE01000190.1 GCF_000214135.1 Acinetobacter sp. P8-3-8
GGCGTTGTATCGACATTCAATACAAGCGGATCACTTGGCTCACTCGTATTTCCTGCTGGGTCGGTTTGGGTCGTCGTGATTTCATGTGGCCCATCTGTCAATGGGGTATCTGGTGTGAATGTCCAGTTGCCTGTTGAGTCGACTGTCGTTGTACCTAGTGGTTGACCATTATCAATCACTTCAACGGTCGCACCTGGTTCACCTGTACCTGTAATCGTCGGTGTAGTGTCATCTGTCGTGCCACCTGATGGAATCTCACCTACATTTGGCCCTACATTGTCCGTAGCACCAACATCTTCAGGTTTAGCAGGC
>NZ_AFIE01000189.1 GCF_000214135.1 Acinetobacter sp. P8-3-8
CAAATTATGTTTATGATCAGGCAGATCGTTTAATTTATAGCAATGAATCAGGACGTCAATTTTATCAATATGATGATCAAGATCAATTGTTGGCTGTGTGGAAAAGTGATAGCCAACATAAATTGAGCCGTTCTTGGTATCCAGCTCAAGTCTATGGTTATGATGCACAAGGTAATCGCCGCCTACAGTGGCAAAAAGCCAATAAACAACAACCAGAAGCCATAAATTTTTATCGTTATGGTGAAAATGCAGATGCTTCTGTACAGTTGCTTGGTGTATCGCGGCATCAAGTGAGTAAAGGAAATATACAAAC
>NZ_AFIE01000188.1 GCF_000214135.1 Acinetobacter sp. P8-3-8
TATGAAACTCAACTCATTCTCCCCAATTCCTGAAAATGATGATGAATTACATCTTCCAGCACTGGTTTATGCTGCATCTCTAGGTGATATTGAACAGGTAGAGCAATTATTATCACAAGGTGTAAATGCAAATCAAACAGATGATGAAGGCTATAGTGCTTTACATGCAGCTGCTGAAAATGACTATCTGGAAATTGTTAAATTGCTAATTCAGAAAGGTGCAGATGTAAATTACAAAGCTGAATATACAGCTTTAGAACTTGCAGAAATGGCTGAAAATAAAGAGATTATCGATTATTTAAAAAATCTATAAA
>NZ_AFIE01000187.1 GCF_000214135.1 Acinetobacter sp. P8-3-8
ATGGGTTTAAATTGCATATTGTGATCAATAACTTAGGTGAAATTATTAATTTAAAAGTTACATCAGGCAATGTTCATGACGTAGCAGTTATCGAAGCGCTTACTTTAGAGTTAAAGGGAATATTACTTGGCGATAAAGGTTATCTGAGTAAAGCAAAAACAGAAGCTTTAGCCGCTAGAGGGTTAAAGTTATTAACACCTTCGCGTAAGAATATGAAACATACAAACCAAAAACATTACATGAGAAAGAGTTATTATCACGACGAGGTTTGATTGAGACGGTGAATGATCAATTGAAGAATTTGCATCAAGTTG
>NZ_AFIE01000186.1 GCF_000214135.1 Acinetobacter sp. P8-3-8
TTGGGCAACCGAGAACAAAGTGAAGCCATGTTTGAGAAGTGGTTGGTGAGAGTGAATCGGATGTTGGTGATGGAAGATAAAGAGGTGTTTTGATGAAGTGGATTAAATTAAGCGATAAGCAACCACAGTGTTATCAGCGTGTTTTGTGTCACAGGCCTGATAAATTTACTGTAATTGGCAAAGCTACACTTGGCTCAAATGGCTGTACTTTTCAGGGTGAAGATGGATATCAATTGTTGGAAGTCACTCATTGGATGCCGCTACCCGAAAAACCAGAAGAATGATTGTTGGAGCAGGAAATGCAAAAAGCCGTGTTTCCTATCCA
>NZ_AFIE01000185.1 GCF_000214135.1 Acinetobacter sp. P8-3-8
GCTTTTAGAAATATCCTGATCTTTTATTCCAGAAGAATGTTGGTGTGCCCGAACATGACTACCGTCAATAAAAACCCATTCAACATCAGCATTTGAAGAAATTAATTTAAAAATTTTCATGAGTTTATGGTTTTTACACCAACGATTATATTTTTTAAATATTGAGTTATACAAACCAAATTCTTTTGGCAAATCACGCCAAGGGCAGCCTGTTCTTATACGGTAAAGAATACCCTCTACAAAATTCCGTAGATTTGGTTTGTAATAAATGTCAAAATTACGGAAAATATAGAGTAACTTAGACCAGTGTTGATCATTCAGCATTGT
>NZ_AFIE01000184.1 GCF_000214135.1 Acinetobacter sp. P8-3-8
TACAAATGAAACGCGCCTAAGGTACGGTATCGAAACTTCAGGTTTTTCAGGCTATGCAAATATATATAATTATGATGAAGCTCAAGGTCCGATGCACTGTGCTTTTCTTGCACGCGATGCGCTTAATAACTATTTAGGCGAAGTACCACTTGCGAGAGTTTCACTCAATCAGTTCGCACCAGCAGCTCTGCCAAATATTACAGTTTTTAGTGGTGGTAATCGCGCATATCTTAGAAAGAAGCTCATGGGTTCGTCTATTCGTGCAGGGTCAATTATTTTTGATTTAGGGGAGATTTAAATGCGATTAGATATTTCACCAAAAAATCTAAG
>NZ_AFIE01000183.1 GCF_000214135.1 Acinetobacter sp. P8-3-8
CCTAGATTTTCTGGTGCAATATCCAATCGCATTTAAATCTCCCCTAAATCAAAAATAATCGACCCTGCACGAATAGACGAACCCATGAGCTTCTTTCTAAGATATGCGCGATTACCACCACTAAAAACTGTAATATTTGGCAGAGCTGCTGGTGCGAACTGATTGAGTGAAACTCTCGCAAGCGGTACTTCGCCTAAATAGTTATTAAGTGCATCGCGCGCAAGAAAAGCACAGTGCATCGGTCCTTGAGTGGCATCATACTTATATACATTTACATAGCCTGAATAACCTGAAGTTTCGACACCGTATTGCATCCGCGTGTCATTTGCG
>NZ_AFIE01000182.1 GCF_000214135.1 Acinetobacter sp. P8-3-8
GTCACTTACTAGCCATGTGAATTTAGGCCACCTACTTTGCCCCACTGAGTCTCGGTCTCTCCATCTATAAGCTAAGAACAAGATCACCTACCCCAAAGGTTGCAAAAATTACATGAAATGATAAAAGCAAGACATACAGGACAGTGCTTGCCATATAGTAGGTACTGGATGTATTTTATCTATTATTAAAAGTGATTTTGACAAAATCCTTAAAAAATAATAAAATAAAGGGATCCCTGGGTGGCTCAGCGGTTTAGCGCCGCCTTCAGCCCAGGGCTGATCCTGGAGACCCGGGATCGAGTCCCACATCGGGCTCCCTGCATGGAGCCTGCTTCTCCCTCTGCCTGTGTCTCTGCCTCTCT
>NZ_AFIE01000181.1 GCF_000214135.1 Acinetobacter sp. P8-3-8
TTGTGCTGAAAGCTTACCAATGCGCACCTGTAGCCCGTCTTTTAATTGGCGGGCTAATTCTTCTTGTTCGATATAGTATTTACGGATTTCGTGACCTTTTTTATTGCGCTCCATCATTCCAAGGTGCTTGGTCATATCCACCGAGATGATGTACTCAACCAGGTGTTTTGCACCAGACACCTGCTCCACTTTTTGGTGGAGCACAACAAAGTCGAAGTTTTCTTCGAAATTGCACTGAGTAATTCTTCGTTTAATCCATGTTGAAAAGTCCTGCTTGCTCTCTAGCATTTTGTGCAGGTCACGCGCATTCACGCCGAGCTGAACCTTCCCGTTTAATTCGACTTCGATAAATGGAGTTTGATT
>NZ_AFIE01000180.1 GCF_000214135.1 Acinetobacter sp. P8-3-8
TTCAATTTTTACGATTGCATTCATTGATCTGCTCCGACTACTCATTAAAAAAGAAACACTGGCAAGAAGATGCAATGAATAGTCGAAACGACCATCTTCTTTTCGGGGATCAGCCTAGCCAGTGGTTTGCCTGAAAACAGGCATAAAAAAACCGCCCAATAAGGACGGTTTAATTAAGTGGTGGGATGAATCCCTTTCATTTTCATTAATCGCTTAATGCAAATGAAAAGAATCCAAAAAAAACAGGCACAAAAAAAGACGCTAATGCGCCGTGGAGTTCTTTGTGCCTGTGTGGGGTTAGACAGCAGCTGGGATTGTCACTACATGACCATAGAGACCTAATGCCGGATCTGCTTCTTTTGTTAT
>NZ_AFIE01000179.1 GCF_000214135.1 Acinetobacter sp. P8-3-8
TGGCTAAGGCTAAGTTTGAACGTAATAAGCCACACGTAAACGTGGGTACAATTGGTCACGTTGACCATGGTAAAACAACTTTAACTGCTGCAATTGCAACAATCTGTGCAAAAACTTACGGCGGTGAAGCTAAAGACTACGCAGCAATCGATTCTGCTCCAGAAGAAAAAGCACGTGGTATTACAATTAATACTTCACACGTAGAATACGATTCTCCAATTCGTCACTACGCGCACGTAGACTGCCCAGGACACGCCGATTATGTTAAAAACATGATCACTGGTGCTGCTCAGATGGATGGTGCGATCCTTGTATGTGCTGCGACTGATGGTCCAATGCCACAAACTCGTGAACACATCCTTCTTTCTCGCCAAGTAGGTGTACCTTA
>NZ_AFIE01000178.1 GCF_000214135.1 Acinetobacter sp. P8-3-8
AGCTGATCTGCGGATTGTTGAAGTCGTTGATCGAGCATTGTCATCAATCATCAAAGGTGCTTTTTCTAAGATCATTGCAGCTGTGTTAATCTTTCCGCAGTCCTCAATTTGAGCCTTACCACTTAAAACTTTTCGTAACTCAATTTGACCAATTCCGCTAATCATCCGCTGTGCAATCTGTTTGCCTGACATTTCGATTGACACAAACAACACAGGTAGGTTTTGATTAATCATCATGTCTGCTGCAAAGTTTTGAGCAAGTGTTGTTTTACCCATGCTTGGACGTGCACCAATGATGACTAGATCACCCTTACCGACTTCACCAAGCTTGTTGTCTAGCTCAACAAAACCAGTACGAATACCACCATCAAAAGGCGTGTTGTTGTGC
>NZ_AFIE01000177.1 GCF_000214135.1 Acinetobacter sp. P8-3-8
TGCTGATCTACGGATTGTTGAAGTCGTTGAGCGAGCATTGTCATCAATCATCAAAGGCGCTTTTTCAAGAATCATTGCAGCCGTGTTAATCTTTCCGCAATCCTCAATTTGAGCCTTACCACTTAAAACTTTTCGTAACTCAATTTGACCAATTCCGCTAATCATTCGCTGTGCTATCTGTTTGCCTGACATTTCGATTGACACAAACAACACAGGTAGGTTTTGATTAATCATCATGTCTGCTGCAAAGTTTTGAGCAAGTGTTGTTTTACCCATGCTTGGACGTGCACCAATGATGACTAAGTCACCTTTCCCAACTTCACCAAGCTTGTTGTCTAGCTCAACAAAACCAGTGCGAATACCACCATCAAAAGGAGTGTTGTTATGT
>NZ_AFIE01000176.1 GCF_000214135.1 Acinetobacter sp. P8-3-8
GATCTTGATGGAATTGAGATTGATAAGCCGACAGCCTTACTTGAAGAACACTTCGGCTCAAGTCGAATTGGTGTCGTTCAAACCGTGGATACAAACGGAAAGATTGATGTATCAGGTGATTTCCTTACAAACGCCAAAGCACAGGAAATTGTCCAGGACTCTGATGACGGTTTCCCGTTCCAGATGTCGATGATGATTGATCCGGGATCGATTGAAGAAGTGTCTCAAGGCAAAACGGTCACTGTAAATGGTCAGTCGTTTGAAGGCCCAATCACCATCTTCCGTCAAAACCGTATTCGTGAATTTACGATCTGCTCGACTGGTGCTGATCGCAACACATCAATTAAAGCCTTCTCGGGCAAAGCCAATCCAAACCCAACCAAAGAGGACACCAACGTGACCG
>NZ_AFIE01000175.1 GCF_000214135.1 Acinetobacter sp. P8-3-8
CTAGGGCAGCCCGGGTGGCTCAGCGGTTTAGCGCTGCCTTCAGTCCAGGTATGATCCTGGAGACCTGGGATCGAATCCAACATCAGGGTCCCTACAGGGAGCCTGCTTCTCCCTCTGCCTGTGTCTCTGCCTCTCTCTGTCTGTCTCTCATGAATAAATAAATAAAATCTTTAAAAAAAGCAAAATTTCATCTGTATACACCCGCATATGCTTTGTTTCTTTACATTAATCATGCATGCTACTGAATTTATCCTCTGAATATGAAGATGCATCTCTCATAAGCGCTGTAATTTTTCCTTTAGCTAATGCAGTAGACCCAGTACCACTTCTCCTACACGCTCAGTGATTTGGGGCAGGGCAGCGCTCACACAGGCAGCACAGAGCTGTGTGCACATGAGTAGTGGATGTGCATGTG
>NZ_AFIE01000174.1 GCF_000214135.1 Acinetobacter sp. P8-3-8
ACTTGTTGGCCACCCCCAATTCTGCTTCCTCACCCATAAAATGGGAAGAGTGGCTTCCCACCCTTTTTATCTCTCAGGCTAGTCATAAGGACCAAATGCACTAATGGATATGATCCCAGCTTTCCACCCTCCCCCAAATTAACTTTGAGAGTGGGACACTAACTTTGGTGTCTTGACCAATCTCCCCGGCGATTCCACGTGCAACTATGGACTTAAAAATGTAATGTAAAATCATTCATAGACTCCTTTAAATATTGATTTATTATTTATTCATGAGAGACACACAGAGGCAGAGAAATAGAGGGAGAAGCAGGCTCCATGCAGGGAGCCCGATGTGGGACTCGATCCCAGGACCCCAGGATCACAACCTGAGCCAAGGCAGATGCTCAACCACTGAGCCACCCAGGGATCCCC
>NZ_AFIE01000173.1 GCF_000214135.1 Acinetobacter sp. P8-3-8
ACTTTTAGAAATATCCTGATCTTTTATTCCAGAAGAATGTTGGTGTGCCCGAACATGACTACCGTCAATAAAAACCCATTCAACATCAGCATTTGAAGAAATTAATTTAAAAATTTTCATGAGTTTATGGTTTTTACACCAACGATTATATTTTTTAAATATTGAGTTATACAAACCAAATTCTTTTGGCAGATCACGCCAAGAGCAGCCTGTTCTTATACGGTAAAGAATACCCTCTACAAAATTCCGTAGATTTGGTTTGTAATAAATGTCAAAATTACGGAAAATATAGAGTAACTTAGACCAGTGTTGATCATTCAGCATTGTACGAGGCATAGCGAGGGTAAAATTGGGTTTGGCGATTTAATTTTACTATCTCGCTATTTTTTTATACAGCAAATGTTAACAGATCCTAAAA
>NZ_AFIE01000172.1 GCF_000214135.1 Acinetobacter sp. P8-3-8
CCCGTGGTATCGATTGTGATTTCTTTACTCGTCGCCGCTGTCGCATTGCCTGCTTGGTCAACCACTCGTGCTTCTACTGTGTGTTTGCCTTCTGTCAATGGATTCGCAGTGTTGTCTAAACTCCATGTTCCATCCGCATTCAATGTCGCATCTTTCCATGCGCCACCATCTATGCGAACTTGCACTGTATCGCCAGTTTGCAGTTGTGTCGCATCTGAGACTTTGCCATGGATCACCAAGCTGGTGTCATTGGTCGTGTAGTCATCCGCTACACCGGTATCTTCAGTGATTCCTGTAATTTCTGCTGTGATCGTCGGTGCTGTGGTATCTACATTCAATACAAGCGGATCACTTGGCTCACTCGTATTTCCTGCTGGGTCGGTTTGGGTCGTCGTGATTTCATGTGGCCCATCTGTCAAT
>NZ_AFIE01000171.1 GCF_000214135.1 Acinetobacter sp. P8-3-8
CATCGCTTGATTGATTCATCTAAGGACTCCCATAGACCGCATGCGATCTCGTAAAGTTGAACGACTAAACCCAAGTAGATCCGCTGTTTTAGTTTGATTGCCATTGCACAAAATCAAAGCCTCCTCAACCATTGCATGCTCAAGCTGTCGGAGGGCAATCCATATAGCTTTTTCAGGGTATTTACCCAAAGTGTCGATAATTTCAGATGTTAAAAAGGAAAGGGTTCCTAATTTTTTTTCATTCTTTTTATTGCTGGCTGATAGGTTGATTCCACCTGAATTAAAGTGATTTTCTTTAATGCGAAAGTTATTCGTGCCTACATCGAAAATATTGAGTGTCATTGCGTTTGAAACTTCGATCCACTCATTATCATCAATTAGATTAACTTCTATTTTTACACCTTGAACCCAAGCCAATTTAGCTTGTTC
>NZ_AFIE01000170.1 GCF_000214135.1 Acinetobacter sp. P8-3-8
ATAGGGGCCAGTGGACCATGGGATATGCAGAAAGTTGCACAGTCATGTCGGTCCACATGTAGTTGGCCGATTGAATTACACCTTACCCTATAATATCCACTTGAGCTGGTCTATTACTTTGGTCAGAATTGGTGCACGATTTTGGTGGGCACAAAGCAGGGTTACATTGTTATGAGCCGATTTCCAATTAGGGTGTGCCCAGCGACTTGACTAGGGTGGGGCAGCGCCTTAAGCCATAAGCAGGTCATGTGGGGGTCATAAGGAGGTGGCGGGTGTAGCACAAAATGGAATCAGTCCTGCTCTGCTTGTCCAGGGGTAGGGGATTTTTGTTAAATTTCCTGGGTCCCACATTGTGAAGGGTTGGTTGCCTACTGTGGGGTGCTGTAGTTCAGAACTCATGACCCAGAACAGATGTTCCTG
>NZ_AFIE01000169.1 GCF_000214135.1 Acinetobacter sp. P8-3-8
TAAAAATCATAAAGGTGCAATATTAACCTTAGTTGATCGAAAAAGCCTTTATGTGCATATTGTACATTTAGGTGCTACAAGGCAGTCAAAGCATACAATTTCGCAGTGTATAGAAAGATTAAAACTGAGCCATGCCTATAGTGTGACTTTTGATAATGGTAAAGAGTTTTCAGAACATGAAAGGATTACAGATCGAGGTATAGCCACTTATTTTGCAGATCCTTATAAATCGATCCAAAGGGCAAGAAATGAAAATACGAATGGTTTAATTCGTCAGTTTTTGCCAAAATCATCATCATTCGAACATGTTACTGTAGCTCAAATACGAGAGATTGAGGACAATTTAAATAATCGCCCTCGTAAGTCTCTTGGATGGTGTACACCCAGTGAGATTATGGCTGGATATTTAACTGTCGCACTTGCTAGTTGAATCTGCC
>NZ_AFIE01000168.1 GCF_000214135.1 Acinetobacter sp. P8-3-8
CTCAATTTTCACAATTGCATTCATATCGTTTACCTCGTTACCAAATAAAAAAGCCACACAGACATGCGGTAACGAGACACATCTGTATGGCAAAACGGTTAATCCGAGTTTGGATTTATCTTTAAAATTAGATATTTGAAAAAACTGGCAGGCACGCTGAACATGAAAACGTGCTTTTCGAACCGTCGTTCTAGCCAGTGGTTTACCTGAAAACAGGCATAAAAAAACCGCCCAATAAGGACGGTTTAATTAAGTGGTGGGATGAATCCCTTTCATTTTCATTAATCGCTTAATGCAAATGAAAAGAATCCAAAAAAAACAGGCACAAAAAAAAGACGCTAATGCGCCGTGGAGTTCTTTGTGCCTGTGTGGGGTTAGACAGCAGCTGGGATTGTCACTACATGACCATAGAGACCTAATGCCGGATCTGCTTCTTTTGTTAC
>NZ_AFIE01000167.1 GCF_000214135.1 Acinetobacter sp. P8-3-8
ATTGGTGGAAATAGTTCTAAAATACATTTAGCTGTTGATGCAGATGGAAATCCTCTTGAAATCATTATCTCGGATGGAACAACACATGATGTTAAGATTGCTCCAAAAATGATAGAGAAACTGGATTTGAGTGAAACAGAAGTTATTTGTGCAGACAAAGGATATGACTCTGAATCATTGAGAGAACAAATATCAACGAAAAAAACTAAAGCGAATATTCCAAGAAAATCAAATACACAGTCAAATAATGACCACATGGATTGGTATTTATATAAAATCAGACACTTAGTAGAGAATGCGTTTTGTAGACTCAAGCAATTCAGAGGAATAGCAACAAGATATGATAAACTAAGATGTAGCTATGAAGGCGCGGTTGCATTAGCTTGCATATTTATTTGGTTACCTTTGTCGGGTAAATTTTATACTTAAAATGTCAACAGACCC
>NZ_AFIE01000166.1 GCF_000214135.1 Acinetobacter sp. P8-3-8
CTTTGGCTGAGGTCATGATTTCAAGGTCCTGGGATGCAGCCCCAATGTCAGGCTCCCTGCTCAGCAGGGTGTCTGCTCCTCCATCCTGTTCATGCTTTCTCTCTCTCAAATAAGTTAATTAATTAAATCTTTAAAAAACAATAAAAATAAAGCAAGCTTACACTGCAATGAAGAAAATGAGAGTAACAACAAAACCCAAACCCAGATGAGCTTCTGGCTAAACGAACTCAACCTCTGACATGAGAGCCTGATAAAAGAAGCATGCCCATTTTCAGATTTAAATATTCTTTAGGGCAGCCTGGGTGGCTCAGTGGTTTGAGTGCCTGCCTTCCACCCAGGGCGTGATCCTGGAGTCCCAGGATCGAGTCCCACATCAGGGCTCCCTGCATGGAGCCTGCTTCTCCCTCTGCCTGTGTCTCTGCCTCTCTTTGTCTCTCATGAATAAATAAATAAAATACTTTAAAAAAATATAA
>NZ_AFIE01000165.1 GCF_000214135.1 Acinetobacter sp. P8-3-8
AATCAAAAAGAATGAAATCGAGTCGAATCGAATCGAAAAGAATCGAATCGAATCGAAAAGAATCGAATTGTATCTAATCAAAAAGAATCGAATCGTATCGACTCGAATCGAAAAGAATCCAATTGCATCATCGAATGGAAAATAATCGAATTGAATAGAATAGAAAAGAATCGAATCGAATCAAATCGAAAACAATCAAATTGAATTGATCGAAAAGAATCGAATTGAAACAAATCGAATCGAAATGAAAAGAATCGAATCGATTCAAATAGAAAAGAATCGAATCGAAAAGAATCAAATCGACACGAAAAGAATCGAATCGAATCAAAAAGTATCGAATTGATTCGAAAACATTCGAATCGAAAAGAATCGAATTGAAATGAATCCGATCGCAATGAAAAGAATCCACTCGATTCGAATCCAAAAGAATCGAATCCAAAAGAATCGAATCGAATCCAAAAGAATCGAATTGATTTGAATC
>NZ_AFIE01000164.1 GCF_000214135.1 Acinetobacter sp. P8-3-8
AAAGACCACACCGGAGCGCCCCCAATACCAGTGACCATCTACACGACCACCGGCATAAGCAGTGCCTTTAAATTTCCGTTTCTGCCCTTCCTCGGCTTTGGGTACCTCAATCGCAGAGGCATTAAATAAATACTTCAGCCGCTCTTCATTTGGATCTGGCATTTTTCATGCTCCATAAAAAACCGCCCAGAAGGCGGTCATATTAATTCTTAAATTAGTTCAACAAAGGCTTGAGTGTATAAACCATCTGCCCTTCAACCGCTTCAATCGAAATAACCTCAAACGACAGTCCAATTGGAAATAAAACACCATTACCAGCATTCAGCATGTCCAGATCAATACCCAACCCTTTAGCATTCTCAATCTTAATCACGATATCTGAAGCTGTATTAACCATCAGCAACGGCGCATTCAATTGAACTGTCTGCCCCACCTGATAAGCCGCTACTTGATTAAATGTCGCAGCACCCACCACGGTTGAAGCTGTATTG
>NZ_AFIE01000163.1 GCF_000214135.1 Acinetobacter sp. P8-3-8
ACCGGGAACGGTTTAATTCGCGAGCCAATTGGGTTTTAGATTTATCACTTTTAATACAGCGAGAAATTGCGTATCTTTCATCTTGAGAAAGTTGGGTGTATTGCTTCATGTGTGCTTTCCAATTGCGAGTTGAAAAAATCATAATGATTGTAATTCACCTAATTTTCTCAACCTATTACAAATGTGTTGCACTTAACTTTTGAATCCGCGAGAACTCTTTGAGTTCAAAGGTTTTATTTTTGTTTAAATCGTAAGTCTGATGGAATTTTTTCCAATCAAGTGAGGTCGGGTCACAGGCAAAACTATAAGAGCTGATAAGTCCTAAAATGCAAAGAATAGATAATTTTTTCATATTTCTTCTCTTGATATTTGAGTGTGTATAACATTTAAAATAAGAATCACGAGAATGACTGTACAAAAAGCAAGTTATGATTTGAATACTATAATTGATTGAATAAATGTTCAGTTTTCAGATTTGTTATTTTTGTATTG
>NZ_AFIE01000162.1 GCF_000214135.1 Acinetobacter sp. P8-3-8
TAATACGGCTTCAACCGTGGTGGGTGCTGCGACACTTCAGCAGGTTGCAGCTTATCAGGTAGGGCAGACGGTTCAGTTGAATGCGCCGTTGCTGATGGCTGAAGGCGCAGGTGATATCTTGATTAAGATTGAGAATGCTCAAGGGATCGGTATTGACCTAGACATGCTAAATGCTGGCAACGGCGTTCTCATGCCGATGGGATTATCTTTTGAAGTTGTTTCGATAGAAGTGGTTGAAGGGCAGATGGTTTATACACTCAAGCCTTTGTTGAACTAATTTAAGAATTAATATGACCGCCTTCTGGGCGGTTTTTTATTGAGGAAAATAAAAATGCCAGATCCAAATGAAGAACGGCTGAAGTATTTATTCAATGCCTCTGCAATTGAGGTGCCGAAAGCCGAAGAGGGGCAGAAGCGTAAATTTAAAGGCACTGCTTATGCTGGTGGTCGTGTAGATGGTCACTGGTACTGGGGGCGCTCTGGCGTGGTCTTT
>NZ_AFIE01000161.1 GCF_000214135.1 Acinetobacter sp. P8-3-8
GGTCATCCATAAAACTGCGACCATCCCTTAACCACACCTTGAGCATTAACTCATAACGCTCTTGGCTTCTTTATTCATCACGCCTTTATTACTGACGAATAAAGATTTCTTGTTCTTTTTGCTAAGGTAAAAACCTTTTTCTGTACCTTTTACCGAAAACCCAGCATTGCAATTAAATACAATGAATTTTTCAATGAGTGGTTCAGGAAGCATCATGCAGACTGCTCCTTATGAATTAAACTTCGCATTGTTATAAGCAATGCGCTGATTGGGTGAATATGGTGTGCGCTGAAAACACGGTTTACTGAATAATTCAGCTTTGTCCTTACGCTTCTGAAATTTTCGTTCACGTTCAGCTTCTTCTTGGACCCATGGCAAGGATCTAAGTTTCTCGCCCAAGACAACATCAAGGTTTTCAAGAGTAAGTAACCAACGAACATAGGTGTGCTTGAGATCAACAAGGGCGGTTCCTTTGAATTTGCCAAATTTGATGA
>NZ_AFIE01000160.1 GCF_000214135.1 Acinetobacter sp. P8-3-8
CATCATCGGGATACGGTTCCTCTGCATGGCCAGCATGTTGGCCTCAGCCGGACCTGGTGAGTGGGGGTTGTCACCTGAGGCTCACCCATACCTGGTGACACAGGTCCCCACGTGGGCCTCACTTGGACCTGGTGAATCTGGTCCTTACCTGGTCCTCCCCCGGACCTGGTAACCCTGGTCACCACCTGGGAATCAACTGGACCTTGTGATTCTGGTCCCCATCTGGGCCTCACCCAGTCCTGTTGACTTTCTTCCCCACCTGGACCTGATTGCTGTGGACTCCTTCTTGGCCTCGCTGGAACTGTTGACTCTGATCCTAACTGGGCCTCACCCAGATCTGGTGACTCTGGTCCTCACCTGTGGACCATTATGACCTGGATACTCTGTTCCACACCTGAGCCTCACCTGGACATGTGACTCTGGATCCCCTCTGGGCCTCACCCTGACATGGTGACTCTGGTCCCCATCTGGATGTCACCTGGACCAGGTGATCTGGTAACCCTCTAG
>NZ_AFIE01000159.1 GCF_000214135.1 Acinetobacter sp. P8-3-8
ACTTCTCTATCTCCTGGATCTGAATGCCTGTTTCCCTCCCCAAAATAGGGAACTACTCAGCTATGATTTGTTCAAATATGCTTTCTGGCCCTCTGGAACCCCAATTATACTAGAATTTTCCTTCTGAGGCTGTCATTTATTTCCCTTAACCTTTCCTCATGGTCTTTTAATTGTTTTTCTCGTTTTCCCTCAGCTTCCTTTCCTTGCCATCAACTTGTCTTCTATGTCACTCACTTTTTCTTCTACCTCATTAACCCTCATCATTAGGACCTCCAGTTTGGATTGCATCTCATTTAATTGATTTTTAATTTGGCCTGATTAGATCTAAATTCTGTAGTCATGAAGTCTCTTGAATCCTTTATTCTTATCTCCAGAGCTACCAGTAGCTTTATAATTTTGCTTCTGAATTGGCTTTCTGACATCGAATTGTAATCCAAATTCTGTAACTCTGTGGCAGAGAGTACTGTTTCTGATTCTTTCTTTTGTGGTGAGTTCTTCTTTCTAGTCATTTTGCTCAGTGCAGAGTGGCT
>NZ_AFIE01000158.1 GCF_000214135.1 Acinetobacter sp. P8-3-8
GGTTTGTTGAAGAGACTGTCTTTGTGCCATTGGATATTCCTTCCTGCCTTGTTGTCGATTAATGGATCATAGACTTACAGGTTTGTATCTTGTTTCAGCTTTCCATTCTGTTCTATTGATCTAAGCGTCTCCTGTTGGGAGAACCCTATTGCTGATTCAATTTCTTTGCTGGTTATCTGTCTGTTCAAATTTCTTATTTCTTCATTTTTCATTTTTGCTATGTTATATATTTCCAGGAATTGATCTATTTCTTCCAGGTTCTAGGTTGCTGGCATATAATTTTTCATAATGTTCTCTTATAATCTTTGTATTTCTCTAGTGTTGTTGTTATTTCTCTTTTCTCATTTGTGATTTTATTTGGGTCCTTTCTCATCTTTTTATTCTTTTTTCTTTTTTAAAGATTTTATTTATGTATTCATGGGAGACACAGAGATTTCATAGTATAGGCACAGGGAAAATGAGGCTCCATGCGGGGAGCCTGATGTGTGACTTGATTCCCCAGGACCCGGGACTCATGACCTGAGCCAAAGNACATGCTCGACCA
>NZ_AFIE01000157.1 GCF_000214135.1 Acinetobacter sp. P8-3-8
GAAACCATCCAGTACTACTTTTCCCACGATTTGCCAAGCCTTTAAATACACGATGTCTTTTAATTCTGAGATTATGACAAACCACTAATTTAGTTGAATCAATAATACTAATACCTGTGTCTGTTCCTTTGACTTGATGAAAGAAACAGCTTAATGCTTGTAAACAACGGGGCATAATTTCAATAAAACGGTTATAGCTAAGAAGCTTAGGAAAAGCTGGTTTCCAGAAAGGAACGACCATATAACAATAAAAATATTTAAAGAATCTATAACCTCTTGCGAGTAATAACTCTCATAAAATAAGATCACAATAGTCATCACCTCAGAAAGGCTTAAAGCTGATTTTTGTGTTGATTGATTTTGATCAGAAATTAGAGATTTTTCTAAGGATTCATTAAATATTTTGCAAAAATCATCCAAAATACAAAATAATTCGGTATGAGCCATATATGGCGCAAGGCATAGAAAAGCCTTAGGTTGTAATGTTTTGTCTTGAGAACCAATACGTTACAAATACTAAGGTTTTTTTTCTACTCTTTTTTTATATCGAACTCAGGTTAA
>NZ_AFIE01000156.1 GCF_000214135.1 Acinetobacter sp. P8-3-8
TGGTAATCTTGGAACCTCCTGACTCAGAATACTGCTACCTTCTCACTGCCATAGGAATGCAGCTAGTTGACAGCTGGCTTCAAGACATGCTTCCCTGTGAGAGCTGAGGACAGGGCAGAACCCTCCCGCATCCTGCCTGACTGTAGGAGTAGCTGCTAACATCCTAATGTTAGTGGCTGGGAGAGGTTGCGGGAAAAGCATGTGTGAGCACTGGGCCTGAACTCCCGTGTATCTGAGTTGAATACAGCGATTTCCAATGGCCTTCTTCAATCAGAGTGTAGCTAGGTTCCAACTCCCATGTCAGAGTGGGTAGCAGACATCTGCCTCCCATGCATACACACTTCTGAGAGTTGAGCTTATGGCCTGTACCTCCCCATCCAGCCTGCTGGTACCCTTCGGCTTCTAAAAGGCCTAGGCTCGCTGTTTGACGGAAGTGTTGGGAGAGGTAATTGGAATCTCCCGGCACACAAGACTAGGGCCTCCAAGCTCATCCAGCGATTTCCTAGTAATTCCTGTAGTAGACTGCTGCTACATACTAAGTTCCATACGTCAGAGG
>NZ_AFIE01000155.1 GCF_000214135.1 Acinetobacter sp. P8-3-8
CTTTGCTCAACACTTTGGCCTCAACTGCTCCTGATGAATCTGGTCCCGCCACCTAGGCCTCAATCTGGACCTGGTGACTGTGGTCCCCAAATGGATCTCACTGGACCTGGTGACTCTCGTTCCCACATGAACCACACCTGGACCTGTTGACTGTGGTGTTCTTGTAGACTCACATTTACCTGGTGACTCCGGTCCCCACTAGGGCCTCACCTGGATCTGGTGACTCTGGCCTGCAGGCTTGGCTCACCTGGACCTGGTGAGTGGGGTTGCCACCTGGGCCTAACCCATACCTGGTGACTCAGGTCCCCACGTGGGCCTCTTGGACCTGGTGAATCTGGTCCTTACCTGGTCCTCTCCCAGACCCGGGGACTCTGGTCACCACCTGGGCCTCACCTGGACCTGGTGAATCTGGTCCCCATCTGGGCCTCACCCAGTCCTGGTGACTTTGTTCCCCACCTGGACCTGATTGCTGTGGACTCTTTCTTGGCCTCACCTGGACCTGGTGACTCTGATCCTATCTGCGCGTCACCCAGATCTGGTGACTCTGGT
>NZ_AFIE01000154.1 GCF_000214135.1 Acinetobacter sp. P8-3-8
ATTCAATTCTTTTCGATTCTTTTTGATTCGGTTTGATTCTTTTCGATTCCATTCGATTCTTTTCGATTCGATTTAATTGTTTTTGAATCCATTTGATTCGATTCGATTATTTTCGATTCGACTCGATTTGATTCGATTCGATTATCGATTCGATTCAATTCCAATTATTTTTGATTCGACTCGATTTGATTATTTTTTATTCAATTCGATTCAATTATTTTCGATTCGATGCAATTCGATTCGATTCTTCTCATTTCAATTCAATTCGATTCTTTCGAATTCGATTCGATTCGATTCTTTGTGTTTCGATTCGATCCTTTTCGATTTGAGTCAATTCTTTTCAATTCGATTTGATATTCTTCGATTCAATTCTTTTCGATTCGATTCGATTCGATTCTTTTTCGATTCGATTCGATTCCATTCGATTCGATTCTTTTCGATTCAATACGATTCGATCGATTCTTTTCGATGCGAATCAATTCGATTCCATTCTTTTTGATTCGATTCGATTCGATTCTTTTAGATTTGATTTGATACGATTCTTTTCAATTGGATTTGATTC
>NZ_AFIE01000153.1 GCF_000214135.1 Acinetobacter sp. P8-3-8
AGTCACCAGGTAAGGGTGAGGTCCCAGAGGAGGAACCAGAGTAACCAGTTTAGGTTGAGGACCAGAATGGGACCAGAGGTCCCTGGACAAAGTGAGGCCCAGGTGTGGAATAGAGTATCCAGGTCCGCAATGATGCCTGGGTGAGGACCAGAGTCACTAGGGCCATGCAGGCCCAGATGGGGAACAGAATCACTAGGTCCTGGTGAGGCATAGAAATAAGACCACAGTCAGCAGTATCAGGTGAGCCCCTTGTGGGAACCAGAGCCACTCTATCCAGCTGAGTCCCAGGTCCATGTGAGGCCCACGTGAGGACCAGATTCATCAGGTCGAATTGAGGCATAGCTGGGGACAAGAGTCACCAGGTCTGGGTGCGGCCTAGGTGGGGCAAGATTCAGCAGTTCTGAGTTAGGTCAAAGTGTGGACGAGAGATGTCAGGTCCAGATGAGGCCAAACTGAGGACCAGAGTCACCAGATCCAGGTGAGGTCCATGTTGGAAAGAGAGTCACCAGGTCCAGGAGAGGTCCAGGTGGGACCAGAGTCACCAGATCCAGG
>NZ_AFIE01000152.1 GCF_000214135.1 Acinetobacter sp. P8-3-8
AATGCAGTATGACGCTCTAAAAACTCCTTAATTGCGTCCTTAGAGAACTCATGTGCATGTTTAAGGCGATTGCCCACCGAACCTGTTTCTAAGCCACTGACGAGCGACTGTGTACGATTTAAAGCGGTTTCTGATGTGTACGAAACCATATCCAAAGCAACAGTGCCGATTTGTTTACTCACATCCTGAATTTTTCTACGAGTTGCAAAATCTTTAAGTTTTTTAAGGTGTGTTGGTAAAAGCGAATGAGGGCAATAACATCCCATCAAATTGAGAATAAATTTCTCATCAACCGCATTGGATTCAATCGTATTTGCCCGGATCAACTCCCAAAGCATAACTTGGTCATACGCCTCACCTTTCACAAACTGTGATTTAACATGAGTCCAAATGATCTGATGTTGAGCTGCGTAGAAATCACTTGAATCAATTTGCTCGATGTATTCGTCCATGCCTTGCTCAGTACCGATCACAGTAGACAAAATCGCTTGTTCAACAGGAATAGAAAATAATTCAATCATTGCTCCATCCCCTTGAATGATTTGCGGACACCTTTGAATTCAGTGCTTGGTGCTTGCTGTGGTTGTTCAGGTT
>NZ_AFIE01000151.1 GCF_000214135.1 Acinetobacter sp. P8-3-8
ATCAGATAAAGCCTGACCTGAAATTTCATATTGACCCAATTCTTCATGAATCAACGGGAAAGTCGTTTCAGGTGACTTTTTGGTGCGCCATAGCGTTACAGCCACATGCTCACCGTTCGCAGTATTAATCCCTTTAAAGAAGAGCTGATACTCTTTTTCAAAGTCGGATGCCAATGTGGTGTTGGTCACCGCGCCAGTGGTGTATGTAGCCAGAATCGGCATGGTTAGATCAGCAACATCATTAAAAATAACGGTACCGAATTTAGCATCCAATGTGTAATCTTCAGCGCTAACCGTTTTAGGTGTACCACTGGTTGAATCCTTGAATGAAACCGTTTTCAGGTTATAACCATTCAATTTGATTTCTTCACCTACAACCACTGTACCTAGCGATACATCAGTTTCTGTTTTTGTTGGCACAGCATGGGTCATACCAGAGAGAATATATTGCAGATTTTCAGGATTGAGCTCTTCAAGTTGCCCCGAAAAGTTCACAGATGTGGCATTAATCATGGTGAAATCGGTAGTGCGTTTACCAGTCATTGATTCTTTATGCTCAATAACATCAGCACCAATTTCCAATTCAAACTCAGGTA
>NZ_AFIE01000150.1 GCF_000214135.1 Acinetobacter sp. P8-3-8
CATTTGCTTCACGTGGATGGAACTGGAGGGTATTATGCTGAGTGAAGTAAGTCAATCGGAGAAGGACAAACAGTGTATGTTCTCATTCGTTTGGGGAATATAAATAATAGTGAAAGGGAATATAAGGGAAGGGAGAAGAAATGTGTGGGAAATATCAGAAAGGGAGACAGAACATAAAGACTCCTAACTCTGGGAAACGAACTAGGGGTGGTGGAAGGGGAGGGGGCGGGGGTGGGGGTGACTGGGTGACGGGCACTGAGGGGGGCACTTGACGGGATGAGCACTGGGTGTTATTCTATATGTTGGCAAATTGAACACCAATAAAAAATAAATTTATTATTAAAAAAAAATAAAATAAAATAAAATCCTCATCACCTTTTAGCTGCCAGGAATTTCATCAGGGTTATTTACTTATTTTTTATTAGACTATCTTCAGGAAGTTCCTTAAAAACTAAACTGAGAAGAGCCTTCTTTCTACAGTGATCTACAAACTTTGATCTCTGTAAACTATAAGTGGTTTACTTGCAATTTAGCTACTAGGGGAAATAATTTCTAACGTCCCTTTTCAGTTGGCTCTAAAATTTATATAGAAGAAGGGTTAAAGTCTGAGGCAGGTGGATAGATACATAGATAAAATAATATAGTATGAAAGTTGATAC
>NZ_AFIE01000149.1 GCF_000214135.1 Acinetobacter sp. P8-3-8
GAAAAGCGCTCACTCCCGACTGCTCAGTCTGTGGCAGTTGCAAAGGCTGAACTATGGGCATTTATACAAGGAGCAAACGCATGAGTGTTGATGCGCTAAATTGGGCGTGGACTGCGCCAGTTGAAAGTTCAGCACAGCGCCTTGTCTTGCTTTCATTGGCTGATCGTGCAGGTGAGCACCATACTTGCTACCCAAGTAATAGCAGATTGGCAAAAGACACAGTTTTGAATATCAAGACTGTTCAAAAAGTCGTAAATCAACTTATCGATTTAGGATTGGTTGCTGATACTGGTAAAAAAATGGGAACTACAAATAAGGTTCGAGTTTTAAAATTAGTTGGTGTGCAATCAAGAGAACAAAACCAAAATCGGGATAGTTATAACGAACCCAAAAAAGGGTTAATTAATAAGGATAACGAACCCAAAAACGGTGCAATTAAACATACCCAAAAATGGGTTGATTCGATAGAACAAACGAACCCAATTTTGGAGGATAACGAACCCAAAAACGGTATCGTGAACGATCCCAATTTTGGGGTACAGAACCTACCAATTAACCTATCAATGAATCTCTCTTGTCAACACGAGTGGATTCCAAATCAAAATCAGTTGATCGGAGTTCTTCAGCAAAAGGGGCATGGTCAAAATTTAAAATTCATTTTTGGATT
>NZ_AFIE01000148.1 GCF_000214135.1 Acinetobacter sp. P8-3-8
AATACCCCCTCCTTTGAAAAAGGTGAGGAGCATACTCCGCAAGGGGGAGGATTTAAAAAGTCTTAACTGATCAGCATTCGTCTAACAAACTGCATTTACCCCCATTCTTTCTTCAATCAAGTCATAACACCATTGAAAAACAAAGGTATAAACCAGAATACAACTGGTCATTCCCAAATCCAACAAAATGGCTTGTAGTATGCTCATATCCATCGCATAAGCAACCATTGGAATTGTGGCGAGCATTAACCCACCTTCAAAACCAATCGCATGTAGAATACGAATTTTAATGGTTCGCTTAAACTTCTTTTTTTGTTCTATTTTTTCAAAAAAATGATTAAAAATCATATTCCAAACCACTGATGTAACCGCCATGGCTACACCTAAAGTTCCAGTCACTTCCATTGGAACTTCAAAAATAAAACTTAGTGCAATCGCTATGATCACCAATAGAATGATCTCATAGCTCAATGCATGAATAATCCTTCTTTTAGAAATCACCATTTTAAAATACTCACTTTTCTTTACGTTGCTGGCTTATGCATGAATGATTCATTCAGTACATGAAAACAGATATTGATTAGACATCTTGCGATAAGTCGAGTTGTGATGAACATTTATTTTTAATGGAAGTTCCCTCTCCTTTATAAAGGAGAGGGTTAGGGAGAGGATTTATATGATAAATC
>NZ_AFIE01000147.1 GCF_000214135.1 Acinetobacter sp. P8-3-8
TCCTCTCTCTATGACCATCATCTATCTCCCATCCTCTTTATCCATCATCTGGCAGAGGCACCGAGGCTCCTCCCACAGTGTGGCTACTGTGGACCCGGCTGCTGTGGACATTGGGGTGCAGGTGTCCCAAGTCTCACTGCATCTGTATCTTCGGAGTGAGCTCCAGGCCGTTCACCTGCTGGTGCAGGGCGGCTCTATTTGTAACTTCCTGAGGAGCCTCCACACTGTTTCCAGGGCGGCTGCACCAGCCCCGGTCCCGCCCACAGTGGAAGAGGGTTGAGTGGGTTTTGCGGTACGTGGTAAAACTCTGGTCCACATTTCATTTCGCGTCCTGTGGGCTCCAATTCCTTGTCCTTAACTATTTCTGGGGAAGCCAGGTGTTGGGCTCCGTTTCAGTGAGACGTTTCCAAAGCTAACAGGCCACAGCAGGAGCCTGGAAGGAGGCACGTGCGGCCCCTGGAGCGCCCGTTGCCTTCTGCACAGCCTCCTGCAGCGCCTGAGCGTCCCGCAGGGGGCGCCCGAGCCCAGGCCCCACCCAGCGGGCATGAATGTGCAGTAGGCCTCCTCTGCCTGCAATAACAGGAGCCAGCCTGTGCTGGGGAGGCCTGAGGAGGACGTGGGGACACGTCCACGCTGATGAGCCGCAGCTTCAGGAAATTGTGGGCTCGCATCCATGCTGAAAGGAGA
>NZ_AFIE01000146.1 GCF_000214135.1 Acinetobacter sp. P8-3-8
TGGCTCTAGACTAGCAGAATAGATATGTTAGTCTGGAATCATGATAGAAAACAGTAAATTAAGTCACTACAAGATTAAAAAAATTATTCAGTGCTTTTGCATTGATATTCCTGCTTCTAAAACAGCCTTATTGCTCAGTCTGAACCGTAATACAATCAACTACTGGTACATGCTTTTTAGAGAAGTGATCTATGACCATCAAACAGATTTAAGAGCAAAGTTTGTAGGTTCTATTGAAGTGGATGAAAGCTATTTTGGAGCTAAAAGACAACGTGGTTTCCATGGAAAGTTGAAACGAGGTCGAGGTACTTTAAAACAACCTGTATTTGGAATATTTGAAAGGAATGGTCATGTTTATACAGAAATCGTTCCTGACTGTAAAAAGAATACATTACAACAAGTTATCTTGGGTAAAGTCGCACTTGAAAGTGTAATTTATAGTGATGGCTGGCGTGGATACAATGGTTTGGTAGATGTCGGTTATTCGAAACATTTTAGGGTAAATCATGGAGCAAATGAGTTTGCTAGAGGACAATGTCATATAAATGGAATAGAATCATTTTGGAGCTTTTGTAAAAGAAGATTGGCGAAGTTCAATGGCATCTCAAAAGAGTACTTTGATTATCATCTTAAAGAAACAGAATGGCGTTGGATGAGGGAACCTAATGAGTTAGCAACAGAGTTGTGGAATCTCATTAGGTAAAATTAAGGGTAAATCTGCTAGT
>NZ_AFIE01000145.1 GCF_000214135.1 Acinetobacter sp. P8-3-8
CAGCAGGTTCATTGGCAGCGGGTTCAACCGAAGCCGTGAATGGTGGACAGATCAACACATTGGTTGGTGGTACATATAACAGCACGACGAACCAATACGAAGACATTGGTGGAACGGGTAAAAACAACATCAACGATGCGATTCAATCCGTATCAGACAATGGCGTTCAATACGACAAGAATGTTGATGGTAGTACCAACTACAACAGCATTACAGCAGGTAACGGCAACGGTACAGCGGCGGTAATCGGCACAGATCCAGTGACTGGCAATAGCGTAGTGACTTCAGGCGGCACGACGATTAGCAATGTAGCCAATGGTGTGAATGCAAGCGATGCTGTGAACAAAGGTCAATTGGATAACATCAACACGAGTTTAACCAACAAAGGCTTAAACTTTGCAGGTGATACAGGCGCAGACATTGCCCGTAAACTTGGCGAGAAAGTGACTGTTAAAGGCGGTGTAACGGATACAACTAAACTCAGTGACAACAACATTGGTGTGGTTGCAGACGGCACAGATACATTGACGGTTAAACTTGCGAAAGACATTGCGATTGACAGCATTACAGCGGGCAATAGCAAACTTGATACAACTGGTTTGAAAGTTGATGATGGAACCAACAGTACGGTGATTGGTGCGACTGGCTTAACAGTAGGCACAGCGGGTGATCAAACAGTAATCACTAAAGATGGCATTACCACAGATAAAGTGAATGTGGGTACTGTTG
>NZ_AFIE01000144.1 GCF_000214135.1 Acinetobacter sp. P8-3-8
CCCTAAATAGTTATTTCCACATCATAACTTTAGGGTGCTACTTGATCAATCAGAAACCATTTCTTTCTTGAATGACTCAAAACCTTTCTTATCAGACTGTGCCACACGTCCGGCAACGGCGTTATTGAAGATTCCCTGCTTGTACATCTTGTTTGCTGCCTTAACGTAGCCTTGGAATGCACCGTAGGTCATTTTCATAATTTCGCTATGTTGATGGCCCATTGATACCAGAAACTGAAATGAATCAAACCAAGTGGAGTCATCTTTCTTTTTGATGCCGCGTTTTGGTTTTTCGTATTTGAAGTAAGCCTGATTGACCAGAAATACCGCCTTAAGTAGCTCTTTAAATCCCTGTTCATCAGTAGCAAGTTCCACCAGTGATTCATTATCCAGATCAGTAACGCATGCCATGGTCGAAATGACCTGTACCCCATGAGCTTTAAATAACTGTGTCAAAATTTCATCTGAATGATTTTGGTCTTTAATGAAGTTTTTCAAAACTTCAGCATGCATTGCCCAGGTATCAAAGTCCTTCATCTGGATCTGACGTACTTCGATGTCATTAACTTTAATACTTCGATTTGTTGCTAGGAAAAAATCATTCATGATGGGTCTCTGAGATAAATTTTAGACATTAAAAAAGCACCCAAAGGTGCTTGGTCTGCACTCCACCACAATGTAAGCAGGAACATTATTTGTCATTATCTTTATCCTCAACAAAATCTAAGGATGG
>NZ_AFIE01000143.1 GCF_000214135.1 Acinetobacter sp. P8-3-8
AACCTTGATGTGCTTAGCACCATTGATCACTTCTTTGATGCTCATTGGCTTGTTGAACTGCCACTCCATTTCATGCTCATGAAGTGTTCCATCGTCAGCTTTGGCGGTTGTTTTAATTGCGACCTTCCAAATCTGTTTACGCTCAACTCGATGACTCAAAAGCAAAGGAACAAATGAACCTTGATAGATCAACTTCAAATCATCGTCATTCACATCACGATCAAGCGAATCAACATATTCAGCAGTGCTGATGATTTCCCAAGTAGCAGATAGTTTTTGTTTGGTTTTTCTCACACCCCACCCCCTTGCATCATTGCGTAATATTCAGGACTTAAATCTGCAAAAGTTGAGCGAGCTAAGTCGGTTGCCAATTTCACTGTTCCAGTTGAACCGTTACGTGCTTTACCAATAATGATTTCAGCCGTTCCAGCCTCTTTGGATTCCTTGTTGTAAACTTCATCTCGATAGATAAACATGATGATGTCTGCATCCTGCTCTAAATCCCCTGATTCTTTTAAATCGGCGTTTACAGGGCGTTTGTTTGGTCTATTTTCAAGGTTTCGATTGAGTTGAGCTAATGCAAATACTGGACATTCAAAATCACGAGCAATCTTTTTCAATTCCCCTGAAATTTCGCCAATATCTTTGTCTGAACGTCCGTAATTGTTTTTAGTGAGCGGTGTGACACGCTGAATATAATCAACAAATATCGCTCCGACTTTCCCATATTCAGCTTGTACTTTTCG
>NZ_AFIE01000142.1 GCF_000214135.1 Acinetobacter sp. P8-3-8
GTTTTTACAAACTAAGCGTGATGATGAAGGTAAGCTATTATTGCTGCTTTTTTAGGAAGTTTTCTTTTAAATATAGCGCCAGTACATATGTAGCCAATCAGCAATATAGGGAATGTCGTTATAATAAAAATTAATGAATTAATTGCTATTAATACTGAAAAGTATAGCATTGCCTCATCAGCAATCTCAGTAATCCTTTCATCCTTCGCCCTTGCAATTAAGTACCATTCTTTTTTTGATTCATTAAAAGCAACATCTTTGATTTCACTTGATTTATTTTTCATAGCCTGAAAAACCCAAGCAAAATCAATTTCAGGCACGAGTTTTTTCATATTGAGGATAGTTTTTTTTGTTATCTCAAGCGCCTCTAATTCATCATTAGAAATATCAGAACTTATGTCATCTAATCTTCCATATAACGATTGAAATTTAGACTGAATTAAGGATTGGATTGCTGGTCTAACAACAAACTGATATGTCCAGCAGAAAAATACTAACCAGATAAAAATATTTAATAAAATTATCATTCCTCATCCTCTGTGGTGGATATCTGTTTAAGTCTGTTGCGTAAAATTTCATTTTCTTTAACTGCTTTATCTAGTCTGTGCCTAAAAAACTTAAAAAACAAGTACCCTATAAAAGTGTAGAAAAACATAAATACATAAAAACCAGCCTTGCTTGTGGTTTGGCATGCGAAGAACTGGGTAGTTAGAGTGGATAAATCTTGCTCAGGAATTCTCCATAAAATAATT
>NZ_AFIE01000141.1 GCF_000214135.1 Acinetobacter sp. P8-3-8
ATCATTTGACCAAGCTGCTTTTGATCGTCGGTCTGCTTTCTAGCGCTTGCTGTTTCCGCCACAAGTGCTTGGTACTGCGCACCATCTAAAACTAGAATGACTCCATCAAGGTCAACAATCCAGTCATCAAACCTGATCGGCAAACTTTGACTTCCTCGCTCGAAGTACATTTCAATATCCTTTAAGCGACCCTTTCCCATATAACAAAAGTGACCACCAAAAAGAGCCTGAATTTCCTCGTCATTGCCAGTAAAGGTGCCTGTTTTTTTAAATTGAATAGCCTTCATGTTTCCTCCAGATAAAGAAAAGCCCCGCTTATGGCGAGGCCTTCTTTTCTAACTAATTAAGATCGATGCTTATAAAATACTTCATAAAGTAAGCGAGTTAAATTTTCACCATTTAGTTCGGTATTTTCTGTCTCGTAAACCGCATCACCAACTTTAAAAATCATTGGGGTGCCTGTTTTAACAGAAAAATCACCAGAGCTTGCTGAAGTATAAGAACAGAAATAAAGAAAGGCATCAGCTAGTGTGCCACCTTTCTTGTTGTCGTATACTAGGCTAGCTGCAATATCAGCGTTTTCCCATGCCACTGGGTTTACATCAGTTCCCATAATTACTCCTTTTAGTTAATGGGAACTAACTTTTACCCTATTTCAAAGGCTTAAATCAACGAGCCAACAACCCGCCCTGCCGTTGTTCTTGGCGAATGATAGTGCGGACAGCATTACCAATCATTTGACCGAGTTGCTT
>NZ_AFIE01000140.1 GCF_000214135.1 Acinetobacter sp. P8-3-8
CACCTCAGGTTTCTATGCATGGAAAAAACGTCAGGTACGTATAGCAAAGCAGTACGATGATTTAAAAGCAATGTACTGGCAACATCATGCTCGTTTAGGTGCACCATCATTAGTTCATGACATGCATGATTTAGGTTATAGCATGAGTGAGCGTACTATAGGCCGAATGCTTAAAAAGCTAGGATTACGCAGTAAAATCGCTCGTAAATACAAGCATACGACTGATTCAAATCATCGCTTGTCAACGGTACCAAATTTGTTAGATCGACAATTCACTGTAACTGAGCCGAATAAGGTCTGGACGACTGATATTACATATATACGAACGAAAGAAGGCTGGTTGTATTTATGCGTGATGCTAGATCTATTTAGCCGACGTATCGTCGGTTGGCAGACAAGTACACGAATAGATCGCCAATTGGTATGTGATGCGTTTAACTACGCACTTGCACGTCAGGGCTATCCAACAGGCTTGATGATCCATTCGGACCAAGGCAGTCAGTATTGCAGTCGAGATTTTAGAACTGTATTGCTGAAGAATAAGGCAATTCAAAGTATGTCTCGTAAGGGGAATTGTTGGGATAACGCAGTAACAGAAAGCTTTTTCCATACATTGAAAGGGCATATGGTACATGACAGTATATTTTCTACGAGAAAAGAGGCAAATTCTGTCTTGTTTGAATATATTGAAGTTTACTACAATCGAATCAGAAGACATTCTGCAAACGGTTGGTTAAGCCCTGAAGCTTTTGAACAGAAGTATTTTAAGAATTTAGAGGGAAATATTGTCCACGATAGTGTCTA
>NZ_AFIE01000138.1 GCF_000214135.1 Acinetobacter sp. P8-3-8
AGAGGGGGACCAGAGTCACCTGGTCCAGATGAGGTCCAGTTGTGGAACACAGTCACAGGGTCCCAATTTTGCCCAGTTGAGGACCATGGTCAACAGGGCCAGGTGAGGCCCAGATGGGGACCGGAGTCCCCAAAACAGGTGAAGCCCAGGTGGGGACCACAGTCACCAGATCCAGGGTAGTCTCAGGTGCAGACCAGAATCACCAGGTCCAGGTGAGGTGCAGGTGGCAACCACACTCACCAGGTCCCGGTGAGGCCCTGGTGGGGACCAGAGTCACGAGGTACATGAGAAGCTAGAAACACTGCAGCCACCAGGTCCACATGATGTCCATGTGGGAACGAGAATCACCAGTTACAGGTGAGGACCAGGTGGGGATCCGACTCACCATGTCCAGGTGAGACCCAGGTGGGAACCAGTGTCACCATGTCCAGGTGTGGCCCAGGTGAAGACCAGAGTTAATAGGTCCGGCTGGGTCACTGTTAGTGAACAGTGTAACCATATCCTGATGCTACCCAGGTGGGTACCAGAGACACCAGGTCCTGGTGAGGCCCAGGTGGGACCAGAGACATGAGGTCCAGGTGAGGTCCCGATGGGAACCACAGTCACCAGGTCAGGTGAGGCCATGCTTAGGATCAGAGTCACCAGTTACAGGTGAGGCCCAGGTGGAGCCAGAGTCACCTGGTACAGAAGAGGCCAAAGTCAGGACCAGAGTTACCAGGATCAGGTCAGTCCCAGTGGGGAATAGAGTAACCATGTCCCGATGATGCCCAGGTAGAACCAGAGTCACCAGGTCCAGATGAGGTGCAGGTGGGGAGCATATTCA
>NZ_AFIE01000137.1 GCF_000214135.1 Acinetobacter sp. P8-3-8
GGGGTATCTGGTGTAAATGTCCAGTTGCCTGCTGAGTCGACTGTCGTTGTACCTAGTGGTTGACCGTTATCAATCACTTCAACGGTTGCACCCGGTTCACCTGTACCTGTAATCGTCGGAGTGGTGTCATCCGTAGTGCCGCCAGCTGGTATTTCTCCGATCGTAGGACCGACATCATCTGTTGCCGTGATGTCTGCTGGTTGGTTCGGTGCTGTACTGTCCAAGATGATTGGGTATTCACCTGTTGCTGGGCTTTCTTGCCCTGCTGGATCTACAGCTACAGCTGTGAGTTTCTTCTCACCATCTGCACCCAAATCGGCAACATCAAGAGTCCATGTACCGTCTGGTTTGACTGCAACTGAACCCACTTCTGTGCCATTGCTGTACACATGAACTGTGGTGCCTGGTTGTGCTGTTCCGCTCACTGTTGGTGTTTTGTCATCCGTCGTCGCACCTTTTTGTAAAGGTCCTGTTATGTCTCCAACATTATCTGATACTGTTTGTATTGTCGGTGCCAATGGTGCTGAACCAATCACGTTAAAGTCGATTGGATCTGTTGCTTGGCCTTCGTTACCTGCTGCATCCACTGGTTTACCTGTGAAACTATGATCACCTCCAATCAGTGGGAGTTCTGGTGTAAAGCTCCACGTACCATCAGGTTGTACTGTTGCTGTTCCAATCAATCCACCATTGTCATAAACATTGACATAGTCAACATCAGGTGTAGCCTGACCTGTAAATTCTGGACGTGTGTCATCGGTACTGGTGCCGTCTTCGATCGCTCCTGTAACTGCGCCAACATCATCTAGTAATTTAACATCGCTCAAACTGCCATCAACGGGG
>NZ_AFIE01000136.1 GCF_000214135.1 Acinetobacter sp. P8-3-8
TACTGTGTTGTTGGTGGCGTCTCCGACCGTTACCTGTTTGGTCGATACGCTGGTCGCACCAATCACTGTATTGTCTGTACCCTCGGTCACCGTCAAGCCGTCTTTGTTCAAGACTGTCTTGTCTGTGCCTGTTCCCGCTGTAACGCTGTCAAAGGTCGCATCTTTCTTCATGCTTACTGTAACTGTCGTTTTACCAGCCGCATCTTGTGTAACTTCCGTCGTCAAGTTCGATGTGTCATAGGTCTTGGTCGCATCTTTTGCACTTGCTACGATATCTAATTGGTTACCCAATTTATGCGTAACTGCACCACCTGCAGGATTGGTGTTCGCGCCAACCTTAAAGCCTGCATTGACTACGCTATCCAACTGACCTTTGTTCACCGCATCTGATGCTAATGTGCATTCGCTACATTGGTGATCTTGTCTCCACCTACATCCAATCCATTTGCTGTGCTGGTTAATACTGTGTTGTTGGTTGCATCTCCAACCGTTACTTGTTTGGTCGATACGCTGGTCGCACCAATCACTGTATTGTCTGTACCCTCAGTCACCGTCAAGCCGTCTTTGTTCAAGACTGTCTTGTCTGTGCCTGTTCCCGCTGTAACGCTGTCAAAGGTCGCATTTTTCGCTAGGCGGATATCAAGCCCTGTCGCTGTTGTAACCGTCTTCACATTTTCGTTGCTGGTCGCTGTATCCGCTCCTGTGAAGCCACCTTTAATGTCTAAGGTTTGTCCCAAGTTGCGGTGTACATTCGTACCGCTGTTCCCTGCAAAGTCTAGGCCTGCATTGGTTAAGTTCGTGCTGACTGTATCCAACTGACCTTTGTTCACCGCATCTGATGCTAATGTCGCATTCGCTACATTGGTGATCTTGTCG
>NZ_AFIE01000135.1 GCF_000214135.1 Acinetobacter sp. P8-3-8
ATAGTAGAACCGCCTAATTATTCATACATATTTGAAAAAATAATTTGAACAATATATCGATAGAATCTACTAACCATTCTTTCCTTTTCTTCTTCACCCACGCCCACATCTTTTCTATAGGATTTAAATCAGGGCTGTATGGTGGTAACCATAATATATGATGCCCATGTTGTTCTAATAGTTTCTGAGTATCTGCCCTTTTATGAAATGTCGCATTATCCATCACAACAATACTTTGTTTCGGCAATTCTGGGATAAGAAATTCCTTAACCCAAAAATGAAATACATCTGAATTCACTTTGCAATCAAATAGCCCAACTCCAAATAAGTGACCTTGATATATCGCACCAATTGCATTGGTTTGATTCTTTAACTGCCAATTATATGATCCATAACAAGGGGTTCCTCGTTTAGAGTAACCATAAGGTCGTTGTTCGTGTGATTTAAAGCCACTTTCATCCAGATAAACGATAGGATGCTTACGCTTTAATTGATCCAAATTCTTTAAGTATTGTTCTCTGATTTCAGGTTTTGCTTGCGGATGACGTAAGGTCTTTTTTTAACAGTAATCCCTAGGCGTCTTAATGCATCACCAATAGAAGAAACGCCACAGCCAAAACGTACTGCACGTTCATATTGATAATCGTCGGGATATTGTTCAACATCTGCTCGCAGAGCGTCATCATCTATTTTTGATGGTTTACGTGGTCGAGTTCTTTTGATCTCTATACATTTTTTCCAACTTAAAATTGTATTCTTATCAATTTCAAATTGAGTGGCAACGGCTCGAATAGAATTTCCTTCCTCAAGCTTAGCTAAAACTTTTCGTCTAAAATGTTCTGAATAACTCATCCATCTATTGTCTTATATTTTTAACAGTTTGACTATA
>NZ_AFIE01000134.1 GCF_000214135.1 Acinetobacter sp. P8-3-8
CTAAACGTATCTAAATATATTTATCATTCTGCAAATCAAAAGCACATTATTGAAAATAAGTTTAATGCTCAAGGACAACTTATTTCGACTCAAAATGGTTTACAACAAACAGACTTTATTTATGATTTAATGGGTCGCTTGATTGAAAAACGAAATATTCAAGGCTTAAATCTTCAAAAAAAATATAATACTGAAAATCTAGTTACATCTGAAACATTAGTCGATCAAGACGGTAAATTGGTTCATCAAACCATGAATAAATTTAATTTCAGTTCTGACAATGTATCAACTGAGGTTTCTGATGCTTTAGGTTTATTACAAAAAACAAGCCAAACTGGTCTCATTTCTACGCGCAAAGATGCGATCAATCGTGTTTTTATCCAATACGCTGATGGGCTTGGGCGTACGATTGCTTTACAAATAGAAAATAAAAGCAATCAATTAATTCACTCTACATTATCTTCATTCAATCAAGGTCATGCCACTCAATCGTCTGCTGGCTTACAACAAAATAAATGGATGGATGATTTTGGTCGTACTGTACTAACTCAATCACCAGCCATAGGAATAAAACTATATCGTTTTAATGAAATAGATTTACCTACAGAAATCATTGATGAGAAAAGGTTTTATTCAGATGAATAAGTATGACTATGCACATAATCTTGTTGAGTCCTCGCTTAAAAACCCTAAAACTCAAGAAGAAATAATTACCCAAAAAACTGAATTTGACGGCTCAAAACCCATTCGTCAGATTAGTCAAGATGAAGTACAGCAATGGCAATATACTCAAGATGGGAAGTTACTTCGCCATACAACAGCCCAACTCGATACATCGTTGAACAAGAAAAATGTTCAACCTATTAATTTTATTAGCCAAACACAACAACTGAACCAAATTGCAGATATTTTATC
>NZ_AFIE01000133.1 GCF_000214135.1 Acinetobacter sp. P8-3-8
AAATAGGTCTCTTTCATAAGTCAAAAAATGATCAGTTAATTGTTTGTTTTTAAATCAAAATATTTTTGAAATTTCATGCATAATTCAACGATGAGATATATTGATATTCAAAAGCTTACAGACATTCAATTTAAGCGATTAACAGGCATTTCTTGGTCAACTTTTAATGTCATGTTGACCGAGTTAAAACTTCATGTGCCGGTAAAAGGCAGACCTAGTATTTTAGACTTAGAGGATCAACTGCTCTTATGTTTAAGTTATTGGCGTGAATATCGGACATTATTTCATGTTGGTATGACATATGGTGTTTCAGAAACGACGGCATCACGAATCGTACGTCATGTAGAGGATTGCTTAATTAAGTCTAACTTATTTAATTTACAAAAGAAATTACCAAAAGGTGCAGATATTGATTGGAATGTTGTCATTATCGATGCAACAGAAATCCCTATTCAACGTCCAAAAAAAACAAAAGATAAGCTATAGCGGTAAGAAAAAAACACATACATTTAAAATTCAGGCAATAATTCATTATAAGACTCAGGAAATATTAAGCTTAAGTATGTGCAAGGGAAGTAAGCATGATTTTGAATTATTTAAAGAAAATCTAAATTCAATTCCGAAAGGATCATTTATTTTAGCAGATAAAGGCTATCAGGGAATTTACGATATTTATACTAAAAGTCTGATCCCATTGAAGGCAAAAAAAGGGCAAAAATTAGCATCAGAATTAAAATTTTATAACCGAGAAATTAATAGAAGAAGGATAGGAATAGAGCATGTATTTGGAAAATTAAAAAGTTTTAAGATTTTATGTGAAAGGTACAGAAATAGAGGTAAACGCCTAGGATTAAGGTTTAATTTAATTGCTGGAATTTACAACTTTCAGTTGGCTAAATAATGATTTATGAAAGAGACCTAA
>NZ_AFIE01000132.1 GCF_000214135.1 Acinetobacter sp. P8-3-8
AAAACAACTTTTTATCATAAGCTCTGTTATATTATTTTACCTTATAGGTTTACATTATTCTACGAAGTATTTGATTGTATACACAGCTTTTGAAAGCCTTCGGTCTTTAAGATAAAATTCGATTTAAAAAAATTAAATAAGGGATAAAGTTTGCTAAAATCATAATCCACATGAAAATTTTACGCGAACTGGGCTCATATCCTGTTCTGTTGAAATGAGACCAAATATAGTGGGGCATAAACTCATCCATTGGCCAAGATAATGTTTCTCCTGCTTTTACACGTAATGATCTTTCCCATTTAGTTAAAAAGCATCCCATATTTCGTTTGCGATTTATGACGCCATAAAACACACAAATCATATGAAATATCATTAAGCTATTAAATGGAAAAGCTATTAGTCCTCCGATTAGTACAAATAAAATAAAAGTCATATGCCAAGCTGCTATAAACCTAGCTAATAATAAATAGAGAAATCTACGTAAGTTCATTTTCAATATCTGCAATTTGTACGACCTTTATTGAATCAAATTTATTCCAATTGTCTTGTTCTCTATAGCGCACGTTGTATTCACAAAAAGAGATCAATTGACCGTCATTATTTAGAGTATGATGGCAACACGCTGAAACTCTATCTTGGTCATAATTAAATTGATCCATAAAAGGCTTTATTACAATGCCAAATACATCTTCAGTACGGATTAAATAACGGCTGATTTTGGCAAATAAAGTTTTAAAAAATCCATGTTTATTGGTACCCAACATACCTCGTAATTCTTGTTGATCTAATAGTGTTTTATTAGCAACATCACTCATGATGCTGTCCAAATCAACAAATTTGGCAATATTAATAAAGAGCCCAAATCGCCGTACAAACAATGTTACCCAGCCACAATTTGGGTGGCTACATGGTATGGGTAAGAAGTCATTTTGCGTTACATATTTGGGAAAAGCATTTGCAACACCTTTGGCTACATCT
>NZ_AFIE01000130.1 GCF_000214135.1 Acinetobacter sp. P8-3-8
CTAGAGCCTTCTATTTTTTAGATCGTAATAACAATCTCGCTCAAGTCGTTTATCCTGATGGGCGCCGCTTTAAGTATAGTTATGATCCAAAGTTTCAAGGTGGGGATATTCATAATCTCACTGCAAAATCTATCTTTGATCGAACAACAAAAAAGTTTAAGTTGCTCTCTCAGTGGCAGTATGACAATCAAGATCGTGCTTTTTTAAGTCAGCATGCGGGTGGGGTTGAAAAAGTCACCATTCAGTTTGATGCTCGTACTCATCAGGATATGCCTGCAAATTATGCAGCGAATAAGTCTGTTTTTAAAAATATTGTGACCAATAGTTTAGGTCAAAAAACTGCTTATTCGTATCAAATTGACGGTACTCAATTTCAGTTGTTAGAAAGTCTTGGTGCTGGTTGTGCCAGTTGTGGTGAGGTCAATAAGCGTTATCGTTTTAATGCTCAAGGTTTGGTGAGTTATGCTGCTGATCTTGATTTATCTGAGAAAGCCATTCGTGCGATTGATCTGAAATATAATGATTTGGGTGAGGTATTGTCTAAAACTGTTTCTAGGATTGGTGTACAAGCTCAGACGACTTTTTATGAGTATGAGTCTTATCAACTTAAATCATCTAATGTATCAAACTTAGGCAATCCCCTTCTTGTTCAGTTGAATCAACGTGATTCTCGCCGTTTAAAAACTGAATTTAGGAATAGTGTTGTTGCAGGTAAGCAGTATCGTAAGTCTTATGCTTATGATCAAGATAATCGTTTGATCTCGGTTAAAGAATCTGGGTTTTCTCCTTTGGGCGATACTTTGGTTCGTGAGTCTAAGTATGGTTATGATCAACACGGTCGTTTAGCTTGGGAGGATGGTCCTCTGCCCAATGGGAAAACGAATAGCCCTAGAGATAGTGATATTCGTACTTTTCAATACAACTTAACGGGACAACTCAAACAACTGAATCTACCAGGTCATCAAGGTGTTCAAGTTTTATCATTTGATAAGTTTGAACGTCCATCAAGTATTAAAGTATTCGATGGTCAAAGAACGATGCTTATTGATCTCAGTTATGTAGGAACTGGT
>NZ_AFIE01000129.1 GCF_000214135.1 Acinetobacter sp. P8-3-8
GGCGAATTCAAACATGAGGTGCGACAGTTTGAAAAGTCTTATGATAATCAACAAGCTGAGCAAATTTCTCTAATGGTGTAAGCCAATCTAACGCTTTTCTAGGACGAGTATTCAGTGACATGGCAACTTGATTTAAATAATGCTGATCTGCCTGATTTAAATCAATCCCTTTAGGTAAATATTGCCTAATTAAACCATTCATATTTTCGCATGTGCCTTTTTGCCAGGGTGAATGTGGGTCACAGAAATATACATCTATGCCTAAATCTTCTTCAAGTATTTTATGTTCTGCCATCTCGCGTCCACGGTCATAGGTCAACGTTTTACGCAGTTCTGCAGGTAAATATTTCAGAGCTTCAGTTAAAGCCTTGCGCACTGATTCTGCCTTTGCATCAGGTAATGTTGCCAAGATACAGAGCCGTGTATTTCGTTCAATAAGTGTTGCTATCGAACTTTTATTGTCTTTACCTTTAATTAAATCAGCTTCCCAATGACCCGGTATTTTTCTTTCTTGAACTTCGGCTGGGCGCTCATGAATAGTTTTAATATCCTGTAATATAGAATCTTTTTTAGGTTCACCGTTAGCTTTTCGCTTTTTATTTTCATGACGCAGACAGGATAATAAGTCTTTTTTCAACTCACCCTTTGGTAATGCTCGTATCGTTGAATAAATCGTTGTATGGCTTACATTCATTGTTTGATCCAAATCAGGAAATGTCTTTAAACGTTTTGCTATTTGCTGAGGAGACCATAAACAACGGATCGCTTCAACAATAAATTTCCAGAGGATTGAATCGATTTTGAGTTTTCTGTGACCACGTCTACGTCTAGCGAAGGTGTTATCAGAAGCATATCGAGCTTGATAAACGTCATTGATGCTATTTCTTTTAAGCTCACGATAGATCGTACTAGGATGTCTTTTAATGAGTTCAGCAAATTTTCTGGCTGAAAAGCCTTCTTTTCTTGACTCAAGCATTAATGCAGTACGATCTTCAAAGTTAAGATGATGGTATGACAATTTTATATACTCCATAAACCCTTTAAATTAATTAGGTGGTTTATGTCGCACTTCAAGTTTTACTCTGCC
>NZ_AFIE01000128.1 GCF_000214135.1 Acinetobacter sp. P8-3-8
GTTGGGGGAAATAATTTTATTCATAAGTTGAAAAATACAGTATAAATTACTTACGATTTAAATATGCATACCTCCTAAGTCTCTTATATTTAAAAATGGAATTTTTATGAAGATTACTTGGATATTTATAATATTGATATTTATAAATTTAACAGCTTATGCGCAGCCTGGGGCTTTGCAAGATACAAGTCCAAAATTATCAGAAGTTAAAGGGTCGAGACTAGAGCCGTTAGTAATACCTAAAATGGTTTATCCCAAAAACTTACTTAAAGTAGGAAATGGTGGGAGGGCCAATGTAAAAGTAGTCATTAATAAGCAGGGGGAGGTTACTCAGGTTGTAGTCTTAGAATCAATTCATCCTGATTTAGAAAAAGTGGTTGTTCAAAATATCTTGGCGACAAAATTTAAGCCCATAAAAGAAGAAGTCGAAATTGAAATACCTTATGATTTTATGCTTGAGGAACTAAGCGAGAACAACGGAGATGCTCCATTTAAAATATCAAGTGCTTCTAATGGGTTACCCGAAAAATTTCAGTTTGATATCGCTCCACAAATAAAAATTGTAGTACCTACTGTTTATCCCTTAGATTTATTGAAAAAAAATCAAACTGGAAAAGCGAATGTAATGATCATTGTTGATCCTCATGGTCGCGTAGTGGAATCTAAAATATTGTCGTCAACGCAACCAGAGTTTGGTTTATCTGCTCAAGCTTCATTTAGTTCTTGGATTTTTGATCCAGCAATCAAAGGTGGTCAACCAAGTTGGGCTGCACTATCGAGAGAGTATCATTTTAACTCAAGAGATCGGGATATTGGGGTAAATGATTCAGCTAAAAAGATTTTAAAATATATTAAAAATAATGATGCAAGACTGATTGACTCTAACCAGTTAGATTCAGTTCCGCTTGCGTTGTATACTCCATATCCCAATATACCTTCAGAGCTCATTAAGAGTAAAAAATATAATGAAGTTCTTATTGAATTTTATCTGGATGAAGAGGGAATAGTTCAATTACCTAAAGTCATTTCTCCAGAAGATGATGATCTTACGTGGTTGTTATTAACACAGGTGCAACGTTGGCAATTTCAAAAACCTTTGAAGGATGGAAAACCTGTAATAACTAAATTGCAATTGCCTATTTCTATTGGATTATCAGAACAGTAAAAGAATTGGTGAATACGGAAATGCGGTATTTATTGTTGATTCAATTTATGAAATGAGCTTTTATATAGATTTAAGAG
>NZ_AFIE01000127.1 GCF_000214135.1 Acinetobacter sp. P8-3-8
TGATGTGTGCTGAAAAAACAGGAGGTTTTAACTTGGTAAACTAAACACACTCATCAGGAGTTTACCATGAGCAAGAAACACAAGACTTACACCACAGAATTTAAAGCTGAAGCCATCAAATTAATTGAAGCCAATCAAGGCAATGTCTCGGAAACAGCTAGACAACTTAGCATTTCAATGCAAACTCTTTCAAATTGGAATACCAAAGCAAAGGCTGGAACTTTAGCAGGTACAAAACAGTATTCACCTGATCTAAACGCTCTACTCGAAGAAAATAAAAAACTCAAACAACAGCTCAAAATAGCTGAAATGGAACGTGAATTTTTAAAAAAGGCAGCAGCGTACTTTGCCAAAGAAAGTCAGTAAGGTACGCCTATATGAAACAAAAAAGATATTCTTTTCCAATTACCTTAATGGCTCGATTACTTCATGTTTCAGTTTCATGTTTTTATGATTGGCTCAAGAGAGGCGTGAGCAAAAGAACGATTCAACGAAATCAACAGACGATATTGGTGAAAATAGCCCATGAGGAGACAAGGCAGAGCTATGGTTATATTCGATTAACCAAATACTTACAAGCTCAGGGCATAAAAATGAGTATGTACGCTGTACGTCAGATAAAAGCGCTGAACCACCTGTATTGTAAGCGACACAAGCGTTTTAAAAGGACTACGAATAGTGACCATAATCGAGCGATCTATGAAAACCTGCTGGAGCAACAATTCTCAATGACTAGACCAAATCAAGCATGGTCAAGTGATATTACGTACATATGGACTGTTGAAGGATGGCTGTACTTAGCAGCGGTAAAAGACCTTTACACGAAGCAAGTGGTTGGCTATAGCTTAAATGAGCGCATGACAGCTTGTTTGTAATGCGCTAAATATGGCTATTCACAATCAAAAACCAACCAAAGAACTGATTGTGCATTCAGACAGAGGAAGTCAATATTGCAGCCATGAATATCGAAATATACTTGAGCAATATGGTTTTCAAGGTTCAATGAGCAAGCGCGGAGACTGTTACGATAATGCACCGATTGAAAGCTTTTGGGGAATACTGAAAAATGAGTTAGTGCATCATTACAACTATCAAACCAGAGAAGAAGCCAAAGCAGATATTATAAAATACATTGAATTATTTTATAATCATCGAAGAATTCAAAAGGGTTTGGGTTTTAAGACACCAAATCAAATGGCCGAAGACTTTTATAAGTTGGCTGCCTAGAATCTCCCAAGGGAAAGTCTCCTGATAATTCAGCGTATATCA
>NZ_AFIE01000126.1 GCF_000214135.1 Acinetobacter sp. P8-3-8
TTTGATGTGTGCTTAAAAAACAGGAGACTTTCACTTGGGAGATTCTAGGCAGCTAACCGATAAAAGTCTTCTGCCATTTGATTTGGTGTCTTAAAATCCAAGCCTTTTTGAATTCTTCGCTGATTATAAAATAACTCTATATATTTTGTAATATCCACTTTGGCTTCTTCCCTTGTTTTGTAGTTGCGATGATGGACTAGTTCATTTTTGAGTATGCCCCAGAAACTCTCTATCGGTGCATTATCAAAGCAGTCGCCTTTTTTGCTCATTGAACCCTGAAAATCAAATTTCTCAAGTAAGTTTCGATATTCATTACTGCAATATTGGCTGCCTCTGTCTGAATGTACAATGAGATCTTGAGCAGGTTTCTGATTGCGAATAGCCATATTCAATGCATCACAAACAAGCTTGGCTGTCATGCGCTCATTTAAGCTATAGCCAACAACCTGTTTCGTGTAAAGATCTTTGACAGCTGCCAAGTACAACCAGCCCTCAGCCGTCCAAATGTAGGTAATGTCACTCGACCACGCAAGATTAGGCTTCGTCATTGAAAACTGTTGCTTGAGTAAATTGTCATAAATAGAACGGTTGTGATCACTGTTCGTGGTTCTTTTGAAACGCTTATGGCGCTTACAATACAACTGATTTGATTTTTTTATTTGGCGCACAGCATAAATACTTATTTTGATACCTTGCGCTTGTAAATGCTTGGTTAATCGAACATAGCCATAGCTTTGTTTGGTTTCTTCATGGGCTATTTTGACCAAAATTGTCTGCTGATTTCGCTGAATTGATCTTTTACTCATGCCTCGCTTTAGCCAATCATAAAAGCGAGAAACGGATACACGAAGTAATCGAGCCATTAAAATAATCGGAAATAAGTGGCTTTGCGATTTCATATAGGCGTACCTCACTGACTTTCTTTGGCAAAGTACGCTGCTGCCTTTTTTAAAAATTCACGTTCCATTTCAGCTGTTTTGAGCTGTTGTTTAAGCTTCTTATTTTCTTCGAGTAAGGCGTTTAGATCGGGCGAATACTGTTTTGTGCCTGCTAAAGTTCCAGCCTTTGCTTTGTTATTCCAGTTCGAAAGGGTTTGCATTGAAATGCCAAGTTGTCTAGCGGATTCCGATACATTACCTTGGTTCTCTTCAATGGCTTTTATGGCTTCAGCTTTAAATTCTGCGGTGTAAGTCTTCTGTTTCTTGCTCATGGTAAACTCCTAATGAGTATGTATAGTTTACCAAGTTAAACCCTCCTGTTTTTTAAGCACACATCATT
>NZ_AFIE01000125.1 GCF_000214135.1 Acinetobacter sp. P8-3-8
GTTAGAAAGCATATTCATTGTTGTGGCTCCTTGACTTCCGAAACAGGCAATCCCAAAGCCACATTCAGCTTATTCACTTGAACAGCAGGAAGAATCGCAATAGATGGTTTTGTTTCAAACTTTTCAAGAAGTGATTTTGATTCAGGCCATACTTCCCATAGTTTTTTAAATGTATGAACACTTTCAAGAACTGGGCTAATTTCACGAGACATGGATTTGCGCTGAGATTCCAAGTCATTACAAAGCTCAACAGCTTTTTGAAACTCGATAGCAACTCTCTCATCACCTACATATAGCTTTGCTCTATCACTCCATTTATCGTAGTGACCTTTACCAATTAAGCGATTTTCAGAACACTGAACGGTATGCATTTGACCTGAAATTGCTACATAAAAAGCTGGGCTTTTAGGTAAGAATCCTTTTGGTAAGCTTTCCATTGCAATAAGATGTGAACCATAAATGTCTTGATAAACTTTTTCACCAGCAATGATTTTTTGCTGTTTAGCATTTTTTTGTTTTGCATCAAATGCATGTGAAAGAATCGTTTCAAGCATTGCTTCACGTAAATATTTAGTTAAGCGACTCATCATTTAACCCCCACTTTAGCCGTTGCACTTTGATAACCTGAACAACTAAAAACACCGCCTGCAAGCATTGCTAAGAGAATCAATACTAGGATTGAAGGGATAGCCAAGCCTGAGTTTCGATACTGGATAGTGTTTTCAGCCGTTGGAGGCTGATTTAAATATTGAGTCGTTTGACTTTTAAGATGTGTTTGTTTCATAATTCACCTGTTGTTTGGGAAAGCACACTGGTTTCGAGGTCGGTGTGCTTTTTTATTAAGAATTACTTTCAATTGCGGTTCTGAGTTGGCAAAGCAAACAATTACATTTTTCATCTTTTTCACCGTTTACCGCTTCGCCCATTTGCTGATTTAAGCCAGTACCTTCCAAAACGTATTTCTCCATTGCTTGAGCGTGTTCAACTTGACCGCCTGAAAGCTGAAGGAGTTGTAAGCGTAAATTTTGAATTTCCATTTTTTATCTCTGGTGAGTGGGTGTGATATAAATATCGCACTTCCGATATTGTTAGTCAATAGGTAATCCGATATTTTTATTTTTATTTCGATATTATTTGAATATTTTATGTTTTAATAGACAAAAGAAAACCCTGCATATAGCAGGGCGAGATAGGTCAAACTTAGTTATTACAGGTTATCCTTCATTAACCTTGGTGTTGATTATAAGTTTTAGGTGTTACAGGTAAATGAAAACCCACACAGGGTGGGTTAGATGAA
>NZ_AFIE01000124.1 GCF_000214135.1 Acinetobacter sp. P8-3-8
ATTAGAAAGCATATTCATTGTTGTGACTCCTTGACTTCCGAAACAGGCAATCCCAAAGCCACATTCAGCTTATTCACTTGAACAGCAGGTAGGATCGCGATTGTTGGCTTTTCTTCAAACTTTTCTAAAAGTGATTTTGATTCAGGCCATACTTCCCATAGTTTTTTGAATGTGTGAACACTTTCAAGAACTGGGCTAATTTCACGAGACATGGATTTGCGCTGAGATTCCAAGTCATTACAAAGCTCAACAGCTTTTTGAAACTCGATAGCAACTCTCTCATCACCTACATATAGCTTTGCTCTATCACTCCATTTATCGTAGTGACCTTTACCAATTAAGCGGTTTTCAGAACACTGAACAGTATGCGTTTGACCTGAAATTGCTACATAAAATGCCGAGCTTTTAGGTAAGAATCCTTTAGGTAAGCTCTCCATTGCAATGAGATGTGAACCATAAATGTCTTGATAAACTTTTTCACCAGCAATGATTTTTTGCTGTTTAGCATTTTTTTGTTTTGCATCAAATGCATGTGAAAGAATCGTTTCAAGCATTGCTTCACGTAAAGATTTAGTTAAGCGACTCATCATTTCACCCCCATCTTTGCTGTAGCACTTTGATAACCTGAGCAACTAAAAACACCGCCTGCAAGCATTGCTAAAAGAATCAATACAAGGATTGAAGGGATAGCCAAGCCTGAGCTTCTATACTGAACAGTGTTTTCAGCCGTAGGAGGCTGATTTAAATATTGAGTCGTTTGACTTTTAAGATGTGTTTGTTTCATACTTATCTCACTCTTTGAGTAAAAGCACACGGAAGTCGAAGGCCAGTGTGCTTTTTTATTTAAAATTAAAAATCTTTTTGAAATTCTTTGATTAAGCAGATCAAGCATCCACACTTTTCATCCACTGGATCTTCACCAACTTCCGCAGTTTTTACCGCTTCGCCCATTTGCTGATTTAAGCCAGTACCTTCCAAAACGTATTTTTCCATTGCTTGAGCGTGTTCAACTTGACCGCCTGAAAGCTGAAGGAGTTGTAAGCGTAAATTTTGAATTTCCATTTTTGTCTCACTGAGAAGGTTTGTTTGTCTGTGAGATAAAATATACCCACAAGGTAAAATAAAGTAAATACCTGCAAGGTAAAATAATTAAAAATATTTTACTTTTAAGGTAAATTGTTTTTTAATAGACAAAAGAAAACCCTGCATATAGCAGGGCGAGATAGGTCAAACTTAGTTATTACAGGTTATCCTTCATTAACCTTGGTGTTGATTATAAGTTTTAGGTGTTACAGGTAAATGAAAACCCACATAGGGTGGGTTAGATGGA
>NZ_AFIE01000123.1 GCF_000214135.1 Acinetobacter sp. P8-3-8
CATAGGTATCTACACATTTCTGTGTGGATACCTTAATGCAATTTCAGCAATAGCCTTAAGATCATCCACTGAATGTTCAGACAATAATTGCAGTGTATTCAACAGTACAGAAAGTCCTGCCAATATTGCTGGCGCACTTTCTCTTGCACCTCTTTTTTGTTGCCTTCCCGATAGTCGGGTTAAAAATGCCCTTACACTTGAATTCTGTTCATCATTGCTTTGTTGAATCCGCCAAGTTAATACACATGCCATACTGGCAATTAAAAGCCGTCTTAATATTGCTTGTGGCGTTGTTTGAAGCCATGACTCAATGTCATGTCCTGCCTGTTTTAAGAGCTTAAAATAAGTTTCTATTTTCCAGCGCCAGTAATACCATGTTGCTAATTCCACACTTGAAATTTCTGACGGTACATTACTTAATAAACTCCAACGAGAAAGCAGTTTACCTTCCTCATTTTTGACCTCAGCAACAATCAGCCGAGCTGTTAAGGGCTTTCCTTTTTGTGGTGTTATTCTTTTCCCCGTTTCATCTTTTTTCTTGGGTTTTGCATCACGCACAATACTGATTTCAGTTTCACCAATATAGAGTTGTTCACGACGACCTTTATATTCAATCATCTGTGATTGTACAGCTGATATTTGATCTGACACTTCTCTTAACTTAAGCTCTTGTCCTTTATATTCAACACGATTTCCTTCTTTTCCTCGAATAAGAAATAAATGATTATATTGATCCAATAATCTAAGATGAGCGATTGAATCTCCCTCACGATCAATGATATGAACGAGTTTCTTGTCTAATGCTAAAGATCCAATATGCTCAATTTGTTCATATAGTGCATTTAGATGTGTTTTTTTTGCTTGATCGCCATTTTTGAATGTTGAATAACACTGATTAGCATCACATAAAGTTTGATCAAGTGGAGCAATGGGTAAACCAGTTTCAGCATCAATTAATAAACTACTTTGTAACTCATAGCCTTTATCATTTTCATGCGTTCTTTTAGATCGATTTAACTTATTGTTATGTTTAATATATTGTAGTTGAGACCAATCATGGGCAACGAGAGCATAGTGATGATTCGATTGGGTTAATTGTTCAATCGCCAGTGATTGAATAGGTTGATTGAGTTGCTGAAATGAAATATTTTCATTATTTAAAAACCGCCAAACAGCCTGAGTTGTAGCAAAGCTAGTTTTCTGGACGGAGGCAATATCTTTAAGTGCGGGAGCTAAAGAAGCGAGTGGATTCATATTAAGTTTTACAAGACTTCCGTAGCGTTTAACTAAGCGATTGTCTAGGTTTGGAATGTTAAATTGGAAAGCATGCTTTCCAATTTAACTTAAATGCTGATATTTGTGTAGATACCTATG
>NZ_AFIE01000122.1 GCF_000214135.1 Acinetobacter sp. P8-3-8
GGGAATGGTCTGAACTGTTCCATCTTCTAATCTCTCTAACTGACTTCGAATCCAGTTAATTGCATAACCCGATTCAATCTGATGAGGTTCAAGGCGCACAAATGTATAACCTTGATCTTCAGCAAGATCATACTTATTAAATGAATTCGCTATCTTTTTCCCACCACGACCAACCGCCCATGGACTGCCCACAATTTCTATAAGAAGGTTCAGCTTCACAATATAAAAATCAAACCGCCAATTTTTGGTTGATTCAAATTGAAACTTTCGACGATAACCAATGGCATGTTCTTCTAATTCTTGAAATAGGGTTTCTTCTGCTTCTAAGTATTTTTCTTTGGCTTTCGGTAGTGGCTTATTGCGGGGTTTGGTTTTGATTGGACGCTTCTTGGTTTTCCAGAAATATTCTTTTTCGTCCATATACACCCCTTGTATCAGCAATGTATCGAGAAGATATAAATTAAATACCTTGACTATTTAAATAGTGATACAGATCAATCTGGCGACCGGTTTATTATAAAAACCTTTGAAATATAAATAAGATATAAACATTTAAATCCTACATATATCTACACTTACCCCTCCAAATCATCCCATTGTAAGTGCTACTAGTATGTCACTCTGAATAGGTCGAATCTTCGGCAACAAAAATTGAGAAAACTATGTTAGTTAATACAAATACCGCTCAAAAAGCTTCTTTCAATCAATTTTCAAATAATGCTACTGAAAACAAGCCTAAATCAGAAAACCATACACAGAAGCCTACACAAGATAAACCCAATCAAAATGATACAACCTCCACTAAAGAGCAAGATGATCAAAAAGAAAATACAGATAAAAAGTAAATCATCGCTCAATCTTTTGATTAGTAAGAAAAGCCTATCTACCTGATGGGCTTTTTGAAATTTGAAATATCTATTCTACACAACACCACTTCAAATCATCCGGCACAGTTAAATACACACCCAACTGAGTCACAGTAAAGTCATGCACGTAATTCAAATACTCGGTCATCTGCTTAACGCTTAATTTTGTAGTACTGCAAAGTCTTATCACCTGCTCTGCAATCACCCGGTATTCTTCACATTCATTCTGCTTGAGCATTGCAATCGCATTACAGGTCTCAGCAAACTCCTGATCATCACGACGATAGATATAAATCAGGAATCGTTTCTTAAACTCGTAATGGAGTGAATCTTTATCCTGACCAGTCTTTTTCTCTATCTGGCCAAGCCACATCCAATAAAGGCGATTCTGTGCAGTGGATCTATCATCCTGTTTCTGATCAATCACCACCCTTAACGGCTTACCCTCATTAATCGCCTGAGTGTAATTGGTGTGCATGTAGTTAATGGCTTTAGTGATGTCGGCATGACTC
>NZ_AFIE01000121.1 GCF_000214135.1 Acinetobacter sp. P8-3-8
CCAAACCACTAATCTTGTTGGTACTGCTATCAATTACAACAGTACCCACATTCACTTTATCTGTTGTAATGCCATCTTTAGTGATAACAGTTTGGTCACCCACTGTGCCTACTGTTAAACCTGTTGTATCAAGTTTGCTTGCACCAGCAGTTACGCTAGTTACAGATACATCTTTCTTCAATGCAACCACAATATTGCCAGCTGTATCAACTTGAGTCATCAAGTTGTTGCCACCATCAAACTGAGCAAAGTCTGTATTGGTGTCTGCACCTTTTACAGTCACTTTAGTGCCAAGTTTTGCTGTGTAATCCGCTCCACTATTCGCACCAAAGATTAAGCCTTTGTTGGTTAAACTCGTGTTGATGTTATCCAATTGACCTTTGTTCACAGCATCTGATGCCGCTGTCGCATTCGCTACATTGGTGATCTTGTCACCACCTACATCTAATCCATTCGCTGTGCTAGTTAAAGTCGTGGTATTTGCTCCACTTCCAATCACTGCTTGTGGTGTCGTAATGCCAGTGTTGTTAATCACTGTAGCACCTGTAGTAACACTACCCGCAGCTCCTAAATTGATTGCTTCTGCTAACTTGATATCAAGCTGGTTACTACCATTAGCCACAACGCCAATATTATTATTGGTCAGTGTACCTGTAGATCCACCCTTAACATTTAAGTCTTCGCCTAGTTTTCGCGTTGCTTTCGTTCCGCTATCACCTACAAAGCCAAGTGACTTGGTCACCTCTGTATTTAAGTTACCTAATGCTGTCGCTACGTTATTCGCTGCTGTGTATGTCGTGCCATCTGTCTTAGTAATTGTGTAGCTCGGTGCATTTATTGCGCCTGTCGCAGCGTTTACTGTCGTACCTAATGCTGATGCAATCGCGGTATTGTTGTTAAACAGTTGGCCACCATTCACTGCATCTGTTGAGCCTGAAACCAATGAACCTGCTGCTACATTGGTGATCTTGTCTCCACCTACATCCAATCCATTTGCTGTGCTGGTTAATACTGTGTTGTTGGTTGCATCTCCAACCGTTACTTGTTTGGTCGATACGCTGGTCGCACCAATCACTGTATTGTCTGTACCCTCAGTCACTGTCAAGCCGTCTTTGTTCAAGACTGTCTTGTCTGTGCCTGTTCCCGCTGTAACGCTGTCAAAGGTCGCATTTTTCGCTAGGCGGATATCAAGCCCTGTCGCTGTTGTAACCGTCTTCACATTTTCGTTGCTGGTCGCTGTATCCGCTCCTGTGAAGCCACCTTTAATGTCTAAGGTTTGTCCCAAGTTGCGGTGTACATTCGTACCGCTGTTCCCTGCAAAGTCTAGGCCTGCATTGGTTAAGTTCGTGCTGACTGCATCCAACTGACCTTTGTTCACCGCATCTGATGCTAATGTCGCATTCGCTACATTGGTGATCTTGTCT
>NZ_AFIE01000120.1 GCF_000214135.1 Acinetobacter sp. P8-3-8
AGTCTGTCAAAAAGATTTAAAATTGTACGATTCATTTGTAGAGTTTATTACCAAAATATATTCGGACGTAGAATCCTACTTAGATATAGAAAAATCAAGTTCAAGTGATTTTGATAAAAAAATAGGGACTGAAGTTAAAATAAAATATTATAAAATTAGTAATAAAAAAGCAGATTCAAAGCATCATCTGATACAAAAAATTGTACTACAAAGTATCTTTTTTAAGATGAAATGCCTTGGAGTACCTTCCCTGGGTCAAAAGAAAATGGTCTAAAATGTTTTACCGGAGAAGTAGGGGGCTACAGTTTTTTTATATTAAAAAAATATATAAAAAACATCGGTATATAACTTTAGGTAATTCATGTTTGATTATTTTTTCATTATTTATGTAAATTTCTTCTTTTTTTTTGGTCAAAAAAGGACACTTAGCGCGAGGTGTACACTCTGTGAGGTTGATTTTTGATAATTTTTTTCTTGAGAATAACCTGGATAGGCTAGATGAGAGATTATCAAAAAAAATACTCAATAAACAAAAGATTTTGTATGACTCGCAGGAGAAAATAAGATTAAATTTAATTGTATTTTTTTATTATTCTTGTAAATTTATTCGGATATTATTTTTTAAATTTAATCTATAAAATATAAAATTATATATAAGGTAAATTTTATAGACTAGTGAGTTAATATAAATTATTTACCCTATAAATTGATTTGTTTTATTCTGTAAAATAGGGAAATTAGTTTTTATTTTTTATAAATAAAAAATTAAATTTTGCTAGATTTATAATATTAAATACAGCATAGAAAACTTGGTTGTGTTTTTGGTTTGATTTTATAAGCTAATTTTTAAATAGCCTAAGCAAATATATTTCAGAAAAATAGCCCAAGCCTTTGCTTTTTAAAACTGCTGTTTTACAAAGCAAAGGCTTGGGAGTCCACCAATATGATTATTTTTAGATTTTAATGAGATACCAAAAAATGGAGAAGATAAATTAATTAGCTTAGGTAATCCTTCTATAAGTATGCAGCATAGATTTTGAGCTAAACACGGATCCTTGTATGTAGGTAAAATACAGGGATTTTTTCGGCTAAAATTTTGAAAAAATTAAGCCAGCATTCAATTTTAAAATATCACTAAAAAATGAATAAAAAATTCTAATTTGGTTTGACCAAAGAAAAAGATACCCATATGATAATTACGTTACAGCAAAATCTGTAATCGGGCGTGGAAACCTGAAAATTACTACAGAAGCATTAAAACCGCTTTAGCGGTTTTTTGTGCTTATTATGCTTAGTTTGCCATTATGGTAGGCCAGGCAGGGCAGTCTATGACTGGCCGTCTTCTGTAGTGCGGTATTTCCACCCCTGTTTGGTCTACCTCCATCTCGTGGAAAAGATGGTTGTAGATAGTGAACTCTAAACTACAGGTACTAAACATGAAGATTTTATTATCTAATCCCCCC
>NZ_AFIE01000119.1 GCF_000214135.1 Acinetobacter sp. P8-3-8
TCATCAACCTTCCTCCTTTTCTTCTTTCAATCTTTTCACAATCGCTTGCTTGGCTTTTAAAAGAAATTCATCACGCTCATCATCATTAAATTTTCCATCGCCTTGCATTTCTTCTGAATAGAAAATTGTCTCTTCACCACAATCAGGGTAATCAACTCTAAATTCGCCATGTCTTAAGCGAAGGTAGCCAACTTGTTTGCCTTTGTGGAAAGCATCATATTGTTCAGGGCTTTCGCCACAGGTTTGTTTAAGTTCGATTTCTTCAGTTTGAATTGTCATAACTTTGCTCCTGTGCTTCGATCATTAATTGCCAAATTGCACTTTCATCTATATCCGAAAAAAATATCATTTGATCATCTCCAAATTCACCGTGTGCTTTTTTGCAAAGATGATCGAAAAGTTTGTCAGCAAAAATAGGGTCTGGACACTCTCTCGGCACCAAAACAAACCCTTCAGGCACCGCTTGGGCTTTGGCTGCTTGCCATACTTTCCATGCGACATTCATATCCCAAGCCATATAACCACCACCATTGTTAAGGCACTGGCGTCTATCCATAAGGTTTTTGTATTTTTCAGCCATGTATGCTTCAAACGATTCTCTTTCTTTCTGAATATCCATCACGCCACCTTCAAGTTATGCGTTTTATTTTTGATCTTCGCCATCAAGACACAGGTTTCATTTGTTTCTGGTGTGGCAAGCTTTCGATAAGATTGATTTAAGCGAACAAGCTCAGCACGACTAACCAGCATCAGGTTTTCAAGTCGACAGTCTTGCTTGTTCATATTTTTGAAAACAAGAACATGGTTATCTGGTATTTTCCCGTGTTGTTGCTCCCAGATCTGCCGATGCTTTAACTCAAATACATTCGGCTCGGAGATTTTAACTTCAATATAACCATCAACAGTGATTCGCTCATAGCCAACTGGTTTATGATTAGATGGTGTATGACCTTTTTTAAAGGATGTTGAGTTCGCACCCATATAACCCTTTAAGCCTTTATTCCAAGACTTTTGACCAGGTGAAAAGCATCCTGTTCGACCTGTTTTTAATTCCATGCGCAGGCATTTAGCCTTGATGCTATCTACTGAAAGCTTGTAGCCAAACTTTTCATTAAATTTACAGGTTAGTTCAGTACGTGGCGTTTCCTCATGCTGACGTAAAAACATCAGCATTTCTTCGGTGTACTTAATCGCAATACCTTTCGCCATATCAAACACTCACATTCATATCGCCAAGCGCAATCTTAGGCACTTCTTGATTTGTATTTAAGCCCTTGTACTGAGCAACCAACTTAACCGCATCTATTTGCGTTTTATGTGCATCGATAATTTTTTCACTAACCTGTGCGACTGTTTGCGCTCGTTTAACTTCTACATCCAGATCAGCTTTATCTGCATTTGCCAGGCGATCAAGTTGTGCAAATAAATGTGCGTTTAAATCTTTCAATGTGCTCATGCCGCCACCATCCTATAAATACGTCGAACCTCAATATTTA
>NZ_AFIE01000118.1 GCF_000214135.1 Acinetobacter sp. P8-3-8
CCATTCGGTAGAGGACCATCCTCCCAAGCTAACCGACCGTGTTGATCATAACCATACTTAGACTCCCGAACTAACACATCACCTAAAGGAGAGAAACCCGTTTCCTTTACAGAGATCAGATGATTATTTTGATCATAAGCAAATTCCTTACGGTATTTTTTCCCAGTAACCACACTTTGACGTGATTCCGCTTTTAAACGACGAACATCTCGTTGATTCAACTGGACAAGAAGGGGATTGCCTAAGTTTGATACATTAGATGATTTAAGTTGATAAGACTCATACTCATAAAAAGTCGTCTGAGCTTGTACACCAATCCCAGAAACAGTTTTAGACAATACCTCACCCAAATCATTATATTTCAGATCAATCGCACGAATGGCTTTCCCAGATAAATCAAGATCAGCAGCATAAACAACTAAACCTTGAGCATTAAAACGATAACGCTTATTGACCGTACCACAACTGGCACAACCAGCACCAAGACTTTCTAACAACTGAAATTGAGTACCTTCAATTTGATACGAATAAGCAGTTTTTTGACCTAAACTATTGGTCACAATATTTTTAAAAACAGACTTAGTCGCTGCATAATTTGCAGGCATATCTTGACGAGTACGAACATCAAACTGAATGGTGACTTTTTCGACACCACCCGCATGTTGACTTAAAAAAGCACGATCTTGATTGTCATACTGCCATTGAGAGAGTAACTTAAACTTTTTCGTTGTTCGATCAAAGATAGATTTTGCAGTGAGATTATGAATATCCCCACCTTGAAACTTTGGATCATAACTATACTTAAAGCGGCGCCCATCAGGATAAACGACTTGAGCGAGATTGTTATTACGATCTAAAAAATAGAAATATTGACCAAGTGGTGTGGTTAAAACAATTTGAGGTAAACCAAACTTGGTTATTGAATAAGCGAAATTAAGCTGCTGGCCTTGCCCATTTTTAACACTAACTAAGCGCTGTTGCTGATCATAAGCAAAAGAAAAATTCAGAGTAGGATCATTTTTTTCAATATCTGCGAGAGCAGTAATCTTGGTGATGTGTGCTAGATGAGGATCTTTCCCACCTAAATACTGAAAGAAATAATCTTGATTGGATTGAGTTTTGTGCCAAACCCATCCAGAACCATCAATTTTCTTTTCAATCCAGCCATCGGAAGGATTGAGAGGAAGCGCACGAATAACAAACTGATTGTTGCCTAAGTTAATTCTATTTTTTTTGAAATTGATACGTTTCCCAGATTCAAGACGAATTTGGATAATATCGGGTTGTTCATAAAGTTTAAGATCAAAAGAGCTGTACCAACCATAGCCGAAAGGAGTATTGGCATGACTTTGGCTATTATAAAACCGAGAGAAGGAGAGACCTTTAAATGAGGGAAGTTCTTTAAAGTCTTCCACAGCTTCAAACTTATTGCCATTGAGTACATTGATAGGGTTACCAACGCCAGTGTCGAGCCCACCACAAGCATAGGTTGGTCCTTCGCTTTGAGTGACGATAGCGAAAGAAGAGTTTGCACCACATTGGCTAAAGTCCACAACGCCTGCAAAAGAAGAAGAGGAATACGAGCTACACAAGAGAGCTGAATAGAATATTCCTACTGACAAAATATTTTTCATTTTTAAATTCTTTTAAAGTATAAATTAATAAAAATTAGTAATGGTTTGACCTGAACTACAGCTGAT
>NZ_AFIE01000117.1 GCF_000214135.1 Acinetobacter sp. P8-3-8
TTTATTTATCTTTTGCGCTATTAATCTTTTGCCCAAGCTTACCTTCGTTGACCAGCTGTATAACTTGCTCATTTGTAAGCACAGGTATGAAAACCTTGTCGCCAATATCTTTAGAGAGAATCTTGACTTCATCAGCTGTTAGCATCAATGCTTCACCACGTGTCGCAGCATCATTGATGCGAGCAATAATCTGGTTAACTGGTAGTTTTAAGTTGTCCATATATCACCTAAATTAATAATCTAACTTTTTCTCATTCTCTTAGGGCGAGAGCCGCCAAGCGGTCTAAACGCATCAATTACCAAACCTACTAAAACCATTCCTTCTTCAAATTCAATAATATTGGGATGAAAGTTTGGATTAAGAGCTTGTAAATATTTACGCTCATCACTCTCAATAACGAATTTTTTAAATGTTGCATCAGTGTTATTTCTAACAACAATCAAATCTCCAGAAATTAAGTCACACACCTGAAATTTTGGATTTACTAAAATACAGTCACCCTCCATGTAGGTAGGTGAATTACTAATACCAACTACTTTTAAATAAAAACAACCATCAGGATCATCGACGCTTAAAGGTGGCAACCATTCAGAAATATCTAATGGATTTATCTCCTCTACAGATGTCATTGATCCAGCTTGAACCCATGATAAAACTGGAATTAATTTAGAAGTAATAGGCACAACATTATTGTCAAATTCACTAACTACACCCTTTTTAAGATCTTCAGCGGTAATGCCCAATGCGCTAGCTAGCTCAAGAATTGAACCTGTTGATTTAGCTGTGCCAGTTTCTAGTTCGGAAATTACCGATTGTTTAACTCCAGACTTTTGCGCTAATTCCTTCTGGGTCATTTTTTTTGCCTTACGCAATTTCTTTAAATTTTCACCCAAAGTACTCATAGATCAATCTCAGCTTGCTTTATCGGAATTCTGATACATATTTCAATCGGTTTGGCTATTGTATAAATATCGGAAAACCTATATATTTAATAAAAATATCGGAGGTTCACATGAATCAATGGCAAAAAATGATCTCTGATCTGAAAGAACAGGGGTTAACACAAGCAAAGATCGCCACTGAAATTGGTTGTTCACAAAACTATGTAAGTGACTTGGAGCGAGGAGCTTGCGGAAAACGTCTTTCATACGATCTAGGTAGAAATCTAGAAGCTTTATGGAATCAGCATAAACAAACTACAAATGTCGCTTAGGAACCACCATGAGCAAAGTATCAATTGAATTAAGTGCAAGCGCTAGAAATGACATCACTCGTGTATTTAATGCGCTTGCACAGGAAAACAACAGTGTTTTAGCAGAGCACTTAGGGGTGGATCCAAGCACACTCTCAAGAATGAAAAATGACAAGAAAAGCAATGGCTTGACTGAAATTGAAAACGCTTGCGTCTTATTGAGCCTTCTTGGATTCAAGGTTGTTCCAAAAACTTATGAAAGCTTAGACCGTGAAACAGCAGCTTCAATGTTTCACATGATGAAATGCTACATCAACAGAGTTGAATCAGTAGATGACCTTTTCCATCACGAAATTAGTGAGAGAAAGGAAGAGTTGGGCTATGGAAGTCCAGACAATAAAAAAGCCTGATGTTCAAGATCAGGCTTCATATATTCAGAACGAGGTAGAAATGAATATGCATAAAATTTTAACAGACATTGAGCTACAGCGAAAGATTTATTTATTTCAAAAGGCAGTCGAGGAGCATGCA
>NZ_AFIE01000116.1 GCF_000214135.1 Acinetobacter sp. P8-3-8
GTATGAGCTAGGTTACAATTCTAGCTCTGGTAAAGCATCACTTCAGGTGGCATCGATAAAACGTTATTATCACAGCTTCGTTTCTGACTTTTTAATTTACATTTTAGAATATCAAATAAATTTGAATAATGCCATCGAAGAACAATTTGAAGAAATGTATGAGTACCTTATTTTAGAAAAATCAATGAAAGATCAGGAAAAGCAGGAAACAATCGCTGAGAAAAAATGATAATAAAAAGCACGACACCTCTGGCTATTCTTTCGCGAGGTTAAAAACATTTCATCAGTATTTGGTCAACAAGCATGATGCACCAGTAGTAGCGTACTTGTATGAACATCAGAGAGACAGCGGGAAATTTTTAAAAACACGGACCATTAGTCCGCAGATGTTTGAATTAATGATGAAAATTGTGGAAAATTATCCAAACATTTTAGGCATTTCAGGGAATGACATAGTTGCATTGCAATGGGTCTATCGACTCGCATTTAGACTAGGTTTGCGTATTGATGAAGTGACAGGCATCCGTCTCAATGATTTTGACTCTGCACAGCTTCGAAGTCATCTTAAAAATAATCGTTTATATTACGAAGCAAAGTCAGATCCTAAAGATACAACTTCAAATGAATCATCCAATTCAGATATTGAAAATCTGGTTTTAAAAATTCATTCCAACTCTCACCGTAATGTTAAAAACGAAAATGCAAATCGTCAGTTTGATTTATCCTATTTTTTAAATCCAAATGAATTTAAAGAGTTCTGTGATTTTTATAAAAAATATTTAGCTGCTTCTTTGAGCGAAGCGGAATTACAAGTACAGAATACATTACTCTTCACCTTTGAAAATCAACAATTATCAAAAATCACTAGGAGCTTGTTTAATCTGGTATTAGGGACAAGTGATCATTCATATACATTTCACGCATTTAGGCATAGTGCTGCATCACACTTAGCAATTTTATTGAAAGGCAGCCACCAGCTTATCTGTAGTTTTACTGACTATGACTCTAGGTTTGTAGGTAGGCTTAAAAAGCATATATTGCAAAATATCGATCATGCATCATTACATAGCGCAGATGTATGGCAACGTTTAGCACATCTAATGGGGCATGAAGACTTTAACGTGACCGCAAGTAGCTATATACATCATCTTAATATTTTAATTGCAGACATGTTTTATACAGCAAAACGTAAATATCAGCCTGAATTGATTGGTGCATTACTAAAAAATAGCAAAATTATTAATGCTCAATTTAAATCCTTAAAGATATCTGAGGATGAATCAGCTTTTAACATTCTTCAAAAATCTAAGTTTTTTTAAAGGTTTTTGAAAAACATAATGATCCAAAGCAATTCTTAAAAAAAGATGAAATTGAAAAAAAACAAATGAGTTTTTTATATCCAAAAAGATTTCTAGAATCATATCAGGAATGGAAATCAAATGACCGGATCATAAATCCTGAAGACCAGCTTGTTAACTTAATAAAATCAATTAGTAGACAATTTTATATTTATAAAGATAAAGAAATAGCTAGAAGTGAGGAGCGTGATCTGCAAGAAATGGATTTAAATTGGGAGCGAATGATCAATTGGTCGTATTTATATGGAATATGCCAGCCATTCATAATTGACAAAGAAATTACCCCAAAAGAAATTAAAAATTTTTATTATATTTTGGAAAATAAAATTTCATTGAAAAATGATCGATCAGTTTTAGTTTTTGAAGCAG
>NZ_AFIE01000115.1 GCF_000214135.1 Acinetobacter sp. P8-3-8
AGCGGCGGACGGGTGAGTAATACTTAGGAATCTGCCTATTAATGGGGGACAACATCTCGAAAGGGATGCTAATACCGCATACGCCCTACGGGGGAAAGCAGGGGATCAGTAATGACCTTGCGTTAATAGATGAGCCTAAGTCGGATTAGCTAGTTGGTGGGGTAAAGGCCTACCAAGGCGACGATCTGTAGCGGGTCTGAGAGGATGATCCGCCACACTGGGACTGAGACACGGCCCAGACTCCTACGGGAGGCAGCAGTGGGGAATATTGGACAATGGGGGGAACCCTGATCCAGCCATGCCGCGTGTGTGAAGAAGGCCTTATGGTTGTAAAGCACTTTAAGCGAGGAGGAGGAACTCTAGGCTAATATCCTAGATGTTTGGACGTTACTCGCAGAATAAGCACCGGCTAACTCTGTGCCAGCAGCCGCGGTAATACAGAGGGTGCGAGCGTTAATCGGATTTACTGGGCGTAAAGCGTACGTAGGCGGCTTATTAAGTCGGATGTGAAATCCCTGAGCTTAACTTAGGAATTGCATTCGATACTGGTGAGCTAGAGTATGGGAGAGGATGGTAGAATTCCAGGTGTAGCGGTGAAATGCGTAGAGATCTGGAGGAATACCGATGGCGAAGGCAGCCATCTGGCCTAATACTGACGCTGAGGTACGAAAGCATGGGGAGCAAACAGGATTAGATACCCTGGTAGTCCATGCCGTAAACGATGTCTACTAGCCGTTGGGGCCTTTGAGGCTTTAGTGGCGCAGCTAACGCGATAAGTAGACCGCCTGGGGAGTACGGTCGCAAGACTAAAACTCAAATGAATTGACGGGGGCCCGCACAAGCGGTGGAGCATGTGGTTTAATTCGATGCAACGCGAAGAACCTTACCTGGTCTTGACATAGTAAGAACTTTCCAGAGATGGATTGGTGCCTTCGGGAACTTACATACAGGTGCTGCATGGCTGTCGTCAGCTCGTGTCGTGAGATGTTGGGTTAAGTCCCGCAACGAGCGCAACCCTTTTCCTTATTTGCCAGCACTTCGGGTGGGAACTTTAAGGATACTGCCAGTGACAAACTGGAGGAAGGCGGGGACGACGTCAAGTCATCATGGCCCTTACGACCAGGGCTACACACGTGCTACAATGGTCGGTACAAAGGGTTGCTACCTAGCGATAGGATGCTAATCTCAAAAAGCCGATCGTAGTCCGGATTGGAGTCTGCAACTCGACTCCATGAAGTCGGAATCGCTAGTAATCGCGGATCAGAATGCCGCGGTGAATACGTTCCCGGGCCTTGTACACACCGCCCGTCACACCATGGGAGTTTGTTGCACCAGAAGTAGGTAGTCTAACCTTAGGGAGGACGCTTACCACGGTGTGGCCGACGACTGGGGTGAAGTCGTAACAAGGTAGCCGTAGGGGAACCTGCGGCTGGATCACCTCCTTAACGAAAGATTGGCGATTGGTAAGAATCCACAACAAGTTGTTCTTCATTGATGTATCTGAGGGTCTGTAGCTCAGTTGGTTAGAGCACACGCTTGATAAGCGTGGGGTCACAAGTTCAAGTCTTGTCAGACCCACCAAGTCTACTGATTGAAATTGAAGAAATTCAAGATTACAGAGAAACAGATATATTAAGATCTTAAGCTGGGGACTTAGCTTAGTTGGTAGAGCGCCTGCTTTGCACGCAGGAGGTCAGGAGTTCGACTCTCCTAGTCTCCACCAAATTTCAAGAATAGAAAAACAACGTTTTTCCTTGAAATTTAAGCAAGAAGCTATGCTTCGCGCAGTTACCCATATGAAAAAAGATAG
>NZ_AFIE01000114.1 GCF_000214135.1 Acinetobacter sp. P8-3-8
GTTCATCAAATGCACATGTTGGAAAATTAATATCTTTTTTAAACCAATAGTTGTTTAAAAGTCGTAATACAAAATATTGAGTTCTTCGATGATATAAATCACCCTCGTCATTAAATATTTTTAAAGATGTAGGTGAATTAATAAAATCTAAATATTTATTAGTTAGAAATTTGGCTTCCTCTAACATGTCAAATTGTAAATATGTTCCAAGATCAGAAACTTTACTTTTTAAGAAGAACATAGTATTTAATTGATCATTTACTCCATTGTTAAATAGCTCGATAGATTTTGAGCATTGATGTATTTCAAAACAAGTTTGCCAATAAAGATAGCTAATGGCTTGAAAAAAATAACTTTCATTAAATATATTTTTAGTTTGAAAATCTTCGAATGACTTTTGCTTCAAGCGTTGTAAATAACTTCCCAAACCATTGAAAGCATAAAATATGTTGTAATCTAATACTCCAAATTCAGATTTATGTTGAAAATCCCCATCTTTTATGTATTTATCTAATAAATCAAGGAAAATTTGATCATTAGAGTTACCCAAACTTTGAATATAAAGCTCAAAACTTGGAAATTTCTTATAGATTCCTTGTCGTTTGATATCTATTATATCTGAATTCATTTTAATAACTCCGTAGGTTTACTTCCTGCTTTCCAATCAAATAATTTAGCGATAGTGTTACCTGATTCACCTAATTTAGGTAATGAAACCTGCATAACTTTTTTAATTTTAGCTTTTGATGTAGATTCAATAATTTTATAAATTATAAGATCTTCGTATGAATTGGAATAATTCTAAAGAAAGATAGATGAGCGTTTGACCCATCTATTTATTTAAGAGAGTAATTATTATGGTCTATTTTTTCCAGTAATTTCGGCTAAGGATGTCCCTATACGTTTTAAATCTTCTTCAATATTAAAAGACCAGATTTTGGGCTGATCGATAAGGTCACGTAGAAGTAGCATATGTACACGAGCATCGACTTTGACAAGATTATCCATTGTTAAGGCTGCATCACCAACAATCGCAAAAGCTGGTTCAAAAGCATACATTTCGTACCAGCCTAAAGGACCAAGTTTTTTGACTGCCTTTTTAAAAATGGGTTTGTCATCTAGTAACGCGAAATCTTCCCTATTTTTATCAATACCAGAAAAATAACTTCTGATAACTATCTCAGCAGAATATTTACTACCTATAGATCCGCTAATTGTACCCATAATAGTATCTATTGTTAGTCTAGATTTTGTATTTGGATTATATATATACAACCAAAAGCATTACGAGCTAAAGCATAAAAATTACCTAACTGTTGAAAAGGGGTATTTTCCATCCAGACATCAACTACATCCTGCCAATCATCTGGGTTTATAATATTATATAATCCTTGTTGAAATTGACAAAAGCCTTCGTCTTGCCAGATTTCTAGTAAAATTTCAGGAACTATATTTTTATACTTGACTAATATATCTTCGGTAACTGATTAGGTTTGTATTGGTTCCCCCAGTTCTTCAATAATAATTTCTATACATTCTTTACGCATTTAAAAACCCTTCTTATTTACAAACATCTAATTGTAGATTGAGTTTGGCATTACCTGTACCATCTTTAATAGCTTTTTCTGCATAACTATCCATATCGGCAATAATATTTTTCCATTTTTTAAGGAGTTAGCGAAGATAAATAAAAAATCTTCGCTTTTAAATATATAAGTACCTCAAAATTATTCATCGATAAAAAAAGCATAAACATTATTGGTAATTTCTTGAAATGCAAATTTAATCTTTTTTTTGCCAATTGTTGTATAGTAAATATCAAATAAATACTTTTCTCCTTGACGTGGTTCTAATAAAATTTGTGATTCATGAGATTCTATCCAATCAGCTTTCCATAAATCTATGCCTTGATAAATTACTGGTTGTGAACCATAACATGCTTGTAAAAATTTAAAAGCCATATATTTTTTTCCAAAATTATTTAATAGGACCAGCTACAAGTTCTAGATAGCCTTGTTTGACAAGTGTTTCAACATTGGTTTTGCTGAAATATTGTATACCTCCACCTTTCATACCAAACCATGGTGCAATTGTACCAGACTCAACTGGTAATGGTTTAAGCACTCTGTATACAAAATAGATATCGTTTAATGATGTCGGTGATAAAGATCGCATTTCGAAAGGTGTACCGTAGACTCCTAAAAATCTTCCTCTAGGGCTACCAAATCTGTCTAATATTGTTCCAGCTGGTAAAGTTATATCCTTGGCTGACCCTTTTATAGCTCCATTCGGGTATAGTGACTGTGGTGGCCAAACTACTTTACTCGGATCTGACATATTTTTTAGAACACTTTCAGGATACTTAACATTAGTAGTGTTAGGTCTTTTAATTG
>NZ_AFIE01000113.1 GCF_000214135.1 Acinetobacter sp. P8-3-8
GACAATGTAAGACGTTCATTTGCGTAATGGGGTAATTCGTAACGTCCTGCAAAAAAAGCGGGTTGCATTGCAATTAATCGAACATTTTTATATTTTTTACCTTGACTGACAACCCATGCAATTTCTTTCTCACTCACTCCATAACTTAGAGTCATCGTCAATTGCATTGCAATCCCTATATGATTAAGATTTTTTAATATCTTAAGTCGTATTTTTAAAGGATTGGCATGACGTAGTGCTTGATTTGTCGCTATTTCTTCACCATCAAATTGTAATAAAACTAATAATTTATTTTTATAAGGTAATAATTTCTTATATGTTTCACCTTTTGATAATTGAATACCATTTGTTGGCAGATATATCTTTTTGACTTGATTTTGTGCGTATAGCCAATCGAAAATATCCCAAATTTGAGGGTGCAATAATGCTTCACCTCCAGTAATTTGAACTGAATCGATTTGCTCTTTTAGCAAAATTAAGTCTGTCATATATCGTTTAAACTGGTTTAGCGGTATAACCTTATCGCCTTTTGCATCGGCATAACATACTCGACAAGCGAGATCACATGCATTGGTTACTTCAACTAAAACAGTACATGTTTTGTTGTCACTTTGGTCAGCAAAGCTTTCACGCCATGTTTGATTATTGTTTGTCTGTTTAGTTGATGGGCAACATCCTGTCGTTGGATCACAACAACCATTTGCTGAATTACTTATAGAATTAAATACAGGGAAGTTAATTTTGTGATTTAAACTATATGATTTTCCCCATTGATCTTTATTGGATAGCCGATAAAAACGTTTATCATTTTCTAAAACAGCTTGGCGTATGCCATGAGTATCACATAGTTTTTTGATCATTACTTGTTCGTCATGCTCAAATACGCATGCTGGTGTATATGTTTTACATTGATCACACAAACTTATGGTTGTTTTAATGAGAATATCTTGATCACTTAACATAAATTTTTGATAAATATCAGTAGATGAGAGCGCTTGTAATTGTTTTTGAATGGTACTTAAATGAATACCTGTTTTTAGATCATACATAGTTTTTTCCTATCACCATGAATGTAGAATACATACGATACAAAGCATGTTCAGTAGTCGAAAAATGATTGTGGTAATCTTTGAGCATGCGCTGAACTTGTGCGGATGAAAAATCTAAATTGGCAACTTTTTCACTATATTGATGTGATTGTAATATGTCTTTGGCAAGTTGCTCTGGTAAAAGCTCAAATACTGCTTGACGCGTATATTCTACGTGTCTTAATTCATCATCAAGAACCGTTTGTACCGCCTTAGCAATATAAGGCTCGCTATTTGTAACTAAACAAGCATCTAAATGATACTCTAAAGAGTGTGTTACCCTTTTTTCTAAGAAGTGTGCATGTGCTAAAAAATGAGCTAATTTAAGCGTTTGCTGATCACGGTTATCTTTTTGAATATCTATGGTAAACGAGTTTGCCATGTACTGACGAATAATGTGATTAAAGCAATTCTCAATTGGAAGTTCTACTATAGGCTGCCTTATTTTGATAAGTGCTTTGTTGTACAATGCAACATGTTTATCTTCATCTTGCATGTGTTGCTGTACTTTATTTGATAGTTCTTCGGTATTTGCTGCATAATATGGAAAATAGTCAAGTACTCGTTGAGGGTATGCTTCACCATTTAAGTATAAATTAAGCACTGCTCCATGTAATGTTGGATCAGCACATACCATTCGATGAAAAGACTGTTTAATACGTGATATCAGATACATACTTTCCCCCTACACTTTTTTAATAAGTTGTTTAATTATAAAAAATTGATACGATCCATGTTGTAATAAACCCTAGCAGGCATATTCCTGCGAGATTGTGGACAGTACGTTCGTGTTTAGATAACAGTTTATGGAAAACTATCTCATCATATAGCATCACAGGAATGACACAGGCCAGTGCTATTACAGCAATCCTGTGCAAGCCAACAATAGATGTGATAAAAAAAACTCCAAATAAGACAATGGATATACCGTGAGCACGTTGCTCTTTAGGCGGTACTTTGCGATGATTAACATGTAGCCACACATCGTATGCCAGTACACTAAGATATGGCGCTACACCCGCTAAGAGCATCCAATTTATTTTCATTTTGATACATCCCACCAATGGGTTTTTCTATATTTTTAATATTTATTTAAACCAATTTTAAGAAATCTATTATTTAAGCACAATCTCACCTTTCCGATTCATCGTGACATTGCCTGCGAATTTGTTAGGATTTATAACATTGCCGTAGCCTGTAAAATTTTCAGGTTTAATTTCTTTACCTTTTTCATCGACAATAGAACTCCACTGATCCATGAGAATAGGGACTTTAAAACCGTTAAAAGTATTGTTTGTAATACGAACACGAGGGGAGTGGTCTAAAACGATGGCGTAGGCTT
>NZ_AFIE01000112.1 GCF_000214135.1 Acinetobacter sp. P8-3-8
GGGTCAACTCTCTCGCCTTGCTTCTTATGCACAAACTGGACAACCTCATGCTTGGTGGCAGGCTGAGTCTGAAGTAAATACTGTTTTAGATTATGTGCCTTCTGCAAATAGTGGTGCACCACTATGGGATATTTCTTCTAATGTATGGAAAGGAATAAATGATCAAAATCGTAATATTTCAATAGATCAACAATTTAATCAACAAGGTTTAATCTCTAAACGATCTGTAGTATTTAATAGTAAAAATCAACAGCGCGAGTTTTCACAACGTAATGGCTATGTGAATGGTATCCGAATGTGGGAACAGCAGCGTTTGCGTATGCCTACTGAAAAGTATTCAGACATTCATTCACCTGAACTTAATGATGTTATCGTTGATCGTGATTATGTGATGCTTGCAGGTTTACCTGTGATGCAATTTAGTCAGATTTCTACTCAAAAACAGAATGAGCAGTTCAATACTGATTTAGCTTCGTTTAATGCAGTTCAGCTCAATCGTATTGGTGCGCCAGTCAAGGTTTTTGATAAGAATAACACTGTCCGTTGGCAAACTGATTATTCACCATTCGGTGAACGTTTAAATACGGTTAGCACACGTAATGATGAAGCCCAGCTCATTAGAGTGAATAAAAATTTACCTATTTCTCAATCGATAGATGATATGCGTTATGCAATTTCGGTTCGTTTACCTGGACAAAATGAAGACCCAATTACAGGTTTGTATGACAATGGTTATCGTCAATACGATCCTGTCGTAGGACGTTATTTAACACCTGATCCAATGGGAACTGTCGATGGTTTAAATCCTTATTTGTATGTGGGTAATAATCCGTTAAACAAAGTTGATCCTTATGGTTTATACCAAACGGATATGCATTATTACATGACTTATTTTCTTGCAATTACCGCAGGAATTGATTCCGATAATGCGAGACGAATTGCTTTGGCAACTCAGTTTGTAGATACCAATGATAATACTAGTCCTTATGATGATGAGGCAGGAGCAGGAATAAGCCTAGTTAAAAATTTTTCAAGTGAACGGCTAGAATATTATCATTTTACAAATAATAGGTTTGCCTACACTAAACCACTTCAAGGAATGGAACTGGGTAGTTGGGATTTAGAAAAGCCTAAAGGTATGTCTGATAATGATTATCTAAAATGGAGACTTACATCAAATTTAAATAATATTCCTCAGCTTAAAGCATTAACTAGAAATTATAACAAGGCAGCACAATGTGGGAATCTAAACCTAAGTATGCAATTTTTTGGTGAATACTTACATGCTTTTGAAGATACCTTTGCTCATCGTGATCAAGATAATGATCCTTTTGGTGTGAATGCTGGAGCTGGGCATGGAACACATGGTTCTCATCCTGATTATACTTATAACCATTATGGGAAATTTGAGTTACCTACAAATTTAGTAGGTTATGGCTATTGGGCTGTGAATGAAACTCGGTCTATCGTTGAGCAAGAACAAGTTTATAAAAAATTAGTTGAATACCGAAATACTGTTTTAAAAATACCTGCTAGTGAAGTTAAAGCAGTACCTTGGCATGAACTGAAAAACTATTTATCCATTTACAATGCCATTCCAGAAAACTTAAATCATGAAGCTGAAGTCGGATCTTTAGATAGTATCGATGAGAAAATAACTTATCTACAGGCTTTACTTAATGGCTCACCTATCAGCCAAAATATTTATACTTATGATTATGTAACAAAAGAAAATAAAATTGTTCAAACTCACCCTATTAAAACCAATTGGGGATATAAGCCAAAACAAGGGGGGGATTTTGAATTGATTGAATATGTGAAAAATAGCGAGAATAGGCTTTTTGACAAAACAAGAAACCCTGTTAGTGGCTATATAGCAGGGAAACATGGCTACTCAATTCCTCAAGCAATTACCAACCGAATAGAGGTATTTAAGACCTTAAATAAAACAGATAAAGAAAAATATACCAATTTGGTATGGGATACATCTGTACAGAAATATAAATCTAAAGATGGAGAAAGTGAAACAACACAATCAGCTGTTCAATATTACCGCTTATCCACAAAATCAATATTTAACTTACAATCTAGCCCATTCACTATTACAGGTACACCACCTGCACCACGATAAGGAATATCTTAATGCAAAAATCAATCCCTATTTTTAGCCTTTTAATGTTATCAAGTTGTTCTTTTGCTAAATCAGAAAGACCTACACTAGAATATAACTTTCCAGTATGTGGGCAAAGTATATTGAATGAAAAAAGAATAACTAAAGTCTGTGCAACTCGTGATTTTATCGCCTTAGAACCAAGAAAGCGGAAAAAGGACTGGTTGGCATTTCTCGCTGCCGAAGGAAGTAGTGGTTACAAAGGGTCTAGAGATCCTGTAGGTGGAGTTTTAGAGTTTCAGAATCAAGAGCTTGATATGCAAGGACATGTTTGGGATTTTTCTCAGCAAGGAGAACCAGGGTTAGTTTTAAAAGGGGGGAATAGTATTATTAAAAATGGCATAATTCTAAAAGCCAATATTTATCTTGGGAATAGTGGTTCAGACTTAATTAAAGCGTTTCAATTTGAGGATATGAAGGCACATTCTTTGCTCTTGGCTCTTTGGAGGTGGAAGGGAATAGTTGATAGCTCAAAGCTATTGATTAATAAAAATATTTCAGTTTATCGTTCCAATACAACAATAATAAATAATCAAATTATTTCTCAGGCTAATTTAAAAGATAATGGACAATTATTTAATGTAATCCAACAACCAAAATCAACATTAATTAGTTTTTCAGCGCAAATATTTCCAGATGAAATTGATGGTAAAATCACTATTCCCAATGCTCTGTATGTCAAATTCTCCCCTGACACAGTCATCGATAACAATACTTTTACTCTTACTCAAAAAAATGATC
>NZ_AFIE01000111.1 GCF_000214135.1 Acinetobacter sp. P8-3-8
AACATTCACGTCATCGTTCAGTGAATAATTTTATGGTGAATATCATGGCGGCAGTCGTGGCTTATTGTTTAAATCCCAATAAACCGGCTTTCAAAAACATGATTACAAATTAAGCTTATTTCGTCGAACTCAGGTTAAGTTATTTTCTTTCAATATTTTGAATAACTTATCTCTTCCAATTTTTAATCCTTGAGCTAACAATTGAGGTCTGATTAACCAATATAATTTACGTGTACCAATACTTGGCATGAGATAACAGTAATTCATTACTAAATCAATAACTTGTTTAGTTTGTTGTGCTGTAACTTGAGCTCGTTTTTCAGATTGATAATAGGCTTGTCTTGAAATCTTAAGCGATTGGCAAAAACGAGTAAGACTTAATTGTCTTTTGCTTTTCCAATCTTCGAAACGTGCTCGATATACTTTTTTTGGAAGTTAGTCCCACATTCTTTATCTAGGTGATAAATCACATCTTGCATAAATTCAGTTTTGAGTTTTTCATCAGCAAGTTTCTTTTCTAACTGACGTATCTGTTGTTGTGGAGTGAGCTGTCTTTTTGATGATTTTGGCATAGTCTGTGAAGTCCAATCTTGTTGTCCGTACCTGCGCAACCACACAAGAACGGTTGATCTTCCTTGAATACCATATTTTTGTTGAGCTTGCTTGTAAGTAATTTGCCCTTTTTCGACCTCCTGTATAACCATCATTTTAAAGGGAAGGCTGTAATCACGTTGGGTTCGCTTAATTCTTTGATCTTTCTTCAGTTCCATAAAATAAGCCTCTTAGTAGTCAACTTATTTCAGGACGGGACAGACAGAATAACAAAAAAGCCCCTACAAGAGGAGCTTTCTGAAGTTAAAATCTTATTGTTGCGCTTTCTCTTTAACATGAGCAGCACCGTCTTCAACAGCACCAGCAGTTGCTGCAGTTGCATCTTTTGCAACAGCAACAGTCGCATCAGCAGCTTTTTCTGTTGCATTCGCAGCATGATCTACAGCATGTGCGGTTGCATTTGCAGCATCATCAGCCGCTTTTGCAGTTGCATCAGCAGCATCTTTGGTTGCATTAGCAACATCATGGCCTGCTTGCTCAGCAGCATTTTCAATATGTTCACCCGTGGTTGCACCCGTTTCAGGCGCTTTATCTTTATTACAACCAACAAGAGCGATAGTCGCAACTAGACCTAGAGAAAGAAGAATCTTATTCATTATGTTTTACCTTTTATGCACTAATTTTTGGCATCCAATAATTGGATAAAATAATATAAACACAAAAAATGACCAAATCAAAAAATAAAATGTAAAGTTTTTATAAGTTTAAGCAATCAGCGCTTAGTCGGCAGAATCAGTAAAAAGAATAAATATGTAAAAAATAGATGAAAATTCAATATATAGGTTTTCTTGTTTTGTTTAGTTTTATTATATGGTGTTTTAATTGTTATATTAATTTGAATAAACATTAGAGAATAGTCATACTTTTTTTATGGATATTTATTGCGCATTTTAATATTATAAAATTTATTTGATTTAAATAAACACACTTGTTAGTATAGCTTAATATTAATTTGTAAGTTAGATTATTGGGTAAATTGCATACCAATAAAGTCATAAACTGACAAATTTTGAAAAAGGAATTTTAATTTCAAAAATATATTTACAAGGATGTGAAACTTGATAATAATTCGCTTATTAAATGTGAATTGCATCAATGAATTTTAAATAATTATGAAATTGATAAATCACATGTCAAATTTTTTTAAAAAATCGTGAATATATTTATTCATTCTAGGTGCATTTTGTATGTTGGATTTAAGTCTTTCTCGGAAAGTTCCTGAAAAATTTATCGCATTCAGTGAACAGAAAATTCAGCAATTGCTGAATTCAGTTTCTGGCGTTGAATTTGTCATGTTGTGTACATCTGATGGTTTTGAAATTGCCTTGGCAAATAAAAAAATATAACAAATTCAAGTAAAATTGCAGCAGTAAGTAGTTCAATCCTAGCAATGGTGACGGCTTTTATTTCTGAAATTAACTTGGTTGGTTGTCAGACGATTACCTTAGATGCTGTCAATGGAAAAGCGTTATTGACATCGATTCCACATCCAAAGCATCCTTTGGTATTGGTGGCAATGACCAATAAAGATATTTTGCTAGGTCAGTTACTTTATGAAATTAAAGAAACGTCTGAAGCTTTGATGGATAATTTATAAAGTTTAAATAAAATAGTAGATATTTAATTTATTAATTTTATTTAAGCGATGTTTAAGAAATTTTGAAGTTTTTAAATAATCAGCGATATAGTGAATTATTTTAAATTTACTATTGAATATTGAATATTTTCTATGTTATTAAAATAGGCATGGAATATAATTAATTAAAATTGATTATTGAGTAAAATTAAAATACGTATTCAATTAAAAAGAATACTCATTTTATTCGTTTTAGTTAGAAATTTATATTTTTAGCTAAATGGAACAAACTTTTAGTAAATCAAAAAAAATTGGCTTACTAAGATCAACAACAATGTTAAACACTAAACGGGGACTCCCATGGCTCGTATCACACTAGATCAATTAACAGATATCGACGGTTTTGTTTGTGCTGCTTTAGTAGACAGCGAAAGCGGTTTATCTTTAGCAACAGCTGGAACAGGCTTAGACTTAGAATTAGCAGCTGCAGGTAATACTGAAGTTGTTCGTGCTAAACGTAAAGTTGCTAAAGCGTTGAAACTTGATGACGTAATTGAAGACATCCTAATCACTTTAGGTAAGCAATACCATTTGATCCGTCCATTGGATTCAAATGAAAACTTATTCCTTTACCTTGTATTAGATCGTTCTAAATCAAACTTAGCGATGTCTCGCCATGAGTTAAAAGCATTTGAAAAAGAATTAGATTTTTCTTAATTTAAAATTAGAAAACTCATAAAAAA
>NZ_AFIE01000110.1 GCF_000214135.1 Acinetobacter sp. P8-3-8
AGTAATCCACTTTATCTAGCACCCAGTTTATTACATCAGGTATACAACGTATTGCACGATTGTTATCAGGATAAAATGTTCAAAGAAAATAGTACAATCTTTTATGATCAATCTTCTTTGGCATTATGTGGCATGATGTCACTGCTGACTGGTCTGAGTCCTACTATCTTTAAAGATATTAATAATTTGATTGAAAAAGGAAAATATTAGAAAAAACAAAAGTAAAAAGAATAAAAAAACAAAAGTAGCAGAAGAAACAGAAGTAATCGAAGTATCTTATTATTGGGTGATTGATCCAAAGTTGAATGTAAATCATTCGGGCATTATGAGTGATAAATTACAGCGCTATAACAAAGCATCCACTTATAAATGGCATATTCCTAGTGCTTGGATTATTCAATTAAAAAAAAATGCTATTCAAGAACTATCTGTTCCTGAATACAATCGTTTTTTTAAGGCAGCTATTCAGACCGTATAATTTGGACAAGATTTCATGTGGAATTTTAGAAAAGCAAATATATTTCCATCTGAATATGCAGACAGGTGATGATCTCGTAGCACACTTAATGGCAAATCACGATACGAATCATGTGGTTAATTGGTCCTATGAAGGGCGTAATATTGAAGAGATAAATAGACATTTTAAAAGATACATTGATTGTTTAATAAACCGAAAAAAAGGTGATCTATGGATAAAAGAGCAGCAGCCGGGTTATATCTTTGACCGAGAACAACGTATAGGTAGTCAGCGTTGCTGGACTATCAAAGCAGCAACTCAATTTTTTAAAAATCTTTATGCTTATGTACAGACTACTTTAACGAATGATGAAGCCAATCGGATTGAGAAATTAAATGCTTATAGCATTTGGATGTGGCATCTGTCTTTAATTTGCCTCACGGTACGACCCACGATGGGTATGCCAGGTTTGATCAAAAATTATGATTCAAAATCAAAATTTATCTATATTCATGACAAAAAAATTGGTTCACGACAAGAAGGTCGTTTAGTGCCTGTAGTAGGTTATTGGCAAAAGCATTTCGATGCATACAGAGAGTATATAGATAAGACAATTACTGCATTAGGCATGAAATATCTGCAGGAGCAGTGGAAAAAAAATGAATTCATGCTGTGTATTCTTATCCATCCTCAACTGACTTCCAAAAAGCATAGCGTTGACTTTATAGAAATAGCAGACAATCTTACTTTGGCACCAATGTCAGCAGCTTTTGTGACGCATTACTTGAAAGAAACAGTTCAGATTTATAAAAACTGGCCAAGGCATTTTAGCAAAAACCATCTTGAACTCAGCAGTGATATTCATAATACCCTTTATGCACATGATGGTATTGCCATGGGGTTTGGCCATACTTCATCCTTAAGTCCTTTTCATTACAAAACAGAAATTCAACAACAGGTTGAAGCGTTACTGGAAAAATTAGAAATTTTGGAGCTAGACTTGTTTACCCAGGAAAAATCGCGTGATTAATAAAGAACTAAATCAAGAGATTCTAGAGCAATTACAAAATGCGATTGAAACAGAAACAAAAGCAATTTTTAATCAAATTTCTGAGCTGATTGATCATAAATATACTCAGAAAAAGGTGAATGGTGTCGAGATTGATTTTAAACTTCTTGATCAACGAATTGCTGATAAATTTACAAACTATAAGCAAGTTTTAATAAAAGTTTGTGAGCATTCCCAGCTCAAAAAATATTTCCGCTCTTACCTCAAGGAGTGTTTTAAACACTTTAAAATTATTTGTGAACAAGAGTATCAGGAGTGGCAAAAAAAAATCCAGATCATGCAAAAATTTACGATATTAAATTACCAGATTGGAAAATAGCAACATTACCGCGCCGCGATAATATTTTAACAGAGGACAAGTTGTGTTATGGAGCTATTCTTGCTGATTTTAAAGAAAAATTTTATGAAAAGTGGAGCTATTCTCTTAATAAAAAGACTCAAAATATAAGTTTACAATCTACAGTTGAAGCTCAGCAAAACCTAGTAAACATATTATTTGAATGTCTATGTATATCATTAATTTTCGATCAAGGATGTATTCATCCTGAACGGCTTATTGCAATTCATGATGCAATTTTTGAAATGAATCTAGACAGTGGACTGTTGCCAATTTACTCTGGTTCAGAGAATCATGCCTACGTTTTCTCATACACTCTCTCATCTCAAAAATATGGCAATTTCTACCGTTATGATAGCCAAGGAGATGTGGAATTATGGCAAACACAGCAAATATATTTTAACGCAATCTCAATGCTTTGTTATTTGCGTATCCGAGAGCATCTTCATGGTAACCAAGATTATGCATTACAGTGTACATCGCCTCTTAGTATTTGGCAGCAAACACACGATGATCAAGATCAAAAAGTTAAGCGGGAAGATTTACTTTATAAGCGGCTAAAAGCACATTTTAAAGATGTTGTTCCTGATCATCAATTTATCAAAGAGTTTGGGCGACGTCGTTTTTCTGCTTTCAAGCATATTGATTATCTTCTTTGGCAGGAGATTCCAAATTTAGATCTATTGAGTACAAGTGTACTTAATAACAAAATTATCACTACGCCTTTGATATATGAACAGCATATAGCTATTTATCATCAGCTTGACACCTGGAAAACGATTCAAGAAAGAATTGAAAATACTCATCACACTGTAGAGCTTTCTGTTTCTACTAGTGGTAAGAACGTTAAAGTTTATAATGATAAACGGATGGGTAAACGTAATGATATAAAATCATTGCTTTTATCATTTAGTGAAGATGGTAAAGAGTTGACACTAGCCAAGTTTAATGAAGCTTTGAACGCGAGTATTAATAAATCAGAGGGCGATATACGTTCCTATGAAGCTGGAGAGGGGGAATATATTGATTATGTGGTGGCAATCGCACATTTACGGATATGCCAATGGTTAAAGTATGAGCTAGGTTACAATTCTAGCTCTGGTAAAGCATCACTTCA
>NZ_AFIE01000109.1 GCF_000214135.1 Acinetobacter sp. P8-3-8
ACATCTGTAATATACTGTTTTTGCAATGTATTAGGTACTTGATAGTATATGTCGAGTTGGCGACTGACAAATGGTTTTGCCTACTTTTCCCGAAAGAAAAGTAGGTCGAACCGAAGGTTAATCCTTGCATCTGACTTTAAATGGTAAGACTCCGCTGTGCCTGATTCATCTTTTCAATTACTTACATCAAAGTTTATCCCGAACTGACGTTAATTTAAATTTAGCTACTTAAATAACTGAGAAAAATCATCACCACAGCTTTTCACCATGATAACGGCATGTTCACGACCACCTTCTTTTTTAGGATAATAATTTTTTCTTAAATCAATTTGGTGAAATGCCGATTTTTCATATAAAGCGATTGCAGCTTGATTTGACTCACGCACTTCAAGAAAAATTTGAACTGGATTATTTTTCAATAAAGCAATCGATTCATCTAATAATTTAAAACCTAAACCTTTGCCCTGCTGACTCGGATGAATTGCCATAAGCAACAAATTTGCTTCATCTAAGACAGGCTGCAAAATACAAAAACCAACAACTTGCTGATCTTGCTCAATCACTGTACTGACATAACTTTCTACGGCTTCGTCAAATTGCTTTTTTGTCCAAGGATGGCTTTGTACCAAGTTTTCAATTTCAACAACAACTTGTACATCAGAAGCTTTCATCAAACGAATCATCTTCGTTCATCAACTTTAAATAAAAAATGAATTATAAGAAATTATCAAAAGATGTCTAATAAAAAGAGCAACGATTGTTGCTCTCTTTAGAATAGATCTACTAAAACAAATAGATATTCAAAATATTAAATTCCTAATTTCGCTTTCCATTTCTCTAACAATGCAACGGTATCTAAATCATTCGGATGAAAACCAGGTTTGAAATACGCTAACATTTCACGGGTCATTCCTGTAATCACACCTTTCGATGGACTATAGGCATATTTATAAATCATTCCGAGTTCTTTCAAATTCAACTTGCCATCCTCTTTCAATAAGCGAATTACAAAAGAAGATTGAGTCACGAAAATCAAAGCCATTGCCAACACTAAAGCTGTGTTTCGTAATGCATACGACTTCACACCACGACCAAAAATTTCTTCATACACATCATAGGCAACAGCTTTATGTTCATTTTCTTCAACCGCATGCCAATACCACATATATGACATGGTTGGATCTGTCATCAGTTCTTGAATGTGCTTATTCAGCAACAATTGCGATGCAAGCGTCGCAGTAAAATGTTCTAATGCCGTCGTTGCAGTTAAATCAACCATTTCCTGCGTCATACCAAATGGTCGAACAACACGTGCAAACCATTTACGTGCACCCTGAATCACTTTACCTGTTTCACGCTCATATTTTGCAACATCATGCCCATATTTTTGCGCTGAAGCATTGAACCCTGCATGTTCATGTGTATGCATAGCTTCTTGCCCAATAAAAGCACTGATCTCTTTCTGTAGCGCTTCATTGTCTTTAATCACAGGGTGATAGCGTACAGCACGTACAGAATCGATAAATAGTTTTTCACCATCTGGGAAAAGTGCCGACAATGCTGTCATGAAATGGGTAATTCCAGCAGAATCTTTAGCCCAATATTCAGGTACTTGATCAAAATCGAAATTCATTCTGCGTACTGGGAATGATGCACCTGCACGATTGGAAATATTCACTTTAGCATTCATTGCTGTTACTCCTTTTAGCATACTTTTCAGTACACAAAACTTTATGTTTGTTTTTCTTGATTGTTATATTACGTCTTTATTAAAATGTAATAAGTGCATTATAGGTCATACAAATATCAGTTAAGGACAGCTTTACAGGATGATTGTCTGACAATTTAATCTGTTAAAAATGACACATATAATCAGAAATATATAAAACTTGCATCAAACAGTTCATGGTTTTTTTGAGTCTATTTTTAAATTTTGCTTGTTTTATTTGGGCTGAACTAAAGACAATAACGATTAGAAAATTGACCTAAATATCCCCTCTTGTTTCAATCCAATTCACGAAAATCATAGCGTCTCTATTTGCGTTTGATTTTGTTGCCTTTGATTTTTTATCCCTCTATTTAAATTTAGTGACTCCTCATAAATGAATAAGTTTTATTTAGACATTCTTTCACATCAAAATTCACAACTAGGTTTTGAAAACATCAACGTCATTTCAAACTAGATTTGAATATGAAACAAATAGGCATAAAAAAACGCCCCAGAGGGGCGTTTTCTTTATACATAAGGGCTTATAGAGTTACTTTCGCAACAACACCAGCACCTACAGTACGACCACCTTCACGGATCGCAAAACGTAGACCTGGGTCCATTGCGATTGGGTGAATTAGTTCTACTGACATTTCAACGTTGTCACCTGGCATAACCATTTCAACGCCGTCTTGTAATTGGATTGCGCCTGTTACGTCAGTTGTACGGAAGTAGAACTGTGGACGGTAACCGTTAAGGAATGGAGTATGACGACCACCTTCTTCTTTAGAAAGCACATATACTTCCGCATCGAATTTAGTGTGTGGCTTGATTGTACCTGGTTTAGCAAGTACTTGACCACGTTGTACGTCTTCACGCTTAGTACCACGTAGAAGTACACCACAGTTCTCGCCCGCACGACCTTCGTCAAGCAATTTACGGAACATTTCTACGCCAGTTACAGTTGTTTTAACTGTATCTTTGATACCAACGATTTCAACTTCTTCGCCGACTTTAACGATACCAGACTCTACACGACCTGTTACCACTGTACCACGACCAGAAATAGAGAATACGTCTTCGATTGGCATCAAGAATGCTTTATCGATAGCACGTTCTGGTTCTGGAATGTAAGTATCAAGCGCTTCAACAAGTGCAAGAACTGCTGACTCGCCATATTGACCAGCATCACCATTAAGTGCAGCAAGCGCTGAACCACGGATGATAGGAGTGTCATCGCCAGGGAAGTCATAAGTAGAAAGAAGTTCACGAACTTCCATTTCTACTAATTCAAGTAATTCTTCATCATCAACAAGGTCACACTTGTTAAGGAATACAAGAATA
>NZ_AFIE01000108.1 GCF_000214135.1 Acinetobacter sp. P8-3-8
GGGGCAACTCTCTCGCCTTGCTTCTTATGCACAAACTGGACAACCTCATGCTTGGTGGCAGGCTGAGTCTGAAATAAATACTGTTTTAGATTATATACCTTCTGCAAATAATGGCGCACCTTTATGGGATACCTCTTCTAATGTATGGAAGGGGGTAAATGATCAAAATCGTAATATTTTAATAGATCAACAATTTAATCAACAAGGTTTAATCTCCAAACGTTCTGTAGCATTCAATAGTAAAAATCAACAGCGCGAGTTTTCACAACGTAATGGCTATGTGAATGGTATCCGAATGTGGGAACAGCAACGTTTGCGTATGCCTACTGAAAAGTATTCAGACATTCATGCACCTGAACTTAATGATGTTATCGTTGATCGTGATTATGTGATGTTGGCAGGTCTTCCTGTGATACAATTTAGTCAGATTTCTACTCAAAAACAGAATGGGCAGTTAAATACTGATTCAGCTTCGTTTAATGCAGTTCAGCTCAATCGTATTGGTGCGCCAGTCAAGGTTTTTGATAAGAATAATACTGTCCGTTGGCAAACTGATTATTCACCATTCGGTGAACGTTTAAATACGGTTAGCACACGTAATGATGAAGCCCAGCTCATTAGAGTGAATCAAAATTTACCTATTTCTCAATCGATAGATGATCTGCGTTATGCAATTTCGGTTCGTTTACCTGGACAAAATGAAGACCCAATTACAGGTTTGTATGACAATGGTTATCGTCAATACGATCCTGCCGTAGGGCGTTATTTAACGCCTGATCCAATGGGAACTGTCGATGGTTTAAATCCTTATTTGTATGTGGGTAATAATCCGTTAAACAAAGTTGATCCTTATGGTTTATACCAAACGGATATGCATTATTACATGACTTATTTTCTTGCAATTACCGCAGGAATTGATTCAGATAATGCGAGACGAATTGCTTTGGCTGCTCAATTTGTGGATGTAAATGACAATACAAGTCCATTGCCTGAAGGAAGCCATTGGTATAATTATGGAAGCATTGAATTTAACAATGCAACAACAATGCGTTTAGACTGGTATCACTTTACCAATAACCGAGAATATTATGAAAATATTGGTAATGGTTATAACTTGGGAAGCTGGGATTTAGAACAACCTAAAGGAATGACAGATAGCCAATACAAAATTTGGAGATTAACTTCAAATTTAGATAAAGATATAACCACTAATCCAAATAAACGTGGTATTCCTCAACTTGAGATCATGAAAAGAAATTATAAAAGAGCGACTGAATGTAATAATAGAAATCTTAGTATGCAATTTTTTGGTGAATATCTGCATGCATTTGAGGATACATTTGCTCATCGAGATCAAAACAATGATCCTTATGGTACAAATGGAGGAACAGGACATGCAACAGGCTTAACTCATCCAGACCATACTTATGACTTACCCTCAGGTTCACTAATCAATAATAACTTGGTTCGAGAATGGATGAACAATTCAACAAGAACATTAGTGTCGCAAAAAGAGATTTATAATAAATTGCTTGAATACAATCGATCCACGCTTAAGAATACCAATAAAGTTATATCATGGAATCAACTCGAACCATTATTGAAAAATTTTAATCAAATACGAGAGGATTTTGATGAACATGGTACAGGATCATTAGATGGTGTAGTTTCTAAAGTTACCTACTTACAAAACTTGTTAAATGGTCAGAATACACAAATACAAACTTATAAAATTGTTGGCAACTTTGTCAAAGAAGATAAAGTGATTACCGTCAACGCACCTAATTGGGGATATAAACCAAAGCAACGTGAAAAATTTGAACTAATTAAACCAATATCGAAGTCCGACAAAAAACTTTTTGATAAAAATGGGAATGCCGTTAGTGGTTATATTGCGGGTATTGATGGATTTAATATTCCACAAGCAATCACCAATCGTATATTAGCATTCCAATCTATCACATCACTTGAGCAGAAAAAGAAATTTGATAACGTGATTTGGGATACTTCTGTGCAGAAATATGAATCACAGGATGGAGAAAGTGAAAGTGTGGAAAAAAGTGTGCGAAGTTATAGACTAAAATATTCCACAAATCTAATCACTCAAATACAGAATCAAAATAAAGTATTTGTTATCCAAGGTACCCCTCCTCAAGGAACTACAAAATGAAAAAAATAATACTTCTTATAGCTTCATCCATTTCATTGACCGCTTGTGGCAATGATGACATTGCAAATGGTATGCAATATGAGTTTCCTGAATGTGGAATCAGCCAACTGAATGGAAAAAAAATTAAAAAAACCTGTGCTACACGAGACTCTATCGCAAAAAGTGTTTCAAAAGACCATACACCTAAATTTTTACAAATTTTAGTTGGCGCTGGACATACCAGTAACTACTCAGGAGGTCGTCCAGGTTTAATTTTAGACTTGGAGAATCAGGAACTTGATATGCAAGGACATGTTTGGGATTTTTCTAAACAGGGTAATCCAGGATTAGTATTAGGTGGTCATGATAGTATCATTAGAAATGGTATTATTTTAAATGCTGATATAGTCTTGGGTGATTCATACTCTCCTCCAAATTTTGCGACAAGTAATCAAATAAATAACTTAAATATTGAGAAAGAAGGTTTTTTGTATGCAAGTAATACCTATAATTGTAAGAGGTTAGGACTATATTCTTGTGAGGATCCTATTTTATTAGAAAATATATTGCTTGAGAATATTAAAAACACAGCAAATGATTTAAGTCTACGATCATGGGGAGGGGGAATATTAAATTCAAAATTGATATTAAAAAATAGAATTAATATTTATGGTTCAAAAGCAAAAATTATAAACAATATAATCATATCAGATGTTAAATTAGAAACCGAGAAGACAATATTCCAGTTAGTAAAAACTCAAAAATCTAGTTTAATAATTCATTCACAGCAAATATTTCCAGATGCAAATGATGACACTACAGCCATTCCAAATGTTTTATACATCAAATTCTCCCCTGATACAGTCATTGATGGAAATACTTTTACCCTCACCCAAAAAAATGACC
>NZ_AFIE01000107.1 GCF_000214135.1 Acinetobacter sp. P8-3-8
CAACAACCATACAAGCGCAAAATCCCTCATCAAAGGTCAGATACGACATGACGGTGTGCCGATCTCATGCGAAGTGGTCGTATTGGATCGTACATCAAAAGCAGTCTACTCAAGAGTGCGAAGTAAAGTCGATGGTAGCTTTGTGGCTTGGGGTTCGCATGCTAGATATAACATCGTGATGGCTGTAGATCCCTACAATGACCACAACATTGCATCGCAAGACAGGGTGAAATAATGATTCAAGTCTCAAAAAAGGCGGGGCTTTTAGCCTTGCAAGCACATGCTCAGTTTTTGGATAGCGGTAGTGGATCAGCATATTTTGTGTATTACTCAGACACAAAACCAGCAAGCATTGAAACAGCCGCGAATCCAGCAAATGCCTTGTGTGCGCTAACATTACCTGAGCCGTGTTTTAAACAATTATTGAGTGACGGTATTGAGTTGCACGAAACAGACACTGCGCTTGCAACGCAAGCAGGCACAGCAACTTGGGCGCGTTTGTATAATGGAAACAATGAGGTGTATGCCGACTTCACAATTGACATTCAAGATGCTGATATTATTTTAAATAGTGTCAATATTGCAATCGGCTCAACACAAAAACTCGACAGCATTATTCTCAAGCCATTTTAAAACGAGGTGGTTATGCCTTATACACCACCAAATAAGCACAATGTTTATTTAAATTTTGAGCAAATCAGCACGCCACAGAGTCGCTTTAATTTGGTTTTAAATTTTGGTGCAAATACACCAAGTTTAAATCAATTAAATACTCGTATTGACACTCGGATTTCAGTACAAATTAGTGGTACAAACACTGAGATTTTTCTTAATCACGGTCAGTTGAATGCTCAAATTATCACGCGTGTTCATGCGAAAATCAGTGGTTTAAATTGGGAAAATGTCGATAATCGCGGGCGATTACAAGCAAGCTTATGTACTGATATTGAGTCAAGTTTAATAGGTATAAATGATATCAATCATCTGGTTGGTGTGTCATACGGCTTTAATATGAGGTACCAGAAAGCGATTGCATGCCTAAGTACGACAGAAATCCCTTGGGCCAAGCCAATATTGAGAGTCTCGAAAGAGGCTCTTTTTTATGATCAAGGTTTAGTAATTTCCAATCATAAAAGCATCCAATTCGAGCAAGCAGGGTCATTGAATCGTGTAATCAGATCGCTACTCGAACAAACAACCGGTTTAAGTTCTGATGCCTATGTGATCTGGGAAGAAGGTGCTAAGCGCTTTATTCATCAGCGCTATCTGCATGAAGAAACAATCAAACTGTGTCACAACCGCGAAACCGTTTGGCAGGAGATGATTCGCAGACGCAAGACTTTGACTTATTCGCATGAAGTGGCTCAAGTATTCGAACACCGATTTTCGTTTGAATGGGATAAAGGGCTTGAGATTGTTACCAAGTCTAATTTGCCCTGGGATAAAGCTAAAGCAATTCATTACCGCAAGCATCCAGTTAAGCCTTGGCCTAAACCCGCTGAAATAATCAAAAGAAAACCTGCAAACCTGAATTTCTGTTGTCCTAAAAATCAATCAAGTAGATTTAATGTCGAGCTGAATTTTGAAGAGGATAAGTGTGCCAAAGCATACTTGCCTACAAAACCAAAAAGGAACTGGTGGTATATCGTGAATACATTAACAGCCGAGCGATTAGATACCGGCGAGAAAATTAAAGTCATGGATGGCACCTACAGCACTAGCCGGTCTCAATGGTGCTGGACCTACTCAATTACCGTGGCTCACACTGAAAAAGACAAACTACAGCCGATTGATGACCAGCCAGTGATCCTGAAAGTCATGATTAATGGGTTTGAGCATCATGTTCTACTGGAAGATCCAGAAGAAACACGACGCTTTGCCAGTGTCCTTTACACCTACCCGGGCCGGAGTGTCACAGCCTTAAATTCTGATAAATATGGACCAACACGCTCATTCATCCAGGACAATGAGAGAACCTCTGTGCAGCTGGTTCAAGCGGAACTGGATCGAGCGAATAGCGGTACCAACCTGGACTGGAAACTGATTGATGAACTGGGCTGGATCATACCGGTTGAAAGCCTGAGTTATGCAGAACTTGCACCCATCGATGCAATCAAGCAGGTGGTTGATGCAGGCGGTGGCTTTGTCTATAGCCAGAAAGCCGGTAATACACTGACCATCCTGCCCCGCTACCAGAAAGGCTATTGGGATTCGATGACCGTTGATGATTACGACATTCTGTTATCTGAAAGCCTGGTGATGCAGCAGAACATCAAGCAGAGTGATGAATATATTGCTGATTTTAATGCCATCACTGTGGTGAATAGCCGTACTGGGGACAGCTTGAAAGTACAGCAGCGGGGTACTTCGGGTGATATACCGTTAGAGGCGGTCACAGGGCCATTATTTAATGTGATGTCTGGTGCTAGTTACGGCAAAAATGAACTGGTCAAAGCCAATATTCAGGAACTACACACCTTCTCTGATATTCCGGTAAGCCAAGAAATAGGGGAAATGCTACCAGGTAAGTCGATTGCATTTAATGGCCAGTGGTGGGGTGTGATTGATTCGGTATCAGGTAGCTTTTCGCATGAAAAGGTCAATGAAACCATTACAGTGGAGCGTATCAGCCGTGAATAATCCCTTATTTGAATTGCGGAAGCTGCTTAATCCGACTCATGCTGAATACATCGGTACCATCACTTCAGTAAAGCATCCAGAGTATCGGGTGCAGATCGATGGAGGCTCTGGTCCTGTACTTTGTACTTCTGGTACAGCCTACAATTTAGGTGCCCGGGTATTTATTGCAAACCAAATCATTTTGCGGCCAGCACCAACAGGGCAGCATTCACAAGTAGAAGTTTAACGATCAACAAAATAACAGCACCTTTGGGTGCTTTTTTATTACCAAAAATTAGGGGAAATACCTTGAACGATCCGATTTCAATCAAAGGCTTACCATGGCTTTTTAAAATTATAGCTGCGGTGATTGGGGCTATTTTTGCCCTGACATTAAGCGGAGACATTGATACACAAGGACGTATCAAAATCACAATGGGTGTGATTATGAAATTCACATTCAGTGTGGCCATAAGTTTATATGGTGGTTCTGCCTTCATTGAATACTACGATCTTGGACGCTATTCACATATGTCGCAGGGTTTTGTGATGCTCG
>NZ_AFIE01000106.1 GCF_000214135.1 Acinetobacter sp. P8-3-8
CTTGTATTGATCAAAATCAGAATGGCACACGTGACACAAAGGAACTGTAAACGAATCATCTGCTTTTATCCCTCTACCCTTACCATGCTTTGCCGAATTACTGTGAGCCGCTTGTGAGTTTGGATTGCCGCATCGAATGCATGGAAGCTTTCTGATTGCTGCTAATCGCTTTGCATCACGCATACAATGCTTCACGTAAATTCTTAATGCGCTCTTTTAGCTTAATCATGATGCCGTCAATCGTTAGCATCTCTGCCCGCGTCAATCCCGATCTACTGAGATTCTGATACTTAGACAGCTCAGCACTGCAAAATTCTAAGTCTTGTTTCGCTTGTACTTTGTCTGTCATGTAACCACCAATAAGAAAAGAAAAACCCCACCAATAATGCATATTGAGTGGGGTTTCATGTGCCGTAATACGTTCGGCTAGTGTCACCGAAGTGACGAGGGTCAATCAATCTCTTTCAAGCAATCACGACACACCTTGATTTCTTCATCATCAACCGTGTAATCGATCTCAGTCGCACCATGTAGGCCGAATAAGCACATTAACAATTGGAGCATGCGGATCTCCTGAATTTTGGTGGGCCTTATCGGATTTGAACTGATTATCTCCCCGTTATGAGCGGGACGCTTATACCACTTAAGCTTAAGGCCCATTGGCACGCCATGTAGGATTCGAACCCACAACCATTGGTATAGAAAACCCATGCTCTATCCAGTTGAGCTAATGGCGCTTAAAAAAGGATGTGGTGATCTGCCACATCCCTGCCTTAGATTACGATATTGATCAGCTCGGCAACTGATCTACCGCTACTCAACACGACAAACATCTCAAAGTTAGCTATTGATCCGCTCTGTGTCTTTCATTCTCTTTGGTCGGGGTGTCACCCACAATTTGAGGCTCTGAGGCTAACTCAATGTGTGACGAAATCACATTGGATATAATGGCTGTCTTTTAATAGACAACAAGAAAGCCCACCATTTGGCGAGCTTTCCTTGATACTTAAACCTATTTTTGACACTTCACTTCAAACTGGTATTCGTCTTGGGTAACCTTAATTTTAATATTTTTATATTTTCGTTTGTTTGGATCCATTGCCGACCCTGCTACTTCCTCAAAAAAGCTACGATCATTCATTAGCTCGCCATACGCTTTATAACCCAACAAAATCTTTTCAGGTTTTTTGCCGTTAACTACTAATTCACTAAGAGTATCATCTAATTTCTTGACAGTTAGAATTGCCATTTCAGTTAAAGCTCAAAAACAAAAAGGCATTATCACTTAATTTTATGAACAAATAATGTCAAAAAAAGCCCACCTTTCGATGAGCTTTTGACTTTGGTCTCGGATAAACCGTAATACGACCAGTATATGAATTAATATATCCTATTCCCATTATTTTGGGAAGCTTAATTTTTCACATCTTTATAGGTTTGTTTTCTGTACTTTTCTACACCTTCAGATGCACATTTAATTGCACTTTCAATTGATAGGATCATCATGGTTTCGTATTGCTTCCATGATTTTCTATAGGCATCATAATTCATTTTATTCTCACCAATCCCTGCATAGTACAAACGCCCTTTAGCTGTAAAGTTATCTTCCATTGCTGGATTGATAGCAAAATCTAGGACCATACGAGCAATAAGTGAAGCCAAGTGTTTCAAGGTCATTTTATCAGGATCTTTCTTACCATCCTGTGTCGCCTCCTTTACCATAATCCCTGCTAGATGATTTAATAGAAAATCATAATCTCCTTTTGCATTCTCTCCAAAAATTACAATTGAAGTGATTGCCTTTTCAAGTGGTGTATCTAATGACGCAATAGCACCCAAGCGATCTTGATAATCCAATGGCTTCTCTCCTGTACCGTGTGCCTCATCACTGAATTGCGGTGACTTGGCAGTGATGCCATGAGTCAGCCACTCGAATGGTTCAAATTTTTCTGCTACTGCGTTCATAATTGCCCCTTAAACTTTTAACTTCTTAATCGCTTCTTCGATCCAACCAACGACAATCCCTTTCTTGACCTGTTCTGTTGTACCTCGAATCACTACCCAGCCAAGGATTGCCGCTGCACTGTATTTCTCACAATCTGCCGAATAACCTTTGCCGCGAGTATGACGACCACCTGAAAACACACCTCCTTCTACCTCAACCAAAATTGGGTAGCCCTCAATGCGAAAATCAGCCTTCCACTTCCGCTCAGGATGAAACTTAAACTCTTGCACATATTCGATTTTCAAAGCGTCTAGGTGACGGCATAAGAGCCGTTCACCTAATGATGGTTCATGTTTTTGTCTAGGCTTAAGGACTGATCTCGCAACAGGTTTAGATTGTGTTTGCCACCCTTTAGGAATTTGCATTGTTGCCTCTCGACATCTGAATAAAAAAAACAGTCGTCCAAACTATTAAAACCAATCCAAGCCAATTTGTTTTAAATTCGGAAAATAAGATTGCATTACAGATCATGAGCACAGCGACCTCTTGCTGAAACTTATTCATGCTCACCTCGCAAAACCTTCTTAGCCATCCAATACGCTTCCTCAAATGCATTACTTGCACCCTGATCAAGCATGTCCGCTTTTTCTTTCCACAAGCCCCAGCGGTTAGCGCTTTCACCATCCAAATATTCCAGTACCTCATCAATCCGCTTTTGCTGATCCTCCAACTCCTTCTTCTTCTCGATATAACAAGCCTCCATGTTGTTGAGTTGGGCTTTCAGGTTGTCGATGATGGCTTGTTGGTGGTTCCACATCTTGTAATCTTCTGAGTACAGCTCCTCCACCCTTTGATCTGGATAAATCCGCTTTTGACGCTCATAGTCACGTGGATAATTCACTTTGATGTATTCTTCAAAATCACTCATGCTCAATCACCTTCGTACTCGGACTAAGATGATTGCGAATGTCTGTGACGTGGTCTGATTCGATTTGTTTGATCGGTTCATTTGAAACTTTTGAATTCTTGCAATTACCGCAATCAATACAATTAGTTGCTTTTTGATTGGTTTCAGAATCATTTAAATCGTTGTTTATAGTTGTCATAGTGCCACCATTTGATTTAAGCGATTGAACAAAACAGCAGCAGGGTTTAAATCCTCCACCATTCCCACACATGAGGCTGTAGCCCATGCACTTACAGCGGTTAAGTCTTTTAAGTCATGATCAACAGCATCAAGCCATTGCTTAGAAACACCAGACCAGCGCACCTTAATTCCACCCTGTTC
>NZ_AFIE01000105.1 GCF_000214135.1 Acinetobacter sp. P8-3-8
ATAGTAGCAATTAAGTTTGCAACGATAACACTGACTTGTATGTGTTAGCGACTGTTTGGGGTTGTATAGTCAAGTAATTAAGTGCATGTGGTGGATGCCTTGGCAGTCAGAGGCGATGAAAGACGTAATAGCCTGCGATAAGCTTCGGGGAGGCGGCAAATATCCTGTGATCCGGAGATTTCTGAATGGGGAAACCCACTTACCATAAGGTAGGTATCGCATGATGAATACATAGTCATGCGAGGCGAACGAGGGGAAGTGAAACATCTCAGTACCCTTAGGAAAAGAAATCAATTGAGATTCCGTCAGTAGCGGCGAGCGAACGCGGATCAGCCCATTAAGTTATATGTGTATTAGCGGAACGCTCTGGGAAGTGCGACCGTAGAGGGTGATAGTCCCGTACACGAAAGTGCACATATAATGATGACGAGTAGGGCGAGGCACGTGAAACCTTGTCTGAATATGGGGGGACCATCCTCCAAGGCTAAATACTCCTGACTGACCGATAGTGAACCAGTACCGTGAGGGAAAGGCGAAAAGAACCCCTGTGAGGGGAGTGAAATAGATCCTGAAACCGCATGCATACAAGCAGTGGGAGCCGACTTGTTCGGTGACTGCGTACCTTTTGTATAATGGGTCAGCGACTTATATTCAGTAGCGAGGTTAACCGAATAGGGGAGCCGTAGAGAAATCGAGTCTTAATAGGGCGTTTAGTTGCTGGGTATAGACCCGAAACCGGGTGATCTATCCATGAGCAGGTTGAAGGTTGGGTAACACTAACTGGAGGACCGAACCCACTGTCGTTGAAAAGCCAGGGGATGACTTGTGGATAGGGGTGAAAGGCTAATCAAACTCGGTGATAGCTGGTTCTCCCCGAAAGCTATTTAGGTAGCGCCTCGGACGAATACCATAGGGGGTAGAGCACTGTTTCGGCTAGGGGGTCATCCCGACTTACCAAACCGATGCAAACTCCGAATACCTATGAGTACTATCCGGGAGACAGACTGCGGGTGCTAACGTCCGTAGTCAAGAGGAAAACAATCCAGACCGCCAGCTAAGGCCCCAAAATTATAGTTAAGTGGGAAACGATGTGGGAAGGCATAGACAGCTAGGAGGTTGGCTTAGAAGCAGCCACCCTTTAAAGAAAGCGTAATAGCTCACTAGTCGAGTCGGCCTGCGCGGAAGATGTAACGGGGCTAAAACTATATGCCGAAGCTGCGGATGTGCACTATGTGCACGTGGTAGGGGAGCGTTCTGTAAGCCGATGAAGGTGTATTGAGAAGTATGCTGGAGGTATCAGAAGTGCGAATGCTGACGTGAGTAACGACAAAACGGGTGAAAAACCCGTTCGCTGAAAGACCAAGGGTTCCAGTCCAACGTTAATCGGGGCTGGGTGAGTCGACCCCTAAGGCGAGGCCGAGAGGCGTAGTCGATGGGAAATTGGTTAATATTCCAATACTTCTGTGTAATGCGATGAGAGGACGGAGAAGGTTAAGTCAGCCTGGCGTTGGTTGTCCAGGTGAAAGGTTGTAGGCATGTATCTTAGGCAAATCCGGGGTACTCTATGCTGAGAACTGATATCAAGCTAGTTTACTAGCGAAGTGGCTGATACCAAGCTTCCAGGAAAAGTCTCTAAGCTTCAGTTACACAGGAATCGTACCCGAAACCGACACAGGTGGTCAGGTCGAGTAGACCAAAGCGCTTGAGAGAACTCTGCTGAAGGAACTAGGCAAAATGGTACCGTAACTTCGGGAGAAGGTACGCTGCTGACGGTGATAGGACTTGCTCCTTGAGCTATTGGCAGCCACAGAAACCAGGCCCCTGCAACTGTTTATTAAAAACATAGCACTCTGCAAACACGAAAGTGGACGTATAGGGTGTGATGCCTGCCCGGTGCTGGAAGGTTAATTGATGGGGTTAGCGTAAGCGAAGCTCTTGATCGAAGCCCCAGTAAACGGCGGCCGTAACTATAACGGTCCTAAGGTAGCGAAATTCCTTGTCGGGTAAGTTCCGACCTGCACGAATGGCATAATGATGGGGGCGCTGTCTCCAGCAGAGGCTCAGTGAAATCGAAATCGCCGTGAAGATGCGGTGTACCCGCGGCTAGACGGAAAGACCCCGTGAACCTTTACTGCAGCTTGACATTGAACTTTGATCTTACTTGTGTAGGATAGGTGGGAGGCTTTGAAGTAGTGACGCCAGTTACTATGGAGCCATCCTTGAAATACCACCCTGGTAATATTGAGGTTCTAACTCTGTCCCGTTATCCGGGACGAGGACCATGTCTGGTGGGTAGTTTGACTGGGGCGGTCTCCTCCTAAAGAGTAACGGAGGAGTACGAAGGTGCGCTCAGCGTGGTCGGAAATCACGCGTAGAGTATAAAGGCAAAAGCGCGCTTAACTGCGAGACCCACAAGTCGAGCAGGTACGAAAGTAGGTCTTAGTGATCCGGTGGTTCTGTATGGAAGGGCCATCGCTCAACGGATAAAAGGTACTCTGGGGATAACAGGCTGATACCGCCCAAGAGTTCATATCGACGGCGGTGTTTGGCACCTCGATGTCGGCTCATCTCATCCTGGGGCTGAAGCAGGTCCCAAGGGTATGGCTGTTCGCCATTTAAAGAGGTACGCGAGCTGGGTTTAGAACGTCGTGAGACAGTTCGGTCCCTATCTACCGTGGGCGTTGGAAATTTGAGAGGATCTGCTCCTAGTACGAGAGGACCAGAGTGGACGAACCTCTGGTGTACCGGTTGTGACGCCAGTCGCATCGCCGGGTAGCTATGTTCGGAAGGGATAACCGCTGAAAGCATCTAAGCGGGAAGCCTACCTCAAGATAAGATTTCCCTAGGACTTTATGTCCTCTAAAGAGCCGTTGAAGACTACGACGTTGATAGGTTGGATGTGGAAGTACGGTGACGTATGAAGCTGACCAATACTAATTGCTCGTGAGGCTTGACTATACAACACCCAAGCAGTTGTATACATAGCATCATTTGATTCATAACTGATCATAAGATCAGTAAAATACTTGATTCAGAAATCGCAACAATTTAAACTTCAGCTCAAATCAAATTCTGTTAAACTCATTTGGTACGAAGTAAGGCATTTAAATAAGACCCGAACAAGTCCATAACAGTTTGCTGGCGACAATAGCAAGAGTGAACCACCTGATCCCTTCCCGAACTCAGAAGTGAAACCTCTTAGCGCTGATGGTAGTGTGGGGTTACCCATGTGAGAGTAAGTCATCGCCAGCTTTTAATTCTTAAACACCCTCAA
>NZ_AFIE01000104.1 GCF_000214135.1 Acinetobacter sp. P8-3-8
TTTTTGCCATCTTTGGCATGCTTTGCATTGGTATCGCTTATCAATCTATTCAACTGCTTAAAGGTAAATCATTCAATGAAATCATTGTAGAAGTAAAACAAGCATTCGGAGCAATATTTAAATGAAAATAAGCAACACTGGTATCGATTTAATTTGCTCATTCGAAGGTCTTCGACTCAAAGCCTACGATGATGGTGTCGGCGTTTGGACAATCGGCTACGGTACAACAGTAATTAATGGTGTGAAAGTCAAGAAAGGTGACAAATGTACTGTAGATCAAGCCAAATCATATATGGCACAAGATTTAAAGCAATTTGAATCTGCTGTGAATCAAGTCAAAGTACCACTTAATCAAAACCAGTACGACGCTTTGGTTTCATTAGCTTACAACATTGGTGTAAGTGCATTCTTAAATTCGACTTTGCTTAAAAAGTTAAATGCCAAAGACTACAAAGGGGCGGCTGAACAATTTGATCGATGGAATCGGGCAGGCGGTAAAGTGATGCGAGGGCTTACGAATCGTCGTGCGAAAGAGCGGAAGCTGTTTGAGAAAGCCCTTTAGAGGGCTAATCCAGTCTATTTGCAATTTCTGTAGCTGTAGGGTTGTAATAAACCATCAAGCTTTTAAGGTCTTTGTGTCCAATCATACGAGCTAAATCTAGTACTTCAATTTTTCTTGCCAATCTAGTACATGCTTCATGACGTGAATCGTGAAAATGTAAATCTTCAATTTCACATCGGTTTCTTAGTTTGCGCCATAAAGTATCAAAACTGGCATCATTGATAGTAAATACTCGCTTATCATCAATTCCTTTGAGATATCCAATTAACTCCATAGCTCGCTTAGAAAGGGGTACATTTCGCTTTGTTCCATTCTTGGTTTCAAGTAGCGCAACATAACGATCGGATAAAAATACTCTATCCCAAGTTAGGCCTTTTATCTCACTTGCGCGCATCGCAGTTTCTAAAGCAAACAAAAATGCAATCATAACTTGCTGGGTAAAGTTGTCAGGTGTTGATTCATCCCAACCTGAAGCTAAAACTAATCTTCTAATCTCGTCATCAGAAACACGCCTATCTCTGTGCTTGGCTTGAGGCGGCATGGTTAAATCAGCCATTGGTGATTCATGGATCCATTTCCACTCTTTACGTGCAATCTTAAACAAAGACGAAAGTACATTTGCATCACGTCTTACAGATGATCCTTGAATCTGCTTTAATCGATCATCACGCCATTTCACTAAATCATCAGTTGTAATTTTCGCTATAGGTTTTTTGCATAAAGCAGGGTACATCCGTAAAAATGCAGTTAGACGGTTAGCTTCTCGTAAATGTGATTTCTTTTTTGGACTAACTTCGCTTATATATCGCTCAACAGCTTGCTTAAGTGTATAATCGGGGAGTTTTCCGAGTGCTTGTTCTCTTAGTTCAGTTTCTCGTTTAGATGCCCATGCGCGTGCCTGAGTCTTTGTATCAAATGTCGCACTTTCCCGAGTACCATTGACACTAATCTCAACACGCCAAGCGTCACCTCTTTGTCTAAATGAGGCCATTATTATTCCCAAAAGGTTCGTGGCGTAAATTTGGCGTAATGCCTTTACGCACAATCATAAGGAATAATGAGATAAAAACAAATATTGACTTATAACAATGAAGATAACTAACTAATAAGAAAAGAAAAAATAGGTAATAATGAGGAATAATAAGAAAAGCTTAAACTTTCCGAAGTACCCGCTGGGCGTACCAATTTGATGTTCCTCCTTGTTTCAATTTGTCTCAAAAGCCTTTATATTAAAAGAATACAAGCAAATTCATTGTCGCAGTTTGTCGCATGATGTACCGCCATTTCTCATATATTTAACGGTACTTTATACGGTATACCGCAAAACCTAATTAAAATGTACCGTAAAAATGGCAAAATTAGTTGTAAGTCTTACAGATACGAAGATCAAAGCTGAAATAGCAGCGCAAAAGAAATCCCCTGATAAAGTTAAAAAATTATCAGATGGGAACGGTTTATACTTATATATAGATAAAAAAGGAGGGACCTACTGGCGCTTTGATTATGTTCGACCAATTTCCAAAAAAAGAGCAACTTTAAGTATTGGTGTTTATCCAAGTATCACACTAGCTACCGCAAGAAAGTACCGTGATGAGTACCGTGAAATGCTTGCAGAAAACCGTGATCCATCGGTTGAGAAAAAACTAGAACAAGATCACGCTAAAAATGCACTGGCAAATACCTTTGAACAAGTTGCACGTGAATTCATGAAAACTGAAAACGTCATGCCTTCAACCGCTTCGCGTAATGCATTTTCATATCAACATTTATTTGATGCGATTGGTAAAAGGCCTATTCACGAAATTACAGCACGTGAGCTTTTAACCGTTTGCCAGGTTTATGAGAAACAGGGGAAGTTTGAAGCAGCAAGACGGATGCGATCAAAGGCGAGTCAAGTTTTTAAATATGCAATTGTGCTTGGTATGTGTGACCGCAATGTCGCCATGGATATTCAAGGTGTTTTAAAAACAGGTAAAGTAAAACATCATTCAGCAGTCACAGATCCTGAAGCGTTAGGGCAACTATTATTAAATATAGATGGATATGATAAACGTGGCTCAATCATCACCTGTTATATTTTAAAAATCTTGCCTCAAGTGTTTGTTCGCCCAGGTGAATTACGAATGGCGAAATGGGTAGATATAGACTTAGATAATGCTACATGGTCATATACACCATCAAAAACAGAAAATGCCTTAGGTACTCAACTTGTTGTACCTTTGTCAAAACAAGTTTTAGCCTTATTTAAAGAATTGCATGTGATTACCGGGCACAGTGAATATTGTTTCGCCAATCATTGGGGTAAAACACGAATTCTTAGTGATAGCTCAATTAATAAAGCCCTTAAAAATCTTGGTTTCAAAAATGGTGAAACAACAGGGCATGGCTTTCGAGCGACAGCACGTACTTTATTAGATGAAGTTTTAAAATTCCCGATTGAGCGTATTGAGCAACAAATGGGCCATCAGGTTCGAGACATGCACGGCAGGGCGTACAACAGGACTAAATATTTAGATGAAAGAACAATAATGATGCAGGCTTGGTCTGATTATCTTGATTCATTAAAAGCAAAAGCCCTTACAAATTAAGGGCTTTGATTTGTTCATCGTATGCTTTTGCAAGGTGTTCAGGTAATTCAACTCTTGTGGATCGTGCAAGCTTAACTTTCTTTAAATCACCAGTTTCAAACATTCTATATATAGTTGAACGGTGAACCCCAAGAAGTTTAATGGCTTGAGGTACAGTTAAAA
>NZ_AFIE01000103.1 GCF_000214135.1 Acinetobacter sp. P8-3-8
TTACTGTTAATTAGTGCATTCTTTAGTATCGCAAGTTTTAGTTATGCAGATGGCGGCTTGTTATTTCTTGAAAAGAATTTAAAAGCTTCTAAAGTTGAAAATTCTAAACAAAAACAAGTTAAAAATAATGAATCAAATGAATCAAATGAATCAAATGAATCAAATGAATCAAATGAATCAAATGAATCAAATGAATCAAATGAATCAAATGAATCAAATGAATCAAATGAATCAAATGAATCAAATGAATCAAATGAATCAAATGAATCAAATGAATAGTTGGGTTGCATAAATAAATCAATTAGACTTATTCATTCAGCAATATAATTCCTGAATGAATAAGTTTATAACTAAAACCGGCTTTGTTGCATAAACATTCAAAAGCTGAGTTTTCCCCAATCCATTCAAATTTAAGTGACAACTTGGGTGTGAGGTCTACCTAATTCCGTAAATCTATTCAGAACTGCCACACGCGCATGAACTTCATTGACCTGACTTTGAAAATGTCTTGCCGTCAGCTTATCTCCTAATAATTTGATGCAATGCATCTTGGTTTCCACCAAACTGCGACGGTGATAGCCCGACCATTTTTTCCATAGGGTTCTGCCTAAATGCTTAACCGTTTGAAGTAACTCATTTCGTTCTATTGAACTGATTTTAGAATCTTTCCAGGGCTTGGCATTCTTCCTGGGTGGAATTACGGCACTGTTGCAAATAACCACGAATGGTAAGCTGAAGGGCACTGTTGCAAATAACCACGAATGGTAAGTTGAAGACTGTTTTAGCTAAAGGTGCAGCATATGAATCCTTTCCATGGTCGGCATTTTCAGGGCGAAATCATTCTTTGGGCTGTGCGCTGGTATTGTAAATATGGCATTAGCTATCGTGAACTGCAGGAAATGCTGGCCGAACGGGGTGTGAATGTTGATCACACGACTATTTACCGTTGGGTTCAACGTTATGCTCCTGAAATAGAAAAACGTTTACGCTGGTATTGGCGTAATCCTACAGATCTGAGCTCGTGGCATATTGATGAAACCTATGTAAAAGTGAATGGACGATGGTCTTATCTGTATCGTGCAGTCGATCAACGTGGCGATACCATTGATTTTTATCTTTCTTCTAGACGTAATACCAAATCAGCATATTGTTTTCTTGGAAAAATTTTAAATAATGTGAAGAAGTGGCAAATTCCACAAGTGATCAACACGGATAAAGCACCCACATATGGACGTGCTTTATCACGGTTAAAACGGGAAGGTAAATGTCCACCAGACCTTGAGCACAGGCAGATTAAGTATAAAAATAACGTGATTGAATGTGATCATGGCAAGCTAAAGCGGATCATCAGGGCCACATTAGGATTCAAATCTATGAAGACGGCTTATGCCACAATTAAAGGTATTGAAGTCATGCGTGCACTACGTAAAGGACAAGCATCGTCATTTTATTATGGTCAGCCTCAGGGTGAAGTGTGTCTAATCAACAGGGTTTTCGGTCTCTAAGTACTTTTTAAAGGGAACATCATCGACTCAAATCTCTATTTGCAACAGTGCCATAAAAATTAGGCTGATCTATAGAATAGAAGGTATCTAGGGGATCTAGCGAGCTTTGCAAAGAATGAAGACATGAGATCTCTGTCTGGCAGGATAAGCTAGAACATTCCTGACACTTTTTGTGATCTATATTCTGATTAATAGCTAAATGATTATGGCAATCGGTATTCGTCTGTACTTCGTGATTAATACCATGTTGAGTGACTTGCTGTGCTTGATCTAAACAATGATCTTGGCTCATTTCAGTTTGCATATTGATATGCATTATCTTTACTGATGCAACAGACACACTACTCCATCCTATGGCAAAAACCATAAGAAAACAAAACCAAAGTTTTTTGGAGAGATGAGTCAACACGAATGCTATCTAGGAATAGAATTTAATCCAAAATATCTTAACGGAATTTCAACTATTTACAACTCAATATAATTTAGTAGTTTCTCTAAAATTAACATAATACACCTTATACGAAATTATTTTAATTTTTCATTTAAAATCAATCATATAATTACACAACAAAAAGCCCGATCACACTAGATTGGGCTTTTTACGTGAACAGTCATGTTCCATGCCTGTATGGATAGTCACTACATTTCCAGGCGTTCAAGTTTCTTAATGATTTCAGCTTTCGCTTTATCCAATAACTCTGGATTCGTTTTAGATGATAGTAATTCTTTAGGCTTATTCCCGAGAAAATACGCTATTCGCTCCGCATTGGCTCCCGAAGGATGGGGTAAACCACTTAAAACCTGATTACTATTGAGGATACCGTCCTGAATCAGCATTTCAAATACCTGACATACTTTCGGCCGGCTTTGTTGCATAAAGGTTTGAAAGGCTGATTTCCCTTAAGCTACTCAAATTTAAGAGACAACTTGGGTATGAGGGCGACCTAATTCTGTGAATTTATTCAAAACTGCCATGCGTGCATGGATCTCATTCACCTGACTTGGAAAACTCCGCGCTGTTAATTTATCGCCTAATAATTTGATGCAATGCATCTTGGTTTCAACCAAACTTCGACGGTGATAACCAGACCACTTTTTCCAAAGCGATCTGCCTAGCCGTTTGACTGTCTTTAATAATTCATTCCGCTCTATAGACCTCGCTTGCTGATCCTTCCAAGGCTTTGCATTCTTTCTAGGTGGAATGATCGCATGTGCATCTCGATCTAAAATGACTTGTCGGCAGTGCTTTGTGTCATAAGCACCATCTGTATAAACAGAATCAATTGGTTCATCCAAGGGAATTTGAGCAAGTAAATCTTCGAGTACTTGAGAATCACTGACATTATTTATGGTGAGTTGTACTGCACGTATTTGCAGGGTTTTAGCATCCATAGCAATGTGAAGCTTACGCCATTGGCGACGATATTCAGCCCCATGTTTCTTGCGTTTCCATTCACCTTCACCAAGAAACTTCAAACCAGTAGAGTCTACGAGTAGATGCAGTCCATCACTACTTTTTTGATAGCTAATCGCAATATCAATATGCTTTTGTCTACGACAAAGGGTGGAATAATCCGGAGCTGTCCAATCTAATCCGGAGAGTTTAATCAGACTTTGAACAAAACCTGTGACCATACGTAAAGAGAGTCGGAATAGTAATTTGATCATTGAGCAGCATTGAATCGCTGTATCGGAGTAGGTTTGATTTCGACCTTGCTTGCCTTGTGATTGTGCATACCACTGAGTCTTTGGATCAAACCAAATGGAAATATTACCTCGGTTAATTAAGGCTCGGTTATAGGATGACCAATTGGTTGTACGGTAGATTTTAGAGGCAGGCTTATTCATTTTGAAATTATATTGCTGAATAAGCTTTTGATGCTAGGTTTGTGCAACACAGCCCTTCTCAATTAAGACCTAGTCA
>NZ_AFIE01000102.1 GCF_000214135.1 Acinetobacter sp. P8-3-8
TAATGAACGTCAGTTCGGGATAAATTTTGATGTAAATTATTGAAAAGATAGATCAGGCACAGCGGAGTCTCACCGTTTAAAGTCAGATGCAAGGATTAACCTTCGGTTCGACCTACTTTTCTTTCGGGAAAAGTAGGCAAAACCATTTGTCAGTCGCCAACTCGACAGATACTATCAAGTACCTAATATATCGCAAAAACAGTATATTACAGATGTAGCCCTGCCTCGAACAATGCGACTGACATTTCCGCGTATCATATAGTTGGGAACATATCTTATCCCGAACTCAGGTTAATGAGTAATCACTAAATTGCTCTTAACTGATCAGCATTAATTTTTACATAGGCTTTTTATGTTTTATTTATCATGTAAATAGACAAAAATCACATCTAAATCCTGTTTAGGAATAAAGTTTTTCTCGACCATTTGAAATTGAGTTGCACTGATTTTTTTCACTTCCCCATTCCAACAAAAAGAAACCAACTCATTGGGTTCACGTTCTATGGTGAGTTTGAAATTCTGAATCGGTTTCGCCCAATTCGCACCTGTCTTTAAAATATAACTCAATGCACTAAATGGCGCATGTTCAGATTGTGCTCTTTTTAAACCTTGTTTGAAATTTTTATCCATACAAAATTGTTGATTATATTCATCAGGATAAAGTGAAACTGAGCCGCCAACCAAAGGTTGATACTGATGTGATACCTGAGTGATCGCATTTGCTTTAAACGTTTGTTGCCAGCTATAAATTACCTGCGATTGCCAACGAATATAATCATCATCTTGTATTTTTAGTAATTTCTGAACTTTTGGATCAGAACAAGCTGCAATTTTTTGAACGACCTTGATTTCATGATCTGTATCCTCTTTTTTCCAAGGCGACATTAATTCTTGTTCTGTTAATCCACAACCAAGTAATGCTGTTGTAACATCTCCTTGAAAGTCTTCATCTTGGACATATTGGTGCTCATTACTTGGTAAAAAAGCACGGACATGAATTTTAGGCTTAAGCACTTTACCATTCACAGTAACTTTAAAACTTTCTACCAATCCACTCGCATCTGCATAATCAGTTTCAATATAATTCTGCACTTTTGGTAATGGGAACAACACTGTTTCAGTAATATCATGCTGACTTAGATTTTTAAATTGATAATCCACTTTAATCTTTTTTTTGCTAATGAATAAGTCTTCACTTTGCATCGCAATATTTTTGTTTTTGAGATATTCAATCCCCCCTGTACCCACATAGCCTGTGGAGTCGTTGGCGAAAACAGAAGATGTTATTCCAATCGAAGTGATTAATAATATTATTTTCATTTGTTTAATCTGCTTAGTCCAAATCAGGAAATTCTATGTGCTGATAACGCTGTGCATAAATCGATTCATCAACAATAACATTTTCAGAAATTTCATTCATTATTTGCTTTTGAAATGTAATCTCTTGCTCTAAAATTTGATTCCAAAATGCAGAATCTTCTGAGAAATTTTCATAATAATCGAGCACTTCAATCACACTACTAAAAAGTGCAACCAAATTTTTAGAATTTTTTTGATTCGAAACCATCATCGAAAATGCATCTAAAGCAATCATTTGAGTTGCTTCTAATTCTTCATAATCTTCCGCATATTCATCTACAGCAGCATTCGCGAGTTTAATTTGATTTTGATAAGTACTTAGGTTTTCCTGTTCGATGTCTTTAAATAATTGTTTGTTATCAATACGAATTTGATAATGACGCTCGATGATATTTTTAAAATGAGGAAGTCGTTGATAAAACCCATAGATGGCAATAACGAGACTTTTACGCTGTGCGACCGATGCCAGCTCAATTGCACGTTTTAAGGCAAAAGTATGCTGATCAATAATTTGCACAATATTCATAAACGCTATACTCCCAATTCCATCCTAATAACTTAATAAATAGAGATGACTCATCATTCATTTTATTTAAATGCAGACCATTGCTACAACAGAAGCATTTAACGGATTCTCTCTACTTATTGCTAGTTTACAACACAACTCCTCATTCACCTTAATTGATAGGTTTTTATACAATCAACATTGGAACAAAATTAAAATATCGGTACAATAGCCTCCAGTCGAGGGATGCTGCGACTTTTTCACAGGCACATAAATGTGAAATCGCTAGGCTCGACGATTCGGTTAAAATTTCTGTGAATACTGGTTTTAATCAACAACGGCATCCGCGAACTGAATGATCAATTATTTTTTATTAATAAAGGAGATCGTGATGAACGCGGTTAATGCTTCATTTACAGATTATAAAGTTGCTGATATTTCTCTAGCAGACTACGGCCGTAAAGAAATCAAACTTGCTGAAGCAGAAATGCCAGCTTTGATGGGCTTACGTAAACGTTATGCTGCTGCTAAACCACTTGCTGGTGCTAAAATCCTTGGTTGTATTCATATGACCATTCAAACTGCTGTACTTATTGAAACCCTAGTTGAATTAGGTGCAGAAGTTCGTTGGACTTCATGTAACATTTTCTCTACTCAAGACCACGCTGCTGCTGCAATTGCTGCTTCTGGTGTTCCTGTATTTGCTTGGAAAGGCGAAACTGAAGAAGAATACATGTGGTGTCTTGAACAACAAATCAATGTGAATGGCACACCTTGGGATGCCAACATGATTTTAGATGATGGCGGTGATTTAACTGCTGTTGTTCATGAAAAATATCCTGAATTGATTGCTAAAATCCACGGTATCACTGAAGAAACAACGACAGGCGTACAGCGTCTGCATGAAATGTTCCGTGATGGTACTTTGAAAGTTCCTGCGATTAACGTAAACGACTCTGTAACTAAGTCTAAAAACGACAACAAATATGGTTGCCGTCACTCACTAAACGATGCAATCAAACGTGGTACAGATATGCTTTTATCTGGTCGTCGTGCACTTGTGATCGGTTATGGTGACGTAGGTAAAGGTTCTGCTCAATCACTTCGCCAAGAAGGCATGATTGTACGTGTAACTGAAATTGATCCAATCTGTGCAATGCAAGCATGTATGGATGGTTATGAAGTTGTTTCTCCGTACAAAAACGGCGTTCAAACTGGCAAGAAAGAAGACATTAACCTAGATCTTCTTCAAAATACTGATTTGATCGTAACAACGACTGGTAACTACCACGTTTGTGATGCTGCAATGTTAGATACATTAAAAGCAGGTTCTGTAGTATGTAATATTGGTCACTTCGACACTGAAATCGATACCAATTATTTACGTGGTTACAAATGGGTTGAAGTTAAACCTCAAGTACACCAAGTGTATCGTACAGAAAACGAAAATGATTATTTAATCTTGCTTTCTGAAGGTCGTTTAGTGAACTTGGGTAATGCAACAGGTCACCCTTCACGTGTTATGGATGGCTCATTTGCAAACCAAGTCTTAGGTCAAATGCATTTATTCGCTGAAAAATTTGCTGATCTACCAGAAGACCAAAAACAAGCGTCTATTCGTGTAGAACTACTACCTAAGAAATTAGATGAAGAAGTTGCTGCTGCAATGGTTGCAGGTTTTGGTGGTGTTCTTACTCAATTGACTCCAGAACAAGCTGATTACCTTGGCGTTGCTGTTGAAGGTCCGTTTAAGTCTGAGACTTATAAATACTAAGTTTTAATTTACCCCCTCATCCAAACCTTCTCCCTGAGGGAGAAGGGACTTGGTTTC
>NZ_AFIE01000101.1 GCF_000214135.1 Acinetobacter sp. P8-3-8
AGTTAGAACAGGCGAAAGCCAAAATTCAAGAATTGGAAGGTCAGGTGAATACTCTGACTGAACAAAACAAACAATTCGCAGCAGCAAAACGTGAAGCTGAAATCAGCGCTTTGGCTAAGGACCTAGGTAAAGAGTTCAGCGCTGAAGATGCTGCTGAAATGGCGAAGCTTGACGATGCTGCCTTTGCATTCTCGGCAAAGCAATTACGCCAATTTTCGACAAAACCAGAACCACAAAGACAAGGCCTGCCATCGCATCTGTTTAGCCATCAGGCAAATGGTGGTCAGGGTGGGACGCAATCATCGGGCAATCAAGAGCATCAATTATCTGCAGGCGCTAAAGCATTTGCAGCTCAGCAAAAGGGGAAGTAATCCATGACTACTGTTTCAGCTACACATGAATCACGTCCGTTTAATTTGGATGTGGGAAAAACCCGCCGTGTTAATGCCAAGGTCACAACTGCCACAGCATACAAAGAGGGTGATTTATTGGCACTATCTGCGGCAAATGTGCTCACCCAGGCGGCCGATGAGTCAAGTTGGGACGTTATTTGCGGTGCAACACTGACAGCTGCACAAGCAACTGCAGCAGCTGCAAACGGTACTGAAATCCCTGTTTATAATGGTGGGGTGTTCAATATTGAGGCTGTATCAATTGCTGGCACAGCACTCGCAACAAGCAAATACGATGCAGCACGCGCTAAAGCATCTAAAAACAACATTGAATTATCAAAGGTGTAAATCATGCCACAAAGTTTTACTATTGATGGTGCTCCGCTGGAGCTATTGGGCGTTGATGAATTAGCATTAATTCATTCAAATTATGAGCCGATGGATACATGGCTTTTAGACAAGTTATTTCCTCGTCGCAAATCATTCACGACAAATGTGGTGCCTATTGCCGAGCTGGAAACTGAATCAGACATTGCTCCATTGGTGGCTCCACAGGTGCCAGGTAAGCCGTTTGACCGCACCACAGCAATTCAAGTAAGCCATGTGCAGCCAGCTTACTTAAAACCAAAGAATCAAGTCACACCTGCAACAGCTTGGGATACCGCTTTATTGGCGCGTTTACGTGATGCTGGCATTATCTCAACTGGTAACAATCAGTTAAGCACATCAGAGCAATACATGATTGCTCAAATTGAAACCATGAAGCGCAACCATGACTCGATTGATAATCGTAAAATCTTAATGGCTACTGAATTGGTGACAACCGGTCGAATTGTGCTTGAGTCGGACGACTACACCAAAAATGTGGTGTCTTTTGGTCGTGAAGCTTCGCTTGCATTTACTCCAACAATCGCATGGGATCAAGCAGGTGCTACTCCTGTTGAAGACATTGAAACCATGGCACAACGCATGTTGGATGAAAATGGTGGTGATGCGACCATGATTCTTACGACTGGCAAAGTATGGTCAGCGCTGGAAAAGAATGCGGCATTTAAAGCTAAGTTTGTTGAGCCGTATGCAGGTATTAGCGTTCCTTATCGCCCTGGTCTAAACGCCTCACGTTCTGCGAAGTTCAAAGGCTACTTGGGTGATATTGAAATTTGGACTTATGACGCAACATACCGCCACAAAGGGCAGGTGAAACGCTTCATTCCAGTGGATTACTTTGCACTTATTTCTGACACCAATGGTTATGTGACGCAATGTAAGATCGAAAACATCCATGCAAATGGCTTGGCTTTAGAATACTTTGATCGTCAATGGTATGAAGAAGATCCAAGCGGCATTTTACTTATGACTGAATCAGCTCCACTGGTTGTGCCATCAAATAAAAATGGCATCTGCGGTGGTACTGGCTTCATCACAGTCTAAGGAGTGACGTATGGCTAAATATATTGCAACGCAGTCCGTAGGTCAGCACCTACCGGGCGAAACAGTCGATGGTCTTAGTGCAGAACGTGCTAAGGCCCTTTTAGTTATGGGTGCGATTAAAGAAGTGGAAGCCGATCAAGAGGAAACTCAGGAAAAGCCTGCACGCCGTACTCGTTCGACAGCTGAGTAAGTCTTATGTATGCGACTGAAGCAGATTTAAAAAGACGGTTTGGTGCGCAGCAGATCGAAAACCTTAAGTTGATGGTTCCTGATGATGGTAGTGAAACTGTAGATGTGGTGCAAACTGCTCTACAGGATGCTACAGAAGAGATAAACGGCTACATCGGTGGCCGCTATCCTTTACCTCTACCAAATGTGCCAAGTAACTTAAACCGGATAGCATGTGACATTGCACGCTATCGTCTCTACTTTGAGCAGCCTTCCGAGCACGTCACCAAGCTTTATGACGATGCCATTGCTTTTCTGAAGCGCGTGCAGGATAAGAAAGCAGACTTGCAGATTCAGGATGCTGAAACACAAGAGATTGTTGAAGATCAACCGAAAAATAAACCATCTACTGTGCCAATTGGCACAACTTATACAGGCGGTGTGTTTGGAGATTCCACTTTAGACATGATGCCTAGCATGAAGTGAGGTGTTTATGAGTGGTGTAGCAATTTCAATTGATGTTGATGGTGATTCACCTATTTTAGCAATCCTCAAAAACCTTTCTGATTTTGAACAACGCAAAAGTGAATTATTCGAAGACATTGGCAACATTATCACCGAAGGTATTCGCTCTCGCTGGATTGGAGGTGAAGGCTTAGAGGGTAAATGGCCACTATCTATACGAGTAATGCGTGAGGGTGGTACCACCTTGCGTGATACATCACGACTAATGAATTCTATTACTTATAACGTCCTTGCTGACGGTGTAGAAATTGGTACAGATGTAGAGTATGGGGCGATTCATCACTTCGGTGGTGAAATCAAACATGAAGCAAGAACGCGAAAAACATTCTTCCGTCAAAACATGCGTACTGGTGAAGTCGGCAATCGTTTTGTGAAACGTAGACGCTCTAACTTTATGCAAGAGACCATGGGCAAGGCGTATACGGTCAAAATGCCGCGTCGACCATGGCTGGGTATCACCGAGGACGAGGAGCAAAGTATTTTGAATTCGATTGAGGGAGTAATACTTGATGAGTAATTTCTTCGCCGTAAGAGCTGAAATTGCAAAGAAACTGGAGGAGATTCCAGAGTTCAAAAAGATTTATACCCCGATCAATATCGGCAGTACCTCAGAATTATCCCAAATCACTCCATGTGCTCATGTGAACTATTTGCGCATTCGTAAGGCTGATGAGGCTGGCAGAGGCAGCATTAATGCACTGAAACAAGAGTGGGATATCACGATTGTTGAGCGTCATGCGGCTTCACAGTTGTCAGATGGGTCCAAGGCAATCGATAAGGCGGGTGAACTGGTAGCCAAGGTTATTCCGCTTTTAAGTGGCTGGCGACCAGAGTCAAGTACTCGACCATTATCACTGGTACGCATCAGTGAAGATTTCTCACCAACCTGTGTCTATATCACGATGGTATTCGAATCATCATTATTCATTTAGGAGCCAGTCATGGCAAAACAATATAAGGCAACTCAGCCTGTCGGCCGCTTTCAAAAAGGCGATATGGTCGGCGGACTGGACGATGTTCAAATTAAAAAATTAGTGGCAGATGGTGTGATTCAGGAAGTACCTGAAGCTAAAGCCGCTGCTCCAGCCAAGAAAACCATAGGGGATGAAAAGTAATGGCTAAAAAGAATTATATCTCTTTGCAAGGTAAGTTTTACTTATCTGAGATTGTGAATGGTGTTGCTGGTGCTATGCGTCATCTTGGTAACA
>NZ_AFIE01000100.1 GCF_000214135.1 Acinetobacter sp. P8-3-8
GGCTATTCGGAATATCGTGTGTAATTAATTAAACTGTGCTATATTCTTATTTCGGAATATCGTGTGGAATAATTGAAATGACTGAACAAGAAATAGATAGTTTAATAAACATAGTGATACAAGATGTAGCCGAACTTCCCGATCGAACAAGTCCAGAATATTGGCCTGATGCAATGATTGTTACGGGCGATGAGTTAGAAGAGATATTAACTAATAGACTTAAAAGTGGGGTGGTTTAGTATGGTGAAATGTGACATGTGTGGAAGTGTAGATTATATTCTTTTAACTCGCCAAAACCCTAAAGGGCAGAAAGGTGTTTTTCATTGTGAAGAGTGTACTGGGACTCTGGTTGATAATTTTGGAGAAGCATTGGTAACTGCGATTATTGGTGGTGAGCAGGAACAGTCCATTGACTGACATCCTTAGCCTTTCAAATTGGGCTGTATTAAGTGTTGAACAAGGTGATGAACTAGTTATCAAGGCTGAATACCTGGTTCAACCAGCTTCCTGTTTAAAATGCGGTTCTCAGTCGTTTTATAAACATGGACCAAAGCCAGTTGCATATCGTGATAGCCCTGTTCGTGGGTCACCAGTTATCGTAAATGCGATTCTTAAAAGATACCGCTGCAAAGACTGTGGCGGAACGTTTATTCAGCCTGTGACAGATATTCATCCTGAAATGCGCATGACAGTGCGTTGTGTTAGATACATTCAATCGCAATGCCTCAAAGATACTTTTACACGTATTGCTGAAAATATTGGTTGTGATGAGAAGTCTATTCGTTCAATAGCTCATGACTATATTAATTTCCTCACAACAAATTACAAACCAGTATTACCTAAAATGGTTGGTATAGATGAAACCAAAATTGATGGTGAAATGCGCTTCATTATCACTGATATAGAAAAACGAAAACCTATTGATATGCTCATAAATAGGGAAAAGCCCACGATATCAGATTATCTTTGGAAACATCGAGATGATCCTGTTCAGGTTGTTGCGATGGATATGTGGACTGGTTATAAGTCAGTAGTGAGTGCAGTCTATCCAAATGCAGCAATCGTTGTTGATAAATTTCATGTTGTTAGAATGGCGAACCAAGCAATGGATGGTATTCGCATAAATTTATCTAAAGACCGTGTAAAGGCTATTGGGCGCGACTGGATGCGAAGAAAATCACTACTTCGTATGCGTTACAAGAACTTGGATGAAAAAGGCAAATATAACGTAGATATGTGGCTTGAGAATGAGCCTGATATTGCTATAGCACATGGACTTAAAGAGCTATTCTACTTGATCTATGAAATGCCCACTCGACAAGAAGCTGAAGACTTACTAAATGAATGGCTAGCTACGGTCCCACCAGAAATGAATAAGTCTAAAAAAGATTTCAAGCCCTTAATAACGATCTTTAAAGAGTGGCGCAATGAAATTCTTAACTACTTTGACTATCGAGTAACAAATGGCTATACAGAAGCATTAAATGGTGTAGCTAAGGTTATTAACCGTCAAGGACGTGGATATAACTTTGAAACATTAAGGGCTAGATTATTGTTTAACAAACACCATAAACCGCCTTATCCTTCTTTGAATATGGACCCAAATGTTGAAATAACAGCGAAAGAGTTTGATGATTTACTTGAAAGCATAATTCGCTGTGAATGTTGTTTGCGCTTATTAACACCATTCGATTACTCATCTATTTGTGTTACTTGTACAGAGAGATTTCCACACTTGAAACCATATAGATATCCACCTTTACCAGTGGAAGATTCCACACCTTATTCCGAATAGCCAAAATAATTAAAAGCAAGATGAAGAGGCAAAAAATAGGGAATTGCCCTGATGATATAGATTTAACACCAATATCACGAAATGCTCTAGCCCAAGTAAATTTATCAGTTGATTCACTCATATACCTACACCTAATATTTAGCAAGTTATTATTTGCGTCGGGTTCGCAGTTTTTTATTTATGCATTTGAATATTTTTCTAAAAACTCATCCACCCATCCCTGAGCAACTTCAAGATTTGTTATGTCAGCTAACTTCAGACTAGTTTCTTCAGCTTCGTTAAAGCCTTCAATAATGGCTTCAAAGATGTTTGCTTCAGTAATGACCTCGCGTGCGATTTCCGCAGCATCATAGCTTTGTTTAGCTTTTTTAAGAGAGGCTATTTGTTTGTCAATTCCTGAGCCAATTTTATCTAATGCCAATTTAAATTCTTGGCGATTAATTGTTAGCGCAGTTTTAGATTTATTAAGTGTTGCTATCATAATGTTCTCTTTTCTTTAAGGTGTTTTAATTATCCAGCTCGCCAAAATTGACGTCCCATTACTTTAAAATTAGAACCATTATCCTCAGTTACTATTTTGTCTCTATATTTTTCATTCAAACTATGAAGAATTAATGACCCGTCTGCCTCTTTGAATATTTGCTTAATCATTCCTTCACCAGCGAAATAAAAAGCATAAATTTCACCATCAATAATTTCAGTTTGGGCAAGGTTAATACCAACCAAATCACCATCTTTGATGAAATCAGCCATACTATCGCCTTTAGCTTTGATGATTTTCATTGTCTTTTCAGTAACACCTTTATCTCTCATAAATGCAGGTGAAAACGGAAATTTTCCGTTAATAACATCAAAGTGAAATTCTATAGATTCGCCAGTACCGCAGGAAAAATTAGCCTCTACTACATCGATCCAAACAAATTCATTATCTGAGTCATATTCAACAACAGTAGGTTTATGCAGGTCCTTTGCTTCAAAGGTATCGGCTGAACTACCAGTTGTAAGCCAATAAGGATCAACACCTAAAAATTGAGCAATCATAGGGAGAAATGCAGATTTTTGATTTCTTCCTGATTCAAGAGCTTGATATGCAGGTTGGGAGATTTTTACAGCTTCTGCAACTTCCGCTTGTGTCTTTCCTGCTTTTTTTCTTGATTCTTTCAAGCGTTCCTTAAGTGACATAACAACACACCTTAAATATTTATAACAATATATAACCTAGGTTATATATAATCAAATAACTATAACTATTGACTGTAAATAACTATAGTTATAATATGGATTATATCTTTTGGAGATATAACTATGAGTGAGCAAACTAATAATAAGTTTCAGCTACTTGTTGAGCATTTTGGCAGCCAAGAAAGCACTGCCAACGCACTACAAGTAAAACAGCCAGCGGTCTCAGCATGGGTGAGAGGGACAAGGAGTATGTCCGAGCTTGTTGCCATGCGTGCCGAAAAAGCTACAGATGGAAAATTTAAAGCGACTGAGTTGTGTCCATCGTTAAAAGAATTTCAAACCTTAACTGCTTAGGAACCACCATGAGCAAAGTATCAATTGAATTAAGTGCAAGCGCCAGAAATGACGCATCACGCATATTGCACGGACTTGACTCGAGCAATCAAAAAGAAATTGCTGAGCAACTTGGTGTTGATCCAAGCACAGTTACAAGAATGAAAACAGACAAGAAAAACAATGGCTTGAACGAAATTGAATTGTTTTGCGAGTTATTGAGCTGTCTTGGTTTAAAGGTCGTGCCTAAAGAATATCAAAGTATTGATAAATCAAGAGTTGAAGCACTTCTTGTTATGTCAAAGAGCTGGATGAATCGAATTGAAACAGTTGATGATTTGTTTCATGACGAAATCAGTGAACGGAAAGAAAAACTCGGATATTAAAAAAGCCTGACGGTTTAGATCAGGCTTCATATATTCAAAACGAGATGGAAATGAATATGCATAAAATTTTAACAGAGATTGAGCTACAGCGAAAGATTTATTTATTTCAAAAGGCAGTCGAAGAACACGCT
>NZ_AFIE01000099.1 GCF_000214135.1 Acinetobacter sp. P8-3-8
CGTTACCAAGATGACGCATAGCACCAGCAACATCATTCACAATCTCAGATAAGTAAAACTTACCTTGCAAAGAGATATAATTCTTTTTAGCCATTACTTTTCATCCCCTGTGGTTTTCTTGGCTGGAGCAGCGGCTTTAGCTTCAGGTACTTCCTGAATCACACCATCTGCCACTAATTTTTTAATTTGAACATCGTCCAGTCCGCCGACCATATCGCCTTTTTGAAAGCGGCCGACAGGCTGAGTTGCCTTATATTGTTTTGCCATGACTGGCTCCTAAATGAATTTCTGTGATTCAAAAATAATAGTGATGTATGCAAAGCCTGGACTGTAGCCATCTCGAACTGATATGAAATCTAGTGCAGTACGCGATGCTTGAGGCTGCCAGCCTGACAGAAGTTGAATAACTTTTTCAGTCAAAAGCCCGGCTTCATCACTTACAGCACGTCCATCGGTCATTTGAGATTGAGCATTGCGACATGCCACCGTAACCGCCCATTGCTGACCGATCTGGTTGATGCTTCCACGACCTGCACTTGCCTTTTTATCTATACGAACAAAATTGACATGTGCCGACGGCGTGACTTGCGACATCTCTGTTACGCTGACTGAATTCAACGGCGTATAGATCTTTAGAAATTCTGGAATTTCTTTCAGCTTTTCTGCAATCTCATCACGTACCGCGAAGAAGGTGCTCATCTATAAAACTCCCGACAATATCCAAAACCATGACTTCATCTTCCGCATCAAGACCGAGTTGAGTCCGTGGTGGTAAAACTGACTGCTTTACCTTCCGATATTGACCACCCACTGCAAAAGTAATGTACTGGCCATTCTTGGGCAGGATTGTTGCGCCGTAATGCAGATGTGGTGCGTACGCAACATCAGTGCCCACTTCCACACCACTTGAAAGTACATTGTGTGTGTAGGAATTCATCAGGCGGCCAGTATCACGCAGTGTTTCACCGCCTTGCATACGTGCACGCCATGAAATCTTCCATGGATTACCATCAACATCGGTACCAGTTAGAAACCGATGCTGAGTACTGTTGACCAGCCCAGCACCAATCTCATCAAACAACTGGCTCTTGAGTGAATCAAAGTCACCTAATTGACTCAGCACCGCTTCAATAGGTGAGCTATCAGCTCGAATGGTTATTGCAAAAGCCATAAGCACCTCACTTCAAGCTGGGCATCTGGTCCAGGACAGAATCTCCAAATACACCACCGGTATACGAAGTACCGACTGGCGCCGTCGAAGGTCGCCCTTTGGGTTGGTCATCCACGATCTGGCTTGTTTCAGGCAACTGGATCTGCAAATGTGCCTTGTTGTCAGCAACGCGCTTTAAGAATGCGATTGCATCCTCATAACGCTGTCGCACCTCTTCGGTGGGCTGCTGGAAGTAAAGACGATAACGTGCGATATCACACGCCATGCGCTTCAAATTACTCGGCACATTGGGAAGCGGCAGAGGATAACGACCACCGATGTGACCATTAATTTCCTCTGTTGCATCCTGGATTGCATCAGTTACTGAGGACTGAGAAGGAAGCATTGTTTTTAGATTTTCAATCTCATCACCAAATCGTGCGATCAAATCTGATTCAATCGCATACATAGATCACCTACTTGGTTTCATCAGCAGGCTTTGGGTCTGCTTTAGGTTTTGCAGCAGACTTTGCCTTTTCAAGTTCAGCCACTTTAGCTTTTAGCTCGGCAACTTCTTGATCAACCTTCACCTTGTCAGCAACTACTGCCCGATTGGCTTCAGTTAAGGTTTTATTTGCTGCGGTTAGCTCAGCATTGGCTTTTTCAAGTTCAGCCAAACGTGCAGCGGTATTGTCTGCTTCTGGCTCTTCCGGCTCTTGATATTCTTCAATAGCCCCAGATGCTAAAAGGGCCTGAAGTTGTTTAGCTTCAAGCCCTTTGATTTCATCACCTGGCATAAAATGCCCGATGGATTGTTTTGCTGTGTACTTCGGCATGTCTTGCTCCTTATAGGGTGATAAAGCCAGTACCACCAACCACACCGTTCTTATTAGACGGCACAACCAGTGGAGCAGATTCGGTCATCAGCATGATGCCGCTTGGATCTTCACAGTACCATTGACGGTCAAAGTACTGCTGAGCAACGCCGTTGGCCAGCATGTTCTTGATCTTACAGTGAGCTACCGAACCATTGGTATCAGAGATTAGTGAGAAGTAATCTTTAGGAATAAAGCGCTTCACTTGACCTTTGTTACGGTAAGTTGCGTCATATACCCAGAATTCGATTCCATCAAAGGTTCCTTTGAAGGTTGCTGATTCTTTTACACCAAAGCTTGGATTCACTGGAACAGAAATACCCGCATATGGCGTGATGAATTCTTTTTTGAATTCTTCATTGTTCCAGAGAGCCGCCCAAACCAAGCCAGACATAACAGACAGCTTAGCTTCACCACCATCAGCAGCCAATTGACGTTCAAGCATGGTGCGAATATCCGTTACTGGCTTGGCACCCGCTTCATTCCATTTGACCAACGGCGTATATGTCAAAGACGCATCACGACGGTAATCCACCAGGTTGAGCTCATAATCATCTGAGTGAAGCGTGTATTTACCATTTTTCAGTAAATCGATAGCCATCATCATGACTGAGTTATCAATCGCATCATGGTTGCGCTTCATCACTGAGATTTGAGCAATGATCATTTGCTCTTGCTCAGATAGTCGCTGGTTACCAGTTGAGATGATACCTGCAGTACGTAAACGCTCAAGCAAGGCAATTTCAAAAGTTTCTGCCGGAGTGACCTGATTCTTTGGCTTGTAGTAAGCCGGTTTAACGTGGCGTACTTCACCAGATTGAGTAGTATCAAATGGCTTACCAGGCTGTTGCGGTGATACCAGTGGTGCCAGATCATGTTCAGCTGATAATTCAGCCAGTGGCACATCATCACGCGTGAATAACGGGCGATTAGGGAAAAGCTTATCTAAAAGCCATGTGTCCATTGGACGGTAATTCGAGTGGATCAGTGCCAGCTCACCCACATCAAGAAGTTCAAGTGGAGCACCTTCAATATTAAAAGACTGTGGCATGTTAATTACACCTTAGAAAGTTCGATTTTGTTTTTAGTTGCCTGTGCACGCGCTGCATCGTATTGAGCAGTAGTCAGCAAGGTTCCATTTACAGATACAGCTTCAATACTGAACACTCCGCCGTAGTAGACCGGAATTTCGATTCCATCAGCGGCCTTGATTGTGGCTTCTGCAGCCGTAACGTCTTGGCCACAAATCACATCCCATGTTTTTTCATCAGTAGCGTGTGTGAGTACATTCGCATCTGAAAGTGTAAGTAAGTCACCTTTTTTATAGGCTGTAGCGGTAGTTACTTTGGCATTGGCACGTCGTAACTTTTCATTGTCTAGGACCAGCTTTTTAGACTGGACCGTAATTTTTGGAATAACCTGGCTCATGAATTATTTCCCCTTGTTTTGTTCTGCGAATGCTTGTGCACCAGAAGTGAATTTGTGAGTGTCGGTATTATTCGACTGGCCATCTTGCCCCGGATTAGCTTGATGGCTAAACAGGTGAGCAAATGCCGGATTTACATTTGGTGCAGGCTGCGGCTGTTGTGCAGCTGGCTGCTGTGTATTACCTGCCGAGAACTGACGAAGTTGCTTAGCCGTGAAGGCAAAAACTGAATCGTCCATATTGGTATAAGCTGTTTTATCTTCAGCACTGAACTGTGTTTTCAGCTCAGTTTCTAAAGCTGCAATTTCATCAGCACGCTTTTGTGCTTTGAATTGCTTAAGTTCAGCTAGGGCATTATCACGTTCACGCTCTGCCTGCTCTTTGGCCTGTTGAGCTTTTTCTAATT
>NZ_AFIE01000098.1 GCF_000214135.1 Acinetobacter sp. P8-3-8
TGCTGCGATACTTTGAGCATCGCCCGAGGCATACGCCAGCTGAATTGTTTTTTCATAAGCCTTTTGAAGATCCGCTTGAGTAGCCTGGCCACTCTGGCGTACTGTTTCAAAATCAGCCAATGCCATTTGGGCTGACAATCGAAGTTGCTCTTTGGTTTTAATACCAAGGCGCTCAAAAGCCTTTCCTGTTTCATCTAAGACATCAGGTAACTCAGAAGTAGCTCTCTTTATTGCAACAATACCCAATTCAACCTGCTTGGTTGAGAATACTCCTTGTGCCTCAAACTCACGCATCTTGGCATTTGCTGCATCAATCTCCGCTTGGCTTTTAGCCTTGCTAAGCCACTCCTCCCATGCTTGGTAAAGCACATCACCAGCCTGTTTACCTGTATACCCTGCCTCACCTAACTTTGTCTTGAGTCCATCCAGTTCATTCCCTGAACTAGAAAATGACTTGGAGACCCTGTTTAGCGAAACATCAAGGTCCACACCAAATAGCTTGGCAGCTGCAGATGCTCTTGAATAAGCCGTTTCTGCCACTTGGCCAGATCCGGTATTAGCCTTATTTAATTCAGCAATTCGTAAATCACGGTTATTGGCCAACTCTGCTTCTTTAGCATTGATGGCATTAATTGAGGATTGGGCAGATGCTAAGGCGTTTAAATCACCAGACTTTTTGGCTTGTTCAATCTGCTGTTCCAGAATTGCACGTTCAGCTGCAGCCTGTTTCTGATAAGCCAGATACTCTTCATCGGCTTTTTTAACATTCTCCTTGGCCAGCTTTAAGGCTTCTTCCTTTTTAGCAGCACTTTCAGCAGCCTGTTCTGCACTCTGACTCGCCTGAACACTAACCTTTCCCGCCTCATTGATGGTAACGATATAGCCCTTGGTTAATAGATCGGCCTGCATCACGCCATCCATGACACCGCCATTGGCTTTGATAGCAGCCTCGGCATAAGCCTGAACCGCATTTAACTTTTCGGACTCCGTAGCTTTTTTTCCATTAACTTCTGATTGCTGATCAGAAAGTAATTGCTCCAACTCCTGCTTGGATAAAGCTAATCTTTCTGCTGTTTTTTGTCCTTGAGTTTGAGCTGCCTCATTTAGGCGTTGTACACCCTTTGACTGAAACTCTTGGGCCTCACGATCAGCTTCAGCGTAATACTCCTTGGCTTTGTCTTTCATCAAGTCGGCATTGGCTGCGAACTGTTTACTTACATCCCCCCAAGTAAGTGCAGCCATAGCACTGTTTGCAGCAGAGGCAAGCATAAAGAAGTTGCCTGTCGCAACTTTAAGGATAATACCGATTGCTGTAAGACCATCGCTTACAAAGCCAAATGTAATTCCCAGTCCTTGGAAAATTCGCTCCAAGAAGCTAACTTGTTCACCTGCAGATGAAACCCCTCCTGTGAACGAGGAAAAAATAGATAACGTGTTTGTTATTGATGTGCCAAGAGTATCGAGAACAACCACACCAAACTCATATACCTGGGTTACCAGATCCTTAACCGCATCATAAGCAGCAGATATGGCATTTTTGAAGGCATCAATAGTGCTTGCATCAATCCCGCCTTGCAAATCCCCAATTAACGAAGCAAGACCAAGACCAACATCATCCAAGAATACTTTTATAATTCCCAGATTATCAGCTACTACAACCAAGGCATCAGCAACAGCGGCACTCGAACCATTAGCCTGATCCATTTCACCAATTACAATCTGCCACGATGTAGCTATACGCTGTAGAGCGTTACTGATAGTAGTTGGAAACTGGTTGTAGGTTTCTTGGGTCTGGGTAGCCTGGCTTTGAACGGCCTTGATAACTCGCTCTGACGAAAGCTCGCCATTTTCAGCCATTTTTCGGAGCTCACCAGTAGTGACTCCCAATCCTTTGGCTAAAGCCTCTGCAAGACCATAACCATTCTCCATAATGGAGTTAAATTCTTCACCGCGAAGAACACCGCCCTGCATGGCTTGGATGAATTGCTGTACAGCCGCTTCACTAGCCTGAGCTGAACCACCACCGATCTGAATTGCTTGGGTAACTGTTTTAGTAAGGTCTAACGCTTGTTGCTGCGTCATCCCCATTTCTTTGCCGACTGTATTCAATCGGGTGAATAAGCTAGCTGTAGCATCTAGACTGGAATTAGTGGCTAATGCTACCTGATGAACTCCTGCCATTGCAGAAGAGAAATCCCCTCCTTCACGGGTAGCAATCTGAATGCGTACAGATAGGTTGGTATAGGAATCCGCGGCCTCTGCTAATTCACGAAGGCCCAAACCAATACCAATACCGCCCATAACACCAATAAGGGCGGTAAATCCGGTTTTTAGTACCCCTATTCCCTTCTGTGCCGTCTGAGCAGCTGTATCCGTTTCTTTTAGGCTTGTATTGGCTTTGCCCACTTCTGCCTGAAATCCGCTAAAAGCCTGATCTGCTTGCTGAACTTCTTTTTCAAGTTGATCAACCTGGACTTGTGCTTTTTCAATATCTGCAGGTGAAGCTTTAGTTTTTGAAAACGCCTCAAGGTTTTGCTTAGCCTGAGCCAAATCACTCTTAAGTTGACCTAGGGCTTTTTCGGTCTTATTGCCAAAATCAGTAAAATTGCCTGCTGTAGATTTTGCGTTATCACCAGCATCTTTAATAATACCTGTAGCAGCATTTAGAGATTGAGAGAGCTTGTCCGCTAATTCACTGGTACCTTTTGGGATAATATTTCCCATCTCTTTAGAAGCATCAGTGGTTGCTTGTTTTAACCGCTCTGATTCTTGCTTTATTGCGCTAAAAACAGACTTTGCCGCATCTTCTGATTGCTTAATATTGCCAACAAAACCTTTAGTGTCGGCTTCCATGATTAATTTGAATGTTAAATTTTTACCAGACATGCTGACCTCTAAATTTTAGGCAATAAAAAACCCGCCAAAGCAGGTATAGGTTAGGTATTAAAAAAGCACCCTAAGGTGCTTTTTTTGTCCACATCTCACATCTTCCCAGTTCGAATTCCTTCTTAAACGAAGATCCCCTTAATACCAGTAATGCACACCGACATCCACGTTTGGGTTTCTCCCAGTGCAATACCGCTTGCTCCAAAAAATCATCATCTATATTAAAAATCTTGTTGCTATAAAGCTTACATTCATCCGGTGTGAGATTGTCCATGACGGGTGACCACAACAGTTTATGCGCGCCAGCCCATGCTGGTTTGTTCTTCGCCTGCTTATAGTCTTCAAAAAAGCAATGTCTATTGAAAAACCATGCAGCATAATAATCATCAGTCTTTATTAATTCGACATCTATCTGATTTCTCAGAAATAGCGGAACTAATGATATATATCGTTCAACGAATTTTTGATGTAATTCCTCACATTTTTTTAATTTCCTATTTTTTAAATGTCCAAAAATATCAAGAATTTCGTATTTGTAGAATCTTTTATCAGCATTACACTCAACCCCAGTATTGTGCAATTGTTCAACCTCATCAGCATTAAAAGTAGACTGAAACCATGCTTTATGGTTGCTTGCTTCTATTTTTGATTGCTCATGGATCATCATTTGCAAACCTGACTCCAGGCTTTTTGAAAATCACTTGAATCCATGTTTTCACCTTCAACAGCAACTATTGCTGGACTTGCAATAAAGCGCCTAAATCCAGTGTAACCTCCAAAACTATTCTTGCTATTAACCTCACCGCAGTTGCCATTATGATTTCTTATTTCGGCACTATCTGGATCTTTTAGAAAGTTCTTCAGTGCAATACGTGAATCTGTTTGTATTTGAATTCTCTTCGACTGCTCAGATTGGCTGCTGGCTACAGTTTTTGCTGAAGCCTGGACTGGATCAGCTTGAGAATTTGAATCATCATTTGCTAAAAAAGGCAAAGCAATAAAAAGTAATAATGCAAATACCCCCAATAAAATATACGATCTTTTCATGTTCATAT
>NZ_AFIE01000097.1 GCF_000214135.1 Acinetobacter sp. P8-3-8
GGTTATTGTGAAAAAATTATTATTAGTGATGACGTCGGTATTATTGATTCAAAGTTCTTTCGCTGCTGAGGTTTATACCTGCACTGTAAACGGAAAAACGGTTTATCAGGGAAAGCCTTGCCCAGGTAAAGAATTGAATGCGCGAGTTCAGCAATCTCAAGCTGCAATCAAAGGACAGCAAGCAACCAGAGAAAAAGAAAGAGCCGAACGTGATGCGAGGAAAGAACCGCGCATTGGAATGACAAAGTCCGAGGCTGAGAAATCAACATGGGGCTACCCAGATAAAGTCAACACAACAACCACAGCTAAAAATGAGTTTGAGCAATGGGTGTATAGAACACCTTATTCCGGGTCAAAATATCTGCATTTCACAAATGGAAAATTAACATCAATTTCAAATTAACCCCTTGGAATGGTTTATTAACACTTGAGTTTACCCGCTTCGGCGGGTTTTTTATTGCCTAAAATTTAGAGGTCAGCATGTCTGGTAAAAATTTAACATTCAAATTAATCATGGAAGCCGACACTAAAGACTTTGTATCTAATGTCCAGCAGTCTGAGAAAACCGCAAAAGCCCTCTTTGATGCGATAAAAATAGAATCGGATAAACTTAAGACAACATCTGAAGAAACAGCAAAAGAAGTCGGTAAAATTGTACCAGATGACCTCCAAAAGAAAGCTGATCAGGCTAAAGGCAAGTTAAGTGAAGTGTCTCAAGCAGCTAGTGAACTACAAGGTCAAGCTATTGAGGCTGCTGGTAAAATTGATGGTTTAGGCAATGAGCTTCAAGACACAGCAAGCAAGGCCAATAAGGCTGGTTTTGAAATCGGCAGTGCCATTCCTAGTGACGCTGTTCAGTTAGCAGAAATGCTAGGCAATAAGTTCTTCTCTGCCGCAAAAGAAATTGAATCTCTGGGTGATAAATCGACTATCAGTGCTGGTGAACTCCGTGCAATGTCGAGTGCTGGGGAGCAGGGGCTTAATGAACTGAATTTGGCACTGAAAGCCGCTCAGGCTGAGTTGGTTCGTCTACAAAGCACTGATGGCACCCTACAAGACATTGAGATTGCTAAGCAGCGCGTTTTAAGTATTCAAGATGCGATTAACGAAGCCTCCAGTGCCTTCAACTACTACCAAGGTGTAGCGATTAATGCCATGAAAGGCGTGGATGGTGCCACTCAATCAGCTATTAACCAGGTCCAACGTTTTAGCGCCGTAGATCTAACTGGCGTAGTAGGGGAAGCACAGACTGCCACCCGTGCAATTGAAAGTATGGGTGACGGCGCAAGCCTCAGTACCAAAGAAATTGAACGTATTGGCAGCATTGGTACCAATAGCATTAATGCCCTAGAGCGTGAATTACTGACAGCAAGAAATGCATTTTCGGCACTAGAGCAAAGCAGTGAAGCTGTAACACTTAATGAGATTAAGGCAGCTGGTGACAAGGTTAAAGGTCTTGAGCAAGCAGTAGATCTGACTAAATCAGCCTTCTCCGAATTTAATGTAAAAGCCACCACTGCAATGCAGGGCGTTTCCACAAGCACAGATAAGGCATCCGGTAGTGCCAAGCAAGCCGGACATGCAATTTATGAAGCATTAGGCATTAAACCGCCGTCCGTGATTAATGATGCTATTGCCGATCTGACCAGAAAGCTCGAAAACTTTAAAGCTAACAGTAAATTGCCGGCTGAAGAAGTAGAACGTGTAACCAAGATCACCGAACAGCAAATCGAAAAGCTTAAAAGTGAATTAAATGGTGTTGAGCCTGCTGCTCAAAAGGCAAATTCTGGTATTTCTGGCCTATCTAAGGGGATGGACGGCGCGAAGTTCGCAGTAAATGCCCTTGTTGGTGCTATGGCTACAGTCGGCATTGGGCTGGGTATCCGTGAGCTTGCGGAAGCCGCCGACTCATACACTAACCTTTCTGTTCGTATTCAGATTGCTACCCGTGAAGGTGGTGATTTCAGTTCTGCAATGGCTGGAGTTCATCAGGTAGCACTTGCCACAAATTCTAGCTTACAAGCAACAGGTGATTTATTTACCCGACTGAATACAGTTGGCAAAGAAATGGGAATGACGCAACAACAAGCGTTAGACCTGACTAAAACAGTGACGCAAGCGATTCAGATCGGTGGTGGTTCAGCTCAGGCCAGTGAAGCGGCTGTACAGCAATTCATCCAAGCCATGCAGGGTGGTGTTCTTCGTGGTGAAGAATTCAACTCCATGATGGAAAATGGTTACGGTCTTGCTGAAGCTCTAGCTAAAGGGTTGGGAGTCACTACTGGTGAACTCCGCAAGATGGCGGAAAATGGTGAGCTTTCAGCAGAGCGTGTTATTAAAGCTTTGCAAAGTCAGGCCACTCAGATTCAAGAAACTTACAATCAATTTCCAACTACTATCAGCAATGCACTGCAGAAGATTTCTACACAATGGCAGATTCTGATTGGTGAGATGGATCAGGCCAATGGATCGAGCGCGACAGTAGCAAATGCTCTATCAATTATTGCTGATAATCTTGGGATACTAAAATTATTCTTCGATGATGTAGCAGATGGAATAGGGTGGTTTCAAGACAAGCTTTCGGAAATAGATCCATCTACAATTGAGGCTATTAGAAGCACACTATCTGCCGTATACGACACAATTAAAAATGTCATATCCAGTATGGCGGGAATAGCTGAAACCGCATGGAGTGCTTTTACATCTGTCTTAGATTCAATAGCTCCTTTATTTAATGCAATCCTTAATGGTAAAGAGGAAGTCGATGGTTTAACGACCTTATTCAATGTTTTTAAAATTGCTCTAGGGGTGGTATCGGATGCTGCAACTGGGCTAAATATTGCCTTGAAGCTACTCCTTGCAGGTATTCAGTTTATTTCAGGAGGTATTTATGCACTTAGTGCCGCCGTACTGGATTTCTTAGGATTCGATGATCTGGCTGCACAGGCTCAAAATGCGTCTGATGCTCTGTTTAGACAAGCCGAAAAGAATGGTAGAGAGGCTAACAGGTTAGCACTTGAAAGCAAATCTGCAACAAGAGAAGCAATTCGAGAGATTCGTCAGACTGAAGATGAAGCAAATAAAGAACGGGTTGCTGAGAGCCAAAAAACTCTTAATGAATTAAAGCTTCAAGAAGAAAAGCATAAGGCTGACTACAAGGCTATTAGTGATGAGCGCATTCAGTTAGAGCAGCAGCTCCATGAAGCACGAAAAACTGGTAATCAGGCTGCAATTGATCAGGCTGTAAAAGGTCTTGCCGAACTGGATACCAAGGAAAAAGCCTATCAGGCTGAAAGCCAGAAAATCACTGAGGCTAAGATTCAAGCTGCACAAGATTGGGTAAATGCTCAACTTGCAGCAGCAGATGGTACTCAAAAAGTAGCGGATGCAGCCACCCAAAAAACCCTACAAACTACTCTTGCAGCTCAAGGTTTAAAACTTGAGTTTGATAATGCTGGCAAAGCAATTGTCAAAGCCATGGATGATGGTACTAAAGCAACAGAGGGTACGGCAAATGCAGCTGATAAAGCCAGAAAAGCTGCAAACGCTTTAGGTCTGGATCTTGATGTTTCTTTAAATCGAGTTTCTGCAAAATTCAAGGAAACAGAAGGCCAGCTAGATAACTTTTCAAGTGGACTTAAAGAGTTGGGCATTGAGGGCAAGCAAGCCGCCAGTGTGACCTATGAAGCTTGGCTTAAATGGCTGGAAACAGCTAAAAGTCAGGCTGAAATTGATATGGCCAAAGCTAAACTTCAGGAGTTTGGCACTCAAGGTCAAATCTCAACATCTCAGGTCGAGCAGGGTTTAGTTGCAATCAAATTGCAGGCTCAGCAGCTACCTGATGCCATTGATCCGGTGACCGAGTCATTTAAACGACTTGGTATTCAGACAAAGGAACAACTTCGATTGTCAGCACAGATGGCCTTGTCTGATTTTGATGTTGTGCGTCAAAGCGGGCAAGCCACACAGTCTGACCTGCAGAAAGCCTATGAAAAGACAATTCAACTTGCATATGCCTCGGGTGATGCTCAAAGCATCGCAGCT
>NZ_AFIE01000096.1 GCF_000214135.1 Acinetobacter sp. P8-3-8
TTGTATTGCGACTTTGTTGATAAAATAGCAAGTACATGCTCATGACATTATTTGGTTCGCATAAAATGATAAAACAAAATGCTAAGTCAAAAAAAAGCCCACTGCATAATGAGTGGGCTTTTTAGAATTTGGCTCTCCAACCTGGGCTCGAACCAGGGACCTGCGGATTAACAGTCCGTCGCTCTACCGACTGAGCTATTGGAGAATCTGAAACGCATTTTAGGGATGAAAGCGCGAGGGGTCAAGGGAAAATTGTCAAATTCGTCATAAAAATGTTTTATTTGCTAAATATTTGATCATTCATAGAAAAGTAAAAGTATTTTCAATAAAAAAATCTTTGTTCGCTCAATCTTGCTTGTTATTTTAAATGTTTAGCGTACAAGCTTTAATCCACTAGGCTATGGTATTGGTATGTATTTGAATCACTATATTAATTCATTAAACACACCCAATAAAAAAAGCCCACTTCATTATAAGTGGGCTTTTTAGAATCTGGCTCTTCCACCTGGGCTCGAACCAGGGACCTGCGGATTAACAGTCCGTCGCTCTACCGACTGAGCTATGGAAGAATAGATGGCTCTCCAACCTGGGCTCGAACCAGGGACCTGCGGATTAACAGTCCGTCGCTCTACCGACTGAGCTATTGGAGAATCTGATGCGCATTTTATGGATGAAAGCCAATGGGGTCAAGTGAAATTGTTAGAAAAATGGCTTAAATGTTTTTTTATTATCCGATTTAGAAAAGTTTGCTTATATATTGATTATTTTTAAAGTTTTATGGCTTCAGTTTGGACGTAAATTATCCAAAAATGTTGTGGTTTCTTGTTGTTCTGAATTTATTGCTATTGGTTTTATTGTGAGAAAATACTTTAGATTGACTGAATGCGAATCGAATAAACAATAAAAATCGCCCTATAAAAGAGCGATTTTCTAAACAAGATAATGAATATTTAATTCAATTTCTTATTTTTCAACGCCAGCAGCTTGACCAGCATATTTAGCATTTGCATAGTCCCAGTTTACTAGGCTTTCAAGGAAAGTAGAGATGTATTTAGGACGTGCATTACGGAAATCGATGTAATAAGCATGCTCCCAAACGTCAATTGTTAATACTGCAACTTTACCATGTGCAAGTGGTGTATCAGCATTTGAAGTTTTAAGGATAGAAAGGTCGCCATTTACTTTGTCAGCAACTAACCAAGCCCAACCTGAACCGAATTGAGTTGTTGCAGCAGCAGCAAATTCTTCAGCGAATTTTTCATAAGAACCGAAAGTTTCGTCAATTTTAGCAGCTAAAGCGCCAGTCGCTTTACCACCACCATTTTTAGCCATACAGTTCCAGTAGAACGTGTGGTTCCATACTTGAGCAGCATTGTTGAAAACACCTGCTTTAGAAGCATCACCAGCAACAGCAGTGATGATTTCTTCTAATGCTTTACCTTCAAGGTCAGTCCCTTTGATCAGGTTATTTAAGTTAACAACATAAGTGTTGTGATGTTTGTCATGATGATATTCAAGCGTTTCTTTGCTGATGTGTGGAGCTAGGTCATCATAACCGTATGGAAGCGCAGGTAAAGTAATGGTTGTCATGTTCTAAATTCCTTGCATTTTGCTGGGTTTTAACATTAAGTGGCTTTATTGTAATAGATTCTTCGAGCAATTGTGCAGGATGTTAAATAACAATACACAATTTATTTCGATTTAATACGTATAAAGAAAATGTTAAAAATCAGTGATTATTTTTGACAATAAGTTTTAGATTGAAATGTAATGACATACAAAACAATCTAAAAACTGCCAAGATTAAATCGGATTGTTTAATTCGAAATAACTATACTCAATATTGAACTGTTCTGAAATAGCTTTGGCGAGTCGTTGTACGCCATATCGTTCAGTTGCATGATGACCACAAGCAAAGTAATGAACATTGAGCTCTTTGGCTTCGTAGAAAGTACGTTCGCTTACTTCACCTGAAATAAAGGCATCACAGTTCATCATTGCTGCTTGGGTAATAAAATCTTGTGCTGCACCAGTGCAGAATCCAACTTTTTCAATCATTTGTTTTTCTGCATTTAAATGAATCGTTTCAAAACCCAATTTTCCAGTTAAAAAATATTTGAAATCTTCAGGTTGCATCGGATTTTTTAAATAACCAATATTTCCAATTGGATTACGTTCGCTTGGATTTAAGGCTTCGATATTTTCTAAATTCAGCATTTCTGCAATAGCAGCATTATTACCTAAGTTTGGATGTGAGTCCAAAGGCAAATGATAGCCAACCAATGAAATATCATTTTGAATTAAAGCTTTAATACGTTTTCCACGCATACCTGTAATCGGGTAGGGTTCACCTTTCCAAAAATAACCATGATGTACCAAGAGTAGATCAGCTTGTTGCGCAATGGCTGCATCAATTGCATCCTGTGAAGCGGTCACTGCACAGAGAATTTTTTTAACTTCTGGTTTACCTTCGATCTGTAAACCATTTGGAGCATAGTCTTTAAATTCATGCGATTTTAAAGTTTGATCGCACCATTGGATAATTTCTTTGAGTAAAGCCATAAATAACCTTAAAACTGCGTTAAAGATTTCAAAACATAAAAACACATTTTGAATTGTAACTAAAGCTGAACAAAACTCTTTGTGTTTTTTATGTATCTTTTAAAATTTGCTTTACAATAGACAAATTGCTTTTGCATCAACTAATTAAAAAATTCTAAGAGGAAATAAAAGTGCGCCGCTCCTTCGCATGGCTACCGTGGGTATTACTTATCCTCGTCATTATCAGTTTTGTCTTTTGGCAAAAACTTCAACAACCAAAAGCACCGATTGCTCCTGACGGTGTGAAAATGCCTGCTGAAAAAGTAGAGCCTTTGGTGAATACCTCTAGAACAGGTGGTGTCGTATCATATAGTGCTGCGGTAAAGGTTGCTGCGCCAGCAGTTGTAAACATTTTTACGACTCAGAAAGTAAAACAAAAGCATCCTTTACTTAATGATCCCGCATTTCGTGAGTTTTTTGGTAATCAGATTCCAGAACAAAACCAAGGAGCCAATGAAAATAGCCTAGGTTCTGGGGTGATTGTTCGTCCTGATGGTTATATTTTGACGAATAATCATGTGATTGCACAAGCGGATCAAATTGTTGTTGCACTGCAAGATGGGCGTCGTGCTGAAGCAAAAGTCATAGGAACAGACCCAGACACTGACTTGGCTGTGATTAAAATAGAGCTTACTGATTTGCCAGTTTTACCGTTTAAATTGAGCGGTAATGAGGTGGGTGATGTTGTTTTAGCGATTGGTAATCCTTTTGGTGTGGGGCAAACGGTAACGCAAGGGATTATTTCTGCAACAGGTCGTTCAGATTTGGGTATTAATACCTATGAAGATTTTATCCAAACAGATGCTGCAATTAACCCGGGTAATTCGGGTGGTGCATTGATTGATGTTGCTGGTAATTTGATTGGTGTAAATACAGCGATCTTCTCTCAATCTGGTGGTTCTTTAGGTATTGGTTTTGCAATCCCTGCAAAAATCTGTCAGCAAATTTTAAATTCTATTTTAAAAGATGGTCGCGTGATTCGTGGCTGGATGGGAATTAGTTTAGTTCCACCTACACAAGAGGATGTGCTCCAACCTCGTCAAACAGGTGTGGTCGTTGCCGATGTACTTAAAAATGGCCCTGCGGCTCAAGCTGGGATTAAAGTAGGTGATCGTATTGTCAAAGTGAATCAGGAAGATATTAATTCAACTTCACATTTGATCAATTATGTGGCTTTACAAGCACCTGAAACAACGGTTCAAGTTGAAGTGATGCGTGGTGAACAGAAAGTTGATTTAACTGTGAAAGTAGGTGAGCGTAAAGTCCAAAATTCTGATTCACAATATATTCCATTACCGCAGCGTTAATCGCTATTTTAGATCAGTATTTAAAAATATCAGCCCTGATGATTCAGGGCTTTTTTATGTTCTATGATTTATCTTGAAGGCCATTATTCTGCACAAGGGTTAGGCAGTAAGCTATGAATATCTCCAAGTTCTTCATTAATTAATTTTCCATCTTTGTTTTTGTCTAAATATTTAAATAATTTGGCATTTTTATCTTTTCCATGAAAATGTTGATCATCTGGCCATGGCAGGGGATCAAAGTCTTTCACTTTTAAGAGGCAGATTCAACTAGCAAGTGCGACAGTTAAATATCCAGCCATAATCTCACTGGGTGTACACCATCCAAGAGACTTACGAGGGCGATTATTTAAATTGTCCTCAATCTCTCGTATTTGAGCTACAGTAACATGTTCGAATGATGATGATTTTGGCAAAAACTGACGAATTAAACCATTCGTATTTTCGTTTCTTGCCCTTTGGATCGATTTATAAGGATCTGCAAAATAAGCAGCTATACCTCGATCTGTAATCCTTTCATGTTCTGAAAACTCTTTACCATTATCAAAAGTCACACTATAGGCATGGCTCAGTTTTAATCTTTCTATACACTGCGAAATTGTATGCTTTGACTGCCTTGTAGCACCTAAATGTACAATATGCACATAAAGGCTTTTTCGATCAACTAAGGTTAATATTGCACCTTTATGATTTTTG
>NZ_AFIE01000095.1 GCF_000214135.1 Acinetobacter sp. P8-3-8
GCCAAGTTTTGAATTTGAGCTTGGAGCATTCAACGCTCATTTCGATGGTCAAGTTTTGTCTGATGCCAAAAAACTCTACAAGTTTGCAAATTGGATTTCTGACAAGTTTGAACGTCATGTGAAATTACATCCTGAGTACATCGAAGTTTCTCAACCTGAACAACCACAGCAAGCACTAAGCACTGAATTTAAAGGTGTCCGCAAATCATTCAAGGGGATGGACCAATGATTGAATTATTTTCTATCCCTGTTGAACAAGCGATTTTGTCTACTGTGATCGGTACTGAGCAAGGCATGGACGAATACATTGAGCAGATCCAAGCAAGTGATTTCTACGCAGCTCAACATCAAATTATTTGGACTCATGTTAAATCACAGTTTGTGAAAGGCGAGGGATATGACCAAGTTATGCTTTGGGAGTTGATCCGTGCTAATGCGATTGAAGTTAATGCGGTTGATGAAAAATTCATTCTCAATTTGATGGGGTGCTATTGCCCTCATTCGCTTTTACCAACACACCTTAAAAAACTTAAAGATTTTGCTGTACGCAGAAAGATTCAAGATGTGAGTAAACAAATCGGCACTGTTGCTTTGGATATGGTTTCGTACACATCAGAAACCGCTTTAAATCGCGCACAAGCTCTTGTCAGTGGCTTAGAAACAGGTTCGGTGGACAATCGCCTTAAACATGCACATGAGTTCTCTAAGGATGCGATTAAGGAGTTTTTAGAGCGACACACTGCATTGCACAACAACACGCCTTTTGATGGTGGTATTCGTACTGGTTTTGTTGAGCTAGACAACAAGCTTGGTGAAGTCGGTAAGGGTGATTTAGTCATCATTGGTGCACGTCCAAGCATGGGTAAAACAACACTTGCTCAAAACTTTGCAGCAGACATGATGATTAATCAAAACCTACCTGTGTTGTTTGTGTCAATCGAAATGTCAGGCAAACAGATTGCACAGCGGATGATTAGCGGAATTGGTCAGATTGAATTGCGGAAAGTTTTAAGTGGTAAGGCTCAAATTGAGGACTGTGGAAAGATTAATACTGCTGCAATGATCTTAGAAAAAGCACCTTTGATGATTGATGACAATGCTCGTTCAACGACTTCAACGATCCGTAGATCAGCACGAAAAGTACAAGCTGAATATGGGAAAGTTGGTGCGATATTTGTTGATTATATCCAGCGTGTAACTCCACTCACTAAAAACAATTATGGTCGCTCTGACAAAGATATTGGTGAGATTTCAGGGGAATTGAAAAAGATTGCTCGTGATTTTGAATGCCCAGTATTTGCATTAGCTCAATTGAATCGAAACCTTGAAAACAGACCAAACAAGCGCCCTGTAAACGCTGATTTAAAAGAGTCAGGGGATTTAGAGCAGGATGCAGACATCATCATGTTTATCTACCGTGATGAGGTTTACAACAAGGAATCTAAAGAGGTTGGAACGGCTGAAATCATTATTGGTAAAGCACGTAATGGCTCAACTGGAACAGTGAAATTAGCAACTGACTTAGCTCGCTCAACATTTGCAGATTTAAGTCCTGAATATTACGCAATGATGCAAGGAGGTGGGGTGTGAAGCAACTAAGTGCAATCAAACAAGGCGAAAAGATGGTTTTAGTTTTAAAGAAATCAATCGAAAAGAAAAGCAAAACATCAAGCAAAGATATTCAAGGTTGGATTGGTGGGAGCTATTCAAAATCAATTCATTTTGCAGAGCAGCTAGTTGCTACTGGGTATTTGACAACTGACAGAGCAAAGCCTCAAGGATTCCTTCCAACAGACAAAGCTAAACAACTTTTTTGGGTGGCACTATGACAACTATAAACAACCTGACAAAAAATGACTTAAATCTCTTAAACAAGAAATGTGAACACTATTGGGTTCATGACCACTTGGGATATTCAAGAAGCTGTATGAAGTGCGAAAAGAAAGAGCTGATGGGCAATAGACCAATTTCTAATTTAGTTAAGAAGATTGAATCAGACAATTGTAGCGACATTCGCAATCACGTTAGTCCGAGTACATTAGTTTGGGATTTAGCAGGCGGTGAGGATTGGACAGCGGAGGCAGAACGTCATGGATAAGTTTGAAACACTTGAAGATTACCAAAATTCATTAAAAGAATTTAATGAGCGAACTCGCAAGTCTTACGAGAATTTCATTCAAGAACATGGGGATGACTCTCAAAAGCTTCAATTGAGATGTACTCCATATACCGAGAAAAAAGGGCGGTATGGTGTTGCCTCATTGGACTTTGGTTTTCAGATATGGCAATCCCGACAGGCTGAGGTTGATGAGCTCGCAGAGCATAAGCAAACATTACTTCAAGAAGTTGATGGGCATATGCATCAATTTAATGTGCTGAGTAAGGATGTTGAAGAGAAAGACAAGCGGATTAATCAAGCATTAAATTTTATAAATAATTGGTGGCATCCCGATCTAGACCAGAAATTGTTTGTAGAGGCTTTGTGTAGAGCCCTGCGAGGTGCCAATGACTAATCTCCGTATCACCGCAGCACAGGCACGAAAAGCAGGTATTGGCCCTCGATTTGGTGTAACAGCCAAGTCGGGGAAAAAGAAATCCAATCCAGATCCAATGCCGAAGGTTCCAGCTCATCTGGTCGAAGGGAAAGGATTTGGTGTGATGAATGATGAATTGCTCTGGTGTGAAGTTTTAATCACACCTCCTTCGGTGAATCATTATTGGATTCGTGGGGCTAACAAGACCAATCGATTAAGTAAGCGTGCAATCCACTTTATTGATGTTATGAAGCGTTTTATTGAGCCAGCAGGGTATCAGGGCAGAGTTCGAGTAAAGATCGAATACGCGCCACCTGATGCGAAAATACGTGACATCGATAACATCGTTAAGCCTTGCTTTGATGCTTTGTCAAAAGGTGGGTTGATTCTGGATGATTCTCAGGTGGATGAATTGCTTGTGAAGCGTTTGCCATCAGAAAAAGGCGGGAAGTTGATTATTCAAGTTGAAAAGTTAAAGGTTTAAGGGGCAATTATGAACGCAGCGGTGAGAATTATGGACTGGTCTAAATACACAATTGATGGATGGCTTGAGCAATTTGGTGCTTGGTGTGAAACCGCTCGTTTAAAAGGTGGTGAATTGCCTGATGGTCTACATGTTAATCAGATCTATTGGTTGATTCGTGAAGCAGATAAAACACCACGCAACCCGAAGTGTTATATCCGTTGTGAGATCAGTGACTTTGAGGCAGAGCAGGTACAGACATTGCTGAGAAGTATATTTAAGAGTGATTCAGTGGACTATCAGGTTAAGTACGCAGTGATGTGCCTAGTTAAGCACAAGGTTGAGAATCGTAGTCTAAGTGCAGTAGCTGAGATTACAAATCAATCAAAACAAATGACTCACACAATGATCAGCTGTGCAAAGTTTGCAATTCATTCGCGTGATAACCGCATGAAGATTGGATAGATATTGACTGGTCGACCGCAATATGGCATATTTCTGTTATAGTCGTGCAAGTTGTAAGTAGATCACACGACTAACAAGATATTCTCGAATGTCCAAGTGCTTTAAGCAATTTACGAGATGGTGACGGGAACAATGAAAGGACAACCCCAACCCCCTAGATTCAGTGGGTATTAGCGCATAGACAAAATGCAAAGTGAATCAGTTAAGTCAGAAGAAGCTCACAGAAATGTGGGCTTTTTTGTTGTCTATTAAAAGACAGCCATTATATCCAATGTGATTTCGTCACACATTGAGTTAGCCTCAGAGCCTCAAATTGTGGGTGACACCCCGACCAAAGAGAATGAAAGACACAGAGCGGATCAATAGCTAACTTTGAGATGTTTGTCGTGTTGAGTAGCGGTAGATCAGTTGCCGAGCTGATCAATATCGTAATCTAAGGCAAGGATGTGGCAGATCACCACGTCCTTTTTAATTTTAATGGAGGTATCTATGCTCCGAATAAAACAAATCTTCTGCCGACACGTTTGGGAATATTCAGATTTCTTTACGGTCAGAGAGTGTAGGAAGTGTGGGAAAATTAAACCATTACAGATTTTAAAGAGAAGTGAATAAAAAGGCAGTAGGCTAGCAGTATTACGTCAGTACCACTGTTCAAAGCATTGATGGCTTAATTTGAGTTGATGAGATATGACGACACGCATTCAACCGCCACATGTGAGAATTAAGTTAGCTATTCACTTCATCTTTAAGATTAAACCCCTTCCGAGGGGTTTTTTAATGCCTAGAGGAAAGTATGACAGACAAAGTACAAGCGAAAAAAGACTTAGAATTTTGCAGTGCTGAGCTGTCTAAGTATCAGAATCTTAGTCGATCAGGATTGACGCGGTCAGAGATGCTAACGATTGACGGCATCATGATTAAGCTGAAAGAGCGGATTAAGAATTTGCGTGAAGCTTTGTATGCGTAGCCAAAAGCGACTCGCTGAGATTAGAAAGCTACCATGCATTCGGTGCGGTAATCCAAACTCACAAGCGGCTCATTCAAATTCAGCCAAGCATGGTAAGGGTAGAGGGATAAAAGCAGATGATTCGTTTACAGTTCCTTTGTGTCACGTGTGCCATTCTGATTTTGATCAATACAAA
>NZ_AFIE01000094.1 GCF_000214135.1 Acinetobacter sp. P8-3-8
CATAAGTTATGTAACTTTATAATTTCATCTTTCTGGCAAATTAATCCAGATCAGTTCTTCGTACTAGTGGAACATATAATTTTCAGTTTATAAAACTAGGGCGTGTCCTCATTTGGCTTTACACCAAATAAACATGCAAGCAATGTAAATCATAGACTGGTAATTTCGTGCAAGCTTATCAAATCGGGTTGCAATCGCTCGGAAATGCTTCAATCTCGCAAACACATTTTCAACTAAATGTCTTAATTTATATAGATATTTATCAAACACCTTATTCGATCTCTTACTGTTTGATCTCAATGGAATAATGGGAATCATATCCTTGTTCTGGGCATATATTCTAATGTGCTCAGCATCATACCCCTTATCAGCAATGAGATAAGTTGCCTCGCCTACAGTATCAATCAGTTGTTTTGCAACTTGACTGTCGTGGACGCCACCCCCAGTGATTTTAAAATCAATCGGTAATCCATTCGCGTCGGTTGCAAGATGTATTTTTGTTGTTCGTCCACCACGTGATTGTCCAATTGCTCTTTCGAAACCATTCCGAGCTCCACTTGCATGTTGATGCACGCGTATGTAGCTTCCGTCAATGAATACCCATTCTTGATCCAAGACGCCTCGTAATCTAAAAAAAATTTATTCCACAATCCCTTGCTTGCCCAACGATTAAAACGATTATAAGCAGTTTGCCAAGGACAAAATTCTTGAGGAATATCACGCCATGTGGCGCCTGTACGCAGTTTCCATAAGATCACTTCCATGATATTTCTACTATTCTTTGAACGGTAGCAACCATGTAATCGCATAGTATCTTGAATTTGCTGCCAGATATCATCGGTAAGAAGAGTACGTGCCATTGAAAATATAGAAATAAAAATAACTCAAAGGAGGATTTTAAGTATTTAAAACCAATTCTTCAAATGAGGACACGCCCTAGGGTTACCAGGGCAGACTAAATTTTTCCTATAGGTTTGTAGTGTTCAAAATAAAAATTTCTATTATTCAGGTTATGATAACTTTTCTGATTTATATTTTTCTTTATAGCCCACTTTTAACAAATCAGAATAATACTTTTTTACCTTTTCAGGGTCGAGGAGTTCAAGTGAAATCCTTTCTTTAAACGCTTCGATCTCTTCGCCTACATTGGCATATTTCCCCCCGAATTCGGGATATTTGATAAGGTCACACAATTTTTGAGCGAAAAATATAGATTGTTTTGGTGTCAGCTGATATGCAGGTTCCAGTACCTTATCACTAACAATTAAGGAAGCTTTTTGATTAAAAGAAAATTCGATATGTGTAATTGTTCTCCCTTCTTTTTTCTGCTCATAACTTACGTCGATATCAGTAAGTTTATTAATTTGATCTATGGCAACCGTCAATACACGCTTTTTGAAATCTCCCATGGTTTTATATTCATTTTCAAGTAGACCTAACTTATCACGCAATTCAACCATACTAATATATAGCTTGCCTTTGCTACGCCATCTAATCAAAAGTTCATACAGCCGTATAGCGTATACACTAGATAATTGAGAAATTTGCTTTAATTCATAACGAGTAAACTTTTCTTCAAGTTTTACAAAAAGCTGTAAAATATCAGGAGCAAAAATTAGTTGAGCACATGCAGCTTCTTTAACATAGCCAACTTTTGATACCCAACGGCTTTTGTAGACCGCTGGCTTACCTGTAACAGGATCTATGGCCTTATAGGTGAGTCTACGTTCAAATAAGTTATCACACGCTCCCTGAAGAGCCTCATAGGCCGCTTGACGACCCAAATTAAAGTGCTTCATGTATTCAGACGCATGTATTGTTAGCAATGTATCCGATGTAAGCTCTTTTTCAATTTCCCTAGCTGCAATAATTGCAACTAAAATTAAGCGTTGTTCAGACAGAGTCAATGCATAAGATGCTTCAATCAAGTTATTGTCTTTATAAATTAGATTTGCCATATTGTGATTAAAGAAATAAATTCCATTAATAGACATTAACACTTAATGTCCATTAATGGAAGATCTATTTATGCCAGGAAAACGTCCATTAAATAAAGGAAAACGTCCATTTAAATAAAGGAAAACGTCCACTTATTGTCAGGAAAACGTCCATTTAAATAAAGGAAAGTGTCCACTTATTGTCAGGAAAACGTCCATATAAAACCTCTGAAAACTAGACTTCATAAGGCATTCAGAGGTTCTATAAATATAAATTTATAAAATATATATAAAATTAAAAAAGAACATTACTTGTGGATAACTTTTTTTTAACTTTATTTTTCACAATAGTTGATTCATGAGATTGAAACTTGTACATTATTTTCAACAAAATTACGTAACTTACATAACTTATGATTATTTTAGTAGGTGGTGAAAAAGGCGGAGCTGGTAAAAGCTGCCTTGCCCAAAACTTAGCAGTTTATTTACAAGAAAAGAATAGAGATATTCTGCTTCTAGATGCAGATCCTCAAGGCACAACAACTGACTGGATTAAAGAACGTGATGAGAATGAGGATTTAAAAAATATTCCATCTGTACAAGCTTCAGGCAATATTCGTCAAGTTTTAAAAGATTTATCAAAAAGATATGAAGATATTATCATTGATGCTGGTGGACAAGATTCGGAAGCATTACGTTCTGCTATGACTATAGCAACACATATGCTCTTGCCTTTTAGGCCTAAACGTAGAGATCTAAAGACTTTGGATCATATGGAACAAGTATTAAAACTGGCACGAGCAGTGAATCCAGATTTGAATGCAAGAGCAATCATTACACAATGCCCAACATTACCGTCACAAGTACAGCGAATTTTAGATGCTAAAGAAGCCTGTGTATCGTTCGGAATAAAAGCATTAGACCACATCACGACAAATCGAAATGTTTATGATGATGCAGATGAAAATGGCTTATCTGTTTTTGAAGTAACAAGTGATCCTAAGGCAAAAGCAGAAATTGAAGGGATAGCTCAAGAGTTTTTAGGAGTATAACTATGGCAGGTCTTAGCGGTTTAAAAAAGAAAACTGACGAGCTTTCAGATCAGGATAAACTGGTTGAAAATTTCATATCTGGAGCTGATAAAAGAGTTAAGGATCTAGAAGTTTCACAAAAGAAATTCGTTCGTTGTACCTTTTCTTTGAACCAAGAATTAAGTGAATTAATTGATGAGTTAATTATCAAAAGTAATAACGCTCGTGTTAACAGATCTAGTATTGTAAGAATAGCTTTAGAGTCACTGGCAGAGCAGAATTTAGAAGATTTTAAGCAGCTCGTTGATAAAAGTTTTAAATAAAATAGAGAATGGAAGAGGTTATTCAATCTATAAGATTAAATAACCTAACTTCATAACTTCATAACTTCATAACTTCATAACTTCATAACTTCATAACTTCATAACTTCATAACTTCATAACTTTACTGGCAAATAATTTAAATATTTTGATTTGTTGATAAACCTTATATAGACATCGCGATACTTTGATATTGGAAAATCAAATGGTAAAGTTATTACGTGATATATCACGTTAACTCATTGAGCTGTTCTGTGTTAGCTGGATATAAACATATAACATCATAATCGGTATTTTTAGGCTAAAGATATTCTGTTAGGCCTAAGTAGTAAATTTAGAAATTAACCATTTCAACTGTATTGAGCTTGTATAGCCAGTATCGATTGAGAGAGTCATGATAGAAAAAATTGGGCATGCAAAAAAAACACCTGAAGTTCTAACTGAAGTTTTCACCAAGTTAAGTTACGTTTTGATATTAGATTTACCAGACTTTATTCAAGATTTTGTATTGGATCTTAAAAATAAGATGGATGATGAAATCAAAAGAATGCTTGACCAGGCAGCAAAAGACAATCAAGACATTGATGAATTTGAAATTTTAAAGTGGTTACTCGATACAATTGATGTAGCTCCTGAAGAAACTGAAGAGGTTAAAAAGCACCAACATAAAGAGGTGCATGCTGTGCTATTTACTTGTTTTTTTACTCAATTGTCCGAGGCCTTAAGTCTGAAGTTATCAGAACATATGAGAGTGGAGTCAAAACCGCAGCGTTGTGTTAAAAAAATTGACTCAAAGAACTTATAAAAAATATTTTGGTTTGCCTAAAAACTTCAAGCTCAAGTTAGAACGAAACCTGAAAATCAATTTTTACCCTGAAAAATTATGGTAACTGTATGACTAATACTGATGGATTGTCAGATCTACACGAAGAAATCAAAGTATTGGAAAAGTGGGTAAATCAGTCACTTGGTGAAAAAAAAGCTATTTTCAAAGATTTCGACGTTCAAAATAAGAATGAGTTGTATGCTGCTGCAGAAAAAATCCAGGTTACTATTAAAAAAAAGAGAATTGTGACGGAACATAAAATTCTGGCTGGTTTAACTCAATGGACTAAAATTGAACAAGAAGGGCATCAGTATGGTTATCTGTTGACTGGATTAATTTGTGAAATGCTCAAAGAACTTATCAGTTTACCGAATTCTAGTTCTAAAGATAAAGAGCCTATCACAAACACAAAACTGATAGATTTTAAGCGAATAGTAGATGATGAAAGAGTACATAAGAAATTTAATCAACTATGTTATGCATTAAAACTGTTACTGCAGAACCAATTTAAAGACCGTGGGGAAAAAAAATACCATGTGACAAAATTACCAATGAAATTAAAAAATACGATGAATTTAACACCAGCAATTTTAAAGAATTTTTAACTGGTAAAGAGATGCAAAATCACTCCATCTCATTAGATTTAAACCGTTACATTGAGCAATTTTGTATTGTCTGTAATGAGCTTAACAACAGGGAATTAAATTCATCGAAGAAACTTAGTATCAAGGATTTGATAAAAAGAATAAAAAAGGAGATTGATGTAACAAACCACTCAGGGTCATCTCCTATTCATATAGAAAATGATGACACAGAAGTCGAGATAGATGAAAAATCAGCAACTATTCTTGATCCTACACATGATGATATCAGT
>NZ_AFIE01000093.1 GCF_000214135.1 Acinetobacter sp. P8-3-8
TGTAGAAGGAGCTACTGTATCAATCATGACTTCTTTTGTTGAAGGAGCAGTATAATTACCCGCTTTATCAATCACACGAGCATCAATAGTATGCTTACCATCGGCCAATACGTTTGCAGTATTGTCTAAGCTCCACGTTCCATCAGCATTCAGCGTTGCATCTTTCCACACTCCGCCATCTATACGAACCTGAACTTTATCTCCAGCTTGCAATTGCGTTGCATCTGATACTTTCCCACTAATCACTAGACTTGGATCATTGGTCAAAAAGTCATTTGCAAGACCTGTATCTTCGGTAATACCCGTAATTTCAGCAGTAATTGTTGGTGCTGTAATATCAACTACAACATTGAATGGAGACGAAGGTAAACTTACATTCCCCGCAGTATCTGTTTGCGTTACTGTTAAATTATGAGAACCTTCTGTTAAACCAGGGGCAGGAATCGTGTAATTCCAATGGCCATTTGGATCAGCAATAACAGAACCTACAGGTTTACCTTGATCATAAATAGTAACAACATTACCCGCTTCAGCAGCCCCTTGTAAGGTAGGTGTTTTATCATCTGTAGAATCACCAGATGCCAATAGACCTTGTACAACGCCGACATCATCAGATACAGAATCAATCGTTACTTGAGCTGGAGTAGTTGCATCAATTTCTAAGCTATATTGTGATTGTGCCGTACTACCATTTGCCAATGTCACAAATGCAGTATAAGTGTGCTCACCATCAGCCTGCTGAGGCAATTCAATCGACCATTGACCTGTTGCACTAGCAGTGACTGACCCAACAACTGTATCCGTTTGGTCTTTAATTATGACCACTTGATTTGCAGTTGCAGTACCTGAAAGTATTGGTGTGCCATCATTTGTCAATCCACCATCACTGATTGGACCTGTTTTAGGTGTTTGATTGTCTGTCGCAGTTTCAATATTTACAGTTGCCACAGCAGTACTTACAGTAAAGTCTAAAGGTTCACTCTTATCACTTTCATTTCCGGCAGGATCTGTTTGTGTCACTTCAAGCGAATGCGGCCCTTCCGTTAAAGGTGTTGTTGGTGTGTATGTCCATGTCCCGTCAGGTTTAACTGTCGTTGTACCTAAAGATTGACCATTATCGTAAATAGTGACCGTATCTCCTGCCTGCCCCATACCTGTTAACGTTGGCGTAGTATCATCAGTTGTATCACCTGACTCAATATCACCAACACTCGGAGCAACATTATCGGTTGCAACAAAACTTGGTTGAGTTGGTGCTGTTGTATCAATCGTGAAATCAACTTTAGCTTCAGCCGTTTGTCCACTTGGTAACTCAGCGACAGCCGTATATTCACGGTGTCCTTCTGGTTGTGTTGGCAATGTTACTGACCATTGACCAGATGAGTCCGCAATTGTTGATCCAATCGCTTGTCCATTTGAATCATAAATCGTAACCAGTGAATCAGGTTTAGTTGTACCAAAAATTGTCGGTGTATCATCATTGGTCACGCCACCTTTGGCAATGGTTTCTATTACAGGTAATTGGTCATCTTCAATACCATCAATTGTAATCTCAACAGTACTCGTATCCACTTGAATATCCAAAGGATCACTCTTAGCACTTTCATTTCCAGCAGGATCTGTATGCGTTACTTCAAGTGAATGCGAGCCTTCTGCTAATGGCGTTGTAGGCGTATATGCCCATGTACCATCTGGTTTAATAGTGGTCGTGCCAATAGCTTGACCATTATCATAAATTGTAACTTTATCGCCTGCTTGCCCTGTACCCGTTAGAGCTGGAGTAGCATCATCCGTCGTATCACCTGAGTGAAGCACAGATTGATCAGGCCCCACATCATCGTTTGCTTCAAAAGCAGGTTTTGAAGGTGCTTGGGTATCAATATTCAAAGCAAAATTATCTGTAGCCGTTTCACCATTTGGCAGCGTAACGGTTGCAACATAGTCATGCGCACCATCAGTTTGCTGAGGTAGATCAACTGACCACTTTCCTGTTGCATCAGCTGTTACAGAAGCAATTGGTGTACCTACTTTATCCGTGATCGTCACAAGCTGATTAGGCGTTGCCGTACCTGTCAGTGTAGGCGTGTTATCGTTAGTTAACCCATTTTTAGCAATTGTTTCAGTAATACCAACATTATCAGTAACCGATTCAATCTTAACGGTAGGAATACCTGTATCTACTGTAAAATCTAGTGGATCATTTAGGCCACTTTCATTACCTGCAGCATCTGTATGTGTAATTTGTAACTCATGTGATCCTTCAGCAAGTTCTGGCGATGGTACAAATGTCCAATCACCTGATGATTCCACAGCAACCGAACCTATTGGCACACCATTATCATAAACTGTCACGATATCACCAGGTACACCTGTGCCTGTTAATGTTGGTATGGTGTCATCCGTTGTATCCCCATTTGAAATAGGACCCGTTTGTGATCCCACATCATCATTTGCTGTGAATCCTAGATTTGTAGGTGCTGCTGTATCTAGTACAATCGGGTATATATCAGTTGTTGTACTAACTTGACCTGCACCATCAGTCGCATTTGCGGTAATTTTCTTTTCACCATCTGCACCAAGATCAGGCAATGTAATTGACCAAGTTTTATCAGGATTTACAGTAGTTGAACCAACTTCTGTACCATCGACAAAGACATGTACAACAGAACCAGCTTGCCCAGTACCACTCACTGTTGGTGTTTTATCGTCCGTAGACTGACCTTTTTGTAAATCACCAACTTCTGGTCCAAAATCATCTTGAACCTGAGTAATCGCAGGCTCTTGAGGTGGCTCACCAATTAGATTAAATGATATTGAATCTGTAGAATTACCTTCATTTCCTGCATTATCTACAGGTTTTGCAGAAAACTCATGCGGACCAGATGTTAATGGATTCTCTGGTGTAAAGCTCCATGTGCCATCAGGTTGTACTGTTGCTGTTCCAATCAATCCACCATTGTCATAAACATTGACATAGTCAACATCAGGTGTAGCCTGACCTGTAAATTCTGGACGTGTGTCATCGGTACTGGTGCCGTCTTCGATCGCTCCTGTAACTGCGCCAACATCATCTAGTAATTTAACATCGCTCAAACTGCCATCAACGGGGCCCGTGGTATCGATTGTGATTTCTTTACTCGTCGCCGCTGTCGCATTGCCTGCTTGGTCAACCACTCGTGCTTCTACTGTGTGTTTGCCTTCTGCCAATGGGGTCGCAGTGTTGTCTAAACTCCATGTTCCATCCGCATTCAATGTCGCATCTTTCCATGCGCCACCATCTACGCGAACTTGCACTGTATCGCCAGTTTGTAGTTGTGTCGCATCTGAGACTTTGCCATGGATCACCAAGCTGGTGTCATTGGTCGTGTAGTCATCCGCTACACCGGTATCTTCAGTGATTCCTGTAATCTCTGCTGTGATCGTCGGTGCTGTGGTATCTACTATCACTTCAAATGGTGCAGATGGTGTGCTTTCATTTCCAGCAGGATCTGTTTGAGTAACAGTTAAGTCATGTGGCCCTTCTGTTAATCCCGGTGATGGAATGGTGTAGTTCCAGTTCCCATTTGGATCTGCAACAACACTGCCGACTGGTTTGCCATCAGCATAAATTGTGACAATGTTGTTAGGCTCTGCTGTTCCAGTAATCGTCGGGGTGGTGTCATCTGTCGTATCACCTGAATCAAGTGTTCCTTGGTTTTCTCCAACATCATCCGTCACTGTCGCTATCGTTGCTGCGATTGGCGCAGTGGTGTCGATAGTGAGTTGTGCGGTATCGGTTGCAGTATTACCATTCGGTAGTTGTGCCGTTGCCGTATAGGTATGCTCACCTTCTGTTTGTGGTGAAAGCTCAACTGACCATTGACCTGTTGCATCTGTAATCGCTGTACCGACGACTTGGCCGTTTTCATCTGTGATGCTAATTGTTGCATTGGCCTTTGATATACCCACCATCGTTGGGGTCGTATCATTGGTCTCACCCGCTTTGGCAACGTTACCTTCTAGCGGTGCTGTATTGTCTATAAAGTGGGTAATCTGTACATCAGATGTAGAGGTATCTACTGTAAAGTCCAGTGGAGCACTCGGCTCACTGGTGTTCCCTGCTGGATCGGTTTGAGTTGTCGTGATTTCATGTGGCCCATCAGTCAATGGGGTATCTGGTGTAAATGTCCAGTTGCCTGCTGAGTCGACTGTCGTTGTACCTAGTGGTTGACCGTTATCAATCACTTCAACGGTTGCACCCGGTTCACCTGTACCTGTAATCGTTGGTGTGGTGTCATCCGTGGTGCCGCCAGCTGATATTTCTCCGATCGTAGGACCGACATCATCTGTTGCCGTGATGTCTGCTGGTTGGTTCGGTGCTGTACTGTCCAAGATGATTGGGTATTCACCTGTTGCTGGGCTTTCTTGCCCTGCTGGATCTACAGCTACAGCTGTGAGTTTCTTCTCACCATCTGCGCCCAAATCGGCAACATCAAGCGTCCATGTACCGTCTGGTTTGACTGCAACTGAACCCACTTCTGTGCCATTGCTGTACACATGAACTGTGGTGCCTGGTTGTGCTGTTCCGCTCACTGTTGGTGTTTTGTCATCCGTCGTCGCACCTTTTTGTAAAGGTCCTGTTATGTCTCCAACATTATCTGATACTGTTTGTATTGTCGGTGCCAATGGTGCTGAACCAATCACGTTAAAGTCGATTGGATCTGTTGCTTGGCCTTCGTTACCTACTGCATCCACTGGTTTACCTGTGAAACTATGGTCACCTCCAATCAGTGGGAGTTCTGGTGTAAAGCTCCACGTACCATCAGGTTGTACTGTTGCTGTTCCAATCAATCCACCATTGTCATAAACATTGACATAGTCAACATCAGGTGTAGCCTGACCTGTAAATTCTGGACGTGTGTCATCGGTACTGGTGCCGTCTTCGATCGCTCCTGTAACTGCGCCAACATCATCTAGTAATTTAACATCGCTCAAACTGCCATCAACAGGG
>NZ_AFIE01000092.1 GCF_000214135.1 Acinetobacter sp. P8-3-8
TTAGTAATATTCGATTGTTTTTTATTCCATTATTTAGAAATTTGATTATTCCTAAATTGTGTATTTAAAAAATAAACGGGTGAATATTGAGTGAATTTGTTCGCATTAATCATAAAATAATAAGAATATTTTCTCATTTATCTGATTTTTATGATAAATAATTATATAACGACAAGTTTACATCGAAAGTTTTAAAATAGATTAAGTCGGATATGGATTTAAATTCATGTTACTTGCTTAATTACATTCAAGTCACTTTTAAACGTTTTTTTTGTTTCATTCTTGTTTCCACGGCAGTTGATGAAAGCGCCAACCATTAAAAGCACCTCGATGATCATTTTCATCCAAATCACCTTCAAAGCCTTGGTCAATGTTATAAACATGTTCAAAACCTGCATTGAACGCCACATTTGCAGCGGCGGCTGAACGTTTACCGCTACGACAGAGCAGCAGAATAGTTTTGTCTTTTCCCACTTTGGTTTCGAGTTCTTTGGCAAAACGTGGATTTCGATTCAAAGCAGTTCCTGTTGCCCAAGGGATGTGAATCGTTTCTTCTACGAAACCTACAAATTTACGTTCCTCATTGGTACGGACATCGACAATAACTGCATGCCCAGCTTGAAAGAGAGCCCACGCTTCATGCGGTAACACAGTTCCAGTAAATTCAAGATAATGATCTTCGACACGTTGCTTAGCATCGCTAAAAATTTGTTTGATTTTGCCGTCATCCAAAGGGATAAAATTGATTTGAGTTACGCTGTTCATGTCACACACCTTTATCAAATTCTTGGAAATGTATTTCTGAATTTGAAATAATTTATTTGAGAAGTTGATATTAAATATAACGATTATTTATATATTGAAAATGAATAAAAATTGCTTTGCATATTCTTATTTTGGGAAAGATGAATCGTTTTGTTGAAATCAAGTTGAAATCAAAAGAAAGAGGTATATTTCAATTGAAACACTGATTTTGCAATGCTAAATCCAAATTTGAGATATGAATATCTAAACAATGTTTATCTGAAAATGAGCAAATAAAATAGTATTTATACAGCACAATTGAATAATGAAACTTAAACTCATATTCAGATAACGATAAAGTATTGAATTGCAGGCAAACCAATGACCCAGTGGAATATTCAAAATATCGTCACAGAATTACAGCAAGCACGTAATGAGTGGCGAACACAACAAAAGAGTCTAAAAGATTTTGGAGGGCGAGAATTACCCTCAAAAGAAGAAATTAAAAAAATCATGAATGATCTGTGCGGTATTTTATTTCCAATGCGCCTTGGCCCGCCTGATTTACGCCAACAAAGCGAGAATTTTTATATCGCACATACCCTTGAGAAAACCTTATACGCATTACAGGAGCAGGTTAAACTGAATTTAACCTATGACTATAAATATAAAAAACATCATGAAAATGCGGATGTGATTGAAGTACTTGCACAAAGCATGGTGAGTGAATTTGCACAAAAATTACCTGAGTTACGTCGTCTTTTAGATACGGATGTAATTGCTGCCTATGATGGTGACCCTGCGGCACGTAGCGTAGATGAGGTTTTACTTTGCTATCCGGGAATTTTGGCGATTATTTACCATCGGATTGCGCATGAGTTTTATAAAAAAGATCTATCTTTATTAGCGCGTTTAATTGCGGAAATTGCACATTCTAAAACAGGGATTGATATTCATCCGGGAGCAAAAATTGATCAAGGTTTCTTTATTGATCATGGCACAGGTGTGGTGATTGGTGAAACTTGTGTGATTGGTAAAAATGTGCGTATTTATCAGGCGGTCACTTTGGGAGCGAAACGTTTTGAAGTGGATGAGTCAGGACGTTTACAGAAGGAATATGCACGACATCCTATTGTTGAGGACAATGTGGTGATTTACGCGGGCGCGACCATTCTTGGACGTATTACGATTGGTCATGGTGCTGTGATTGGTGGGAATGTTTGGATTACCCAAAGTATTGCCCCGAATAGTGCTGTTTCTCAAAGTTCTGCAACGAAGTCAGAGGTGTAGTTCGTAGCGCTTGTCGATAAGTAATCTATCGTTTGGCGTTATTGTTCTAAATTATAAAAACTTAAAAATATAGAATCAAAAGATAGAATCGTGAAGTCATATTTATAAGATCAAGTTTATAAGATTAAAGATGACACGATTCTCAGACTTTTCATTTGGTTTTTTTTATTCACTCAGTCTGACGCCAGTTGATTGAGTTAATTGAAATGTTACCTAAATTCAACACTGTTCTTATTCTAAATTATCTTTAATTTGCTTACTCTAATAACGAAGTAGCAACTTTAAAAGGATAAAATTAAATCCATTATTTTTCAGAATAGCTGACTTGAAAAAGAATAGATCAGTACCCATATTACTACTGAGTTTTATCTTGAGTAAAACAGTAAGTTTTTGAAAAATATAAAAAATAATTTAATATTATCATTGAAATTAAAAAAAGTGTTCCCATTTATTGTTCAAGTACAAAATTTGTTGTGAGGAATAACAAGAATGCGATTTGAAAAATTTACGAACCGCCTACAGCAAGCTTTATCAGATGCTCAATCTTTAGCGATGGGTAAAGACCATACTGCAATTGAGGGTATTCATATCCTATCTGCATTATTAGAAGAACCCTCTAATCTAAGTTTATTACAACAATCAGGTGCGAACTTACCTGAGTTAAAAAATAAACTGCAACAAGCATTGGATAATGCAGCGACTTTGAGTAATCCAACAGGGGATATCAATCTTAATCCTGAAGCCGTGCGTGCCTTAAATTTGGCAGATAGTTTTGCGCAAAAAGCAGGAGATGAATTTTTATCAACCGACTGGGTGATATTGGCTTTAGCTGAAACAGGTACAACCAAGACATTATTAAGTAGCGTAGGTGTAACGACTGACAAACTACGCAAAGCAATTGAAAACATTCGAGGTGGCGAACAAGTTATGGCAAATAACCATGAAGATCAACGTGATTCGTTAAATAAATATACCATTGACCTGACTGAACGTGCATTGTCAGGCAAACTTGATCCTGTGATTGGTCGTGATGAAGAAATCCGCCGTACCATTCAAGTATTATCACGTCGTACTAAAAACAACCCTGTATTAATTGGTGAACCGGGTGTCGGTAAAACGGCGATTGTTGAAGGTTTGGCACAACGTATTGTCAATGGTGAAGTGCCAGAAAGTTTGAAAGGTAAACGTGTTTTATCTTTAGATTTAGGTTCATTACTTGCAGGTGCAAAATACCGTGGTGAGTTTGAAGAACGTTTAAAAGCAGTGCTGAAAGATTTGGCAAAATATGATGGTGAAATCATCCTATTTATTGACGAATTGCATACGCTTGTAGGTGCAGGTAAAGGCGATGGTGCAATGGATGCAGGGAATATGTTGAAACCTGCATTGGCACGTGGTGAGTTACGTTGCGTAGGTGCAACAACTTTAGATGAATATCGTCAGTTCATTGAAAAAGATGCTGCTTTGGAACGTCGTTTCCAAAAAGTATTGGTCGATGAACCAAGTGTAGAAGATACCATCGCGATTCTGCGTGGTTTGAAAGATAAATATGCAACGCATCATGGTGTGCAAATTTTAGACTCAGCGATTATTGCTGCTGCGAAAATGTCACATCGTTACATCACAGACCGCCAATTGCCTGATAAAGCCATTGACCTGATTGATGAGGCTGCATCACGTATCAAAATGGAAATTGACTCAAAACCTGAGCCATTAGACCGTTTGGATCGTCGTTTAATCCAATTGAAAATGCAGTTGGAAGCAGTTAAAAAAGATGCGGACTCTGTGAGTAAAGCTGAGGTTGCACATCTTGAGAAACAAATCGAAGAAGTGCAAAAAGAATATAGTGATTTGGAAGAAGTGTGGATTGCAGAAAAACGCTTAGTTGATGGTACAAATCAAGCGCAAGTTGAGTTAGATAAAGCGCGTACAGCGTTTGAAAAAGCACAACGTGAAGGTGATTTGGCTGAAGCGAGCCGTTTGCAATATGGCATTATTCCAGAGTTACAAAAACGCTTGAATGAAGAAGAAGTGGCTGAAACGAATGAAGAACCTAAATTGATTCGTACCAAAGTTACTGAAAATGAAATTGCGGAAGTGGTGAGTGCAGCAACGGGTATTCCTGTTACGAAAATGTTGCAAGGCGAACGCGAAAAACTTTTACATATGGAAGAGTTTTTACACAATCGCGTGGTTGGGCAAGATGAAGCTGTGGTTGCTGTATCCAATGCAGTGCGCCGTTCGCGTGCAGGATTATCTGATCCGAACCGTCCGAGTGGTTCATTCTTATTCCTTGGGCCGACAGGTGTGGGTAAAACTGAGTTAACCAAGGCTTTGGCGAATTTCTTATTCGACAGTGATGATGCGATGATTCGTATTGATATGTCTGAATTTATGGAAAAACATTCGGTGAGCCGTTTGGTTGGTGCACCTCCAGGCTATGTGGGTTATGAAGAAGGTGGTGTGTTAACTGAAGCAGTGCGCCGTAAGCCTTATAGCGTGGTGTTATTTGACGAAGTTGAAAAAGCACATCCAGATGTATTTAACATCTTACTGCAAGTATTGGATGATGGTCGTTTGACAGATTCGCAAGGTCGTGTGATTGACTTTAAGAATACTGTAATTGTAATGACATCAAACTTAGGTTCAAATGATGTACGTGAACTAGGTGAAGGTGCGAGTGATGCAGAGGTTCGAGCAACTATATTGAATGCTGTATCTCAACATTTCCGTCCAGAGTTCATTAACCGTATTGATGAATTAGTGGTTTTCCATTCGTTGAAAAAATCACAAATTCGTGGCATTGCCGATATTCAATTGGATCGTTTACGTTCTCGCTTGAATGATCGTGATATTGGTTTGAAAGTTGATGATCAAGCTTTTGATATTCTGATCGATGCTGGTTTTGATCCTGTTTACGGTGCGCGTCCATTAAAACGTGCAATCCAACAACAGATTGAAAATCCATTGGCGCAAAAAATCTTGGCGGGTGACTTCATTGTAGGAGACACGATCTTGATTAGTGCTGAAGATGGTCATCTTCATTTTGGTAAATTAAAATTAAGTTAATACATGACTTAAATAGAAAACCTAGCTTCGGCTAGGTTTTTTTATGTTTTGGCTCTAG
>NZ_AFIE01000091.1 GCF_000214135.1 Acinetobacter sp. P8-3-8
CTTGCTACAGCCTGAATAGCTGCCATATCAGTACTCAGCCAGCGCTTAAGCACATCATCAGCCAGTGAGCTTGTAGCAGAGTTTAAATAACCAGACAGTGCGGCATCATTTCCTTGCACATAGTCCAAAAAGGTACGAATCGCACTTGGCCGAATGCTTGGATCAAGTGGCATTACTGTATTGGCCACCGTATCGAATAAGTCCCGAGTCTTATCATTCATCGGAGCAAACAGACTGGTGAGCTTTTTACTCGCCGTCCATTCTGCCCTGATGACTTCCTTCTGCTCGAGGAGATATTCCTTATCTAAACTCGATGCACTGATTTTTTTATCAACCAAAGACTCAAGCTCACCAAACTGCAATGGATGAGAACTCCAGTCTAAAGCCTCTGCTACCTCAGGCAGCTTGTCATCAGGTGTAATGCCATATTTCAATGCCTGCTTCTCGGTTAAAGCTATACAACTGCACCGGCAGCGATATCCGACGGGAGGATAATGTGTGAGCCAAAACGGATGATCAATTGGCAACACAATCCGATTCAAAGCTAAGTGACTGGGACGCACTCGACTATCATTGATAGCCGAATACATCAGATAAGAGCGTTTAGCCTTGTTCCGTTGCTGTTGTTGCCATCGGCCATGACCGTAAGCGTTTTGGATATTGGTACGAAATACATTATCCAGATAGTGCTTTGGCAGAATGATTTCAGATTCTTCAATCAGCTTCTGGAAGTCCTTGAAGGTACCGCCGTCGGCAATCGATTTATTCACGGCCTTAATGACTGTTTCAACCTGCTCAAGGCTCGATAGAAAGCTAACCGTGGTTGCCATCTGCCGAGTCTTTAGATCCATTGAGTAAAATTCATCAGGCAGCACGATCTTTTTATTGTGAGCAAACCGAAGCGCCTCAAGAAATGTGATTGGTTGCATAGCTTACTTCCCGTTTTGAGCCATCACATATCCCAACACATCTGCAGCATATAAAGCCTGATCCAGATTAGCTGTGAACTGTGTCTGAGTTGCACCAGGTATTAATTGCATCAGGTTATAAGCCAGACTTTCAGGACTATCAGACTTGAATACTAATTCCTTGACCTGATCCGGTTTCAGTAGCTGCAATTCATCCTGGCCATCAGTCAGTTCTTCAACTTCCTGTTGTTCAGGTGAAAGCTTGTTTGCTGATGCCTTAAAGTTGAATGCCTGGCGCGGTACTGCAGAGAATTGATTGAAGGCAGTTTGTGTTTGCTCAACCAGATCCCCATCCTGCAGTCCGTACTCACGAATAAAATAATCTTTAGAAAGGTTGGCCCCAGCATTCTTTAAATGAACATCACGCTCAGCCTGATCCTTATTCAGCGGTTTTGGCTTTTCACCAAGCATTACTTCATAATCACCCCAACCGTTTAAAGCGCATAGAGCATTGACCACAGCCTGTAAAGTCGGTGTGACAAGCCTAATATCAGATTTAAGCTTATCCATTCGTACATTTTCATGCACTTGACCAAGACTGTAGCTTCCCTTCCCATCAGTCCCGCTGGTAAGTGTCTGCCCTAGTACAACTTTCTGGATCTGACGAATCAGCTGATTATTAAATGCCTCAAACGCTGCCCCTGCTGAACCGTTTGTTCCTGGTGCGGAAAGAATCTGAACATCATCATCTGCATCAATCGACAATACGCTTTGAGCATGAGCAGTTAACAAGGCTTTGCTCATATCATCAGTTTCAGTATCTTTGCACTTACCCAGTAAGATTGGTGTTCCAAAACGTTCGAGGAATTTCGCCCAGAATTTGAAGCCATTCTGCTTAAAGAAGAATAACCAATACAGCGTGGCTAATAGCGCTTTACCATATGGCTGTTCGTATGTGGCTTTACGGCGTGTTAAGAAGAATTTGAATGCTTGATCTACCTCATGCTCTGCATTGTTTCCATCCTGACGATAGATTAGCCGACCATCATTCTTAGGCTCAAACCATTGCATCGGTTTTTCACCAATCCATTGCAAACCAATATAACCTTCCGACTTTAGCTCATATACAGCTTCCTGAACCGAGTACCCGAAGAACAGTGCACTCATGGCAGCAGTCGCAATTTCATGGAACCATTCTTTCAGGATGAGATTCAGCTTTTCCGCTTCATCCGTATCATTTGGTTCAATTCGCAATGGCGTTGCTAAAAGTGCATCAATCCGTGTTTCAACTACTTGTGCAATCTCGTCATCATCAAGCAGTACACGCAATCTGTGGCGTGTAATTCCAGCTTTGCGCAGCACTTCATCAGTATCTGGTTGCTTGCCAAAGTTCACCAGAAACTGAGTGACTGCTTCTTGAGTGTATAAATTGCCGTAAGACAAAGCCTTCTTTGACGCTTTGTCCTTTTTAGACTTTGCCATGTTTTTTCCTTATCAATAGGTTCGAGTACCTGCACCTGCAGGTTTTTTCCGTTTTCGCTCACGGATATCACTAAAGCAAATCATGACGCCGTCTGCTCGGTTTGGAGACAATGCCCCGTCCGGTTGCTTATTGACTAGGATTTTGCCTGCACCATTCTTCGTATAAGTGGGTTGTGATAACTCTCGCTTGAGCTGTTCAAGCTCCTGCTTGTTTATATCTTTGGTAGAAAGCGAAATAAGATTGTCTGGGTCATATTGCATACCTTGTAAGGCTCGATAAGTATTCTGAAATCTGATACGCAATGACCACCACATCTGAGCTTTAAGATTGGCAAAGAAGTCTACGTTTTTACGCGCCTCCACCATTTCCTGCTCAGGGTTGTGTACCGCGCCTGAGCCACGGAATGGATTTGCTTCAATCTCCGGAATACCTTTGGATCTGTTTTGCTCATTAATGACTCGGGCATCACCACGTACACCAGCACCCAGGCCGTCAGCATCGTAGTAAAACGAGTTCAAACGCAAATCAAGGCAAGCATCAATTGCTTTCTGAGTCGTGCCAAAGATGTCATCACCAACACCAGACCAGGTATCCAAATACTGCAGTACGATGCCATGACGTGCAGCAAAGGAGTTCTTATCCTTACCCTCATCTGCCACATCAAGAGCACCCATACGTTCGCCTGACGGCTGAATATCCAATTCAAGATGAGCATCGACTGCAGCCTGTACCCATGCAGATGGAATCAACACACCTTCTACCGACGCGGCGTAGTCAATATCAACTTCTTGAGCTAGAACGATGTCATCTAATGTGGCCAATTGTTTTTCATACCAGGGGTAGATTAGTTTGCCATTAAATTCAACCTGCCAGTTCTTATCTGGGTTATCACGCCATGCCATCGTAAAAACGGCGTAACGACCACTAAAACGATCTTGGTGAAACTTGTCCCCAATACCGTTTGGAGTGGATCCCTTGATGTGTACGTTGGTGTTTTGAGAGATTGCGGCGTCTACAGCTTCTTGTCTCTCTACAAATGCCCATTCATCCAGAAAGTACATTGTGGTACGACCACCACGGCCAATGTTGTCACCAGCTTCACCAGTGACGGTTGCGCCGTTGTCCGGGTTAATGATTCGCATGTAGTTGTCATGCACTTTCTCAACAAAGCCTTTAGGCTTCATCCAGTCCGGCAACTTGGAAAACATATCCCTGAATTTGTGCAGCAACGTTTTTGGATCGCCTTTCTTATCAACCAGATCTTCTTTACGGCTACCGACGCCACCAGCAAAGCCTTCAACGAATAACCACCGGTGCAAATAAAAGCCCAGGACTACATAGCTCATCCCTTCATCACGACTTTTCTCAATCAAGCCATGGGTCTGGGTACTTTCACGTTCAATCAGCCAATCAACGAGTTCAACCTGACCAGGACGCAAAACAAAAGGAATATTCGCGGGCAGCCCAAAAGGCATGCCCCGTGGATCGTAAGTCCATACCCAGTGATTAAACCAATGAGCCGCATCATTCTTACATCTGTAGATTTCAGCCTCTCGACTTAGTTCATTCTGCTCTATCAGCATCCGGTAGTAATAACGCCGTTTCATTTCTTCAATGATTTCAGGCAGACGTGTATTGATTGTCCACTCTTTAATCAGTGGCGCTATATCTTCGATTGCATAAGTCATAACTTGCCATTGATTGCTAAACGCGAAAGCTCTTGCGCGGATAGTCCGTTAAGCTCATCTGGTGTGAATTGATGCGTTGATTTGGTTTCTTGCTGAATAGGTCCGCCGTCTGGACCAGTGATTTCCTGCTTTGTCACACGGCCATCTGTTTCTTGGAATGCCTGTTTCAGCAGATTTTGTTTTGCCCGTTTATTTTTTCCAGAATCCTCATACATCTTCTGAAGCTCACGTAAACGAAACGCCTTGTTAGCAATCGCAATATCATCAATATTTTCACGAAACTCTTTGCGAGTTTGCTCAAATAAATCCTTTAACTTTTTACTGAGATTACGACCTGCATATTTTGTCGGGTCATAACTGTGACATTGTTTTCGATCAATCTTGATCTTATATATTTCTTCTACCGCGTCTGCTACTTGTTGAGGGGTTTCAAAGCAAGCAAGAGACTGAACTATAAACATTTTTACAGGCTCTTTTAATGCTGCCATAAACACCTCTTTGTCGTTCTACGTCGTACAAGATAGGCAAAAAGAATGAGCCTTTCAGCTCTAACCAATCACACAGTTCCCACAACACGCCGCCATACTTGCCTCTGATACAAACGGCGCATTCTTGGCAATTTCTAGAAGTCGTTTTGACAGACTCGTCTGCACCCCATCGTTTAGTTTCACCAAAGAACACTTCAACGTCATGGCCAGCCAGGTAATGCTTAGGTAGTCCGGTCATATCGCTATAAATGATTTCGCCATCTTCATCACGCTCTACACCGATGTGATACAACTCATGTTCAATCAATCGGCAGAACTCACGATCTGAGGCTTGTTCGCAATAAGTAGCATCTACGGTAATGAGATATTGAGGTACAAAGCCAAACCAGTCCCGCATTTGCTGTTCCTGGCGTGCTTTCTTCCAGCCACCCTGGTTAAACATGACCTTTTCACATTGCCCCAGCACCATACGTTTTTTCGCTACGGCGGCAGATGAAGCCCATGCGAATGCAAGGAACTCTTCATTGTCATGGAGTAGTTCAGCAATATGATCATGATCGGGGTTATGTAGTTCACCACCGAGAGTAAGCCAGTTATTCACGACCCACTCTTTAAGCTCTGGTGCCGGTGCCAAACGAATGGCTTCTTCTTCCTCAGCCTGATCAATCAGCTCCGTCGGC
>NZ_AFIE01000090.1 GCF_000214135.1 Acinetobacter sp. P8-3-8
CTTGTATCGCTGCTTCGAACATACGAGCCGTCTTTATTTTTAAGTAGTATTAAAAAGCCTGAACCAGACCCTGAGAATGCACTATTACCACCATAACTTGAAGTGCCGATTGTATTATAATCATGCCATGCCGCAATATATGGACAATCCAAACCATCGAAAATACCAAAAGCATGGCATAGTGAATAATCTTTATACTGGTTTGTTGATGTTTCAATCGTGACACTCGGCATGATGTAAAAATTCTCATCATCACCGACTAATATCCAAGACCTTACCCCATTGACCGCGTTCGTACTTAAAGCGTAATACAATCCTCCGGTGTCGGCGGTTGCGTAAGGCCATTTCGCCCAACCGATATACGCACCTGAATTGCCAACCGCGGATCCTGTGCCAATCCAGTTCTTTGTCGGTAGTAATGGATCAAACGGTGCTTGAGATCCACTAATGTCATCAATGCCAGTGCAAGACTCCAATATTCCCACTTTTGCAAACTTGGCGCGTGTCGGAGTATGCAGAGGATCACAAGTATCATCAACACGTAAATAATATGGATTATTATCCGTGTTCTTTGCTTGAAATACCGCCCGACCTGTATCACTGTATGGCTTAGACCAACCCAAGGGCGCAAGCCGGCAACTTAGTGTTTCATTAATAGTCTGATCCGGTAGATCAATTAAAAATTCAATCGTGGTAGGGGTTGCACCCAAGATTTTAAATTCATCATTGAGCACACTATTGTTTGATCCTGAGATTTCAACCCACTGGAACATCTCAAGATTATGCGCCCCACTAAATGATGCAATTGCAACACCATTTTCAATCACAATATTTAAAAGTGTTTGCGCACCATAACCGTCGATTAGACATTTAGAGAGCACATTAACTAATGCACCCCAATTGTTATCGAGCGTTGGTGCATTAATGTTGGATGATGTAAACCATTTAACTTTTCCGCTCATTATTTTTTCCACAAAAAAAAGACCGCAATTGCGGTCGTATTGGTTAAATTGTGCGATCAATGTCACCACGTAGCATGATCTGAAATTGATCTGATAACACTGCCGGTTCAGATTGCTTCACAGTACGAATCACCCAGACTGGAAAGTTTGCAGCCACAGTATTGAAGCGCAGAACATTCCCATTAGCCCATCCCGAACCCCAACCTTCTTTTTTGATCATAAAATATGGAACACCAGTGACCGGGTTGATCGGTGCATAGTCGGCATTAACGTTACCGGTGCCAATCTGACCAGAGTATTCCCCAATACATCGGAATTCTGTTGAGTTGGTAAACTGGATATACCAACGCTCTTGAATAGCGCCTTTATTTTTCACCATGAATGGATACAGCGCATCGTTGTAATTGGCTGGTATGGTTGCCCCAACAGGCTCATCTGCCCAAGCGCCATTCCATGAACCTTGTACGAACTTTCTGGTATATCGTGCCTGCATATCACCAATAACCAAAGCAGAACCAACAATAGTATCCACCGCATCATAGTTATGGGTTAAAGGCTTGGTGAAAGTCAGCTGACCGTTAATCTGTACATCACGAATCAGACCCATATCCTGATAACGGTATTTCATTGTCAGTGGTGCAACCAGATTGCCCAGTACGAAGTCACCGCCCAATGTCACGCGGCCATAGTCATAATCAACGGTATATAGATCAAAAGGCACTTTCGTTCCATTGGCATCTTCCAGTTCTGCCCATGAAATCCGTTGATCACCCAACTCATATGTAGTGCCAGCAATCGCACTTGGTAACTGCTGCACCTTGCTTGAGCTGACAATACCAATACCACCCACCCTGAAAATCGGCACCCGACCATCAATCGGTAAACGAGTCGCAGATAAACCTAAAATTTCAGAATCCAGTGGAATATAGGTATAAGCGACTGCGTTATAACGTACTGATGAAGCATCGACCCAGACTGGAACATTGATATAAGTGTCTACTCCTTCCTGGTACTCCAGCAACGGGTCATACCAATCATTGGCCTCAATCTCTGCTCGATTGGCCTCAGTGATTTTGGTTTTGGTGTAAAAGTAAATCGTGACAAAACCATTATCCCAATTGACCTGACCATGCGCCCGACTAGTTTCAATCACCCCGTTTTCATCCGCAGTCAGTGTCAATTGGCCAAATTCAATCGTGCCCACCACTATTGTTAAGGATTGTGGGCGGATCGGCATGATTGGGGTTCTAAAGCTGATCTTATTGACCGGCAACAGGTCGGTTGTAGTGGTTAAGGATTCCAGAGTAATCGTGTTATCTGCGTTCGGCGTCCAGGAATCGATTTCAATAATCCCGTTGCCGTATTGAATGACACCTGACTGAATACCGCTATTATTGGCCGGATTCACATTACGATACAGCAAGCCAGTACGATCCAGAAAGGTATCAGCACCGACTTTGAATCGTGCTGAGCCTATCAAGATCTGCTCATCAAAGCCAGAGGATAAATCCAATTTGAGCTTGTTTGCAGTCACTATACGTGTGGCCGAATTGGAGCCGGATGTATCACGGTATTTAATCTGTACATCAACAGTATTAAAAGCCTTCAGCTCAACCTGTTCGCCCTGAATACCGGATGGTTGTGGAGAATAAAAAGACATATTTCCTCGCTAGGCAGCCGCATAGGTAGCCATAGGTGTAAAGGTTTGCACAAATCTGCTCGCTGTACTTTTTGGTGTGACTTCAACTGCGCCAGTGGCATAGATAATGGTGCCTTGCACTTGACCACGGCTATTCACTAGATTACCCATAGTTGCATTCACCGGCACATCTGTCAGAGTTACAGACCCTGTAATCCCCTCACTGCTTTGAAGTGGAATTTTTAACTCAACACTATTTGGCTGAATTGCTGGTCCTGTACCAATGTTAAAGGTCAGCTTTTGATTTACAGGAGCAACATCCATCTTGGTCTGCTCAAGTGATTGACCATAGTTATAGATCACCGAAAATACCGTGCCTTTTTGCGGCAACTTATTTGGAATGATCTTGCCAATGCCGGTCGCATAGTTGATTTCACCCGTAGCATCGCCAGTAAACTTACCTTGAGCATTGGAAGTTGCAGTTTTGGACTCACCCTCAAGCAACCAATTAATGGTGACACCCGATAAGATGCCTGCATGGCCTAAATCAAAATCAAAGGCAGCCTTTTCGACACTCAAGTTTGATCGTACGAAGGTGACAATCGGTGTGCCCCAGTTCAGCAGAATCGGCGTATCCACATCAGGTAAAGCACCAGTCGTTAATAGCCATGAGCCAGTTTCATAATTGATCATGCCTGAACCAAATGAAGGACTGGCAGCCTTTAACTGGCCTGATCCGTCGTCTTTAAGTTCATAGAACTTACCCTGACTCATATATGAGATCGACAAAGCGCCGGGTGCCGGAATCGGAATTAATACTCCGGTCCAGTTGGTACTTTGATTATTTTGAGTGACCGGGATGGCATGACTTTGATAATACTGGTTTGGTGCCGCAGCTGGCTTGAACGTGATATTCAAGTTCACATTTCCGGCTGGTGCTGCCGCAGTCCATTGAATCAAGCCACGCTGATAATCAATCGTTCCGACCTGGGTGCCTTGGGTATTTTTAAGCAAGCCACCTTGATCCGCGATCTGCTGGCCTTGCTGGCTAAACGCTACACTTGATGGAATCACTGCAGAACCGATATACAGGTTCTGACTCATCCCAATCACCGTATTGGGATAATTCACTGTGATTGTGCTGTTGTTACCGGCCACGAGTACCACGCTTTCACCTGCAGCATTCACATCAACAATTGGGGTTTCGGTCTGAGCAGATGGAATCAGCTGGGCAAAGATACTTTTTGCATTGACCGTAAACTCGCCCACGTTTGCCTCAGTTGCCAGCGCGGTAGATGAGTAATACAGGCCGGTATCAGCGACTAAGGTATCGCGGATAATGGTTTTTGATGGCTGCAACTCATACCATTGTTTTGCAGATAACCCAACAAAGTCCGCTTCCAGTGGGTCATTGATAGCATAGGTTGCGACTTTATATTCAATCTCCTCTTTATCAATCACCATCTTGGCAATGCGTGTCTCTACTTTGGTGATCCGCACATACTGCTCGAGTTCTAAAGCCTTGCCTTCATCACTGATTAGAACAATGGTATCGCCTACCGATGCCTCAACCTCCTGTGGCCACATCACAACCTGAAGTGATGACATGCCCTGCCAATGAGTATCCAGTGGTGTTCCGGCAATCTGACCAGCTTTGGCCAGATAGTTTTCCACCCGGTTCTGTGCCGACTGGCGCTCATCCGTCCAGTTCTTGGTGCTGAACAACAGTGCGGAGACGTTTGGATCTTTAGGCAGCTCAGAGATAAATACTGTTGCTCCCATGAGTAAATCGGTGTCTTCAGTCGTAACCGCTGGAAAGACCTTGCGCATGGATACATCACCCATGGTTCGATCCATTTCAGACACATCATTGAACAGGTTATTGCTGATCCCGTCTTGCACCACCACGCCAGAATATTTGCCACCACCGTCCGTGTTATCCGTCAAGCGTTCAGACTTGTAGATTACTAAATCCTTTGTTTCAATCGCCATCGTTTAACTCCGTAAAGCGCAAGGTCACGTTGTAATAATCATCCAGTGATACCGCTGGAATCCCTTTCACCGGATCAGCCTCTAAAGCGCCATCCTGATGGTTGAATTTGACTGTAAATTGTCGGTTGTCATGCGGCTGCTCAAACTGCAGTTTAAAATTCTCATCCTGTAGCTTGGACCACTCCAAAACAGTCCGTAATTGTCGAAGCTTGATCCAACCCATACCTGTATCAGCCGGTTGCAAAGTGATTGGCCGACCAGACTTCTTTTTGCCTTCCTGAATCTGCAAAGTGCCATCCATGGCGTAGGCTTGATTCTGCTCAATAGCCTTCCATGAAAATTCATCAGACCATAAAAAACCGTCCTCTAATGGGACGGTTTCTGATGTTGCTAAGCGGATTAATTTCATGTTGATCTCGCTTGTGTTTTTAATTGATTAACAAGTTCATTCATTAAAGACTCTTGTCCTGCTGGCCCGCTAAATTTCATCTGCTTACCATTAAAGTCAAAGTTATAAGTGACTTCTTTGCCTGGTTGACCTAAATCTCTAGCTGATGGCGCAGAAGGAATAGATGGCGCGTAATCATTCAAACCGGATGACCCCGTAGAAGCCACGTTAATATTACGAAGTAAATCATTAATTTTATTCGTTCCGATTTGAGTGGTAAGACCCTTAGATGCGGCATTCCTAAATTCTTGCTGAATAAGAGTTGATAGTGGCCCAAAACCACTTTTGCCCATATTTTTTTGATATGTGTCTTTATCAGCTGCTAAACCTTTCGACCAGAGATCACCTGCAATTTTTTCAGCTTGCTTATCGTCATACCCCATACTCTTAACCTTGGCCAAAACATCGGCCCTACTGTATGAGTCATACTTATAAATCGAGCCATAGGCTTCGCCCTCCCGCTTCATTCGTGCTCTTAATTCGTCAAAGTCCGCGGCTGCTGCCTGTCTCGCCTCTTCCCATGCATCTGTAACATCATTTGCAGCACTAACCCCCCTGTGACCAAGCTCATCAAAACCATCGCCAGCATGATCAGTTGCATTACGAACACGGTGTAAGCTTTCTTCCACGGCATTATTGGCTTTCACTGAAACTTGGCCGGTTTCACTTACCTGGATCGATAAACCTAGTGAAGCTGCTTTGGCATTTGC
>NZ_AFIE01000089.1 GCF_000214135.1 Acinetobacter sp. P8-3-8
TGACTGCCTCTTTCACTTGATTAAACATCAAGTTATCTATGAGTTTTATCGGTGCATTTATTCCTAATTGGGTAACACGAGTGTCTTTAAAAATGGAAGGCAAACTTTTTAACCACTTTGGAATTTCTATTGGTAAATGATGATTTTCAACATTGCTATATATTTGGGTTTTTAAATCACTCAACGATTCAACGCCAAATAATGAAATGTATGCATATTTTCTTTTTGAAAGAACATTATCAACATCATTTTCTCGGATACTTTTCAGCAACTCATTCCAGAAAAAAGTCTTACCAACACCCCATGAACCTGTAATTGCAATTGCTGTACCTATTTCTTCATTTTTAATATTATGCTCAAGTAATTTTTGCAAGCGACTTCTTTTTTCTTGAATATTCATACTTATCTCGTAAAACTTATACTTACTCTTTAGAAAACAATTTCTAATAAAAACTCAGATAGAAAATTCAATAAAGCTATTCTAAACCTCTTATCTTTTCAGCTAACTTCGCTAACTCTCCATCATCCGCTCGCTGAAAATCATGCGAAGAAATATAACCTTCATACTGTTCAAAATACTTATCGACATTCGAGTTCACAGCTTGCCAGTTTTCATGCACTTGTTTAGTACCATGCATTGGAAATAATTTCGCATGCACATGATCTACACCAAAACCTTCAAATACCATTGCTGTACGTCCAACATCTTCAAAAAAACCATCTAACTTTTTCGCAACTTTCTTGGTATATAGCATCAATTCAGTTAAAACATCATCATCTAAATCAAATGCATAACTTGAATAATGCTTTTTGGGGATAACTACTGTTGCACCCAAAGTGTTGGGAAATATGGTTAAAAATGCCATAAAATCATCATTACTATCAATAAGATGATGCGGCAATGCATGATTAACGATTTTACAGAAAATACAATCTTCACTCATTCTATTGATCTCTTATCTAGTTCTAGTTTTATCGCAATCCAATCGAGGAAGAAAAAATTACCATTATCCTACGACTTTATTTCTACCCTGTGCTTTTGCTTTAAATAAAGACTCATCTGCTTGATTAAATAAATCTTCCCAGTTTTCTGCACCTGTCGCCACACCGATACTCACTGAAACTTTTAACTTCTCAGATGAAGCAGGTAAATCAATTCGCAAACGTGACACATCTGCCAAAATACTTTCCGCAATTTGCATAATCCAATTGCGCTCAGAATGAGCAATTAAAATTAAAAACTCATCGCCACCAAAACGTACAATCAAATCAGATTGAGAAATATTTACCTTTAAACATTGTGCAATTTCAACAATCACCAAATCACCTAGAATATGACCATATTGATCATTCACACTCTTAAAATTATCAATATCAACAATGACTAAGCTGAGTTTCTGAAATTGATTCGGCTTTGCGAGTGCATTTTTCAAATATGCCTCTAAGCCCAAGCGATTTGAAACACCACTTAAACTGTCTGTATTGGCAATATTTTTCAGTTGAAATTCAAGAATATCTCGCTGTTTCAACATGGCTTTTAATTTATGAATTGCATCCGCTAAGTTATGCGTTTCTTTGTTTTGCAAAGCAACCGTATCTACATGATCACGTTCATAAATCTGTGATAACTCCTCAATCATATATTGAGCTTGGATCAAAGGCTCAAATAGTTTTTTACGTGTATAAACCATGGTAAAAAAAGCAACAGTGAGCAATAAAATCGAAATCAACAAAATGAGAAAAAATTGTCGTTGTGCAGACTGCATTTGTCGCTGAGCTTCTAAACTATGCATCTCAAGCAAATAGGATTGTAAATCGACAATTGACGTAAACTTATCCACCATCGCATCTGTCAACTGATTGGCTTGTAATGAATAAGGTTGCTGATCTCCACTTTGTTGTATGAGCTGATTAACGATCGGCAGTCCTTGATCAATAAATCGGCGTTTCACTTGATCATGTAGTTCTAAATATTTTGGTGTTTTTAAATGCTCTGGCTGTATGATATCCATTAAACGCCACAGATATTTTACGTGTTCCTGTGTTTGCAAGGATCGAATTTTATTATATTCAGGAATAGGCTCTGCAAAACTCAGTGGGGCCATAATATTGGATGCGACACGACCTGCCTGATCTCGTAAATCAGCTAAAATGAGTACGATAGAAGCATAATCTGTAACACCACTATTTTTCCGTTTCGAGTCAATAATCAATTGTTGCAAGATCGTTCTACTGCTATCCCAAGCGCGAAACATATTGCGTATAGCTTGGTCCATTTCTATTGCTGTACGTGCTTGTTTTGGCTTTGCAATATAAGCATCAACCTGCTTACGCCCAAAATCTAAATCTTTTCTGAGTTGAACATCGACCTGCTTTGCCAATGTCGGAAAACCCGCTTGTTGCAAAGTGCGCACTGTTAAATCAATCTGCTGATTGACGCCAATTCGATATTCTTGCAATTCTTTTATTCGAGTTGGTAATTCTTCTACACTACCCGCCATAGCTTTATTTGATGGCGCTCTTTCACGTGATATTTTATTAGAGGTTTCAGCAAATATTCTTAAATTTTGAATATCCACCAATGAGCGATGTAACTTTACGTATTCTTGATAACTGTGAACAATTTGAGGAATTGCAATAAGGAGTACAGATAAAATGATAACGAACATGAGAATGAGCAGACGTACACTAATCTGTTCAGAACGTAATTGCTGCTCCATCTTCGTCATTCCATTGGAAGCTTTATTTTGATAAATATGAAAACGTATTGACGCCATCTTACAAGATATTTACCGTAATGTAGACTAAAATTTTCATTATACAATTAGAAAATGATCACAACTTAAGCACTAAATAGATGATAAATTGCGTGAAAAGTGTACATTTAAATTTATATTTTTCTCTCCTTTATTTTATTTAAATCTAGAAAAAGAATTCTAGTTTCATCTACTTATTTAGACTTCATTTCTGTAATCGTTTTTACAGATAATCTGTATAAGAAATTAACATTTTACATATAAATAGAATATGCATAGAATAGCTACACAAGCAGAGATATTTGAACAAAATATCACTATTTGAAAATTAATACCCTTTTATACCCAGTTTCCCCCAATAAACTGGGTATTTTTTTAACTTTAAAAAACTAGTTCAAATAAAAGAACAATCCCAATTTATCTAAAGTATCCAAGGTGAGTTGTTTTCGTTGCGCAAGATCAGTACCTTTGTCCATTTGCATATTTAAAGCAAAAGCGGTCACTTTACCATTCGGTTGCTCTACCCAGCCTGTATACCAGCCCACCTGCGGTTCAACATCCATTCCCCAGCCAGCTTTGGCATAAAGTTTTGTATCACCACGGCGTTCGATATATAACATCTCTTTCACTTGTTGTTGCACAGCAGGATCAAAAGCAAGTTGCTTCATTGCCAATTGATAAGCAAATTGAGCTTCTTGCTCAGGTGTAATTTCTAATGGCCCAACCAACCAGAAGTTATCGACTTGTGATCCAATTTGCGTATTACCAAAATGGACTCTTTTCACTTCTTCTTGCATCAAACTTAAACCAATACGTCTTGCAAGTTCTTGATATACAGGAACAGCCGATGCCTGCATCGCCTCACCTAAAGTCATGTCTTTTTCCCATGCGGGAAACAACCGTTTTCCCCCATTCCACTTAAAGACTTCGGTATTGGTTGCTTTATGATGTTGCAAGCCAATCAGGGCATTCAGCATTTTAAATGTCGATGCTGGAATATATTGAGTTTTCGCCCTGTTTAAATCATTACCATAGCTTTTGAATTGTTTACCATCGTAGGTGACAAAAACTGCTTGAGTATGCGCTTGATTAAATAAGGAAGAAATTTCATGTTGTCGATCTGAAAGCACAGTTGTTTGATTGCGTTTTGAATCATATACGCAGCCTGAAAACATTAGACTGGTCAGTACGGCACATAAGCTTAGCTTTATTCTACGTTTCATTGCTATCAATGCTCTCATCTATAAATGGTTAATTATTATCATATTCACAGGAATTAGCTTCATAACTTACATTATTATTAAATTACATGTCATGAAACATTTACTTTTGCATCATTATGATGCAAAATGCACTTAATTAGGGCGATTTAGTATTTTTCAGCAGAATACTAGAAATCCTCAGATTTTGGCGAAAAATCCCAGATTTGAATAAAATTTGGGATTTTTTTTGCAAAAAGCTGACAGATCGTAATGAATCAAAATTTAAAAAAGTAATGATCATGTGAAAAAACCAGTATTATTATTCTTAAATTTAATTATTTTTTGGAATATTTTTTAGGCAAAAAAAACTCAACTTTGGGGAAAGTTGAGTATTAAACTTTGAAATTGGAATAAAATTTACTTTTAATCAGTAAACCTTATTTATTAATTATGTGAAACATATCTATCTTTGTAAAGCGAATTAAACAAATAAATAAAATATTAATTATCGGATTTTTAAATTATTTAGATTTAGTTATCATTTTTAATATTTTTTAAAGAAAAAAATCACCTTAATAAGCCCTAAATGCACATAAATGATGATAAATGAGTATCATTAAGCCAAAGTTATAATTGTTAATACCGATCATAATTCCAAAAATATACAATAAAACTAATCAAAGATTTTTCTATTTTGTCATCATTTTTTAACGAAATATCTTTGAGAAAGAATTTATTTGATTGTTATGATTGATTTTTTTATAGGTTGACTTTAACCAGACTGAATGTCTATTTTTCATCCACTTTTTTTTCTCGCATTTATCAAGCCTTCAATGTCCTTAAACATCATTGACTTAATATCTTGTTACAATACAATGCCGTCTGTTTCACCAATTTATCCTCTTGGAAAAGATTATGAAAAAACTCGGTTTAGCCACTGCTCTATTATTAGCCATGACCGGCGCTCAAGCATACCAATTCGAAGTTCAAGGTCAATCAGAGTATATCGATACGACTGTAAATGACAAAGACTTCACTGGTGGTCTTCAAGGTACTTATTACTTCAAAAATGTTGACTCTTCAAAAGGTCCATTGGCTGAAGCAGCGTTCTTAAACCAAGCATCTAACGTATCTTTGGCTTATAACTACGGTGAATTAGGTTCAAACGGTATCGATATTACTGCTCATAACTTCGGTGCTAAAGCTGAAGTTTATGTACCTACTCCATACGTACCTGTATACACTAGCGCTTCTTATAGCCACACGATTCTTGACAGCAAAAACAACAATGCTTCAGATGATCAAGGTGATCGCTATGCATTAGAAGTGGGTGCTTTACCAATTAACAACTTCTTAGTTGCTGTTGGTTATACAAGTGCTGCTGACCAAGCTGCTATTGATGCATTCAACGTTATGGGTAACGGTGTTGCTAAAGCAACTGCTGAAGCTGTAACTATTGGTGAAGACCAAGATGCGATCACTGCACGTACTAAATACGTTGGTGCTATTGATGGTACAAACATGGCTGTTGGCTTTGAATCTGGCCTTATCTATGGCGATGCAACTGCATACCAATTTAAAACAGATCTTTATGTAACTCCACAAATCAGTGTTGGTGCGTCTTATGCTGCTTCTAGCTATGACGGTACTCCTGACTCAGCTTGGGGTGCAAATGTAAATTACTTCATTACTCCTGCAATTGCTGTAGGCGCAAGCTATGTAAATGCTAACTATGAAGCAAACAAAGGCGAAGCAGTTTCTTTTGCTGGCGATACTCAAACTGTTGGCTTAAATGCTAAATTCCGTTTCTAAGCAATTAGAAATTGAATACAAACTATAAAATTGATTGAAATCATTCATCCTTTTGTAGCTTTGTCAGATTGATATAAAAAACC
>NZ_AFIE01000088.1 GCF_000214135.1 Acinetobacter sp. P8-3-8
CAATACTTAAGGGATGTGTCATTTTTCTAAGTGACCGCCCTTAGGGAGAGTATTGCCGAAACTCACTCAACGTTCACCATCAGCCCGAGCAGAGCGAGGGGTGTGGTGATCTTGAGTGAGTGAGAGCACTTAGCAGAATGCTTTTATTTATCTTAGACTTTGTTGAAAATACTGTTTAAACGCAAAAAATAGAGTGTTACAGCTCGGTTAAGGTAATTTTGGTATTAATCCATATGGTTGTGTTTATAGTTGCTTAAAACGCAAAATAGAGCGTTTTAAAGATGAACCGCTAAGACTTTTCAGTCTTAACGGTCATGTTTAAAAAATGAATGCATGTGATTAATCTGCACCGACAACATTAAACAGAGCTATTTCTGTTTAATTCTCAGTTAAATTTCATAACATACAAAAATTTTTCCACGGATTACCAGTCCGCTTACAGTCACCACAACTGCTATTTCTTTCACTAATCAAACACATAACCGGCTCAACCTTTCATTACTCATGTATACCCTTACGTTTTTATTCGCTCGAATATTCATGCTCCCGACAGAAACGTCGCTTTACTCAACTGATCTCCCATCCTCTAAAACTTGTTTAAATCTTACAGTCACCAACTAAAAGAGTTAAATAAACAAATATTTAGCGAACTTCCCGTATTAGTCTTAATTGTCACTCGGATGCCCGGCTTCTCGCTTTCGCTCAAGTCTTACTCGTTACACTCGTCTCGTCCATTGGCGCTTCATGGGTAGTTGTTCCAAGATCCCACTTACACCGACTAAAGACTCTTTAGAGTTACCGTGCTATCAAAATTTTCAGCAAAGCATCTATCAGGTTCTACTGTAGATGCTGTTACAGGCTTAAGCTATTCGACGAATCTTGCTTATGTATTTACAAGTACCCGATGTCCATGACCCTTTTAAAATCTGACATCTGACAGTTTTTCTCTGTCTTGATCGCCTTTCGGCTCACTTTTAGTCGCCCACCTGTGCTGTGCCCATCGCAAAATCACTCATGCAAAAGGCAGTCATTTTAGCGTTGAAATCATCCGTGATCTCAACTCTGACTTCAATTAAAACAGGGTTGTGCTTTGTCACCAAAGCGCCCGTGTCTACGTCGCCCAACAACTTTAATCTTGTTCAATTTTTTGATTGGGTAGAAAAAGAGAATTTCACTCTTTAGCCCCCGTTGTAGCCGCACCAGCGAGGTTTCCCCAGCATGCAGCTTCACCGATCAGAACATGGTTAGTGCTCCTAGCAGTTTGAAATAGTGAAAAAACGTCTCGGCAGCGGTAACTTGCCGAGCATTCAAAGCCCAAAAAACAGGCGTAAAAATTGGCAAACTACGCTAGACGTAATTTTTGAAAGTTAGAGGTATCTAACAAAGACAATATGCGAGTAGCCAAAAAATATGTGCTATCGCTGATCATGAGAGGACTCCGTTGGCATACGGATAACGATCTGATGATTCACTTTAAAATTCCTACTAATGGTCTCTGCTGACTTAAAAGATGATTTATCTTTTTTGCGCTACAGGTTCAGAATCAGAAAAGCTTAAGAAGCAATCAGATGCATTTACTATACCTGAAAAAGTGCCAAAATCAAATTTTGCAGGAACAACCATTTATAAACCTACATCTGCACCTAAAAAGGGACTGCTAAACGCAGTCCAAATCATTACAAAATAAGCACTCCGATAGAATTACCAAAAAAGCATAAAAATGCTAAAATTTTTCCGACAGAATTACCAAAAAAACTGGACTTTATAATGATCTATTACTGTGTCAAAACCAGCGAATATTTAGCAGACATCTTGGATAAAGTCAGCCGCGAAACGCAGTATTATGTTCAGCTTGATGTGCCGCTTGATCGGGCTGAAGGCATCATTGAGAAGTTCCAAAAAAGATATGATTTGGATCAAACCGCCAGACAAAGAAATTATCGGTTGAAGCAAAAGCCGGTGGTGGATTTGGTGGTTTTACTCAATCAAAGTTTGCTCAAAATTGAGAAGGTCCGACTGTGTTTGTTGTGTACGCTTCCCGAGGAACTTAGAGAAAAAAAACAAGATTGTTCGGAGTTGCTGAGAATTGCCTATGGACTTGATAAGTCTGAGTTAGAGCCGTTTGAATCGGTCCAAGATCGTCAGAACCGGCTAATCTATCGTACCGCCATTCAGGTTGGAGAGAATAAGCAGTCTGCTCCGGTCTATGAGCTGGTTAACCTACCGTTTACGGTTGAACAGCGCAAACAGAAAGAAATTGATAGAACCACGGGTTGGACGTGGCGCATTCACAAGAAGTTTCTGGAACTTAAGAGTGAGCAACTGGTCGCTACCTTTAAGAAAGCGCAACAGATCAAGAGTCCTGAGAAACAGGACAGTATGGTCATGGCTGAGTTGTTTCGGGTGTCTAAATTGGCGGGGTTTAGGGGCGTTCGGGAGGATGTGTTTAAGTTCAATAAGCAAGTTTTTCCGCTGTACTTCAAGTATTTGAACCGAAAGTCCAAAGTAGAACTGTCGGTGCCTTCGTATGAGCGGAAATCTAAGCGTCTGGTCAGTAATTTTCAGGAAATGACGGCATTTTTTGAGGATTTGCAAAAGTAGGTTTAAACCACAAAGATGGTTGTGATGGCGATCAATAACAATGGGCATGCACTCAGCATGAATCTTTGGGTTTTGAGGTTGAAGTCTGTGTCATATTTTTTTGAATATTGCTTATATTTCAAGGTGAAGCAGAGGCTTGATACAAAGCATCCGATGAGCAAACTCAGCATTAACGCCATGCGGTAAAAATCCATGCTGAGGTCCGTTCCTGCTGTAAATTTATGGAACTGGTAGTAGTTGCTGCCCATGAGAAAAATTAGGCACAACAGCCCAAGCCCCATGGCGTTGTATTCCATTTTTTTGTTGTGATCTTGGTATAAAAACTTAGTGATGAGCATGCTTAAACTAAGGCAAAATGGGACCAAAATTACTGTAATGCTGATCAGTAAGTTACTGAATAGCCATGATTGAAGGTCTGGATTGTTTCTAAATTGGTAGATATTCAAAAATGGGAAAAACACCACTGGAAAGAAGTACATATAGGACAGCTTAAACGAGTCCATATTTTTAATTTTCATCATGTGGGATCAGAGTCCTGACTATAACTAAGGTAGTTAGGTAGGTATTATGTGTGCTGTTAAGCTCTCAATTTTTTACATGATATAAGTATTTGATTTTAAATATTATTATATTTATGTATAAAAATAAAACTCAGACATTAACTTTTTTAAGTTATTGAAATTAAATACAAAATTAAGAACACACATAATAGCTACCTTGTAAGGTCGCTATTATGATGTGTGTTGAACAATACCTTATATGTAAAAAAGCCTTTATTTCCTGTGCTGTATAGCCCGACTTAGAATATAATTTATATGTAAGCTTTACTCAGGATTACGTCAAATTACGCAGAATACTTCGGTACTATTGAACATCAGGACTATAGTTGTGAGTTTGGTGTGGTAACTCAACTGATGGCTCTAGTCCTCTTATTTTTCAAGTCAATTTCTTATCCGCGATTCGGGTTATCATATGATTTCCAATATACAAATTTTGAGAGCAATAGCGGCAATTCTTGTTGTTGCTGCACATACAGTTCAAGCAGCTAAAAGTTATAACTTATCTACTGATTTTTTTTATAAGGTTGATATTTGGGGGCAAGCTGGAGTAGATATATTTTTTATTATATCTGGTTTCATAATGATCTATATCCAAATTAATAAATGTAAAAAACCATTAGATTTTCTTAAAGATAGAATAGAAAGAATTGTTCCATTATATTGGTTTTTAACACTTTTTATTGCAGCCTTACTCATTGTATTTCCCCAAGCTTTTAGAGAATTGAGCTTAAGTGCTAATCATTTAATTAATTCATTGTTTTTTATCAATTATTTCAATGGAGATGATCGTCCTCTTTTATATGTAGGATGGACACTTGAATATGAGATGCTTTTCTATATTGTCTTTGCATTTTCTCTATTTTTTAAAAGAATAAAATACTCTATTCTAATATCTATATTGATGTTATCTACTTTTGTTTTCTATGGATTAAGCAGTATTGTTATCGAGTTTATATATGGAATGTTAGTAGGCTTCTTTTTCAATAAATTTAAAATTAACAGCATATTTAGCTTAATTTTTATGTTAGTTGGATTCTATTTATTAACAGTAAACTGGTTTACAGATATTCCTAGAGTTCTGACTTGGGGAATACCTTCATTGTTGATTTTTTTAGGTTTTTTATATTTTAAACCAATTAATAGCTCTTTATTAGAAATACTAGGAAATGCTTCTTATTCTATTTATCTAGTGCAAGTGTTTTCTATACCAATAAGTTATAAAATTTTTTCTAAAATTGGTTCATTAAATTTCATTTATATGAATGAAATTTATGTAATTATTTGTATGATTATCAGTATCATAGGAGGTGTTTTACTTCATTTTACAATAGAAAAACCACTAGCAAGAATTATTAAAAAAATAAGACCAAACAGAAAAAATGAAAATATAGTTATTAGATCCTAAAAGTTGTGCTATTAAGTTAATTTAAAATTAACATAATACACCTTATACGAAATGCTTTTAATTTCTCTTGAAAATTCAACGCTGTAGTTTCTAGTTTATAGCCCACCTTCCCCAAGGTGGGCTTTTTTTATGATTTTTCACGTTCCACGCCTATTCTTTGATCAATGTTCCACGGGTTTGTGTAGTCCACATGAACAATTCAATTAAACAAAAAAGTTCATATTTAAGTTAAATAGTGAGAATAATAAAACTTAATTGTTAAGAAGGTTGAGATATGGATGAGATAAATAAGATGGATGAGGAGGAGCGCGTTATTGCTAAAGAGGCAGGTCGGGTGCTCACGGAGACCTTTATTGCAAAAGCTAGTAATGGACCTGTGGTCTATGTCACAAACGATACCGTAGTGTATAAGGATCCGAATAGTGAGCCTGTGATGATTAAACAACTGTATCGTAACTTAGAAATTTCTAAGCGTCTGCCGAAGCAAGGTACAGTGAAGATCAAGAAAAAAGACATCAGATGATTTTTAAAGTATAGAACTCTTAATCTTGATTGAATACAGCATTCAATACGCGTCCAAATAAACCCTGTTTTTTGGGTTGTGGCACTGCCACACTTTGCAACGTCGCATGCTGTGGCGTTTTGGTGTCGCTCGCTATAGCGTCAGGGTGTTGCACTGCAACATTTTCCACCATGTTTTTGGTTAAAATTTTATTATTTTCAGTATCTTGATCTGCTGTCGCATGCTGTGGCGTTTTGGTGTCGCATGCTGTAGCGTCGGAGTGTTGTGCTGCCGTGGCAGGCGCGACACTTTTTAATTCAATCAGAGTCTGCATCCGATCAATTTGCTGCATCAAACGTTCTTCACGTTCCTGGTATTTTTTGACTTCATTTTCTAAATGAGTGATAAGTTTTTGCGTAGCTGCATCACTGCTTTGCTTAGGAGCTTCCTTAGCTGGCTGTGATACCTGTTGTGGTTCACCGAAGCATCGAATTACTTCGGCAAGATCAAATTGACCATCATCAGTACGAGACAAGCGTCCATTTTTTACAGCTCTGTAGATTGTCGATCTATCGACATTAAAACGCTTAGATACTTCGCTCAGTGATAGTTTCGCCATTTAGCTTAAAAGTCCTGTTTATTATGTTTTGACGTAAATCATATAAGTATCAGCATATATTTTATGAGAGAGTTAGCCAATATTAGGAACTACACCATATACCGCAAATATATAATATTTAATAATTTTATTTTTAAAAACGAAAAAGCCCTGCTTGACAATTGTCACGCAGGGCTTTAAATTCGTCGGTACGCAGTTATTTGATGAAGCAACATCAAGTAACGAAGATCATAAGGTTTGGCGACCGTTATGATTTCACCCAAAGGCTTTGTACCAGAACTCTATTTTCACTGTTATGTGCAGTAATATCAAGCCCAAATTGAAAAGTCTTCGTTAGTTAAGTGTTTTTTTTCATCAAATAAGTATCCCAGATCGAGCTTTGCCTGCTTCTGCGTGCCCATTTTATGGTTGGCATGCGGTGCATGTGGAGGGAATAAGTGTCACTGGTGCATCGTAGCGATCGTCGAAAGGCGGAACCGTTACAGGGGAATCTCACATAAACGGGGCGTTGAGAGTAGTGGTATAGGTTGGTTAAGTTGCATGTTGGGGAAACCCTCGCAGAGATATCGCCATACTTCGACAGGGAGCGCGTGAGAGAAGGTGCAAAACCTTTAGTCCTTGTCTGCATGGTCAGCAAAACCATGTGCGGATACGACCGATGCGTGGCTCCGTCAGCCCAATTACAGGTTAATCGG
>NZ_AFIE01000087.1 GCF_000214135.1 Acinetobacter sp. P8-3-8
TATTTGCCATCTTTGGAATGCTTTGTATTGGTATCGCTTATCAATCAGTGCAGCTTATGAAAGGTAAATCTTTCATGGAAATTATCACAGAAATTAAAGAAGCCTTTGGAGCAATATTCAGATGAAAATAAGTACAAACGGAATCGATTTAATCTGCTCATTTGAAGGCCTTAGACTCAAAGCTTATGACGATGGTGTAGGTGTATGGACCATCGGTTACGGTACCACGATGATTAATGGTACCAAAGTCAAGAAAGGCGATACTTGTACACTTGAGCAAGCTAAAAGCTACATGGCCCAAGATTTAAAGCAATTTGAATCAGCGGTAAATCAGGTCAAGGTACCGCTTAATCAAAACCAGTATGATGCATTGGTTTCATTAGCTTACAACATTGGAGTAAGCGCATTCTTAAATTCGACTTTGCTTAAAAAGTTGAATGCTAAAGATTATAAAGGAGCGGCTGAACAATTCCTACGCTGGAATCGGGCAGGCGGTAAGGTGATGCGTGGGCTTACGAATCGACGTGCGAAAGAGCGGAAATTATTTGAGAAAGCCCTTTAGAGGGCTTTTATAAACAGTCATAAAACGCACTATTTTACAAAGATATAAGTTTTTAATTCATCCAGGATAGCATTATTTTTTTCTTCAAGAGAGCTGAATAATTTTATAAACTCTGGAGCTGATTGTTTATTCAAAAATCTAGTGTCACTAAAGCCTTGATTTGCCTTATTTGCTAATATATTTTCTGTTTCTTTTATCTCGTTGTAATATTCCATGGTTAGGTCATATATTTTTTGACCTTTTGTGAGGTAGCAAAAAGAACCCATTGTCACTTTATCTATATTGTATGCTTGCAATATAGTATCTTGAAAATCAATAGCAACTCTTCTTTCTGACAACTTGACTTCACTTTTATTATTTTCGATATCCTCTATTTTACATTTAAATTCATAAATTTGATCTGCTTGCTTGTGAAATAAGTGGAATGCATTTTTTGCCTCCAAAGCAATAATTTGCAAATTATGTTGCTCTTTCCAATCATTAAACAATTTTGAAGCAATATATGCAGCGGTTAGTGTAGCAAATCCACCAAAAAAACTAGCAGATATCGATAAAGCATCTTTCAATGGTTGTTTAGTAGGATCCGCATCTGAAAGAACAAAATAATATGATGCGCCAAACACCAATAATGTAAAAATTCCTACAAACAATATCGAAGTTTGAACTGCATTTGCTAATGATATTTTAGATGTTTTTTTATTGTTATTTATAAAATATGCAAACCCTATTAAGCTAAAAAAAATTAAAAAGTAAAATAATAAGAATGTTTGAGCTGCTTGATTTATTTCCATGATAAAAATATTTTTAAAAAGATAGCTTAATTATATAGTTACTTAACCTTGATCAGTCCATTTTTTGAAAAATAATTCTTAGACAGCATATCTCTACTCATAGACCACTTACGATGCTTGAAGTAACAAGGGCCAACAGAAATCTTAGCTTTGCCGTGCTTGGCTTGAATATCCTCATATGCCTGCATTAAGTTTTCATTTAAAGATCTAACTTCGTGATCTGACAATAGATCAGGGATATGACTTGATTTCTCGATTAATTCAGAAAGAAAGACGCCACATTTTTTATACTTAATACCTGGTTTGTATATCTTATCTAATAACCCATAAGTAACATCAACCAAATCTAAAACACAGTCTACTGGTTCAGCAAATTTATATACTTGGGTTTTACTGTAATAAGGTACCGATGCATCAAAAGGATTGGACTGTACAAAGGCAGTAATAACGCCACATAAAAGCTTTTCACTTCTTAATCGTTTAACTGCATCTTGTACATACTTAGACATTGCTTCTTTTAAATCATCAAGCTCCGTGATTTTTTCACCAAAAGATCGACTGGCAACAATTTGCTGCTTAGGTTTTGGTTGATCATCAATAGGCATACAAGAAACGCCTTGTAGTTCAAGTACAGTCCTCTGCATACAAACAGTGAATAATTTTCCCATGATAGGTGGGTTAGATTTTGCTAAATCCAAAACAGTGTTAATACCCATATCATTAAGTTTTTTATTCTGCTTCCTCCCAACTCCCCATACCTCCCCAACTTCAACCAGTGACCAGAAATATTCACGATGTTTCGGGTTCATATTTGCTAAATCACACACTCCATTAAAACGTTTACCTTTCTTGGCCATATGGTTTGCGATCTTCGCTTCAGTCTTTGATCTTCCTATGCCAATGGATACTGGTAAACCGATCCATTGCTGTATACGCTCCCGCATTCCTTGGCAATATTCAACTAAATCATAATTGTTCTTAAAGCTTGTCAGATCTAGAAAGCATTCATCAATCGAATAGATTTCTTGTTCATGTGGTGCAACATAACCTGCAAGTATCGAATGAAATCGACGTGACATCTCGGCATAAATTGCGTAGTTACTAGATAGGACCTGTACATTATTTTTTTGGACGACATCTTTAATTTGAAATAATGGTACACCCATTTTAATGCCCATTGCTTTCGCTTCATTTGATCTTGCTACAGCACACCCATCGTTATTCGAGAGTACAATGACTGGGACATCATTTAGTTTGGGGTTAAAGAAACGTTCACACGAGACATAGCAATTATTGATATCAACAAGCGCAAATATCTTTTCTTGATGTTTCATTTGAGATTCTTAATGACTTTGGTGACTACACCCCAAATCACTAATTCTTGCTCATTGCGAGGAAGAATTGGCTTGCACTCAATATTCTCAGGTTTAAGCCAAACAGCAGGCAAACTATCAAGTAAATCATCTTCGTGAAAGATTTCTACCAATTCATCATGCGACATTCGCTGTGTAATCATCATTCGTTTAACAGTAAATTCATTGTCAATAAATGCAATAACGATGTCTTGATGTTGTGATCTGATGCTACGGTCTACAATTAAATAATCATTGATATCTATACCAATATCTTTCATGGATAGCGATTCAACTTGAACGATAAACGTAGCATCTTTATTGGAAATAAGTAGCTCATTCATATCCACCATTTTATCAACGTAATCAGTGGCAGGGGATGGAAATCCAGCAGCTATCTTGTTGAGTACTAATGGGATCGAGTATTTAACAACAGGTTGAAATGCAGAGATTTTTGAAATATCGCCAATAGTAATCTTGGGTATATGTGTTCTAATATCAATAACTTTTGAATGACTCAAGTGAGCTAATGAAGCCTCACTAAGCTTTAAAAGTTTAGTTGTTGATGCGCCATTATTTAAATTAATGTTCATAAAATAATTCACTTGAATATGTTACATATTCAAGATTCTAGATTGTATGATTTTAAATTTCAAATTTAAAAGCTGTGGATAATCAGTCCTAAATCAAAATAAGTCATTTTGTAGTTTTGTTTCTGATAAATGGTCACGTGAAAAAGTGATAAATTCATCACGCATTTCAAAGAAATATTCATGTGCGTGTTCACTACCTACATTTAGCCAATCATTGCGGTATTGTTCTGGAATGACGATGATTGATCTTTTTTCATCTGTAGGCGCGTGAAATTGCTTCATGAAAGGGTGGTTATCTGAATTAATCGTAAGCATTGAAAAGGATCTTACTTTTGAGTCTTTAATCACAGCATCGTCATAAATGGCTGCGACTGTAAAAGGCTGACCATCTTCACGCTTGATCGTGTACCAGTGTGCTTTGCCCTCTATGTATTTTGGCTCATAAAATTCTTGAACCGGTATAAGACAAAATTTGCTGTATTTCCATGCATGACGAAAACTAGGCTTTTCTGCAACTGTTTCAGTTCTTGCATTATATGTATGTGAACTGAACTTGAAATCTTTAGCCCAGCTCGGTAATAGCCCGAATTTACCAACATCAAGATCAAAACCTTTCATGATGATAGGTGCGTGATAACCCGGGTATATATGTGGCTTCAGCTCTAAATCTAACTGATCTTCGTTGACATCAAGTAATGTGAGGGCTTCTCTGGTGGGAATTTCATAGTTTGAACACATTATTTATTCTCCAACCAAAATACAAAGATTTCTCTATAAACACCATAGCCTTTATATTTAAAAAATGGAACGCCGATTTGCAACGTTTGCTTTATATAGAAATAAGGCCAATCTTTCATTTTTAATAATACCTAATAATTTTTTATTGGAGTTGGACAAGCTGCAAGGTAATGCGTGGGCTATCGAATCGTCGTGCGAAAGAGCGGAAGTTGTTTGAGAAAGCCCTCGGATGAGGGCTAGTAAGGCTAAATTCAATAATCACATAGGTCCAAATTAATGCTTTAAGTTTTAAGGTTGAATTTGTGCTACATATCCAACTTGAATTGGGGAGCCAACATGAGAATATCTCATCATAATTGCACCATTAGCAAATACATCATAACTTCCTTTGTTTGGTATAAAATAAATCCATGATGGTCCTTGAATATCTGGTGGAATCGCCCATCCGATTTGCATCCAAATGTTTTTGGAACTATCTTTTACAACAATTTTTCCACTTTGAGTTCCATAATATTCAAAGATAGGTGAATCATTAAAAAAGAAAAACTGAACAACTACAGGATCATTAGGTTGTATTAGTTTTTGCAAGCCTGAATTAGGTAATAATGGTTTAGATTTTCCAGTTAATTCATTTATATGTGATTGTGAAGCTAAAACAGTCATACTTTGGTTGTATGCCTTTTGGTTGTTTAAAGCCCATGTTAAGGCTTCACTACCTGCATCATCTGCTGGATTTTCAACATTACCTGTATAGTTTTTCACGTAACGAAGAGCAAACTCTTCTATTCCCCATTTTGAATATTGTTCGACATGCTTAAGCTCATGCCCCCACCAAAAAGGATTATTCCATAGCCCTCCAGGGTCAGTTGAAAAAACAATAACATTACCAACAACAACAGCTATTTCTTTTCCCATAAATTTATGAGCTTTGCCAATTCCATTTGGTAAAGTAAACTCAATATCACCAATTACATATCTTGCACTGTCTAAAACCTCCTTAGAGTATAAGCTGGCTAATCCATCTTTTACATCTTTAGGCAATGGCTTAGCATTAGCTATATGCCTTTCTTGAGCTTCTCGTATTGCAGCTGCAAGTGGCATAGCGAGGATTTGCATTGGATCTTGACCCAATAAAGTATTTGTAGCAACTTGACCTGAAGATTTTATTATTTGGGCTTGGTAGTTGTCATAAAATGTTGCTACATCGAATATAAGTTCACCGCCTGAACCTGATTTAGCAACAACCTTGCGAGCTTCTTTATAAATCTGAGTTTGTGGCCAAGTTGTAATTTCTGATACAGCTGCAGGAATAGGTGCGTGTGCTTTAATTAAATCTTTTGTAGGGTCCAGTATTGTTTCAGGGTTTTTGCCCTCTACAATAACTTTAGCAGTATTAATGATGGTTTTTGTTGGAGCAGTAATAATTTGCTCAGCTGTCTTTAAGGGTTCCCATCCATTAATTGAAAATGCATGAGATTGCTGTAATATTAGTACATAACAAATTAGGCTTGAGAAAATCCTTTTATAATTAATCTTATTCACATCTGACTCCTTAGATTTATTTGTTTTCAATTTTAATTATGAGTTTTAATTTATAATGATTCTATACCCAAAATAAGGGGTAAGATCACAATGTTTACATTATTATCTAGATTCCACAAATTAAAAATCTATACTATTGTCAGGACAATTAATTTTTCCATTTTAAAAAGAATCATCTGAACTATTTCATGTCCTCTTTTTGTAACAAAATTAATGGGCGAAACTTGGGCACCGATTAGATATAACATATTGATTTTTATGAATGAGTATTACGTTGACATCGTAGAGGTCAGCAGTTCGAGTCTGCTTATACCTACCAAATTTTAAAAATCATATAAACTTATACAACTTAATATGAATCATAAAGCCTTGAATCTAAAAGATTTAAGGATTTTTTATTGGCTAATATAACCTCATATGAACTTATACATTTGGGCTGTTCTTGTATCCTTATTTGTATCATGATTAAATTTGATCCTAGCCAAAATAATGGACACATCGTCCCTCTAAAGATAACGTAATGTTAACTTTGGAGATGTACACATGGGTAAACGCTTTAGTCCGGAATTTAAACAGCAAGCAATTGATTATGCACTTGCAAACTCACATGAATCATTAGCATCAATTGCGGTAAAGCTTGGTATTGGTTACTCGACACTTGATAAATGGATTCGTACTGCTAATCCAGAAGGCTCAAGCAAACGTCAGTTAACACCTGAGCAACAACGAATATTAGATCTAGAAAAAGAAGTCAAACAGCTCAAAGAGGCAAATGACATACTAAAAAAAGTGCATGTGTATTTCCTCACCGATCAAGGCAAGAGAAGTACACGGTAATCAAATACTTTGCAATGAGACTGGTTAAAGTCACTACGCTGTGCAAACAATTTGGTGTCAA
>NZ_AFIE01000086.1 GCF_000214135.1 Acinetobacter sp. P8-3-8
AGGGGAACTTTGTTCTTGTAAAGCCGTACTTCCCCCTTTATTAAAGGGGGACTGAGGGGGATTTTGCTCTTTAGCATGATCAGAATCTCCCCTTGCCCCTTTTTGAGAAAGTGGAGAAATTTGATCTTGCTGAGCTGTACCTTCCCCTTTAGTAAAAGAAGACTGAGCAGGATTTGAATTTTGGACATCATCAATCGCCCCCAATTCAATCAATAGCTTACGACCATCATTCACTAAACGATGATCAGGTGGTTCAATAAAATCAAAAGATTCAACAGACCCCAAACCTAAGCTTTGCATTTGCAAAATAACAGATGCCAAATTGGTTCGTTTAATTTCAGGTTCAGTAAACTCAGGACGACTCTGAAAATCTTCTTCGCTATATAAACGAATACACACACCCGGTGCGATACGTCCACAACGCCCTTTACGTTGATTTGCCGCTGCCTGAGAAATCGCTTCAATGGGTAAACGCTGCACCCGAGAACGATAGTTATAACGTGAAATACGTGCAAAACCACTATCAATGACATAGCGGATATTCGGAACAGTCAGTGCTGTTTCAGCCACGTTTGTTGCAATAATAATCCGTCGTCCACCACCTGATGGATTAAAGATTTTTTGTTGTTCTGCCAACGCTAAACGTGCATATAACGGTAAAATTTGCGTATGTTTAGGACCAAACTTTTGTAAAGTTTCCTGTAGTTCTCGAATTTCTTGTTCTGTACTGGAGAAAATTAGAATATCTGCATGTTCAGGATGCCCTTTACTTTCAGCATCACGAAAACATTCTTCTACAGCTAGTACGACGGCACGTGGGAGGTTTTCCTCAAAATCATCGAAGTCATCATCATCACTGCCTCCAATCGTCATTTCTGAAATTGGCTTATAACGAAGTTCTACAGGAAAACTACGCCCTTCAACTTCAAAAATAGGTGCATTATTAAAATATTGACTGAATCGATTTACATCTAAAGTTGCTGAAGTAATAATAATTTTCAAATCAGGGCGTTTTTTAATTAGCTGTTTTAAATAGCCCATAATGAAGTCAATATTTAATGAACGCTCATGCGCTTCATCAATGATGATGGTGTCATATTTATTTAAATAACGGTCATTAGATAATTCAGCAAGTAAAATACCGTCCGTCATTAACCGAACAATAGAATCATTGGAACCTTGTTCATTAAAACGAACTTTAAAACCAATCGACTCACCCAGCTTTTCACCGACCTCTTCAGCAATACGTTGTGAAACACTACGGGCAGCAAGACGACGAGGTTGCGTATGACCAATCATTCCCGTCAAACCACGTCCTGCAAGCATCGCAATTTGTGGAAGCTGCGTGGTTTTACCCGAGCCAGTTTCACCTGCGACAATAATGATTTGATGCTTTTGAATCGCTGCAATCAATTGATCCGCATATTGCGTTACAGGTAAGTCCTGATTTAGCTTGATATTGGGAAGACGAGCTAAACGTTCACGTACTTTATGATTTGATTTTTCAAATAATTGTTGGAATTGTTCAGGATTTGCATCTTTACCCTTTTTAAGCCGACTTAAACGATGGCGATCTCGAACCATGACCAATTGATCGACATTTAAATCACTTAACACAGAGGCACTATCCTAATACTCAAATTGAACTGTACATTTTACGCTGTAAACCTAATCAGAGATAGTCTATTCATTATGAATTCATTCACCTTATTAAAATAATATTGGATGTAAAACAAGATAGGCTTTCCTATTTTTAAGCATTAAATAGAGATGAAGTGACCATTCTCAGTCAATAAATCAGGATTTGATAACAGCGCAGGTACTTCTTATATGAACATATTCTATACATTGAAATAATTTTTATATCTTTTTTCGAAAAGAGACTTGAAATCACTACGAAGAAGCATCATGTTTGTAGCAGATTCAGAAAGCATGGCTTCTGTCATTGAATCATCACATCAATACTGCATAAATAGGTTATTCATGTGATGACACAATACTGAAGAACCGTCATTGGTGAAAAGCGTTTGAATCTGGTTAAATTCAATTTTCCGATTTTAGCTATGAAAAAATACTATTTCACCAATAACAAATAATTCATTATGATATTTTACATATTTAGAAACGCACCTCAATCATGGAGATAATGATGAGCTTAATTAATACTGAAGTTAAACCATTTAAAGCACAAGCTTTCCAAAACGGTCAATTCATCGAAGTTACAGAAGCTGACCTTAAAGGTAAATGGTCTGTAGTTTTCTTCTATCCAGCTGACTTCACTTTCGTTTGCCCAACTGAACTTGGTGACCTTGCTGATAACTATGCTGAATTCAAAAAATTAGGCGTTGAAATCTACTCAGTTTCTACTGATACACACTTCACTCACAAAGCTTGGCATGATTCTTCTGAAGAAATCAAAAAAATTGAATATGTAATGGTTGGTGACCCAACTTGGACACTTTCTAAAAACTTTGAAGTTCTAATCGAAGCTGCTGGTCTTGCTGATCGTGGTACTTTCGTAATCGATCCAGAAGGTAAAATCCAAATCATCGAAATCAATGCTGGTGGTATTGGTCGTGATGCTTCTGAACTTCTGCGTAAAGTTAAAGCTGCTCAATATGTACACGCTCACCCAGGTGAAGTTTGCCCTGCTAAATGGAAAGAAGGCGATGCAACTTTAGCTCCTTCTATCGACCTAGTTGGTAAAATCTAATCGTTTAGATTAGATCGAGCGAAAAAAACCACGTTTTATAACGTGGTTTTTTATTACTACTTTTACTTAAGGTTTTTATCTAAGCACTTTTCTTTGACCAATACATATAAATAAATAACGTCAAAACAATCAAAGTAAAACTTGATAAATATAAAACATATTGATGCGCACTTAAAAAGGCATCATTGGCCATAGCACGAATGACAACGCTATTTTCCATCTCCATTGATGATAATATTTGTACTGTTTCACCAATTGAATTCTTTGCTAAATCAAAGTTTTCAGTCGACATAAATGATTGGAATTGAATATGCTTACTATAAAAATAAGAGACCAATAAACCAAATATCGCTACACCAAAACCAGTGCCGAGCTCATAAGCCATACCTTCAATCGAACCCGCAGCAGTTGCTTTTTCAACAGGACTCGTGGAAATGATTGCAGAAGTTGATGCAAGAAAAGTGGCTTCCACCCAAAATCCAAGCATGATCATCCAAAACCAAGCTTGATATTGTTGATGGGTAAAATTGGTCTGAGCCAAGCCGATTAAAGAAATTGCGCACAATGTTAATCCAATCATACTGATCCATCGTACACCCAGTCGATTAATCAGAAAGCTGGCAAAGAAACCACTTAAACTAACTGCGACCATGAAAGGTAAAATAAATAAACCAGCCTGTAATGGAGAATAGCCGTGTACATATTGCAACTCTTGAGCAATCAACAACTCAAATCCAACCAATGCGATCATAGTAAATATTGAAATCGCAAAACCAACTTTGACCGCTTTATGCTCAAACAAGCTTAAATCAATCAAAGGCTGTAACTGCTTACGCTGTTTACGGACAAAGTAGAATCCGATCAATAGCCCCAACGTAGCAAATACAGCAACTGAATAATCAAACTGCTTCATTCCTGTTTTTAATGCATACACGATCAATAAAATTGAGCTGATGAGCAATAAAGTATCAACAATATTGATCTTTTTATTTTTATTAATCGGCTGATCAGGCAGGATATAATAACCTGCAATGAGAACCCCGATAATAATGGGAATATTAATTAAAAAAATACTTCCCCAATGGAAATGCTCTAACAACGCACCACCGACTAAAGGGCCAAATGCTGCCCCACCGCCACCTGCCACAACCCATAATCCGAGTGCAAAGTTTCGTTTCTTTTCATCAAGGAAAGTATTTCGTAATCCAGCCAATGTTGCAGGAATAATCATGGCTGCGCCAAAAGCCAGAATGATTCGGGCAAAAATCAACATATTGGCTGATGTAGAAAATGCAGCAACCAAAGAACTGAAACCAAAAATGAATCCCCCCAGTAACATCAGCCGCTTATAACCAATACGCTCTCCCAATGCCCCCATAGGTAGAATTAAGCCAACCATCATCAAAGAATAGATATCAATGATCCACAACATTTGATTATTACTCAGCTGTAATTCCTGAATTAAGGTGGGAATAGCAACATGTAGTACGGTCGCATCGATAGAAACGGGCAAATAAATCAGCACGATGATTGCTAAAATATACCACTGACGTAACATATGAATGAATTGCCTTTTAGTTTTGGACATACGTTCAAATTATAACACCAACAATTGAACATGTGTTCAATTTAATATCTGGTTTTGTAAAAATGAGTTACTTAAATAAAGCTGAGCGCAAATCTCAGATCATGAAATTTGCTAAAGAAATCGTTTTAAATGAAGGTTTAAATACATTAACTGTTCGGCATTTAGCCAATACGGCATCCATCTCTACGGGTCAAATTCATCATCATTTCAGATCAATTTCAGAATTAAAAGCTGAGGTATTTCTTGAACTGGTTCGATTCAACCTTGACTTGACTCAAGTAAAACGAGAACTCAAATGCGATGAGCTTTTAATATATGTACTCGGTTTTGAAGAAAGTGCTGAAGAACAGTCTTATCTCAAACTTTGGAATGATGCAGAAAATTCAATTGATACAGACTTAGTATTAAAAAAAGCGTATCAAGAAGCCATTCAATTGTGGCATCAAACAATTATTGAAGTATTAGAACTTGGACGAGCTGATGGAACTTATCAATTTGATTTAAATGAAATTCAAGATATTGCTTGGCGCTTAATTGCCATTTCCTTCGGGCTAGAAACACTCTATAACTTAGACATTGCTGGTATTGGTACAGATTTCTTTTATAAACATCTTAAAGTGATCATTCAGCATGAAATTCAAGGATAAATTTATTTACAAATTTGCTATACATTGCTCAGCAATATTGGATTAACTTCAAAATATACAGAGCACTTTTCTCTGTGAAATTAATTAAAAATTAAGGGGTTGCTTATGGGATCAATGATTACCGTGACTTCTTGGAAGTACAATGCTTCTTCTCGGTATTTAAAAATTTTTTATGATAATGGTTATGGTGAACTGTATCACCCTGTGCCTAAATTTATTTATAATAATTTACTTCGGTGTAGCGATAAAACTGCGTTTGTGCATAAATATTTAGAATACGATTTACACTTTAAACGTATTTCAATTCAATAAAACTTTCAATTTCACCTTTTAAAAGTACATATACAATATTTTAAAAGTCATTCCACATTTTATTATTCATACTTCATTCTATTATTATAGGGAGTTCAAACTCCCTATAATCCGAACAATTCATCATTTAATCATTTTTAAATGTAACAACAAACAAACCTGCACCAATCGGTAATGTAGTTGTCATAAATCGTGTATCTTGTTTAATTTCATTGATCAAACTTTTAACTTCAGCAGCATGTGAAATGGCATTATCGACGATAAGCACCCCACCTTTCGGCTGAATCATATGTTGTAAATATGTCCAATAATTCAAATAGGCATTTCTTTCTGCATCTAACAAAATAAAATCATATTTTTCCTGACTTTGTTCTAGAAAATTTTGTGCATCCCCAACCCAAAAATCTATCACATCATCGACTTGTAATTCTTGAGCATAATGCTTCGCTTGCAATGTTCGATTTTCATCAATCTCTAAGGTCGTAACTTTAGCACCCGTCACCTGTGCGGCATCAGCCAACCATAAAGTTGAATAACCCGTCGAAGTTCCTATTTCCAAAATTTTCTTTGATTGCTGAATTCTGACTTGCATCGCAAGAAATAAAGCAGATTCGGGTTCAATATTACGGTATCGATTTACTCGATCGCATTGTGTTGCATCAAACTTGATAAAGGACTGATATAATTCATTTAATCTTAGTAAAAATGGGTTACTTAAACTCATATTTGGATCATCCTCATCTCTTTCATCATTATTATTTCAATATTTTAGGTCATCGTGATGACATTAAATAAATTTACCTTTTGGTACTATTTATCTTTATATTTATAACAATATTTTCTGTTTCCCTACAGTGCCTTTTCAGTAAAAATCAATACATTTTGAATTCTATACTTTCTCAAAATGACTTGTATGATCTACTTAAAAAGGCTTTAACCACTGTACAAATGCTTAGATCAGAGATTTCACATTAAATTAAACAGCATGTAAAAATTCAAATCTTGGTTTCATTTCACCATTTTCTAATTGAACTTGCTCTACAAACATGTCATAAGGGCGTACCCATATTGAATAGTCATCGTATAAACATTGATAAACAACTACTTTTTCAGATGTTTCGCTATGTGTAGCCACATGAAAAACTTGATATAAATTGCCTTTATAATGTTTATAAATTCCAGCTTGTAACATTTTCTCTCAATACCCACAAAATACATAGCATCAGTTATACATGATCTACCATAAAAAAA
>NZ_AFIE01000085.1 GCF_000214135.1 Acinetobacter sp. P8-3-8
GATTTTCAGTTGCTTTTACTGGCGCTAACCCAAGCGGGTCATTCAATGTATGAGGCTGTCCCAAACCGAACGCATATAAATCAGGACCAACAGCTAAACCTAACGGGTCAGGTGTAATATACTTTTCATTCTTGGCATCAAAATAACGGTTGGTGTTGTAATGTAGGTTGGTCTCAGCGTCAAAATATTGATTAGAGCCTCGTAAATTAAACTCAATAAAACCAAACCGACCATGATTGTAGGCAAGAGGAGAGGCATATAAGTTATCACTCAGTTCAGCTTGCCAAACCACCTTACGCTGACTATTGGTAACAGCAATCGGTGCTTGACGGTGATCGACATGAATATAAACAACTCATCATGATCAATCATTGCCACAGGAATCTGATTCATCCAAATATAGGATTTCTCAACTTTACCTTGATCATCAGCCTCAGCAACCAACTGGCTACCATCATAAAAATAATAAGAGGTTTTTGTACCTTTTCCAGTCGTCGTTGCAACCGTTTTTTGAATGCGTTGACCAAACAAATTATACTTATACTCAGCTAAAGTCGACTTTTTAACATGCGCATCTTCAGTAAAATAATCACTGACTTGCTCTACATGATTATGCTGTTGAAGATACTCGATTTTGGTTAAACGATCTGCACTGTCATAACTAAAAAATAGAACCTTATCATTTTCAATTACCCAACGCTTACGACCCAACTGATCATACTCAGCACCATACTGTGTCGTTTTGAGATAGTCCTTATAATTTAGATGATCAGAGCCACTGACAGGAATTGCTTTAACGGATGCAGAAGGGGAGCGATCAAATAAATTTAAAACTTGATTGGTTAAAGTTGGATTAAATTGCTTAGGTGCATTTGTACCTAAATAAGTTTTGCTGTGATAAGAAACCTGAGTAGGTTCATTACTTTGATCATCTAAATAATCTAAAGAAGTTTCACCAGTATTGACATTACCAGAAGTAATCATACGTCCTTGTTTATCAATAACTTCACGATGTTCTAAACCATTACCAAACTGATAGCCATAATTGACAGAAGTATCTTTTGCACTGTTTAAATTTTCAATAATAGATTGAGAAATGAGTCCTAATGGACCACGTTTAAGATGAATAGATGCAAGTAAACCTGCACGAACTTCATCTTTAGCCCTATATTGATATTCTAATTCTTGGCCATCTGGTAAGGTTCTTCCAACCAGTTGGGCATTTTTATTAAACGCATAAGCTATATTAAAACGTTGACCATCAACAAAGAGTTCATGTTTAAGTAGTTGTGCATTTTCATTATAAGAAAAACGCTCTTCGCCTGCTTTAAATTGAATACTGCTTGGCTTGTTATATTTGCCCCAAAGCACTTTTCCATGCTCATCAATTTGTTGTTGAGCATTTAAAGATTTAATTTCAACCACACGTTGAGCTGCATCACGAGTGTAAAGACTACGACTCCCATCCTGGCGTTGTTGACCAATAATTAAACCACTCGCATTGTATTGATAAGTCGTTACGCCAGTAACAGGACTATGGACTTTAACCACCTCACCAAAATCATTATAAAAATACGAGGTCGTTCTATTTTGAGAGTCTAGATCAGTGTTTTTAGCTTGAAGCGGTGTAGCCCAATCTAAACCTTTGGGAGATTGCATTAAATTATACAATTTCAAGGCTGACAACCCTTGTAAATCGGGACGGGCAATATTGCCAACAGCATCATTAGGTGTACTAGGAGTATTTTTTAATGCTGATAAAACAGGATCATTATTTGGATGACTATTTAAATCGTAGGTCTTTTCTTGCGCGACAGAACCATCAGGATTCAATAACTGTGCTTGGCTTACCTGATTTTCAGAATTTTTAATGAGCCTAATCTGATTATTTTGCCCATCATAGAGAGATAATAATTGATCTGCTTCATCATAGTTAAAATTCATTCTTTGACCAGTTTGGTTAAGAATTTCTTTTAATTTTCCATTGTTGGTATAGTCAAGTTGAGTTGATGTTCCAGCGTACTTAAATTGACTGACTTCACCTTGAGCGTTATAACTCAACTCGGCTTCAAGGTGGTCTACACCAATATATTTGATTAAACGTCCATGCTGATCATATTTAAACTGCGCTGATAAGGCTTGAGGATAAGTGATATGGTTGATTAGACTTGAACTGTCCGAAATATAGAAATATTGGGTAATATCACTATCTTTTGGGCTATTTTTTTTCCCATTGGGCAGAGGACCATCCTCCCAAGCTAAACGACCATGTTGATCATAACCATACTTAGACTCCCGATTTAAGGTAACAAGTGGCTCCATTACATATTTAACATTTATATATTTTTATTAAGAAAATTTTTAGACCAACATTCTGCTGGTCTAAAGCCTATGCTGACTTAAATATTAAATTAGAAAGTAATATTGAGATCGTTTAAGATTTTTTTAATTTTTCCCCAAGGTATAGCATCTTCAAAAGATTCATCTTTAGAATATGTACCAAAATCTCCTAATTTTAACCTTTCAGCCCCAGTAATATTATCTTTTCCATAATAAACATAAATAATACCAACAATAGATTGTGATCTGATCCATGTAAATAATTCCTTATTTAAAATATATGAGTATAAAAGTTCAATAAGTTTTTTATCTTTAGTTCCAGACATATAATAATAACAATAAAATTTTATACAAGATGACCGAACTTGAGGGCTTTTATCATTTTGCATCATATTAAAAAGAGGTTTTTTAAATTTTGGACTTTCCCAAGATGATAAAGTAAAAGCAGATTGAATACGTATATCCTCATCTTTATTATTTAATAGTTTAAATAAAATTTTTTCATATGTATTTCTATTTTCATATCCAAATTTTCTAATATCAGTTAAATTGTCAATTAAATCCATAATATCAGAATTATCGTTTGAGTTTGATAATAACTCTAATTTCTCAATTTTAGCTAGGTCTATCATTTTCACATCCTATAAAGTTTTTTCTCGTAATAATCTAATAAACTACTTAAATCCTTTAGTTTACTTTGAAGTAAAGAATATTCATAGCTGTTAGCCTTACCCTGACTTTTTAATTTATCTAGAGCTGCAATTATTCCTCTATCTTTATTACCTATGGCATTTTTTATTGATTGAGCTGCCTGTTCAAATTCGCCTATATGGTCATAATATCTACCTGGAGTTCTAGGGTCTGGAATTTTAACACCTCTTTTTTCTTTAATCACTGCAGCCAAGTCATCGGGGGTCATATTTTTCATGATTGAACGATCAGCACGCTCAATTAAGTTTTTAACTTGCGTATCTGTAATTTTAGAAAGATCCTGATTTTTTATATTTTGGATATATTTAATTCGAACCTCAGCCCATTCAGTAACTTTTTTGATTTCTCGTGATGTTAATGGAACTGGTTTATTTTTCCCTATATCAGAGAGTATGTCATCTGGGTTAGTTGAAGTTTTCGGGGTAGGAGTAGTATTACAAGAACAATTTTTTCCTGCATTGTGTACCCAAATCTTATTTGGACTTACGAAGAAAGTATGGTTATCTAAAACAGTAAGATTGAAAGTGGTTACTAGGTTAGAAACAGGCTCGACTTTTGTAATCGTGAATTTTTTACGATGATCATCTAATAATTTCATTCCTTTTTTTAATTCGACTGTATCTAGCCAGCCTTTATCAACAATATAAAATGGATGGTTATCACTTGCTTCTATTGAGTCACTATGCCCCTTTAAATCCTTATAACTTACTTTATATGTAGGTTTTGGCTGTGTAATGATCGTTCTTGTAATCTCTTTTAATTCTGGTTTTCCGATTCCTTTGCTATTTTCAGGTAGGCTATAGACTTTATCACCAATATCAAGTTCTTCTATTGGTATATAACCTCGTTCTGCCCAGACTAAAGTTCCAGAAACAAAACAACAATCGCATAAATTTTTAATACGATTACCTTTAATTCGTGTTTGTACAAATTCCTCTGCGAGTTGCTTATATCTGTTAATAGTTTGAAGATTAAATTTCTTAGAATAGTCATTTGCCCAATCGAGCATTTTGTTAAAAATATTTCCGAATTTTGCACCTAAGCCGAGGACTTTTCCACCAGCAAAGTCAATTAATCCTGTAGCAAACGCTTTAGATAGCGCTTTGCCAACAACATCTAAATCGGCCCAACATGTTGCTGTCATTAAACCATATAAGGCTTTACCGAACCCCATAATGAGATCATATATGGCTAAGCCATACATGAAGATTGAAGCTGCTGCAATTACTGCATCTGCGACAAAACCAATACCAACGACATGTAATGCTGCCCAAACACCTAATACACCACCTATTACTGCCAACGTTGTTCCATTGACAAGATTTTTTAATTCATTTCCAACTTCAACAAGACTTGCTGGTAGCATTTTAGCGGCGTAAGTAAATAAGTACGCAATTTTTTGGTTAAAGGTTGCTTTATCAAATGGTGTTTTTGGAGTTGGTGCCAACCCCAACGGATCATTCATTGAATGAGGTTGTCCCAAACCAAATGCATACAAATCAGGCCCAACAGCTAAACCTAACGGGTCAGGGGTGATATATCTTTCATTCTTTGCATCAAAATAACGATTGGTGTTGTAATGAAGGTTGGACTCCTCATCGAAATACTGATTTGACCCTCTTAAATTAAACTCAATAGTCCCCAAACGCCCATGATTATAAGCCAGTGGGGAAGCATACAAATAATCACTCAGCTCAGCTTGCCAAACGACTTTACGCTGAGTATTCGTTACAGCAATCGGTGCCTGACGATGATCAACATGAATATAAAATAACTCATCATGATCAATCATTGCCACAGGAATTTGGTTCATCCAAACATAAGACTTCTCAACCTTACCTTCAGCATCTGCCTCAGCGACCAATTGGCTACCATCATAAAAATAATACGTAGTTTTAGCGGTTTTACTGCCAGCTGTCGTCACAGATTTTTTAATACGCTGACCAAATAAATTATATTTATATTCAGCTAAAGTTGACTTTTTAACATGTGCATCTTCTGTAAAATAATCAATGACTTGCTCTATATTATTATGCTGTTGAAGATACTCGATTTTGGTTAAACGATCTGCACTGTCATAACTAAAAAATAAAACTCGATCACCCTCTAAAGTCCACAACTTACGCCCAAACTGATCATACTCAGCGCCATACTGTGTCGTTTTCAAATAATCCTTATAATTTAGATTATCTGAGGCATTCACAGGGATTGCTTTAACAGATGCAGAAGGAGAATGATTAAATAAACTCAAAGTTTGATTAGTTAAAGAGGGATTAAACTGCTTAGGTGCATTGGTGCCTAAATAAGTTTTATTACGATAAGATACTTTTGTAGGTTCATTACTTTGATCATCTAAATAATCTAAAGAAGTTTCACCTGTATTGACATTGCCTGAAGTAATCATACGCCCTTGTTTATCAAGGACTTCACGATGCTCTAAACCATTCCCAAAACGATAACCATAATTTACAGATGTATCTGTATCACGATTTAAACCATCAATCACTGTTTCAGATAAAAGTCCAAAAACACCACCCTTAAGCTGAATAGACTCAAGCAGACCTGCACGAGCATGATCTTTATTACGATAGTTATAAGTAAGCTGATGCTGATCAGGTAAGGTACGACCAATGAGTTGATTATCTTGATTAAATTTATACCGAACATCAAATTGCTTACCATCGACCAAGAGAACATGTTTAGTCAGTTGACCATTTGCATTATATTCAAAGCGCTCTTCACCCGCTTTAAACTTAATTAATGTTGGCTTATTTAATTTTCCCCAAATAATCTGTCCAGATTCATCCAATTGTTTTTGAATATTATAAGATTTAATCCCAATCACACGTTGAGCATTGTCACGTTGATAAAGACTAGAACGACCATCTTGCTTCTTCTGACCAATGATCAGACCTAAAGTATTATATTGATAAGTTGTAATACCTGTGACAGGGCTTTGTACTTTAACAATTTCACCAAAATCATTATAAAAATAAGAAGTGGTTTTGTTCTGTATATCTAAATCTGAATTTTGCGCTTGAATGGGTGTAGACCAATCGAGTTGCATCGGTGTATGCAATATAGATTGCAATTTAAAAGCAGAAATACCCAATAAGTTTGGGCGAGCAATATTATCAACAGCATCATTAATATTATGTGGTGTACTGCTCAAGGCATTTAATACTGGGTCAGCACTCTGCTGACTGGTTAAATCATAATTTTTTTCTTGGACAAGCGTACCATTAGGATTCAGCAATTGGGCTTTACTGACCTGATTTTCAGTGTTTTTAACAAATTTAATTTGATTGTTTTGACCATCATATAATGAGGCGAGTTGATCCACATCATCATATGTAAAATTCATCTTTTGCCCAGTTTGGTTGAGAATTTGTTGGAGCTTCCCAGTTTGGGTGTAATCTAACTGGGTTACAACACTGGCATATTTAAACTCGCTGACTTCGCCTTGCGAGTTATAACTGAGTTGTGCCTCAATTTGGTCAACCCCAACATATTTAACTAAGCGCCCTTGAGTATCATATTTAAATTGGGCTTGTAAATTTTCAGGGTAAATAATTCGTGCAATTAAATCTGATTGATCAGAGGTATACACATATTGAGTAATATCACTATCTTTAGGAGAATTAGATTTT
>NZ_AFIE01000084.1 GCF_000214135.1 Acinetobacter sp. P8-3-8
ACGTCAGGCGAATTCCCTACAACCACAACATTTATACTGAATATATACACAACAAAGCTCCACAAAACTTGCAATCAAAAGTCACTATTTTTATAGTGATTATTTATTGACCAAAAAATAACAAAATGAATAGAAGATATTTTATACTGATTCCACTGTTTTTTATTTGGCTAAGTGCTTGTAGCTACATTGCTTATCAAGGTCAATTCCCTACGCAAGAACAAATCGATAATGCTGAAATTTTATCTTTGCAAATACAGCATCACTATCCAACGTCTGAAATTCTACAAGCATGTTTTATTTATGCGATCTGGATTGCCAGTTACGCTTTCCTATTTTGCTCAAAATATGCCGTAAAACACCCATTTATCAGCTATGCCTTCTGTTCAATTTTACCTATTCTTTTACCTTTACTCAGTTTCGTTTGGGCAATTGATGTACCGTCATACATCGCAGCATTGATTATTGTGATTTGGGTAAGCAGTTTATTTCACTTTTTAATCTTACCTTTTGTGCTGCCGATATATCGTAAATACATCTATCCACAATAAACCAAGCAATAAAAAATTGACCAATAAAACGATAAGCTTTCATTTTATTGATCTCAAAAAACTTATTCTCAATTTTTAATCTATTACAAAACACTATTACAAAACTGGAATATCAATCCACAAAGCTTCTGGAAAATGTTTCGCTAAATAAGTCTTTAAATATTCAGCCGTATCTTTAGAAATCAGTGCATCTTGTGATTCATCATTCAAGTTATAGGCCAAAGCATACAATGTTAAACCACGATTTTTTAATGCTTCCAAACTTAAAATGGTGTGGTTAATACTTCCCAATCTGCCTGAACTGACCAAAATTACTGGAAATTGCTTTTCTACAAGATAATCAATCGTTAACAAATCTGTTGTCAGTGGCACCATTAAGCCACCAGCACCTTCTAACAAAACAATTTCATACGTTTCAGCAAGTTGTTGAGTCGCGTTGTCTATTTTCTGAAAATCAATTTCACGACCATCTATTTTTGTCGCCAAATGTGGTGATGCAGGATAAGTAAAAATTTCAGGCATCGTCAATTTGCTTTCATCTTCAGGAAACCAACCCATACCCATGATTTCACGGTGCTGTTCAATATCTTCAGAAATATCGGTATTACCCGTTTGAATCAATTTTTGAGTAATGGTTTTTTTGCCCTGTTCATTCCATAACTTGGCCAAATAACCTGTCGTGTACGTCTTACCAATACCTGTATCTATTCCGCTGATAAAATAAATTGATGCAGTCATGGCAATCTCCGAGCGATACAATAAATAGGATGATAGGTTAGCGTGTACGTTGGTTCACCTAACTCATTTTCATTCATAAAATTTTGATAATTCATATAAAAATCTTGCAGTGTTTGCTTTGTCCAACGGAAATTACTTGCTGTTGCGGTGACACCTGTAGCTTTTAAATGTTGCAGAATATCTTTAGGATGCTGAAAAGGTAAATGATCAATTTGTTCAGTTATATACAAAATTTCAAAACCATTGTTGCTTAATTTTTCTTGAAGATTTTCAATAGATAAATAAGTAAGACCTTGTCCAGTTAACGCTTTTATTTCTTGTAAATTTTGCTGTCCAAAAGTTGAAAAACACAAATATCCTTCAGCATTTAAACTGGTATGAGATTTTTGAAAAATCACATCAAGATCATGAATCCATTGCAATGCTGAACTTGAAACAATCAAATCCAAATGTTGTGGAAAGTCCTGCTGTTCAATATCACCAATCAACCATTGTAAATTCTGTTCTGTTTGAAAATGATGTTGTACTTCTGCATACAAATCATTTAGAAACAAATGCTTGATTTGTAAATTTTGCATTAAAAGATGTGTTAGATTTCCTGAACCACAACCTATTTCAAATACTTGATTTGGACGAATTTGCGGATAATATTTTCGAATTAAATCAAAAAGCTGTTGTGCAATTTTCTTTTGTATCACTGCATGTTGTGTATAACTTTTTCCAGCCTGTGCAAAACGTAAAGCCACTTGTGATTTATCAGTGTTCATCGTGTTCCATTGTCCTCACAGTAAAGTCACAAGTTGATCAATATCCGTTTGTAAAATTTGCGATGTTAATGAAATTCGCAAACGAGAACTATGCTGAGGTACTGTTGGTGGACGTACTGGCATGATGTAAAAACCAGCTTTTTGCAAAGTTTTTGCTTTTTCAACAGTCTTACTCGATTCACCAATAATTACAGGAACAATATGTGAAGTCGATGGACAATCAAAGCCTTTCATTTGAACAGCTTGTTGTAAATTTTGGCTAATGCTTTGTAAATGTTGACGTTGTGCATTTAAATGCAGCACTTTCTGCAAAATAAAATTTGTCCACGCCATACAAATCGGTGGTTGAGCTGTACTGAATATTAAAGGACGCATACTATTAATCAGATACTCTCGGATAATAGGATGGCAAATCAAATACCCCCCTACTGAAGCCATTGCTTTACCTAAGGCACCAACTAAAAAATCAATATCATCAATCACTTCATACTGTTCAGCACAACCTAAACCATGTATACCACGCACACCAATCGCATGTGCCTCATCAACATAGAGCATGACTTTAGAAAATTGTTTTTTTACCTGAACCAATTCAGCAAGATCAGTTTCATCACCATCCATACTAAAAATAGATTCAGTCACCACGATAATTCGCTCAAAAGCGTCATCATCATGATATTGCTGCAAAAGTTGTGTTAGATGCACTAAATCATTATGGCGATAACGTAGATACTTAGCTTTCGATAAACGAATCCCATCAATCATACTGGCATGAATCAGTTTATCTGCAAGAATCAGTGTCTTACTGTCTGCCAATGCAGGTAAAATACCAATATTCATGTGATAGCCACTATTAAATAGCAGTGCTGCTCGCCCATGAAAGGCTTGGCTTAAACTGGCTTCCAATTGTTCATATTCAGGAAAATTTCCTGTCAGTAATCTAGATGACGATGAACTCATCCAACGTTGTTCATTCGGCGTTTCATCGAAAAATTGTTCACGTAGCTGTACATCAGCTGCCAAACCTAAATAATCATTAGAAGCTAAATTCAACATTTGATGCTGATCAATGGTGATATAGCGTTGCTGTTGAATATTGGCAGTAAATTGACGCAAATTTCCTTGCTGTTTTAAATCATCTAATTGCTGTGAAAAATGCTCAAGATGTGAGTTTATAACACTCATGCAACGTGCTCCTGCATGCCTTTCACAACGTCAACCAATTGTTCTAACAATATTTTTAGTTGCTGTTCGGAAATCACATAGGGCGGCATAACGTAGACTAATTTTCCAAAGGGACGAATCCAAATCCCTTTTTTGACAAACTCTTGTTGTAGGATTTTCATATCCACATTAAAGCTTAATTCCACTACACCAATTGCACCTAATACACGTACATCCTGTACATATTCAAGTGTTTGTAATGGTGTTAAAACCTGTTTAAGGTGCTGTTCAATACGTTGAATATTACTTTGCCAATCTTGTGAAGTCAGCAATTGAATACTTTTTACCGCTACAGCACATGCCAATGGATTTGCCATAAAAGTTGGCCCATGCATAAACACACCCGCCTCCCCGCGACTGATGGTTTCTGCGACATGCTTTGTGGTTAAAGTTGCCGAGAGTGTCATATAACCACCTGTCAAGCCCTTACCAATACACATAATGTCAGGTTCAACTTGTGCATGTTCCCAAGCGAATAGCTTCCCAGTTCGACCAAAACCCGTCGCAATTTCATCAAAAATCAGCAGAATATTGTATTTTTCGCACAGCAATTTGGCTTGACGCAAATACTCAGGATGGTAAAAGCGCATTCCGCCTGCACCTTGTACAATCGGTTCAAGAATTAAAGCTGCAATCATTGCATGATGTTCTGCTAAGGTTTTTTCTAGTCCGGAAATGTCATTTTGATCCCATTGATCATAAAAGCCAACTTGTGGCGCAAGAACAAAAATTCGATTGGGTAAACTTGAACCAAAAATTTGATGCATTCCTGTGACAGGATCACATACAGACATCGCATTCCAAGTATCTCCGTGATAACCCGAACGTGGTGTGACAAAGTTTGTTTTTTGAATATTTCCCTGCGCAGACCAAAACTGCACAGCCATTTTCAAAGCAACTTCAACAGCCACAGAGCCTGAGTCTGCATAAAAAATTTTATCTAAACTGGGTGGAGTAATGTCGAGTAATAATTTTCCCAATTGAATGGCAGGGTCATGGGTAAAACCACCAAACATGATATGTGACATATTTTGTAATTGGTTTATTACAGCTTGATTCAGTTCAGGATGATTATAACCATGAATTGCACACCACCATGACGACATACCATCAATCAGTTGGCGCCCATCTTCAAGTTCAATGATTGCACCATACGCTTTTTTGACTTTAAAGGTTGGCAGTGGATTGGTCATAGAAGTATAAGGATGCCAAAGATGCTCAAGATCAAATTGTTGATCATTTAATTCAGTCATTAAATCAGCCATCCCTCACTCCGTGTACATTTCACAACATAAACAATTTAATCATCTTAAACCTGTGCAGATTAAAAAGAAATTGCGATATTCACCACTCGCCCATAGATTTAATTCATTTTTTGTAAATATTGGCAGATTTTGTCAGTTGTTTCTTCAGATTTAAAAACAGAAAAGCCATGTGAGCCACTGATTAACTCTGTTTCTAAAAACTTTGCGTCTAATTGATGTAAATTTTCAGAAACTTTGTAATTAACTAAATAATCTTGTTTTGCCATTAGATGATATTGGTGACCTGTATAATTTTTCAGGATACTCACAAGATTTAAATTTCCTAAAAGTGCTAAACCTTCTTTAAGCAATTCGATTTTCTGTGCCTGAATCAAACTTTGCAAAGTTAAAAAATCAGCTTTGGTCGTTTCTACACCTTGGCAAACCATATAACCAAACTTTTTTAATGTCGTAATTGCATCATTCTCAAAGGATTGTTTAAAGTTTTGAAATGTTGATTGATCCATGGCGATTTGCCATTCTGTATTGGCAACAAAACAAGGGTTGGATGCCAAAGTAATCAGCACTTTCTGTTCCGCATATTGTTTTTCAACTTGATCCACTAACAATGTTGCAAGCTGCCCACCCAAAGACCATCCGATGATGACATCAACATTTTTAGCTTTTTCAATATATTGCTGTAAAACAGCATCATCTAAAGCATTGAATATATTTATTAATTCAACATCATAACCACGTTGTTGCAAAGCCTGTTGCAGTGAATTGAGCAGTTTTGTACCACCACCCCAACCTGTAATGAGTAAGATCCGTTGATTCAATTTAGACTCTACGCAATGAATGAAGATGATCAACAGTATAAGGCTTCGCTATTTTTTAAATCTAGGCTCTTTTCTTACTCTAGGTCATTTATTAAATCCAAATCGCTTTTTAAATCTAAACCACTTTTTAAATCTAAATCGCTTTTTAATCCAAGTTGTTTTCTAAATCGAGCAATAACTTTGCAGGGATGATTTTCAACCAATTACTTTTAAAATTTTTATGCACTTGATCAATTGGAAAATGACTCATTTTCGCAACGGCTTGTGCCTTTTGAATATTTTCAGCTCGTGTGTATGCCAATAAATAATCTTGGCCTTCCAATTTTAAATAGAACCACGACTCAACTAGAACACCTTCAGCTTTTAATGTTTCAAGCGCTTTTACGAGCATTAAGCTCTGCCTGCCATGCATCGACATGAGTTAAAGAATCAGGTTTAAGTTGTATTAAGACTGCGCCAACATCCATGATTTTCTCTTTGTTGATTTTCTCTTTGTATTGAATACTGAACCGAATATTTTAAATAAGGATCAGCATAAATTTGATGGAAATAAATGCCAACACTTCTCATCAACATAGATGCTCAAAATTTGCTAAGATCAAGATCGAACTCTTTTAGGAAAGTATGCAATATGAAATTATCTAAATTCGTAGGCGTTGGCTTACTTTCCTGTTCAACTTTACTTTCAATCAGCAGTTTGAGTTATGCTGAGAATTCTGTCTTTTCAAAATTTGATTCAGATCAAAAACAATGGGTTGGAAAACCCGCACCCAACTTTAAATTACAAGACCAAAATTCAAAATGGCATGAACTGAGTCAATATAAAGGCAAATGGGTCGTTCTATACTTCTACCCCAAAGATGATTCTCCGGGTTGTACGCAAGAAGCCAATCAATTCAAATCTTTATATCCACAATTTATTAAGAATAATGCTGTAGTGCTTGGTGTGAGTTTAGATGATGTTAAATCACATCAAAAATTCTCAGAAAAGCTTGGACTGAACTTTCCTATATTGGCTGATAACAATCACCAGCTTGCAAGTCAGTTTGGTATTGTTCGAAATTTAGGTATCGCTAAAATTGCCAAAAGAGAAACCTTTCTCATTGACCCACAAGGTAATATTGTCTATCACTACAGCAGTGTGAACACACAAACTCATGCGGGCCAAGTTTTAGCAGATGTACAAAAGTTTGCGAAGAAGTAGTGAAGAACTAATAGAATTATCGATTGTAATACTCAAACAAACCAAGTATTCACTTAGATTAGGTCATACAAAAAAGCCTTTAGACTTGCATCTAAATAATGCTGATCAGTTAAGCGTAATTTTATTATTACTGATTGATAAATCTCCCCTAACCCCTCTTTGGTAA
>NZ_AFIE01000083.1 GCF_000214135.1 Acinetobacter sp. P8-3-8
GTTCATCCATAAAACTGCGACCATCCCTTAACCACACCTTGAGCATTAACTCATAACGCTCTTGGGCTTCTTTATTCATCACACCTTTATTACTGACGAATAAAGATTTCTTGTTCTTTTTGCTAAGGTAAAAACCTTTGTCTGTACCTTTAACTGAAAACCCAGCATTGCAATTGAATACAATGAATTTTTCAGTGAGTGGTTCTGGTAAAATTCTGATTTCCATCACAACCACCACGCCATTTGCCAAAGTTGAAAGTAAAGTTTTAGGAGGGTCATGCTGCCAATCTCCCTCGTTTGCGTTCCGCATAAAGCTTTTCGTAATAAGCTTGGCAGAGGGGCACCTTGTTTTTAATCTTCTGAATGATTGATTCATCACGCTCAATGACTACAGTTGTTAAGCGTTCACGAATATCAATTTCAGAAACTAAATTTATTAATTGTTCTTGATCTTCGTAAGGCTTCAATAACTCTTCAGGGCAAGGGAATAACCAGAAATCAATCTCTGCTCGATCACACTCGTAAAGCCACATGTAAGCTTGCATCTGAATGTCATAACCAGCTTTGATTACTTTGTCTTGAGCTTCATCCTGAAAGAATGGGTGAGTGCCAATATCCCAAGTACATTTGGTATCAATGATCAGTTTCTTTTTAAGATCAAGAACATCACATTCGCCAGTGATCAAATGGTTATCAACCCGACCAACATGCTTTTGATAAGGATGAACACGTATTTTTCCTGATAACTCGATCGCCATATCTTCGAGCAAGTTGCCTTTAGCAGTGTATTGATTTCCAGTAAAAGAGCGAAAAGTGAATAGATCCTCTTTCACAACAGATCGAATTTCAGTTTTAGCCGTATCAGAAAGGCTTTCACCTTTCTTTTTAGGTTCGCCGATTAGCTTGTGAAGGCTTGAGGCGCGGAATAGTTTCATCCTTGAGCCTCCACTGCGATTTTCTGAGCATCTGATAAATCATAGCCATCTAACAGATATGATTTTTCAATTGCATTTGCTGCTAATTGCTCTAACGCATCATCGAAAGCTTTATCATCAAGTTTCGGCTTTGCTATTGGCTGTTCTGATTTTTCAGCACTTGCATTCTTGAACCAGTCTTTTGGTGAGCTAATACCATCGCGCAAACTTGTGAAAATTTTACGTAAGGAAACAACGTTAGCAGGGGTGATGGCATCAACTCGACGTTGAATAAATCCCTCAATGTCTGCCTTAGTGACATTAAATTGTTCAAAAGCAACAACTAATTTTTGAACTCCCTCAGGTGATGTATCCGCAGATGCGTGAATTGTTTTTTCACATTGATCAACCGCTGCATCCACAACATCGCCAGGTATCACCCCAAGGATGCAAGCACGTAAACGACGAGCGCCATTGTTTGCAACAAGTTCATAAATATCGCGTGGATCTTCTAATTTTTTAGATCCATTTCGCGTATAACGTTTATGAGGTACTTGGAAAACTTTAGTTTGACGTGTATTTGTTTCAACATCCCAAGCAAAAGCCTCTACTGTTGATTCGCCATTTTCAGAAGATAGCTCACGAATTCCATACTGAATATTTCCCCAATTTTGAGCCAACATTTCCGCAAGACGAATTGAAGGACCTGAAATAGATGATCCTCCACGAGCATATGAATAAACTGCTGATTGAGCTAAACCCGGTCTTTGACATGCATTCATTACACGGTCATAAGCTTCAATTGGGTTACGTGGAAATTGTTTAGCAATTACTAATGCTGCTTGAACTTCTGCAACAGAGCGCTGAACATCTGATTGAACCGTTGATACAGCGCTGTTTTGTGGTGCTGTAGGCAGAAACGGATTTGTATTTACTGGTGCATTCATCTTCTAACCCTCAAAACTTGATTGACACATGTGGCACTTCACCTTTGTGAATCGCCTGTAAAATTTGTTTGCCTAATTCTTCAGAAACACCAATGCTCGTAAGACCTTGAAGCGCCTCATTACAGATTTTCTTTTTGCGAGCCTTGTTTGCTTCACGTGCTTGCTGTTCTTTAAGTTCGGCAGCAGCTTTTGCTTGAGCCTCTTGCTCAATACGTTTACGCTCAGCTTCAACCGCATTTTGACGATCAATTTCAGCTTGCTTTTCACGCTCAATAGCTTGTTGCTTTAATTGTTGCTCACGTAATTCGGCTTGTTCTTTTTCGAGCTTTAAGCGCGCTTCACGTTGTTCTGCTTCAAGTTTTTCACGTTCCGCTTTTTCAGCAGCTTCTTTACGCTCACGTTCGATACGATTTGCTTCGGCTTGTGCTTTCGCTTCAGCTTCAACACGTGCCTTGTCCGCAGCTTCACGTGCAATTTTTTCGTCACGTTCTTTCTGTTGGCGCTCGATTTCAGCTTGGCGTAGGCGCTCTAATTCAGCCTGTTCAGCTTCATATTTCTCACGAGTAACAAGTGTAGTGCGTAGCTTTTCAAGCGTTTCAAATTTGGCTAGTTTTGCTTGTTCTTCGTATTCCTCGAAAGATGAGTCAATCACTCGATTTTCAAGCTCAAAAATTGCATTTTTTATACTTTCAGCTGTCCAATCTCCTTCTGAATTTTGAATGAGGTTAATGGGCATGCGTATCACGGAAATAGCAGTTTCATGCTTCGCTTTACGATCTTCTTCAGTTTTTACATAAGCATCACGAGGTGCAAGAATTTCATCACGTAAAAAATCCATTTTTTTACAGAATTGAATACGATCCTGGTCAATAATTTTGATTTGTGCTTTTTGGTCAGCAACTAAATCGAGAGCATATTTTTCAGCAAGTTTTTTAGATGAGCTTACTTTTGCAGCTAAAGAACCGATTGCTTTACGACCCTTATCAGTTGTCACATCTGGTACGAATGAGCGAGCTTGTTCAGCAATACGCTCAAATAAAGCATCTGTACCACCTTGAGTTTGAAACGCCTGAACAATCACGTTTTGATCTAATACTTGTAATTCCATTACGCAACCCCTTTCAATTCATTAACTTTTTCTTCTTCAAAATGCGCCTTAAGCATTTCATTAAGTGTATAAACTTGACTATCTGTCAGTGCAAATCGAAGCCCTTGAACAGCTAGAATCTCGTCAAAATCCTCAACAATAGGGCGGTGCCAAGTAGCGACTTCAAGCAAGTCATAATTCACATCAACATCATTTTGCGGATCACTTGTAGTGTTCCAAGCCAGTGAGCTTGATGTTTGGTTTGCTTCAACCACAGCAGACACATAACAAGCGCTGTAGTTCGGTACAATCAACGAGAAATAAACTTTTGAGCCTTGGATAACAAACTCGTCAGCAACTACAAGTGTTTGGAAAGTAGGGGCTTCGGGAGCGTAGTTTGAGAGCATATTCATTGTTTCACTCCCACTTTAGCTGTTGCACTTTGATAACCTGAGCAACTAAAAACACCGCCTGCAAGCATTGCCAAGAGAATCAATACAAGGATTGAAGGGATAGCCAAGCCTGAGCTTCTATACTGAATGGTATTTTCAGCCGTTGGAGGCTGATTTAAATATTGAGTCGTTTGACTTTTAAGATGTGTTTGTTTCATACTTATCTCACTCTTTGAGTAGAAGCACACAGAAGGTCGAAGGTCAGTGTGCTTTTTTATTAAGAATTACTTTCAATTGCGGTTCTGAGTTGGCAAAAAAAACAATTACATTTTTCATCTTTTTCACCGTTTACCGCTTCTCCCATTTGCTGATTTAAGCCAGTACCTTCCAAAACGTATTTTTCCATTGCTTGAGCGTGTTCAACTTGACCGCCTGAAAGCTGAAGGAGTTGTAAGCGTAAATTTTGAATTTCCATTTTTTGTCTCACTGAGAAGGTTTGTTTGTCTGTGAGATAAATATAAGAAAACTTAGTTTTAGTGTCAAGCGGAAATATAAGAAATGTTAGTTTTATTTTTAGAAAACTTATTTTTTATGTTTTAATAGACAAAAGAAAACCCATCACAGGGATGGGTTGTTTGGAGTTTATAAGAATGAAAAACGCTACTTTAAGCAAAGGTACAGTGGTTTTGGTAAATGGAGTGCCTTTTAAGTTGGCTGGCGATGTTGAGACAGAGCAATCATTAGAGGTTTTGATAACTGCACTTAAGTCTGATCCGTTAAGTGAAGTAAGAGCAATTACTAATGCTGTACTCGATGCTCAGCAAGAATTATTAAAAGTGAATGGCTCGATGGTGAAGGAGGTTGTTCAAGGGTACGAAAGAACTCAAATGCTTAGAACGGTCGAAACCATTGCTAAGCTTGATAATGCTAAAGAAAAACTAGGCTGGCTTTGGGATTGCTTCCAAAGTCGCTGAGCTATTCAGGTTTGATAATTTTGATTTTGTCTTTGTACTGATAGTAAATTTCAGTCGTAAAAAAGGTTGATCGCTGACTAGATTTTTCAAGTTTTTCATATAATTCTCTAGGCACACCTTCGATTTGATATTCAAAACCGTTATCAAAACCAACGTCCAATCTACTTGGGTGATCATTAGACTCATCCAGGTAGCCAACCATAATAATGTTGTTTGGATTCTCAATCATTTCATCAATTAATGACATTATTTTCTCCACCCGATCATTCTAAGGGCTGCGTCGGGTTCGCAGTTTTAATAACCCAAAACTACCGATATTATTGCTATTAGAGCAGGAACGGCTTGTATGAATATGATTTTTCGACTTGCTGTGATTGAACCGTACACACCAGCAACCAAAACACAGCCAAGAAAAAAATAGGCTAAACTCTGATGAAGTTCGGCCGGAGCAATAGCAGCCCACAATAGGCCAGCAGCTAAAAAACCATTATAGAGACCCATATTTTGTGCGAGTGGTTTAGTTATTTGAGCCTTTTCCGGCGTATTACCAAAGGCTTTCAATCCTTTGGGTGTCTGCCATAAAAACATTTCCAAAATCAAAATGTAAACATGTAGTAGTGCAATCAAAAGAATTAGTATTTTTGAAATCATTGCTTGTCATCCACTTTGTAATACTGCTTATATAAACAACTATGTTCAGGTTATTGCTACTTATCCAAAAAGCTGAATTCGTTTCAATTTCTTGTTCGTTTCAATATGGCTTTTATAAAATTTGTCTTTGTCTGCTGAATCAACAAAACCCCTGAAGGTACTTGCCTCCAAAAGCTTGTAAATAAACCGTTCACCAGTCCTAAGTACTACTGTTAATAAGAAGTACTGATAAAACACATGGCTAATATTGCGGGAATTGACTTCAATTTTTTGCATGTCGCGCCTCACTCTTCGAAGGATCACAGCACATTAACTTTCAAATAACCCCAAGCCGCATATAGCGGCTTTTATTTTTACTTCTTACGCTGCTTCTTCTTAGCTCGATAAACATAGCGAATACAATCCACTACCTCGCCAACAAACTCACAATCCTGATCAAGCGGAATGATGTTTGGTTTAAATTCAGGGTTGATTGCTTGTAGGTATTTAGTGCCATCTGGTTCAATCACCAACCGCTTAAAAGTTGCATCATCAAACTTTCTAACAACAATAATGTCGCCTGAGTTCATGTCACAAAATGGCAGGGTCGGATCTACAAGAATGTAATCACCTTCATGGAATTCCGGGTAGTTACTCAAGCCTTGAACTTTCAGGTAAAAGCATTTTTCACAATCACCATCTGGAATTGGCAGCCACTCTTCCACCTGGGACATGTCAACAGATTCGACATTGGTCATCGTACCTGCCTGAACCCATGACAAGACAGGGGCCATGCGTGGTGCCACAGGAACCACATTAGACTGCTCTTTTTGCGTGGCGCTAGGATCACCTTTGCCAGTCAGTATGTATTCAGCCGTTACCCCAAAATGATTTGCCATTGCTTCTAATGATCCCGCTTTGGGCAAATAACTATCTTTTTCCCACTCAGTTACAGCGGGCGAACTCACTCCAGCAATCTTTGCTAATTGCACTTGAGTTAATTTTTTCGAACGTCTAAGCGCACGTATGCGCTGACCAATAGTTGTTTTTTCCATATAAGTAATCTTACATATTGCTTTTATAAGTTTTCTTTGATTAAATACTAAGAAATCTTATTTTATTGAGTAAATACCAATGACCAAACAAGAAGCATATAAGTTGCTTGGGGTTAATGGCGTTGAACTAGCGGGCTTGCTAGGAATTGAACCTTCTGCTGTTTACCAGTGGCCTAACAACAAAATCCCATTAGCACGTGAATACCAAATTCGAGATTTAGCTGCTGGCAAGCAGCCAATCAAACACAGCAAAGAAGTTGCATAGGTGAATTTATGAGCCTTGAAAAAAAATCTACACATGTTCGTTTATCTCCTGAGATTCACGAACGAGCAAAAACGCTCGCTGAAATTAAGGGTAAAGACCTAGCTCAATACTTAGCCTTTTTACTTGAAAAGGAAATTGTAGGTGAGTGGCATGTACTTAATTTACAAGCAAAATCTTTTGAGCGCTTGGGATTAAAAGCTTTAGTCAGGGATTTATCTACTGAAGTTTGTATTTCTGAGGGATCTGAAGGGATTGATCGGGATTTAGACAATAAAAAAGCCTGATGGTCAAGATCAGGCTTCATATATTCAGAACGAGGTAGAAATGAATATGAAAACAAATTTAGCACAAGAACCACCAGAGCTGCAAGCAACCTATCAAGAAAGAATGATTGAGCAAAAAATCAGACTTCTTGAAAGTGCGCTCAAAGCAAATATGGAAAAGCCTTGTTTAGACAATGCCATGGGTGTTGCCAAAGCACGTTATGACCTTTTTGATTTTTTGCGAGGTGCTGTGTGAATACATCAATCTCAATGATTAAGCTGATTGAGGCTATGAACGATCAACCAATTGCGTTTAACAAGCACTATGTTTTTATCGGGTGTGGAATTAATGGCGCACTAATGCTGTCGCAATTGGTGTACTGGACCGCACGTACTAAAAATTCTGATGGGTGGATCTACAAGACCCAACATGACTGGACTATGGAAACAGGTCTAACTCGAAAAGAGCAGGAGAATGCTCGGAAAAAACTTAAAGATCTAGGATTTTTAACGGAAAACAAACGCGGTGTACCGTGTAAGGTTTACTTTAAAGTTGAACGTGAAAATCTATATAAAGCATTAATAGAATACTCTGAAAGCCTTGATTCATCACAGTATGCACCAAACGGGCAATCTAGTCTGAACGAAACGGACGAACTAGTTGGCACGAAACGTACTAACAGTGTTGCACCAAACGGGCAATCTATTACAGAGAATACTACAGAGAATACAACAGATATTAATTTAGGCGCATCCGCACCCAAAGCACAAAAATTCTCTGCTAAAAAATTCTTATCTGAAAATGGAGTTTCTGAAGAAACAGCTCAAGAGTTTATTGATCTGAAAAACAAGAAACGTAAAACCATCACTGAGCGTGCTTTGAAAATCATTTTCAATCAGGCAAGTGAGGCAAAACTTTCAAATGAGCGTGTGTTCCAGATCATCGTTTTGCGTGGATGGGAATCTTTTAAAGCAACTTGGGCATGGCATGAAAGCAATGCTGAGCTTGAACAACTTGAAAAACCTACACTGGTTC
>NZ_AFIE01000082.1 GCF_000214135.1 Acinetobacter sp. P8-3-8
ATGTCTGTTTTTAAGATGTCTAGAATTATATGAGGTGTTTTTTTATGTCTGTTTTAAGATGTCTAGAATTATATAAAAAGAATTAAAAAATCGAGATCCTATTTATGGTTCGGTTTTCAAAAATATTTTCAAACCTTTTTATAATGTTTAGATTCAAAATAAAACACAAATTTGGTGTATATAGGCTACATTTTATTTGAATGCATATGAAGATTGAATAATGAACAAATTTAAGGCCTTATCATCACAAGAAAGTAAGCAGTTATTCACGATATTAAAAAGTAGATTTGAACAGAACATGAATCGTCATCCAAATTTAAATTGGAGTGCTATTGAAGAAAAATTAATACATAACCCCGAAAAGTTGTGGTCATTAAGTCAAATGGAAGATACAGGCGGAGAACCTGATATCGTTTTATTTGATACTGGAAATACTGAAATTGTATTTTATGATTGTGCGATTGAGACACCGAAATGGCGTAGAAGCTTTTGTTATGATCGAGAAGCTTTAAATGCACGTAAAGAAAATAAGCCAGCAGATAATGTGATTGATATTGCTCAATCTATGGGGGTGGAACTATTAACAGAGCAGCAATATCGATATTTACAAACTATTTTTAATTTTGATTTAAAAACATCTAGTTGGATTAAAACACCTGAGACTATACGCCAACAAGGTGGAGCTTTATTTTGCGATTATCGTTATGGTCAGGTTTTTACTTATCATAATGGTGCTCAATCTTATTATGCATCACGAGGTTTTAGAGCATTATTAGAAGTTTAATTTTTAGGTATTTAAGCAATAACTAAACAATATATCGTTCAAAAATCATGATGTTTTGTTACCAATTGGATGAACGATTCATTTTGTAGGAATGTTATTTTAAATAAAGATGATGAATAAGATAAAAGAGAAGAAAATATGCAAAGAAATTTAGTAAATATATTCGGCTTTTCTCTGGTTTTGAGTAGTCTATTGTTAAGTGCGTGTAATGCACAAAGCAAGGATTCAAGTTCGCCAGTGAAAGTTTCAGATATTAAACAAGGTTATCAAATCGTACAAATAGCAACGTTTGATGAGCCATGGGCAATGGCACGACTTGCTGATGGTCGATTATTGATTACAGAGAAGAAAGGTCAGGTAAAATTATTTAATCCTTTGACTAAACAAAGTATTGATATCTCGGGGATTCCTAAAGTTGCCTATGGCGGGCAAGGTGGATTAGGCGATATTGTATTACATCCTAAATTTGAAAAGAATAAATTGGTTTACTTGAGCTACGCAGAAGCTGGCAAAGGAGGCTATGGTGCAGTTGTCATACGTGGTGAACTTGATTTACTTGATCCACATCCAAAACTTAAAAATATAAGCAGAATTTGGGAGCAAGTGCCTAAAGTTTCGGGTCAAGGGCATTATTCACATCGTATTTTATTTGGTCAAGATGGCAAGTTATGGATCAGTTCAGGTGAACGACAAAAGTTTGAACCTGCTCAAGATATGCAATCAAATTTAGGCAAAATTTTAAGATTAAATGATGATGGCACTGCTGCGGAGGGTAATCCATTTACGCATCAAGGTGAGATTGCCAAACAAGTGTGGTCTTTAGGGCATAGAAATCCTTTGGGTATTGCATTTGATGCGCAAGGTAAATTGTGGGATGTTGAAATGGGACCACGAGGTGGGGATGAACTAAACATCGTAATTCGTGGTGAAAACTATGGTTATCCACTTGTTTCTAATGGTGATCATTATAATGGCTTACCCATTCCAGATCATGATACTCGCCCCGAATTTAAAGCACCTGAAATCAGTTGGACACCTGTTATTTCTCCATCGAGCTTGATTTTTTATCAAGGTCAACTGTTTCCTCAATGGTCCAATAAGGCACTGATTGGTGGTTTATCCTCAAAATCAATTGTTGTGGTTGATACTACACAGAATCCTGTAGTAGAAGTTCAACGTTTAGATATGAAACACCGAATTCGTGATTTAGAGGTTGCACATGATGGTAGTCTTTGGGTATTTGAAGATGGAAAAGATGCACATTTATTAAAATTATTACCTAAGTAGTGAGATAGAACTCAGTCTAAAAGTAAATTAAGATCAATAGTTAAGCATAAAAAAGCCCCGATATCCTGTCGGGGCTTCTTCGTATCTATTCATTATTGTAGTGAACTGCCTGTTGACTACTTTATGCGTCCATCTATTTTGTGCATTGCTTATTTATCATTGTTGTTATTCTTGGTTATTTGAAACGTCCTGTTTCTTTATGTAACTATAGTATCGATTTTACGAAACTCAGAACAGCTGCAAAACGCCTCATCATGTGTACGTTATGGCGTACAAAGAAGTATAGATAGTATGCTAATCTTTTGATTTACAATTAAATGTATGAGAATAAAAATGCCAGCAGTTCAAATTGAAGTCAGGCAACACTATGATTTGGAAATAGAATTAGCACTCATGGACGCTGTTCATTCTGCTTTGGTGGAAGCGTTTAAGATTCCACAACATGATCGAAATATTCGTCTATTTGTTCATGAACCACATCACTTTCTCTGTCCAACGGATAAATCACAGCCAGAATATTTTACTTCGAGAAATTCCCATAGAGAATTGGGGTATACAGGGTGGTCAGGCTGCTTGTGATGTGAGTTTAGGCTTTAGTATTGGAGTATAGGAAATTTTATGAAAAATATAATTCAATATCAATGGATTGGAATACAGCATGTAACTGAAATTAATAAACTTGCTATTTGTCTAACTCATGAAATCATTGAACGGACAGGCGTAAAGCATTTTGATATAGACGTAGCGCATAGTGAAGTATTATGTCGAAATTTTATAGAACAAGAGAAATATTATGTACTTGCTGCATTCAAAGACCAAGAAGTGATTGGATTTGGCGCTTTGTGTGAAAGCTATGCTTTATATGCAGAAGGGGCTTTTGGTATTTTGCAGGAATTTTTTGTGTTGCCTGAATACCGGAGTCAAAATATTGGTCAAGCTTTAATTCAGCAAATTCAATATTTTGCAGAATCTAAACAATGGAAGCGAATCGAACTATGTACCCCTCCTTTACCTGAGTTTGATAGAACAGTCGTGTTTTATCAGCAAAACGGGTTTGAAAGAACAGGAGGATATAAAATGAAATGGGTGATTACTCCATGAGTAAGTTTTAATATGATCATTCAAAAGTTGTACCTGTCATATTGAGAACATGGAATGAACGATTACAGATTTTAGTATTTAGGCATCCACTTGCAGGCATTCAAATAGTCAAAGGGACTGTAGAACAAGATGAGTCTTTAGAAAAGGCAGCTTTAAGAGAATTGTTTGAAGAATCTGGAATAGACAATGCATCAATTGAAAAGTTTATTGGCGTTTATTCTCCGCAACAATCGGGAGCTGATTGGTATGTATTTTTGTGCCAGAGCGATGAAGAACTTCCTGAAGAATGGGTACATGACTGTACAGATGATGGTGGATTAAACTTCGCATTCTTCTGGCATGCTTTATTTTCGCCGCCAACCGAGGAATGGCATATGATCTTTCAGGATTTATTGAAGTTTATACAAAGCAAGTTAAGTGCTTGACTTAGTATTGTCATAAATGAGATCTGAAAATGTTATCTAAGAATGAAAAATTCACGTACTAAAAAAGCTCAACAACTAAAGATTGAGGGCTCATTTAGCTTACATATTTTTGTAAATGCTATCTCGTCTACCAATATCTAGACGTAATGCAAAACAGGCAAATAATAATGAAATCATTCAAATTAGATTGCCTTATAATTTGTATTAAATTTTCATATTGTGAGATTATGGCTATTAATTTTTGCTTTGGCTTTTATCAAATGATCAAAACAGGCGTATACTGAGCAGACATAAGGAGTGATTATGTCTGACGTACCTGAGTCCATGTCCTATATTGAATATGGCACTAAACCTTTTATTGCAATTTTATTGTCGTTATTTTTAGCAGGTTTTGCTGTATTTTCATCACTTTACTGTGTACAACCGATGATGCCATTTTTGGCAAAATTCTTTCATGTCACACCGACGCATAGTAGTTTTCCACTGTCATTTTCAACCATTGCTTTGGCCTTAGGCTTATTGTTTGCAGGGCTTATTTCAGATCGTTTTGGTCGTAAGCCAATCATGGTGATTTCTTTATTTTCCACAGCAACATTATTGTTAATCAGCGCTTTTTTACCCTATTGGGAAGTTTTTCTTGCCACACGAATGATGGTTGGATTGGCTGTAAGTGGGGTTGCTTCGGTTGCAATGACCTATATTGGTGAAGAAATTGCGCAAAAAGATATTGGCTTTGCAATGGGGCTGTATATCTCTGGTACTGCCATTGGCGGAATGAGTGGTCGTTTAATCGCTGGGGTTTTACTGGATTATATTTCTTGGCAAACAGCAACGATGATTATTGGTATTCTTAATTTATTGATTGCCATCGTTTTTTATATTGCCTTACCTGCATCAAAACATTTCAAAGCCTATCCAATTCAATTCTCACGCTTTATTGAATCCTTTAAAAAGAATCTCGCAGACCCAAAACTTCGTTTGTTATTTCTGGAAGGTTTTATTTTAATGGGATGTTTTGTGACTGTGTTTAATTACATGAGTTATCATCTTTTAGACAAACCTTTTGAATTATCACAAACATGGATTGGTTTGATTTCAATTGCTTATTTATCAGGTATTTATAGTTCGCCTCGTGCTGCGAGTTGGAGTCAAAAATTTGGTCGAGATAAAGTACTTGCTGCCATGTTTTTAACCATGATTTTGGGCTTATGGATCATGTTACTTCCATCACTTTGGTTGATATTGATCGGTTTATTAATTTTCACGTTCTCATTCTTTGCTGCGCATTCGACTTCAAGTAGTTGGGTTTCTGTACAGTCCTTACAATATCGTGCAGTAGGTTCTTCGCTTTATCTATTTTGTTATTACCTCGGTTCAAGCTTTCTTGGAAGTGCAAATGGTTTGGTGTGGGAAAGTTATGGTTGGTTTGGTTTAACGATTACCCTTACTTTGATTCTTTGTATCGGATTTTTGATCGCCTTGAAACTCAGTAAAATCTCAAATAAAGCATCATTGAATGTGTAGATTGAATGATTACATTTACAGACCATGAAAATATTTTTATTCAATTGAACTGCATGTTTCATTTCACTGGATTATGCCGACTTTGATTATCTTTCATATGATTCATCAAGCTTTTAAGATATGAGAAGTGATTAATTTCAATCAATTTATATCGAAGAATAAGCATTAATTTACATGTTTCTGTTTTTGATTGTTTTTTAATCAAGCATGATGAATGAAATTCATGGTAAAATGATCGGCTTTCATCTTAGATCTCTCCCGATCGCCAACTGCCATTCGAGATAATTCGCCATGTCGACCGCTTATACTGCTCAAACCGCGCCTACAGCGTTGTTTGATTATGACAAATATTGGGCATCGTGCTTTGAACCAGCACCATTTTTGCCAATGTCACGTGAAGAAATGGATTTACTCGGTTGGGACAGTTGTGACTTCATTCTCGTTTGTGGTGATGCTTATATTGACCATCCATCATTTTGTTCAGGGATTATCGGACGTACATTAGAGGCTCAGGGCTTCCGTGTCGGAATTATTGCGCAACCCGATTGGACGTCTGCTGAGGCATTTAAAGTCTTAGGCAAACCCAATATTGCTTGGGGTGTAACGGCAGGTAACATGGATTCGATGATCAACCGTTATACGGCTGACCGTAAGATTCGTTCAGATGATGCCTATTCACCTGATAATTTACCGAATAAACGTCCAGACCGTGCAGCAACAGTCTACTGTCAGCGTTGTCGTGAAGCATTTCCAGATGTTCCAGTTCTTTTAGGTGGTATCGAAGCTTCTTTGCGTCGTATCGCACATTATGACTATTGGTCAGACAAAGTACGTCGTTCAGTATTGATGGATTCTAAAGCTGATTTACTGATGTACGGCAATGGTGAGCGTTCGATTGTCGAAGTGATGCATCGTCTTGCCAAAGGTCAAAAAATTCACGAAATTACCGATGTTCGTGGTACTGCATTTATTATCAATAAAAATAATCGTGCGTCTAAAGCGCAGTTTGTAGAAATTGCATCAAATGATGTCGATAGCATTGGTCGTGTTGATCCGATCATCAATCCTTATGTGATGACTGAGGATTTGGATGGTTGTGAAATTGAGCAGGGCAAAGGCAATTCACTTACGCAATATCAAAATTTCCAAAAAGAAATGGTTGCTAATCCAATTATCCGTGAAGGCGATGATTTGGATGAAAATACCCAAATTGTTCAATTACAACCTGCTTCAAAAGCCATTAAACATAAATTACCACCACGTGAGTTGGCGGTGATTCGTTTGCCTGCATTTGAAGAAATTGCGGATGATCCAGTTTTATATGCACATGCCAATCGTATTTTGCATCTTGAAACCAATCCGGGAAATGCACGTGCATTGGTGCAAAAGCATGGCGAACGTGATGTATGGCTAAATGCTCCACCGATTCCATTGACCACTGAAGAAATGGACTATGTGTTTGATTTGCCTTATGCACGTCTACCACATCCTGCTTATGGCGATGCACGTTTCCCTGCATTTGATATGATCAAATTCTCTGTCAATATCATGCGTGGTTGTTTTGGTGGTTGTACGTTCTGTTCAATTACAGAACATGAAGGGCGTATTATTCAAAACCGTTCTGAAGAATCAATTTTACGTGAAGTTGAAAAGATTCGTGATACTGCACCGGGTTTTACAGGGATCATCTCTGACTTAGGTGGCCCAACTGCAAATATGTACCGTTTGCATTGTAAAGACCCTGAAATTGAAAAAAATTGTCGTAAACCATCATGTGTTTATCCGAGTGTTTGTCAAAACTTACATACAGATCATGCACCATTAACACAGTTATATCGTAAAGCACGTGAACTCAAAGGCATTAAAAAGATCCTCATTGGTTCAGGCTTACGCTATGACTTGGCTGTACTCAACCCTGAATATGTGAAGGAATTGGTTCAGCATCATGTCGGTGGTTATTTAAAAATCGCACCTGAGCATACCGAAAAAGGTCCATTGTCTAAGATGATGAAACCGGGAATCGGGACGTATGATCGTTTCAAGCAAATGTTTGATCGTTTCAGTAAAGAAGCAGGTAAAGAACAGTATTTAATTCCGTACTTTATCGCAGCGCATCCGGGCACGACTGAATATGACATGATGAATTTGGCGATTTGGTTGAAAAAGAATGGCTTCCGTGCCGATCAGGTACAGACTTTCTATCCATCGCCAATGGCAACTGCGACCACCATGTATCACACAGGTAAAAACCCATTAGCCAAAGTGGCGCGTTATACTGAAGATGTTGATATTGTGAAAGGTGAGAAGCGTCGTCGTCTGCATAAAGCTTTCTTACGTTATCATGATCCAAACAATTGGCCATTATTACGTGAAGCTTTAAAAGAAATGGGGCGCCAAGATTTAATTGGTAATTCAAAACAGCATTTGATTCCAACCTATCAGCCTGCGGGAACAACTGAAGGTCAGTACCAGTCTGCACGTAAGAAAAACTCGACAGTGGATGGTGATTCGCAGAAACGTAATGGTGATCATCGTAATCAACAAGCGAAAAATCAATCTCGTCCATCGAATACGAAAAAGCGTCCTGAACGTGGTCAGATTTTGACACAACATACAGGATTGCCACCACGTGAAACAGGTGATAAAAAACCGTTTGGTGGCAATAGCAAAGGGAAGTCTAAGCCAAAGAATCGGGCTTAGTTTTTGAAATGAGAGAGGATGCGTAAGCATCCTTTTTTTCTATAAAAATCAATCTTTGAGTTAAAAACAAACAAATCTGTGGATAACTTTTTTAGAACTGTGGGTAAAATTTTGAATAAAAATCGAACAAAAGTCGTATAAATTGTTAGACAATAATGTTGTAATTTTATCGGATTAAGTTGTATTTAAAAATGAAAATGAGTATAACAATAATTAAAACCTATTCATTTATTACTTATGATAAGTGAATAAAATAAAGCTATGATTCAATTTATAATTAAAACTGAGACTTAAGTCACATTGATGTTTTTGAAGTGAAATTTTAAGTCAAGATTTATAAGTGTTGTGTTGCAGTTCGTAGTGATTTTATCAAAGTGTTTGAACCAAAGGTATTAATTCATATATTAATATTACTGGGAAAAATAAACGGTCTAGAAACCGAATTATAAGAAAGGAAAGAGGACATGGATATGATGATTATTATAAGTATTTTCATCGTCGCTGTCGTAATCGTCATCGTTTATAAAGGACTAACGAATAAACGATTGAGTGATAGCGCATTAAGACAAAGAGCTGTCTTTAATTCGATTGAGCAATTAACCTTTATTCGTCTTAAAGAAATCTTATCTGAAGCTAATATTTTGGCACATGTGTCATTTGACGCATTAATAACAACCAAATTTCAACATACCCGTAGTAAATATCAAAAGATGTTTGCTGATTTTGTGATTTTAGACAAAGATTATCGTGTAATCGCCATCGTGGCTTTAGATGACCAGACATCGACAAAGCGTGCGAATGAAGCAAAATATCAAGAAGCCTTATTACAATCTGCGGGTTATCGTGTGATTCGTTATAGTCATGTTCCTGAATATCAACAAATCAGAGATAACTTTTTAATTGAATTTTCTGACATCAAGTATGCAAAACAAGAGCAGTTTGCAGACTTGGGAAAGCTTGAACAGTACCATAATCAGGTCTCAAGACAGCGTGTTTATGGCTAAGCAAAGCAACCAATAAAAAA
>NZ_AFIE01000081.1 GCF_000214135.1 Acinetobacter sp. P8-3-8
TCTGATTAAAGATTGGGGTGTTTTTTTTGTTGGGGTAAATTTGATTATCTAGTTTATCTTTACTTGTTAAATACAATTTTATATATTGGCTTGATTATGTAGTTATTTAATCTAATTAAATGGATTTATTGAAAATTTTAAATGTCTAAATTTTGATTAGCCTAGCCAGTCATATATCAAAAGTTCAAAGGGATAAACATGAGTGATCGAAAGCAGGATGCTTTAAAAAGTGCATTAAAAATTAATGATACATTTTATAAAACGCTTTTACAATCGACCAAAGCAATTCCTTGGAGGATTGATTGGGCGACAATGCAATTTACTTATATTGGTCCACAAATCCAAGCATTATTAGGTTGGTCTACTGATAGTTGGATGAGTGCAAATGATTGGGCTGAGCGTATCCATCCAGATGATAGGGAAAAGGTTGTAGGTTTTTGTATATCACAATCAAAGGATGGTGTTGATCATGAAATGGATTATCGAGCTTTAACGATTGATGGTGATTATGTTTGGATACGTGATGTGGTGCATGTCATTCGTGATGATAATGGTGTAACAGAAACGTTAGTTGGTTTTATGTTTGATATTAACGAACGTAAGAAAAATGAAGAAGAATTATTGAGGTTACAAAAAGAATTAGAAGCCTTATCTTATCAAGATACATTGACGGAGATTGCAAACAGACGCTCATACAATATTTTTCTAGAATCTGAGTGGGATATCGCCATTCGCAATCAAACTCAAATTTCTGCGATTTTGGTTGATATTGATTTTTTTAAAAAATATAACGATAGCTATGGTCATAATGCGGGTGATGTTGCATTAAGGAAAATTGCACAAATATTAAAATCTGAAGTACGTTCTAGAGATCTAGTCGCACGATTAGGTGGTGAAGAGTTTATTATTATATTACCTGCAACTTCTCAGATAGATGCAAAAATGATTGCTGAACGGATACGTTTGCGTATTGCTACAACTTCAATTAAACATGATGCTTCATCTACTTATTTAACGGCCAGTTTAGGTGTTGGATCTATTCTCCCTAAACTAGGTGATAATTCTGAGTATTTTATTGAAATCATTGATAAGCAACTTTATAGAGCTAAAGAAGAAGGGCGAAATAAAGTCATTGAACTCGGATGTTAAATTAACTCAAAAGAAGAGAGTTAAACTAAAATCATATGGTGGTTTCCGACCATTCAAGTTTAATCCAAAAGTTTCATCACATCCTCCTCAGTTAATTTCACTTCATTTTCATGGTCAATACTTAAAATAGATTTGGCAAGATTGGCTTTATTTTTTTGCAAAGTTAAAATCTTTTCTTCAATACTTTGATTAGTAATCAATTTATATACAAATACAGGTTTGTCCTGACCAATTCGCCAAGCACGATCAGATGCTTGATCTTCAGCAGCAGGGTTCCACCAAGGGTCATAATGAATCACTGTATCCGCAGCCGTTAAGTTAAGACCTACACCACCTGCTTTGAGGCTGATTAAAAAAACAGGAATATCGCCAGTTTGAAAAGCAGTTATGACCTCAGCACGCTTTTTGGTTTGTCCAGTCAACTTAACATGTTTAATTTTTAGTATTTTTAAATGATCTTCAATGAGTTGTAGCATGGTTGTAAATTGCGAAAAAATTAAAATTTTACGACCTTCTTCAACCATATCTTGTACCATTCCCAATAAATAATCTAATTTTGCTGATTCAATATTTTGGTTTTTGGTGTGTTCAAGTTGTAAAAGGCTTGGATGACAACATACTTGACGCAGTTTAAGTAAAGCACTCAAAATTTGAATCTGACTACGATGAAAGCCTTTAGCTGCAATGATTTCACGAATATTTTTTTGCATCGTCGCTCGGACAGCCTCATAGAGTTTAGACTGCTGAGCATTCATATCGATATTGACTTCAATCGTGGTTTTTTCTGGAAGCTCTTTAGCGACTTCTGTTTTTAAACGACGTAACAAAAAGGGTTTAATTCGAGAAATAAGTTTATTTTTTGAAGCAATATCAGCATGTTTTTCAATTGGATTGCGGTATTTCTTATTAAAAATGTCTTGGCTGTAAAGGAATCCTGGCATTAAAAAGTGGAATAAAGACCAAAGTTCACCTAGATGGTTTTCCATTGGTGTACCTGTTAAACATAATCGATGTTTGGCTTTTATCTGACGTGCGACTTGTGATGCTTTAGCATTTGGATTTTTAATATTCTGTGCTTCATCAAGAATAAGTAAATGATATTGATGTGCGAGTAAATGTTCTTCATCACGGCTTAATAGTGGGTAAGTGCTGAGAATAACATCAGCACTTTGAATGTCCTGAAAATGTTCTGATCTGTCATTACCTTGTAAAACAAGAACTTTTAATTCAGGTGTAAATTTTTCAGCTTCCTTACGCCAATTATGCATTAATGAAGTCGGTGCAATAATCAAGGCAGGACATTGTTCTAAACGGCCAGCTTGTTTTTCAATAAGTAAATGTGCCAATGTTTGAGCTGTTTTTCCGAGCCCCATATCATCAGCAAGAATCCCTCCATGTTCAGTTTCACGTAAAAATTGTAACCAAGCTAGACCTTGTTGTTGATATGGACGCAATTCACCTTGGAAACCCTGTGGAGTTGCAATTTGATTTTGATAACCTTGTTGTAACTTTTCAGCAAATTGTTTGAGTCGATCATTACTTTGCCAAGGCATACCTAAATGATGTTGTAGGTCGAAAAATTGCGCAGCATCATAACGATCAAATCCAGCAGTTTCAGGGTGTTGTAAAATTTCCTTTAAGTAAATAAAAATAGGTTTGATATCTTGAACTTTTAAGGCCAGTTGAGGATGGTTATGACCTAACTCAACCGTAAAATAGCCATTCTCATCTAATTGTTCAAGAAATTCAGGTTCTAAAATGATCGGCATACGTGCAACAAGATTGCCTAATAATTCAATCAAATTATAAGTCTGACCATCTTGATCTTGAATTGTAGCACCTACGTTAAACCAGTCAGGTTTTTCATCTGATTCAAGTAATGAAAATTCAAGATTTTGTGCAGCAGTTAAATTAAATAAGCTATCAGGCGTATGTTCAACTTTCCATCCCAATTTTTGTAGTTGATTTTCAGGGAGCAGTTGGTTAATCCAATCTGTTGGATTTGCACAAACAACTGAATTTTCAGTGATATCATCAAAGGCAGGGCGTTTGTTTTTATTAATTTTTTTAATCCACTGAAAGGATGAAATAGCATTCTTTAACAATTCAATCTGGGCTTTTTCTGTGTTCAGATCACGTTGCTGTCGGACAGTTTTTTCATTCACAAAAGTGATAAAGCTTTCATCTGGAAATCCAGCTTTTATACGTCCTGTTGGATATTCAAATTCTATTTCAGCCATCGCATAGTGATGCATTTGACCTAGACGATGGTATTGTGGAAATGTACCAAAATGCAAAATAGGTACAGGTTTTCCGTAGATGATTTCTATATTTTGGGCTGATTGAGCTTGTGGCAAATCTTCAAAAATTGAATAAGGTTGAATGACTTGCTCAAATTCAGCTAGAAGCTCAACAGGCATGTGTGGCATATTCAACAATTCTTCAATCATTTCACTTGAATAGGAAGATTCTAGTACCCCAATTTGATTTCTCAATGTATCCAAATAGCTCAGTGGGTGAGAATGAATAATATAAATTTGTTTAGAATGTTCAGCATCAAGCTTTTGATTATATTGATCAAAAAACTGAGCTTTTAATTTTTCAGTCTGTTGTTCAGGGCGTGTTTGCCAATTAAATTCAATTCGATAGTTTTCATCTGACCATGCCAAAGCAGATTGTAAAACATTTAAACTATAACAATCCCCACTTGCAATCGCTGTTTTTAATTGCTCTTGATAGATTCCCGAAATATCCCATGCGGAAGGATAATAATGAGCATTGTTAAAATTTAATTTGGCAAAAAAGTATAAGTGATTAAAGATTTTCTTTTCTTCATTGCTCACCTTTAAACGACCATTCAGCACATTGTCATAGCTGGTATACGGTGTGGTATCCCGAATTTGTCCATCTTTATTACGACGAACCTTATATACACTGAGTTGTAATTTAGCTGAATTTTTTTTAGGCTGAAAAATATAGATCAATTGATGATTGGATATCGTATTCGATGATTTAATTTGTGCCAGTTGTTGCCGAAATTGATTGAGCCAAGTTTTAGCCGTGTGATGCGTTGGACTATTTGAAGTCGTTGGAAATTGGTGCGTTGGCGATGTAGCGGTGATCGAATTTGATTGCTGAGTACTGTTAGTCGTTGTTTGATTAAGATTTAAGTACTGTCTAAAAGGCTTCTCTCGTTGATGATCATAGAAATATCGAGCGAGAGCGGCCGCATGTTTACAGCTATAGCCTACAGGACAACTACATTCTGTATCTGTGATTATATTTTTTAAAAGATTAAATTGAATAGCTGTTTCATAAAAATCAGTGCCTTCAATTTCTGCACTAATAAATAGATTATTGTTTTTAAGGTGAGTTTCTAAAGTATGCAAATCAATGCTTCTGACATAACTCAAACTACGTTGAATCGTTGCTGCGTTAAAACGTGATAAAAATTGAGTCAGAGTTGTCATCATTTAGAAAATAAAATTTAGATCAAATAGATGCTGATTGTAACGGATTCTGAGCGAATAACTAAAAATTTATCAAAGAACATTTGCTGAAAGTGTCATGATTTTCAATACAAATTGATCACTTTTGCAACTTAAAAATATTTAAAATCTGTCAGTATAAGCTTTGAAAAATAAAGTAGGAATACAAATATAAATGCAACCTAACCAAATTTATTATACAGATCAACATGTTGCATTTGCAGATTCAGTACGAAAATTTGTCCAAAAAGAGTTAATGCCACATATTAATGAATGGGAAGAAGCAGAAACTTTTCCAAAAGAATTATATAAAAAGGCAGCTGAAATTGGATTGTTAGGTCTTGGTTTTGATGAAAATTATGGTGGCATTCCTGACACAGATGCATTTCATGTGTTGCTGTCTTCAATTGAATTGGCTAAAACTGGATCAGGTGGTTTATGTGCTTCATTGCTTTCACATTCTATTGGTGCGCCACCCATCAATCACTTTGCATCACCTGAAATTAAAGAAACAGTATTAAGCCAAATTTTAGCAGGTGACAAAATTTCTGCCTTGGCAATCACTGAACCGAGTGGTGGTTCAGATGTTGCAGCGTTAAAAACCAAAGCCGTACGTGATGGTGATGATTATATTCTCAGTGGAGAAAAGACCTTTATCACATCTGGTATGCGAGCCGATTATTATACCGTTGCTGTCCGTACAGATCCTGATGCGAAAGGCCCGAATGGTATTTCGATGTTATTGGTCGATGCGCATAGTCAAGGCATTACTAAAAGTAAATTGGACAAGATGGGATGGTGGGCTTCGGATACAGCACATTTACATTTTGATGAAGTACGTGTTCCTGCAAAGAATTTGTTAGGCGCAGAAAACATGGGCTTTCTTGTGATTATGAATAATTTCAATATGGAGCGCTTTTTCTTAGCTGCAAGTAGTTATGGTTTTGCATTAACGTGTTATGAAGAAGCTTTGGAATGGGCAAAAGAACGTAAAACCTTTGGAAAACGTTTAATCGATCATCAAGTGGTACGGCATAAATTGGTCGATATGGCAACACGCTTAACCACAACGAGGGCATTATTAGAAGACACAGCTTATCGTTTAGGTAAACCTGAAATGCAGGGAAATGAATTGATTGCACAAATTTGTATGTTGAAAAATGTTGCAACGCAAACCATGCAATTTTGTGCTGATGCGGCTGTACAGACTTTAGGTGGTATGGGCTTTATGCGTGGAACGAAGTCTGAACGGATTTATCGAGATGTTAAAGTCAATATGATCGGTGGTGGTGCAGAAGAAATTATGAAAGATCTTGCAAGTCGTCAATTGGGCTATTAAGGTTTTAATTCAGCGTTATTATGAATTAAAGTTAGATTTAAAAAGAAACTAAAGGGAATAGGAAATAAAAGAATATGGATCATTTAAATAACCCGATTTACTACACTGCGGAACATCGTGCATTTGCCGATAGTGTGAAGAAGTTCGTTGAAAAAGAAATTTCGCCTTTTGTGAATGAATGGGATGAAGCAGGAACATTTCCACGAGAACTGTATCAAAAAGCGGCTAACATTGGGTTACTGGGTTTAGGTTTTGATGATGAGCATGGTGGTATTTCAGATGCTGATGCTTTTCATGTATTTTTAGCTGCTGTGGAAACTGCCAAAGCAGGCTCAGGTGGCGTACATATTTCATTGATGATTCATACTATCGGTACACCACCCATTCATCACTTTGCACAGCCGCATATTCGTGATCGTGTTATGCCACAAATTATTTCAGGTGAAAAGATTTCTGCATTAGCGATTACTGAACCGAGCGGTGGTTCTGATGTCGCAGCATTGCAGACGAAAGCCATCCGAGATGGTGATTACTATTTAGTGAGTGGTGAAAAGACCTTTATTACTTCTGGAATGCGAGCCGATTATTACACGGTTGCTGTACGAACCAATCCTGAAATAAAAGGAGCAAATGGTATTTCGATGTTATTGGTCGATGCACATAGTGAAGGCATTACCAAGTCATCGCTTAAAAAAATGGGGTGGTGGGCATCGGATACAGCACATTTACATTTTGACCAAGTTAAAGTCCCTGTAGAAAATTTGTTGGGAGAGGAAAACTCAGGTTTTAAAGTCATCATGAAAAACTTTAACATGGAGCGTTTCTGGCTAGCCTCTATGGCCTATGGTTATGCATTGGTCTGTTATCAAGAGGCTTTAGAATGGTCGAAAGAACGTAAGACGTTTGGAAAGCGCTTAGTTGATCATCAAGTCGTACGACATAAATTAGTGGATATGGCGACTCGTCTGACTTCAACACGTGCATTGTTAGAAGATACAGCTTATCGAATGGGGCAAGCTGAATTACAAGGCAGCGATTTAATTGCGCAAATTTGTATGGCTAAGAATGTCGCTACGCAAACCATGCAGTTCTGTGCCGATGCGGCTGTACAGACTTTAGGTGGCATGGGCTTTATGCGTGGAACTAAGTCTGAACGTATTTATCGTGAAGTCAAAGTCAATATGATTGGTGGTGGTGCAGAAGAAATTATGAAGGATTTGATTAGTAAGCAGTTGGGGTATTGATTGTTTGATCAGGTTCAAGCGAGTACAAATAAAAAGTGCGGTTAATTGCCGCACTTTTTCATTTTTGCTATTTATTTATTCTAGTTCAGCTAACGCTTCCAAAGAGATTTGACGAACTTCAAAAATAGGTTGTTTCAAAAAGGCATTTAATGCTTTTAATTGAATAAATTTTATACTATCTAAAGCAATCCCGACGATACTATCTTGTTCAGCATCGTAACGAATATCAGGTGTTTGTTCGATAAATTCTTTAAGTAAACGAGGACTATCACTCAACTCGGACAATGATTTATTCATCAGTGCTTCGAATTCATAATCCATAGCATAGATATTGGATTCCCATGAAACATCACTAAAATTCTCATCTTGACTAGAAATGATGCTACCACTTTCATATCCAGTGAAATAACTTTCTTCTGAGTAAATCCAAAGAACATAACACGGTTGACTTGCATCAACTTCAAGTAATTGATACCACAGGATCCCTGAAAGTTTGGCAAACTCGAAAGCATCATCTTCATTGAGTTTCGGAATTTCTCCATCGTCTATGTTAAAAGTTTCTCCGGTTTTTTCTAAAACAAAAGCCTCAAGCTTTTCATAGACTTCGTCATCTGCTTCACCATTACCAATATCATAATTGCATAGTTCATCATAATATAGACCTTTAACGACTAATGCCTTGTATGCCTTTTCAGCTTCAATTTTATCTGTATAAATCTGTTTAATTGCGCCAGTTGAAACGCAGTTGGTAAGATGCCACTCATCATTGTAAGCAAAGTCATTTTGACGAATAACGTATTGGATATTACTCATAATCTTCCCCTTGAATTAAGCAATTTTAATTTTTAAGTCTTGTAATTTAGCTGCACTCGGTGGCACAGCCATACCATTGTCCATCCAAAGTTCGAAACGCATTGGATTAAAAAATAGGTCTGGGCTGATGTCGAAGTCTATCAAGTGAGCTTCGGCTTTACCCATCATAGGTAAAATGGTATTGATAAACCAACTATTGTGAGTAATCAATAAGGATTTTAATTGCCCTGTCACAGCTAATGGTGAAAGCAGGGTTGCAGATATTTTAGGGTCATCAATAATATCGCAGTGGAATTTTTCTAATCTTTTTGCTAACCCATCTGTAGGAATATCTTGCATCGCTGCCACAAAATCCCCCAATGTAGGAATAAAGCGATGGTGAAAATCGACCAGTAGATGATCTTTTTCACACAAGTCTTTGACCTCAATACTTTGCCCTGCGCTATTTTCAAAATAATGTCCAAAAATAGGAATAATGACTTCCTGAACACCCCAAAAAGTATGCAAGATACGATGACGATTATCGCTACACAGCATTTTGGTACTATCAATTAAGGCATGGATATCAATATAGTCTTCGAGTTCGCCACCTCGGCGTTTGACTGAAATATGGGCATGTTGTACTGGGTTCATATTTATTTAGAATTATTTGGATTACAAGAGATTAGCAGAAATATAGGTAAAAAAATATGCGAAAGAGATATTAGCTAAAGTACGTTATTTTTCGCAACAATTTAAGATTGCTTCATCAATTTCCAGCAAGAAATACTCTTCAAATTTATCCTTAATTTTTTCTCTTAAACTTTTTAATGATGGACAGAGTCTAGAATCAGACAATAAGTTAGCAGCTTGTATAGCCCAAGAGCCGTTAAACTCACCATTAAGCTCTTGAATTAGCAGATGGATTATACTGAAGTCTTTTCGATTAGCTAATCCGATAAAAGCCTCTCCTCTAATTTCTGGAACTTCATCTTGC
>NZ_AFIE01000080.1 GCF_000214135.1 Acinetobacter sp. P8-3-8
CCTTATTGTAGAAACTGTATTCACTGAGCTTTCCAACCAATCCTTTCCTTCAGGTAAGGACAAAAAAATATTATAATACTGATAGTTTAATACACTACTATCTACATTAAATTTAGTTAAATTTAAACTGTAGCTTTTATCTTTAATATCAGAAAAAAGCATTATTTCACCAGAATACCTATTTAATACAAGCTCCCCATTTTTATCTGTATTAATTAAATTTTTAATCCGTAATATATTTCTATTTCCAATTATAAACTCCTCATCTTTGGTAAATTTACGATGAAAATCTATTAAATATCCTACAGTTCCAATTCCACCATCTTTATTATCACGCTTATCTACATTTATCCACGCATCAGGTACATAAGGTTGGACTTCACGCTTAAAATAAGACTCAATTAAATCGGTCATACTTTGGCTTGGATCTAGTGGAATGTTTTCTGCATCACGTAAATCACCATCCTGCACAAACTCAACTATTTTACCTTTATAGCTAAACTGACCATAAAGGGGATTTTCTGTACCTTTTACTACTTTATTAACTACTGGCTCTGCATCAGGATTATTCCAAGTAATTACAGCAATAAATTGCTCTCTCTCTTTATCTTTTGGCTCAAATTTAATATTCGAATCTTTTAACACTTGTTTTAATACACTATCAAAGGCATTAAAGTCATCAAATTGCTCAGTTCCAATCTTAACTTGTAGCGCTTGGGCTTTAAGTAGCAAGGCACGTTGCTTTAACCACAGTTTTGGCTCAAGTACTGTTTTAATATCTTTTTCTTTCAGTTCGCTAAATTCGGCTTTAATCAATGCGCGGATGTCAGCTTCATACTCGCCTAAGTTGCCATAGCTTTCTGTTGTCCATGTTATACCAAATTGCGTGTAAATGCTTTGCATCACAGCATTAAACTGCTTAGTTGCAAAACGTAGGCTTTCGATGCGTTCATCGGTAAGCTGTGCTGATAAACGTAATGGACGTTCAATAGTCACACGGCGATAACCAAACTCAAAACTGTTAAAAATTTTGCTTGCGAATAGCTTTTGTTGATCGCTTTCACTATCCTTGGCTAAGGAATCTACCGCTTCAAATGCGTCATAGTTTTGTGTAATGGTACGTATTTCTTCATCTGTTAAATAATTACGCTTTGAGCCTAGCGTTTTACGCATCTTCGAGCTTAGATTGGTGGCATTAATCAAATGCACTTTTCCTTTACGCTTAACTTCTTTCTTATTGTTCAGAACCCACACATACGTTGCAATGCCTGTGTTAAAGAACATATTAGTAGGTAGAGCGATAATGGCTTCTAAGAGATCCGCTTCTAAGATATAACGACGGATTTCACTTTCACCACTTCCTGCACTGCCTGTAAAGAGTGGCGAACCATTGAGGATAATACCAATACGACTGCCTTGATAATCACCATTGGCATCACGCATCTTGCTAATTAAGTGCATTAAGAATAATAGCGAACTATCCGATACACGAGGCAAACCTGCACCAAAACGACCTTTAAAACCCATTTGAGCGTGCTCAGACTTAATATCATATTCGATCTTTTTCCAATCCATACCAAATGGCGGATTCGAAAGCATATAATCAAACTTGTCATAAGCAAATTGGTCATTGGATAAGGAATTACCGAGTTTGATGTTATGGACATCCTGTCCTTTAATCATCATATCGGCTTTACAGATGGCGTATGACTCAGGGTTTATCTCCTGACCATAAACTTTAATCATAGCTTCAGGGTTATGCTCATATAGATATTCTGAACATGATGATAAAAATCCGCCTGTACCCACAGTTGGATCATAAACGGTACGGATAATGCTTTTTTTTGATAAAGCTCCATCATTTTTACCGAACACTACGCCTGTAGTTAAACGTACGATATCACGTGGGGTAAAATGCTCACCCGCAGTTTCATTTGAGCTTTCAGCAAAACGTCGTATTAGCTCTTCAAATACTTCCCCCATTTCAGCATTCGATATAACTTGATCACTAAGATCAATAGAATTCATTTTATCTACTACACTAAACAATAGATTGGTACTATCTAATAAACGGATAAATTCATAAAAATTAAAGTGTTCAAAAATATCACGAACATTCTTTGAAAAACTAGCAAGATACATATATAGATTATCACGAGTGTGATATCGACTTAAGTTTGAGAGGCTAAATTCAGAAATATTATAGAAGAATAGTCCTCTAGTAGCTTTTAAAATAAATTCTTCCTGAGCTTCTTCAGGCAGTGTGGGGTTTATTGTTTTACTGGCTTTCAATACTTCATCTTTACTGGGTGCAAGAACACACTCTAAACGGCGTAATAAGGTAAATGGTAAAATGACACGTCCGTATTGGGATTGTTTAAAGTCACCACGAAGTAAATCAGCTATTGACCAGATGAAAGTTGCTATTTGTGAAAAGTTATTATTTGTCATTTAAAACACCGCCAGCGAAGTCGCTGTAAAACTTGAAATTTATAAAGATGATTGTGCCTGATTTGCAAGTGAATTATCTAGACATTTAATTGGTTAAATGACGCTAAATTAGTATAAATATGAACTTAGAATTTATCTAAATAAAAACAATAAGTTTGAAAATTATGATTATTTTATAAAAAATACTTGAATCATATATGCAAAAAGCCCGCTATTAGACGGGCTTTCTACAGTAATTATTTCCAATGGCGGGGGTTATGATTGAAAATGACCTTCATCATCATCAAAATGGACGCTTCCGCATAGCAAATTACCAACTTAGTGAAAGTATAAAAAACATCCAATATGTTGTCAATTTTAAATTATCCAAACATGACGCTGACCTTAATTTTAGAACAAATTGCGTCAAAATAAAAAACATGACTAAAACGACATGTAAAAAATTAAATCAATGAATTCAAATATATAAAAATAGAAAATATTATTTCAAATAAATTTTGTCTTTTTTAAAAAATCTGAGATGTAAATTCTACTGATTGAGCATGCTTTTTTATTACTTTGAATAGTAAAAAACAGTTTAATTTTTATGATTAAGCAAGTAGCTTAGGAAGCTACCATTGCTTTTAATATGCTTAACTAACAAAGCCTTTTATTATTTACTGTAAAATTCTAAGCTCTATCAAATCTTTAACAACGCATCACTTTAACTTTTAAAGCAATAACATTTTTACTTTACATTGGCTAAATGCAAAAACACAATCGTAACAGCACAGTACTGATTGTTCTAAACATGACACTGACTTGAGAAAAATTGATTCCAGTGTCATTTTGTTAACTTTGGATATATAAATAATATCAATAAAAACATTATATTAAATACTGCTAATTTTTTAAATTTGAATTGTTCAAAAGATAAAAAAGTGAGATTGAAAATCTACTTTTGAGCAATCATTTTAGATTGTTTTTTAATCAAAAAATGTGTTATATGCACTATTTCTAGTAGTACTACAAAGACCTTATATTCAACATAATCGCTCTTTGAAATTGCTATTTAAATTTTTTTAGCTGTGATTTTGGGTGCAGGGTTTCACTAGGCTATAAGCTTTATATACTTCAATTTATTTATCCTAATCTCTAAATCGTGACTAAATGACTAAATTTATCTACAAAGCATGTGTAGTAATGGTTTTGATTTGGTAGTCAGTAAAAAAGCATGTACCAAAGTGACTAAATGAATGATTAAAAACGTTACATTTAGTCATTAAGTCACTAGTTAACGTTATAGTTACTAAATGAATAGCCTTGATAGATAAGCTTTTCAAGACTATTTAGTCACTTAGTCAGATTTTTAGTAATAAAGGGTTGATAACAACATGCCTAGTTTTACCTACCAATTCAACTTTGATGTAATGTGAATCCTCAAGCTGATGGATAATCATCTCTAAGAGGTTTTTATTTTTTTGCATGGGTCTAGGACATGATGTTTGTACATAAGAATATGTAAGCCTATCTGTTTTCTGAGCAATACATTTTCGAGTAATCCATTTAATCAATCGTTCAGCATCACTTTCTACTTTGACTTCAATATCTGCATACTTCGCCCAATCATTTAAAGAATGTTGAATAATTTCACATGCACCTTTTAAAGTCTTTTCATCGATCATTTGTAGACCTTCGAAATATGCGAAAATAGTCGCTAAACGCCGTGCTATTTGACTTGCTCTACTGGCAAATGCCTGTAGGTATTCATAACGATTACCTTTGTCTTGTAGTTTCTCAAACATATTATAAAAGGCAAGGTCTATTTCTCTAGCCTGTTCATTCATGGGGATGACATAACGCCCATTGTGTAGCTCTTGGTCTGTATGAGGGCGAGGGCAGTTATCAAGTAAGTATTCGCAACGTGTCCAGTAGGCAACTAATCTATGGTCATGATTGGCATTCTTATTTTGATAAATTGCATCCTGTAACCTTGTCCCTGCTAAATTCTCAGGAATGGTTAAAATGAATCTTGGTAAAAAACCTTGTCCTCTTAACACTGGGTCTTTAAGTGCATCCGTTAATACTTCATGTTGTCCCTGTAGGTTGAATGTCAGGCGTACATCATAGGCACGACCACTGCCGTTTAGATTAGACTTTGATCGGGTACGCTCCACAAAACCATCATCAAATAATTTGGCATAACCTCCAATGGCTTGAGTCCGTGTATCGCCTTTCATGGTATACCCACCAAAGAATTGACCAGCCTCATCACTGGCAATTGAAGCATTATTTAAAATACCGTCCACATATAGTCCAGCAATGGATTCTAAAGTGATGTCACTGTATAGGGTGCTTGGGTCATTAGGTGGTGGATTCTCCGCACAATACGTTTCACGATCTTTTTTGTTTAGTGAAGCTTGCCCACTTTTCCATTGTTCAAGGTCACGGCGATACTGTTCATATTGTTTACGTTCATGTTGAATAATGGCTCTATCAGCCATATTACGACTGGTACTTTTACGGCTACCGCTTTGTCCTTCCGTGAGTAAATAAAGCCCACATGGTTCGCCCTGTGCATTAAACGGATGTGGTGCATTTACATGTGCTTGGGCGATATGTGATATAGCACCAATAACACATTGAGCCGTCATACCGATAGGGGCTTGTACATGCTCTGCTATCGCCATAACTGCTTCTCTTGCCAATGATGGTAATGCATGAATAGGATAAGGGCTATTTGCGATTGTTTCAGCTTTTACCAGTGGTATTAATTCACCCCACTGTGATTTATTCTTTTGAGTTAGTTCAATTGAAAAATCAAAAAAGGCTTGTACCTCCTCAATGTCATCGGACTTACATAGCTCAGTTAAAGAAGTCGCTCCCTCATATTCAATATATTGATTAAGCAATTTTAAAGGTGTGTTTTTCTCGAGGTTTTGGAATGATTCAAGCTGTATATATTCAGGACGTACAGGCATATATAGCTGTTGGTAGCCTGCTATGGATAACTGCTGAATCACAAACTGGACTTGTTCAAAATTAAAGGCTTTGAGTTCTGTTTTATTGGTATTGCATAAGTGATGCAAAATCACCAATACCACAGCGTAGCCTGTTTGAGCTATCTTAAAAAATGCCTCCAGATTATAGGTGATAATAACAGGCTTATCTTTATCCAATTTACCATAGTAAGCAAAGCCACTTGCTAAGCCATCAGGAAAGACTGAAACAAGTAATCCGTCTTGCAATATTGCACATTGAACAAGCTTTAATTGTCCATTGACAATGGGTAAAATCAAAGGCTTATCGTATTGAATACCGTTTATTTCTACTTCGCTTTGGTCAACATAGATCGGCTGAGATGGACTACCAAAACGGTCAATGATTGGATGAATAGAATAATCATTATCCAGTGGCGTAAGCATTTGAGCTAGTTCTATGATTTCATTTGGTGTTGGTTCAACAAAAGGAAAGAAAGGTTTATTCATATTTGCCCTCTTGATACTCAAATGCCAAAGGCAATATTTTTTCAATCATTTCTACTTTGGTTTGAATATCCCAAATAACGCTAAATAAAACTTCATCACTTATTACAAGTGTTTTATCATTTTCAAAACAATTTAATGTGGCGATGAGAATATTTGAAGATTTACTCAGTAAGCTTTTGATAATATCTTGTGCATTTAAATGATTGGCATCCTTATGAGGAACATAAAAAGCTGATGCATCACAAAGATTTGAGAAATATTTTTTTTTAGTTTGATTTTGCATGATTAAGCCTCCAAATTTGCATTGGTTTGGCATCGTTTTTGGTTGTTATGCCAATTCATTAAATCAGCATAGTCAAAGAAGACAGGGGATTGCTTTGAATCACCTGTCTTTATTGCTTTTGGAAATGTTTTGTCTGTGCGAATTAAATAACGTAATGTTTCACGGCTTATATCTAGTATTTTACAAGCCGTTTCCAACTTAACTCTAATTGGTGAAATAGTCATATATATACCTAAACTTACAAAAGTTTAGGTATTCTATTTAACTAAAAAAAATAAATGTGGAAATAGATTTGCATATTTTTTTCCAGAATATATTCACCTAAGTCATCATTAAAGAAGTTAGGTTTACTTGCTCCTATCCAGAGGGTAAAAAAGGTCAGAATTATCTCCAAATTGAATTTTGTGTAAAGCAACAAGTTCATCAGTTAGTAATGTTGGAAATTCAAAATCTTCCCCTTCAAAACCATTTGAATAAAAACTCCTATTTACTATTGGCTCTATAGTTTTTCTCAACGTATCTTCGCCATACTCTCCAAATTGATATAATGCTTTGCATATTTCTGGTCTTTTTAACTCTATCTTATTAATAAGTGAATACAGTTTTAAATCCATATATGCTAACAATCTATAAGATGCCCAAGTTTCTAATTTATCGAATGAAACTATTTTTTTAGGATTAATTTTATTAGCACTATTATCATTAAATTGCCTTCTCAAATCCAATACCAATCTTTTGAATTCTTTTATTAGGGTGTCATCAGTGTGAGTTAAATCTATTTTCAATGGAACTTCTCTATAAACTCCCAATACTTCATGGAATTCAAACATTTTTTGTATAAAAAAAGCTTCATTATCAGAATCTGAGTAAAAATGCCCATAAATTTGATGTTTCAAGTAAAAATCATATGGAGTCATTGCACTAACAACACCGCCACTTTTAATGCTAGATGGTAATTCACTATATTCAGAATAAATTGGAATTTTTACTTTTTCATTATGTTCTTTCGAAAAAAATTCATAATTTCTGTTTAATTTAAATGGATCAATAAAGTAATCCTTAATGATCGAATTATAAAAATTAGTCCACTCTCGATCATTCAAAATATGTTTACAATCAAAACAACCATCAGTAATAGCTGAATACAGCATGTATCTTGATTCAAATTGAAATGACCAACCAAGTGGTGTCAACCGTAGCATTTCATCATATTTTTTTATGTTGAAATAAGAAGGTATGCAGTTTTTATTCTTGCGATTTTTCATTGCGTTTGACCATTTCCAATATTTTAAATTTCTTTAATTTACTTTCTTAAATTGAATAATGCTTTGATCTGCTATTTGTTCTAAATGATTCGCATACCATTGCATCATATTGGTTCTATCTTGTAGATATTGAGCTTTGTTATACACACCCGCTACACCATCCTTTACATGTGCCAAAGCAGATTCAATATGACGCTCATCAAAACCACGATTGTTTAAAAGCGTACTGGCAATATGCCTAAAACCGTGCGGTGTTTGTCGTCCCTCATACCCCATTCGGCGTAAAGCCATAATAAAAACCGTGTCCGACTTAGGCTTACTCTTATCCGAACGACTCGGAAATAAAAAGTCAGAATCCGTTTCAAAACTTTTTAATTCATTCAAAATGGCAACGGCTTGAGTCGGTAAAGGCACAACATGCTCTCGGCGTTTCTTCATGCGTTCTTCGGGTATGTTCCATATAGCATTGTCAAAATCAAACTCATCCCATTTTGCACCACGTAACTCACTAGGACGACAAAACAACATCGAAAGCAACTGCAAGCCGATGCGAACATCAAGCGTAGGGTAGTTATTGATAGCTCTTAATAATGGCGGTAATTCTTGCTCACTGACATGAGCCATATTCTCTTTTTTACCTTGTTGCAAATATTTTTGAATTCCCTCTAAAGGGTTGTAATCAATGCGACCTGTGACCTTTGCATAATCATAAACATCACGACACATTGCTCGCATACGATTTACTTGCTCATAAATGCCTTTTTCTTCTTGTATCCCTTTGAGTAAATCCATCCATTCTTTAGGTTTAATCGTGGTGTATAAGCGTTTACCAAAAACAGGAAATATATGCTTTTCCAATGCGCCTTTATTTCTTGTCATGGTATCCGCTACCCATGACTTTAATTTAGTGTCTAACCATTCACGAGCCAACAATTCAAAAGTAGCATTATTTTGTTCTAAATCTTGGCGTTTACGCTCTTGTTTAGAAATGATAGGGTTTTCACCTCTAGATACATCATCTAAAAGTTCTTTGGCTTTCTTACGTGCTAACTGTCCGCTTATTTCAGGATAACCACCTAGCCCTAACCATGACCATTTACCATCGGGCTTTTTATATCTGAGTTGCCATGACTTATTACCATCACTCTTTACTCGAATATATAAACCATTGCCATCAAGCTCACGATATTCTTTTGATTCAGCTTCAAGGTTAGCAAGTACCGTGTCAGATAAAGGACGGCGTTTTATTTCAGCTCTTTTCATTAGCCTTGTATCCCTCGGATTCAATTTTTTCTCAAGGATACACGTTGGGATACATGAAGCGCAATACTATATACTTTTATGTTTAGTTATGTTTAGGCAAGAAAAAAGGCTTAAACCTTTAAGATTCAAGCCTTTTGTCTGTAAAACTTGGCATATTTTGCTAAGTTTTGGAAGGTATTTGGTGGAGATGGCGGGAGTATAATTATAATTATAAGATATTGATTTTATATATAGTTTATTAAATATGAGTTGTATTGTGTAACATCTGTGTAACAAGTGAATTTAATGCATCATGATTAATTGTGATTGATGATGATTAATTTTGATGAACATTCAATTTAACTTGAGTTCAGTTGTGAGTTTTGGATTTGAACTCAAAACCAATATATCAGAATTACATAAAAATAAAAGGCGCTTAAATTGCGCCTTCTTCTTTTAAAATTTCTTTTTTCATTTTTTGCATTGATGAAGCAGTCCAGTCTTTTCGATTTGTAAACTCACGGTCAGGAGGGTACTGTTCAAGATAATATTTTTTAAATGTATTAACAGCCATCCCTAACTCTTGCGCAACTTTTGTCATTGAGTACCATT
>NZ_AFIE01000079.1 GCF_000214135.1 Acinetobacter sp. P8-3-8
GAGAATGGTCTGAACTGTTCCATCTTCTAATCTCTCTAACTGACTTCGAATCCAATTAATCACATAACCCGAATGAATCTGATCAGGATGAAACCGCTCAATTTTATAACCTAACTCTTCTGTTTGATCATAACGATCCACACTCCAAGCCTTGTTTGCTAATTTTCCACCACGACCACCCGACCATGCTCCACCTTCAATTTCAATAAGAAGTCTTAACCTCACAATATGGAAATCGAAACGCCAATTCTTTGTGGGAATAGGTTGAAACTTTCGTTCATAACCAATCAAGAGTTCTTCTAACTCCTAAAACAAGGTTTCATCAGCTTCTAAATACTTTTGAGTAGCCTTTGGCAGTGGTCTTATTCTTGGTTTGGTTTTACTGGGTTTCTTTTTGGTGAGGCAGGTATATTGACTGATTTCCATATTTCACCCAATAAAAAACCTCCCGAAGGAGGCATAGTTCGTACCTTAAAGATCTTGAATTAGTTCATTTAATTCTGTAGATGGAATTTCTTCAAAATTTTTATATTTCTCTTTATAAAATTTACTGACATTAAAGTTTATTACATCATTTTCAATAAGATCTAATGATTTTAAAATAGACCAAACCGCCATACATGCTTCGAATCTAATATATGCAGACCTTTCATTTTTTTCTAGAATTTTGAATTGATCATACAAATTTTTAGTGAATTTAACAAAACCTCCTGCTGGATGCCTATCGATAGTCTTGTATATATAAATCACATAAATATCAAACACATAATTAGTAGATGATAAATACTTTTGATTAGTTTCTAATATAGAAACGCTAGGTGTTCCAAAATTACCATTATCCACTTTGTCATTATTTTTATATTTACTTATATTTTCAGTAATCCATCTATGTGAAGCTTCCAATTTCTCATCAACACTCTGCTTTATGCTTGCTATATTTTCAAGCAAATCAACTTGATCCCCTAGTTTTTCTTTAATTTCACTTAAACCACGAATTTGAATTATTAATTCATCTTCATTATGTTTTTGACGAATGGATTCTCCATAAGTATAACCAATTGCAATAATTGCAAGTATGATTGAAATCATAGTGCCTGCAAAAGAGACATACCCAAGTGCGTTGGTACTATTATTATAAACAAATGCTAAGAAATAGATGATAAATTGCAAAATTATGGATAGCGTCAATAGATATATCCAATCTCTTGTTAACATATTATATTTTTTATTACTCATTTTTCTTTACCAGATATTAACAACTTAGTAATTATAATTATATCTATATTTATTTCAAGAATTTAAGTAGTGCTGAATATTCTTCATGTACTCATTAATCTGCTTTACCCTAATCTCACACTGATTCTTAAACGCCCAAGTGGAATTAAGATGGTTAAGTGAGAGTAAGCGTGCTTTGTCTTCTTCGAGTAGTTGGAGGTTCTTTTGCGCTTCGACTTGATTCATCCCACTTTCCTCTAGGCATTAAAAAACCACCGTTGAGGTGGTTTTGGGTTAGCTTGATAATTACCAACCAAGCAACATTTCTTCAGTCATGTTAATTGATGGACGTAAAAATATTGTTGGTATCTCAACACTCGTCTTTTCACCAGTTTTACTGGTTAATTCACAAGTTGCAGTTTCACCATCAATGGATAAAACCCTTATTTCGTAAATAGAAACTTTATGTCCAATTTGAATAGCCATTGTCAATCACTTAAATAAATAAAACCAAAATTGGTCAGATTTATTATACTCTATTTCAATGACTCTGTGGCTGAGCGAAAAAAACGCAAGATATTGTTATTAAATAAAAAAAGTGTGCATAGCGAACTAATCCTGAACCACCTTCCCACACTTCCTACACTCTCTCACTGTAAATAAATCTGAATATTCCCAAACATGTCGGCAGAGGATTTGTTTAATTCGGAGCATAGATACCTCCAGTAAAATTAAAAAGGACGTGGTGATCTGCCACATCCCTGCCTTAGATTACGATATTGATCAGCTCGGCAACTGATCTACCGCTACTCAACACGACAAACATCTCAAAGTTAGCTATTGATCTGCTTTGTGCCTTTCATTCTCTTTGGTCGGGGTGTCACCCACAATTTGAGGCTCTGAGGCTAACTCAATGTGTGACGAAATCACATTGGATATAATGGCTGTCTTTTAATAGACAACAAGAAAGCCCGCCATTTGGCGAACTTTCCTTGATACTTAAACCTATTTTTGACACTTCACTTCAAACTGGTATTCGTCTTGGGTAACCTTAATTTTAATATTTTTATATTTTCGTTTGTTTGGATCCATTGCCGACCCTGCTACTTCCTCAAAAAAGCTACGATCATTCATTAGCTCGCCATACGCTTTATAACCCAACAAAATCTTTTCAGGTTTTTTGCCGTTAACTGCTAATTCACTAAGAGTATCATCTAATTTCTTGACAGTTAGAATTGCCATTTCAGTAAAGCTCAAAAACAAAAAGGCATTATCACTTAATTTTATGAATAAATAATGTCAAAAAAAGCCCACCTTTCGATGAGCTTTCTAAAAATAAATATCACTGATCTTTATGTAAATTCTCTAAGAACTCATAAAGATCACCATATTTTACTTCTACATATTCTTTAACAGCATTCAATATAGGTTGAAACTCTTCAGGAACAGTGAAATTTTCAACTTGCTCCATAGCTTGCTCTGGAAACTCATCAGACAACTTAACCAAATCATTTAATTGTTTTAGTAAATCCTGTGAATCCATATTTAGCCTATTTAAACCGTCTTGGTCTCGGATGAACCGTAATACGACCAGAATATAAAAATACTACCTTATATGCCTTTGTTTTGTCAATTAAGCTTTTCGCATATCTTTGCGATAAATATCAGCATAAAAATCAATCTCATCTTTCATATCATTCAGTATGCTTTCAACCATAAATTCCAAATAAGCATAATTCTTACGATATGTTTCAGGCTTCACTTCTTTTAAACCAAAAAACTTTAATTTTTCTTCAATCGTAAATCCGTTAATTCCACGCAAATTAAAGAACAAAGTCATCTTTACTACTTTGAACGCAAATGATTTCAAATCGAATCTAATACGCTGCACATCCTTTGCCAAAGCCTCATATAAAATTGCTGCCAAATGATGATGCAAAGTGTGATAAGCCATTGTGTTGTCTCGATAATCGCCCCACACCAAAAGCTCACAATATGCCTTGGTCGCTTTATCTTCAATTGAAGCTATAGCACCGCAACGATCCTCCCAATTAGGCGCATCACCACCAGTTGACGCAGTAGAGATCTCATAGTTTGCTGTTTTCGCTCTCATTTGCTGTCCCATCCATTCCAAATTCGATAACTTCTCTGCTACTGCGTTCATAATTACCCCTTAAACTTTTAACTTTTCAACTTGAATAATCAGCTTCCCGCCTTTTTCTGATGGCAACCGCTTCACAAGCAATTCATCCACCTGGGAATCGTCCAGAATCAACCCGCCTTTCGACAAAGCATCGAAGCAAGGCTTAACGATGTTATCGATGTCACGTATTTTCGCATCAGGTGGCGCATATTCGATCTTTACTCGAACTCTGCCCTGATACCCTGCTGGCTCAATAAACCGCTTCATAACGTCAATAAAGTAGATTGCACGCTTACTTAATCGATTGGTCTTGTTAGCTCCACGAATCCAATAGTGATTCACCGAAGGAGGTGTGATTAAAACTTCACACCAGAGCAATTCATCATTCATCACACCAAATCCTTTCCCTTCGACCAGATGAGCCGGAATCTTTGGCATTGGATCTGGATTGGATTTCTTTTTCCCTGACTTGGCTGTTACACCAAATCGAGGGCCAATACCTGCTTTTCGTGCCTGTGCTGCGGTAATACGGAGATTAGTCATTAGCACCTCGCAGGGCTTTTTCTAAAATCTCAATCTGCACTTCAACTTGATCACATCCCCACAAATCATTTTCAGCTTTAAGCCCTTTAAGAACATATAAAGCTGATTCAATCCGCTTGTCTTTCTCTTCAACTAATGTTTGTAAATTTGCATTTTCGTAATACAGGTTGTGCGCATATTCATCCTTTTCTAAAAGGCCTTTGAGTTGATCAACCTCAGCCTGTCGAGATTGCTGACCAGCCAAATACATAGCCTTAGCTAGATTTTTAGTTGACTCCCACACATGCCTATTTTCTTTCCATGCCTCTTCAAACTCATCCATGACGTTCTGCCTCCAAATCCTTGACAATCGTACTCGGACTAAGATGATTGCGAATGTCGGTGACGTGGTCTGTGGTGTCATCAATGCGATGACCTGCTTTGATTTCTTCGGGCGTGGCGTGCCTCCATGCATTCATGTACCACTTCCCGATATGCTTTTGTTCTACTTTTTCAATCAAGTAATCTTCAGGCGAAAATGGATTTGCTTTGATCACTACCAAATCCCCCACCTTAAACTCGTCATGCTCTGCAATTGCGGTGCGGAGGTCGTCCAGACAATGCATTAAATTCAGAACCATAATGTTTGCTGAAAACCACTCATGTGTGCTATCCAAATAAACCTCTTTTGTAAGCCTATTGATGTAGCGAGTTTTACTAGTCCAAAAAACATAATCTGTTGATAGTTCAGGCGCTCCCTCCACAATCTCCCTCGCCTTTTCAATGCCGCCTACTTTCTCAATCAAGTTTTCAGAGTTGTTTATAGTTGTCATAGTGCCACCTCATTTCTATCCACATTCATAATGTCTTTTGCATACTGAGTCGCTTTGTAATGTGTGTCTGTCACTCGCTCTAAATATCTTTGCTTCACAAACATTTGAAGTAAGTGATAGACATTGGCTCTATGGATATCAAGCACTGCCTCTTGAATATCCCTAACCGTAAAAGGCTGTGTTGCATAGCATGCAAAAAGCACTACGCTTAAATGATCTTCGAATGTTGTTTTAGTTTCGCTCATACCAACACCCTCTTTGTTTTGTTGAATATCGCCCAACCAATGTTGTCTAATTTTTTCAAACCATTTTTGTTGTAGATATGAATTGAAGGTTTTCCATTTTCAAAATAGATCCCATCTTTAAACTCATTTAAGCTTGCTTTTTTCACTTCCTCTTCTAACTGTAACAACTCATCAATTGATAGATTTCGAGAAAGTTTGATTCGATCAAAACCATAAGTTTTCACACCCCACCTCCTACGCTTTCCACAATCGTCTTAATAGCCTTGAGTGTTAATTCATGGTCATCACCAGGCACAACAAACAGGCTTGCAATCATTTGCACTTTTTTGGCGTACTTACGAGCATCTTTGCGATATCCATTACGCTCACGGTCTAGCTTTTCGTTAAAGGCAAGCAGCTCGGCATGTTCTTTTTGAAGCTGTTTAAGATTCATTTCTAGGTAATCACTCACACCCCACCTCCTACGCTTTCCACATCTGCGATGGCCTTACGTAACTCACCAATATTTACAGTTTTATCTTTCACACCTGAATTACCTAATGTCCAAGAATAGAAATGTTCATCACTTGGCGCATTAGCAACAATCTTTTTAGAGTTTTCCAAGCCATGGATTTGTACTAACTCCCAGCTATCGACTAGGCGTTTTAGGTCATCACGTATATCAATTAGCAAACTCATAGGGAGATCAAAGCATCTACTAAAATCAGCAATATGCATTTTTGATGCAGATCTTGCTCTATCCCACCCATATTTTTTAACAAACTCAACCGCACTCATACCAACTCCCCTTGCGATCCTTGGTTTGGTCGTTTGAGAACGGCCTTTAATTTTTCAATATATTCCCTAGCTTTTGCTCGTTCTTCATCCGATTGCTTAGGCTCTGGATCAGCTCCGAAATCTACCCAAGAGGTTTTCACTGGTATTTCAACTGGCTTGACCCATTCAGCCTGCACCACACCTTGATCAACAAATTCCTTAATTACATCAAGGTAATTCTCTTTAAATGCCTCATAAACATTGTACGAAGCACGCTCAAAGTTTGATGAGTAATCAAGATTGATAAAACCCTCATAACAACGGTCATAAGCTTCTTTTTCAGCGTTTGTAATTTTGGTTTTTTGGTCTTGACGCCATTTGATAATATTGGCTAAAGCAGCATGTTTACCTTTGAAAGAATCAATAGCTCGCTGTTGTTCTGTTCCAAAACCAATAATCCCTAAACACCACTTGCGGAACATTGCTAGATCTGGACAGAATCCGTTATCACGAACCTGAGTTAAGCCGAAATTAATTTGATCTTTTGTTAATCCGTCAATGCATATTTTCATTGCATGATTGATTGCTTCAGTCGGCATGCCTTCAAAAGTTTTTTCAAAAGATCGAGGTGCGATTGCTTTAAATATTCCAACAAGTTTTGCTGAATTTGTTGGCTGTAAATCTTGTTGAGAATTAGAAACCATAGCCGTCATTGCTTTGCTCCTCTTGAATAATTAACTCTTGTATTTCAGACCAGCGAGTTGATGCTTGGCTTTGCTGGTAATTTCTCGTGTAAGTTTGAACAGCCTGCTTAGGCTCAAATAAACCAATCCAATTACTTGTTATAGAGTTTTTCAAAGATTGATTGGCTTTTTCAGAACCCCATTTGGTTAGGTCACTCAAAGCCAATTGAATTGCTTTTTGAGTGGGTGGTTTTTTCATGCTGTGACGCATTTCAACGTAAGCAATCCACAATTCACGTTGAACACCCTCAGGTAGATCCACTTTGCAAGCATCATCCAAAGAAAATTTATTTTTAGGTTTTTTCTCAGATATATTCTCTTGTGTAATCTCTTGAGTAGTCTCTTGGTATTCTCTTGTTAACATTGGCTCATTTTGAGCTAATGGAGATTGGCTCATTTTGAGCTGATCAACTGGCTCATTTTGAGCTACTGCATTGGTGCAATTTGAGCTACTCGATTGGCTCATTTTGAGCTGATCAATAGAATCAATAGCTTGTGTGATATTCTGCTCAATAATGCCAAGAACGTTGTAGTCAATTGAGTAGTAATTAACTTGATTTGAACGCTTCTTATCAAAGCGCTCAACATGAATTAATTTCTGGTCTTTAAGTGATTTAATGGTTCTTTTTAGGGTGGCTAGAGACATATACTTCAATTGCAAAAGCCACTCTGGATATGTGTTATAAATCCACTTTTGGTTATTTTTGTGCAACCTAGATGCGCCTAACCAATAATGAAGCTGCTGTAAAAATATAGCCTCATTAAGCCCTATTGCCATCGCTAGAGATGGCTGTACTTGCAAGGGAGACTCATTGATCAGGAGTTTCGACATATCTCGCTCCTTTGCTTGAGTTGCAACTCGTGCACATCGTTTGTAGGTTTTCGAGCGTTGATTCACCGCCTAATACCTCTGGTTTAATGTGGTCTAGTGATAAATTCTTTTGCACACCACACGTAACACAAGCAAATCCATCTCTTTCATAGACTTGCATACGCAATCTTTGTCCAATCTTCTTCTTTGTGTACTGGATTGGGCTTAGTGAATCTCTATACTCCAACTGTGCTTCGTGTGTTTTACGGGTGTAATCAGATTGAAAAATTTGATCAATGTGATTTAAATACCCAAAAGCAATCTGTCTTACGCAGTCCAAGCAAAGTTTCTTCTCATTCACACCAAATGGATGAGGGGCAAAACTAATTTCATTTCTGCATAAATCACAGTTAAATATTGAGTGTTCTTGAACGACTTGTGTTCTCTGTTGTTCATGTGCTAAATTTGTTGTCATATTCATTTCCATCTCGTTTTGAATATATGAAGCCTGATCTAAACCATCAGGCTTTTTTAATATCCGAGTTTTTCTTTCCGTTCACTGATTTCGTCATGAAACAAATCATCAACAGTTTCAATTCGATTCATCCAGCTCTTTGACATAACAAGAAGTGCTTCAACTCTTGATTTATCAATACTTTGATATTCTTTAGGCACGACCTTTAAACCAAGACAGCTCAATAACTCGCAAAACAATTCAATTTCGTTCAAGCCATTGTTTTTCTTGTCTGTTTTCATTCTTGTAACTGTGCTTGGATCAACACCAAGTTGCTCAGCAATTTCTTTTTGATTGCTCGAGTCAAGTCCGTGCAATATGCGTGATGCGTCATTTCTGGCGCTTGCACTTAATTCAATTGATACTTTGCTCATGGTGGTTCCTAGGCTGCATTAGTCTTTCTAAGAAAGAAGTCAAAAATGCTTTTGTGGGTTAATTTCTTGTCACTTGCATCGACTATTTTTTGAATAGTTTCCATGCTTGGTTTTTTTCGACCATGGATAAGATGTGATTCCATATATCCATAGGAAATATCTGTGGTTTCACAGAATTGGATGCGTTGATCTTTATCAAGACCACGCCAGAAATCGTAAAGAGTCACCATAAATACACCTTAAAGGTAAATTAATAATAAATATACCTATAAGGTAAACAAAATACAACCTATCAGGGTATTTATTTTTTCTACCTGATAGGTAAATTAACACTTATGAAAAATGGCAGATTTAAAAATGACTGAATTACAAACAATTCATGAGATACGACTTGGAAACACCAGAAAACTGATGAAAGAGTCAGGTTTGAGTCGAACTGAGTTTGCTGAAAAGATTGAAATGTCCTACAACTTATTGAGTCAATACATAGGAAAAAATCCCACTAAAAATATTGGTGATGACACAGTTGAGAAGATAGAAAAAGCGTTCAATAAACCTAAGGGATTCCTCGATCAATCAAGAGATTATGTAGTCAACTCAAAGGAAAACTCTTCAACGATAAAAACTTTAAGCCTTGAAGAAATTAGAAAAAAATTTAGCAAACCTGATTCAGAACTTACCGATCTAAATATGGGTGTTGGTATTTATGAAGATGGTGATCCTGTTCCTGAAGGGTATGTGGCTATTGATTACTACCCTGAAATCAAGGCTAGTGCTGGCAACGGTTATATAAACTTAGAAGACAGCAGTCCATATAAGTTATTCATACCTATCGTTGAAGTTAATGCATCTGGAGCTAGTGCTTCTCATTGCAAGATTTTTAATGTAGATGGGGAAAGCATGGTTCCTGATCTTTACCCAGATCAGAAAGTTTCTGTTGATACTTCAGCTAAAAAGATTTATGACGGTGAAATTTACGCATTCACTAAAGGAAGCGAGCTTAAAATTAAAATTCTTTTTAATTGGGGTGAAGAAGGTCAGGGTGGCTTTAGAGCTGTTTCGCGAAATCCAGACAAGGTGCGCTTTCCAGATGAATACTACTCTCCAGCTAAAATTGAATCTGAAAATATTCATATAGTTGGACAGTATTGGATGAAAATTGATATTAGAAAAGTAAGACGTTAAAAATCAT
>NZ_AFIE01000078.1 GCF_000214135.1 Acinetobacter sp. P8-3-8
CCTAAGCAAGATCGAGGTATGGATTTTAGTTTTTATAGCTAGGAAATAGTCAAAACTTTATCTTAAATATAAGTGCTTATGTAAATTATAGACTACTATCTTACAAGCCTGATTTAGCTGTATTCACTAAATGTGAAGAGGTCTGTCTGTCTAAAACAATATAATATTTATTGATCCACTCTAGTGCTTTATCTAATGATGCTTCTTGAAAAGAGACTTGCTCTTCTCTAGAAATAGATTGGCCAATTAGAATGACTCTATTAAAAAAGCCTTGATCAACAGCGTCAAAGTCAGCTTTTGAGCATATTCCTTGAGAATACATGCCAGCATAAGCGATACGGAGAGCGTAAAGTAAGGGCATAAAAGTACTATGTGATGGCTGTTCATATAAGCTACTTAAATAATCCTCAAGGTCTTTGAACATGTCATAGTACTTTCCTTGTGCTGTATGGTTTGAAGGAGTAATAATTTCTGTTAAATCATCGGGTTCTAGGATAGTTTTTTTACTAGCTCCTTGTATTGAGTTAATGACATCAAACCATGCTTGAATTTCACCTTCTGAAAGATAAGAACTTCCCATCTGAATGTTGCTTTTTGCAAAAGTTAAACGGCTACTATTTAATGTGTTTTGATTTGCCTCTATTAACCTTTTTATAAGCTTACATCTTATTTTTACAGCCTCATCTATTCCTAACTCTTTAATCAACTGGGGGCTGACACTATTATTTAATATTGATAGTGGGCTATTAGGTAAGTCCATTGCGGATTCTTTATTTAGTGCATCCCTATATTCAATTTCATGAAATCGTGAAAAACCCACTAGTTGTTTTCCATCATTGTTCCCTTGTGATGCTCCACAAAGTTCCTCAATTAAAAAAAGATAAAGCTCATTGGGTGTTTTAATACTGTTACTTAATTCTAAATAGGCATTATTTATGAATTTTTCTAAGTAAACAGGGTTCTTTAAGGAGTTCTGCTTTTTAGAAGAAAAAATACCAAACATATATTGCACTCTTTAAATTTCTTTTAATTATTATACTGTTTCTATCTATTAGAAATATCTAAATTTTATTAATAGGAACTGTATAGATTTTCTAAAATTAACATAATACACCTTATACGAAACGCTAAAATTGAGTTTATTACACTGTTTTTTATTTGTTTTTTTAAATTTAAAACCTAGGCCAGTGCCTAGGTTTTTTTATTTCGTATAACAACCATTATGTTAAATGAAAGCTTCTGTTGATCCTTTTACCCTGTATTTCATATGTAAAGTTTGGCTCTTTAGCCCATTCTTTTTTAAATATGCCTTCATTTCAGAAGTGATCTTTAATATTTCTAAAATTAACATAATACACCTTATGCGAAATGTGTTATAATTTACCTTGAAATTCACATACTTATTTCAAAGTTTATAGCCCGAGCATCACTGTTCGGGCTTTTTTTATGATTTTTCACGTTCCACGCCTATTATTTGATCAATGTTCCACAACTTTGTTCATATCAGTTAAACAATCGTGGTTAATCATAGGGTCTAAAAAAACGGCTCCAAAAGCCCCTTTTCTCAGGCTCTGGTTCAATGTGTTTAGGCACAGGAATGCGCTTGTTTTCTGTTTTTTCCGGAGTAGTCAATCCGTCATCTTTCGCCTGAGTTTGGATCTCAGTTTGTACAGGAGTTTCTTTTTTTTGAGTAGTCAATGCATCATAGTTCGACTCACTTTTTAAGCTAGTGTCTGTTGCTGTATCTGATTTTGAATCGATAGACCTAGTTGTATAGGCTCTTGGAGCTTCTAATAATCGTTGTATCGCTTCGATTTGTTCATCCTTAACGTGTAATTGATCATTCTTGGCTTTTAATTCCTCGCGTTGAAACTGCTCACGCTCATGCGCCTGTTCAAGCTGTTTTTGAAGAATGTAAACCTGTTGTTCTAGTAGGTGAACTTCTGACAACTTTCGTGTTTCGGTTGTCTGTGAACTGTTCACATTTCTAGAGGGTTCACCAAAAACTCGAATAGCTTCGGAAAGATCAATTTTACCATCACTATTCTTACTTAAATTACCTTTATTAACTTGCTTATAAATGGCTTGACGAGTCATTCCATACAGGTTTGAAAGCTCAATAACAGATAGTGATTTCATCTTGTAATTCTGGTTGTCTATTATGTGAACCAAGATACATCAACAAACAGTCAACCGCTACATATACAGTCGATCTTTATGCCTTAAAACCTAAATTTTTAAGATGAGGAATAAGTTGTTTTTGTTGTATTGGATCTCGCAGCATATCTTTAATTTTGATAGCTAAGTCGTCATAACTTTCACCTTGTTGTGCTAGGTGAGATACTTCATGTAAGCGTGAAAGCTGATTACCAAAAATATTAATTTGTGAATCAGTCAATTTATAAAAATCATTCTGTTCAGATTTATGCTCAATATTTTTTGATTTTTCTTTAAACGTGAATTGAATGTGTGTGACTTTTCGGCCTGTTTTTATTTGCTCGTAAGATACATTTAAAGGGCTATGTTCATTGATTTGATCTACAGCTGTATCAATAACCCATCTTTTTAAATCAGCAGATAATGGATATCTTTTTCCTAGCTCCAACATACTTCTTAGAGATTCGATGGAAATCTCCCGTTTTCCTATTGAACGGTATTGGCTTAATAACTCATAAATACGAATAGCATAGGCACTACTCATACCAGCAATGTCAGATAATGAATACTTAGTGAATTCACGACTTAGATTAGAAATGAAAGGTAAAATTTCTTTAGAAAACCTAATTCCTACAACGCTTTTACTTTCTAAAAATCGTATAGATTGAATCCATCTCATTTTGATTGATTCATCATTAATAGCTAAATTAATTGATCTGTCATATAAGCGGTTTACACCATCTTTTAGATCTCTATAAGCTGTTTTTTCATGAACCCCAAGTTTTTTTAAGTCATCAATAGTTACGCGATAAATTTCATCATCTGTAATGTCTTCAGCCCGACTAATTTTACTAATAGCTGCTAACACAATACGCTGTTCTGTTGAGCTGAGTTGATATGAAGCCTCAATAACTTGATTTGATTTAACTACTAGTTCTTTTTTAGATGGGTTCATCATTTTTATTTCGAAAACTTAACTATGAGTACTATAATTCTCTCATAGTTAGTAGTCAATCCCTCATAGTTAAGTAGTCAATCCCTCATAGTTAGTAGTCAATCCCTCATAGTTAGTAGTCAATCCCTCATATTTAAGAGCTGAAAGCCTTGTCTTTAAGGGCTTTCAGCCTACCTAAAATATTTAAAATATTTAAAAATAATTAAAAAGACAATTTGAAAAATTGCCCTTGGTTTTCGCTTCGCTCAAACTCTATTGAATCTCGCTTTCGCTCGATTCGAGGGGCAATTTTTTAGCTAATTTCGTTATGACTTAAAGAAAAATCAAAAGCAACTCGGAATTCGCTTCGCTCATAAATTTTTTATGCTCGCTACGCTCGTCTAGAAGTTAATTAGTTTAGTTCGCACCCATTCGGGATGCTCTGAGATAAAAGTGATTAATGGATAGGGAGCTTGTAATCAGAGAAAAAGCTAGGTGAAATTTTGATTAAGCTTTATCACTCGTAGACACTCGTTCGGTTTTTTTCAATATCAGTCTGATATGGAAAACTGCTTTATAAAAATTGTTATTCGTTTTACAGAATTTTTTCAGCCTAGTTGCATTTCTCACTCTAAATAAGCCTATTTTGCGTTTATTGGGCTTTTTAGCCCTGTTTACATAGATTTCCATGTTTTTCGAAAAAAATCGCTTAAATGCGATTCTAGGCTGTTTTATAGCGATTTAGAAAATCCCTCGATTCTAATTTAGATCCATAGCCCTGCTTTGATGTTTTTGGATTTTTCATTTCTGATCAGCAGATCGGAATGCACGCTTACTCGTTTCTCTTGGAGAAACTAAAATAGCGGATTTTAATTGTCAGATTTGACTTAGTTATGACGAAGAAAAATTAAGGTAAAAAGAGGTTGTTTTTCGAACATAGGATAGGCAACAGCAGTTCAATCAGCAGTATTGTCACATAACTTTGACACTTAAAAATGAGTGAAATTCTGAACAGGCAGAGGTTTATCATTTTCCGACAGCAGGAGGGAATGCACGCTTCCGCGTTTCTCAAATAGAAACGGAATTTTTCTTTCTAAAATTAGAAAAAAACCGTCTTTAAGTAGACGGTTTTGATGTTTAAAAACGACGAAATTATTTGTAATAACTCTTCTTTAATATTTTGGGGAGAATCGGTTTTAATTCATCTGAATTTAACATGAATTTCATGTAAAGTCGTCCCGCTAAAAGCTCTGGACGTTCCCCAATATAAGCGGAAAGATGGGCAAACTGAGGGTCTGTAGACATTCCTTTGCACCACCGCTTTACGTCATCGGGATCTAAAACTAAATATAATTTGTTTGGGTCTAATTGAATACTCATGATTGTTGTTTTCCAATGATATATTGACCATCTTGCCTTAATTTTTAGGATTTCTCTTTCGAGGTAAAAAAATGAATACAGAATCATTCCAACAATCAAAAAAAGATGAACTTATTGGACTTGAAGAACAGCACGAGATCTCATGTTTAGTCCAAAAATTTGCTATGGAAAAATTAGGATATTCAAAGGTGAAAGTTTCATCTTTTGAGCTAATGCAAAAGAAGCCTCGATCAATAGTGACTATTGCATTTAATAAGAGTCAAAATGATCTCTATTTACGATTCGGAAAGTATGATTTGGCTGATCTTAATGATCAGAAAATCATTGTTTTTGCTCGCATTGGATTTCGTAAAAAGAAACATGGTTATGGAACAGCTCTACTAAAGGAACTTTGCCATTTTGGGCAGCAATTTGGATATGGATATTTAGAAGTAGAACGCCCAAATCCAGATTGCCAAGCTTTTATGAAAAAATTAGGTTTTAAGGATAAGTTCTATCTTCCTATTGATCAGTTGAAAAGATCCATTCAAGAATATGAGCTTTCGAGACAAGCTGGACCCAGTTTCCTATAAGAGATTTTATGTTAAATAAAGATATTTATTATTTCTTCCAAAATAAAAAAACCGCCTAAGAGGCGGTTTTTTTTATCAAATATGGCTAATCAGCAATATTTAAAGCGGTAAAATTTGGAGGTTGATATAAAGTTTGCATATGGGAAAAAATCATCATTCCAGAAATTAAAAACATCAATATTGTTATTACAGAGCTATATAATCGCATTCATTACTTATCAATCTTACTAGACCAACATATTACCTTATATTGTTACATTTACAATAAAAATATGATTTTATTAATTTTTTAGTTAATTTTATCTTTTTTATAATTTTAATAAATATATATATAAGAAAACTTGATATTTTATGTTTTTAGTGTATAGTTACTTTAACTAGAAAAAAGTCTTGTTCCGGTAAATCTTCTTTAAGTATCGCAGTTTTAGTCATAATCCTTCGTTTTTTTCAGATTTTAAGTCGCTTCTTTATTATTTTCAAAGTTATACCCAGTCAAGAAAATGACTAAAAATTATTAAAAATTAGTAGGATATATTATGTCAAACTCAAATATCGTTAAAGGTTCTGTAAAGTGGTTCAACGAAACTAAAGGTTTTGGTTTTATTCAACAAGAATCAGGCCCAGATGTTTTTGCTCATTTCAGCGAGATCGCTAGTTCAGGTTTCAAAACTTTACTTGAAGGTCAAATGGTTGAATTCAGCATTACCCAAGGTCAAAAAGGACCAAATGCTGTAAATATTGTTGCTATCTAAGTAATAATAGGCAGTAATAAAAAAGCACTAATCAGTGCTTTTTTATGATCCAAAATTTAATTTTAAAGTTGTTTTCCAGATCGGAAAAATCCCAAAAAATAGGATATAAGTTGTTAAAAATAAATGATTTAATTGCAAAATCTAAAAATGGCACTGAAATTATTGTATCGTTAATTCCATTAAATAAAATGCAGAATACACGTCAAGGTTTACAACAAATTGAAGTAGGTAAAAGAATTTTGCTTCAGTCTGGAATTGTAGTTGATTTAAATTTAGATGGTCGTACTTTTTATACTTCATTACATCACCTTTTTAAATTAAATCAAAGAGTTATGTAGGTATTAATTTTTATATCAAGTATTGATTTCGCTATTTTTTCTACTACAATTTTATTAAAGGTATATAAATGCTTAAACAAAGTATCAGTGTGAAAGATCAATTTGGGGTTAAACAGGCTATTCAAGCAACAGTTGATAAGTATTTTGCTACTACGCAATCTTCTTCTAATGTAAAACATATCACCGTTGATGGTGAAGATATTCGGCCAAATTTTGAAATGTTTTTTCAAAGTACATCGAGTGGAAAAATTTTCAAAATTGTATAGATAAACTGAATTCTGTTTCAGCTCCTATATTCTATAAATGATAATCAGAATTCAATTGTAGGCCATTATAAATCAGACCTTCTATCGGTATCAGGAAAGTTAGATGGTTAATTAATTGAGTTTTAAGGACTGATTTTTGTATTATACAAAAATCAGTCCTTTTAATTTAACTTGTGATATTAAATCTTATATATACCCAATTCAAAAATAATTCTTTATGATTGAAATTAGGTGCCGATATAGCATCTATTACTAGCCAAGCCTTATTAAAATTTAGTGTGAATTTTAATGGTTCCTTTGCTTCAAAAGCACTAATTCTATGGTCATGAAGTTCAAAGAAAAAACTTTTAACTTTTCAAATTGGTTACTATTCTTGAAGTTTGGAGATTTTTTTAAAAAATTATAAATTTGTTCTATAGTTATCAAAGAAGTGGTATGGAACATTCTAACCTTTCGTATATTTTGCATATTTAAATTATGACACATATCAAAATTATCTAGTAAGTTTATATTTTATAAAATAAAGATCCCATAGTTAAAAGAGAAACCTTATTAACTGAAATCTTAATTTTTAGCTAGCATCAATCCTTATTCTGATTTTGGATGCACCTCTAAGTGTGATTTAAAGCGAAAACATAGACAATAAAAAAGCCCGACATCCTGTCGGGCTTTTTCATATCGGATTGCTCGTCTTACTGATCTCGTGCTGCCCATTCCTTGCGCAATTTTCTTATTCTTGTTGTCTGGAAACATCCAGTTTCCTTATGTATTCATCATAGGGCTAATGACTTGAATTACCAATCTGCAAAATCGTTAAATCTGTGTAAGTTTTAGCTTACAAAGTTGGCCTATTTTATCCCAAGAGTTGTCCGCAGAAATTGGGGATTATTTCTGAATTGTGACCCTTGAGAAATCAGAAAAAAATGCAAAAATGAATGTTTTTTGATCAATTTTATTGGCTAAAAGTTACAGTTTTGCTTAAAAAGAAACCGACTTGTTTCCAAGTCGGTTGAACGAGAACGTTCCAGAGGGTATGAATAACGATAAGATACTGATCTTAAAGTAATATTAAAAACACGTTTCGTATAAGGCCCATTCTGTTAAATATAAAAGCTTTTCATGCTATAAAAAATATTATTTAATTGAATCGTAATAGCTTTTGAAAAATTGAAATGACTAGAAATACATTTAAAAACTCATATCGTTCTAATTATCGGGGAAAAGTAACGGTTGAAGATGCTCAAAAACATCAGAAATATATTGATGACATGAAGAAAGATGCAGCTTTTTACTATTTAGATCATTTAGAAAGTTCAATTATTCCACATAGTATGCTTCATAAAATCATCCAGAAATTAAAAACGAAGCAGAATGACAGTTTAACTTTGCCAGAAAAAGCCTATTTACTTCGCAATAATCTGAATGCTTTATATGCCCTTATTGAAGGGAAGATCTCTTTTAATCAATATAAAAAAGAATCTTCAAATGACAGAGTTGTATATAAAAAACGTTTAGAAGAGGAACAAATACGTCTAGAAAAACTTAAGGAGCTAGAGCGTATTGAAGAGCAAAAACGTCAAGAAAAATTAGCTCAAGAAAGAAAAGCTAGAGAACAAGCTGAACGTGAGAGAAGAAAGAAACTAGAATCTGATCCAAAATATATTGCACAGCAAAGAGAGAAAGCTCTTTTAAATAAATATGAAATTTATCCTTATCTTATTGGCAATAAGCAAAGATCTAAACTACTTAATATATTGAATTTATTGGATAACCAACAAAGATTACAGGAACAAGATGCTATTTGGTTAAGTTCAGAAGGACGAGAGTTTTTTACTGGCGAAGTTAAAATGAAATTTCATCGTGTAGAAGCTGACTTTTACCTTAAACAATATGAAGTAACTAAATCAGATTGGCATGCTATCAATGCCTCTAGCCAATTAAGAAAATGTAAAGCTAGTAAAGAAGCTGAAAAATTTCTAGAAAACACAAAAATTTCCTCAAATAAAAATAGCAAACTATTATCTGCTTATTTTACTACTCTAGGTGGAGTAAAAAGGGATCTCAAGAAATCAGATACCGCTATAGAGCATGGATTAAAAGCACATGATCATAGTTCTCAAGACTATAGACCTTGTACCTTATTAGGGGCTATATACATGGAGAATCATGAATATGATCTTGGTCACGATTGGTATAGCAAGGCTCGTGATAGAGGGGCTCCAGAAAACTCTATTAATGCTGACCTCAGAAGTATTCTATTGAGGTTGGATAAGGCTAAACGTAGTGAGATGGTGGCAAGCTTATTGAAAAAGGATCCATATATTTATGGATGGTTAAAGGATATGAAGCAGTAAGCTAATTTGAAGTTTTGCTAAAATTAACATAATACGCGTTATACGAAATTAAAAAATGGGAGCTAAGCTCCCATTTTTGCTGATTTTTTCAATTTTTAGGTGGTAGCCTAGGCTTCTTCAATAAATTACGCACCTAAACGCATTAACTTTTCTTGAATAGCATCACTGACAAAGGCATTTAGAGAATTACTTGATGCTAAAACTGCCTTACGGTGTAATTCAGGGCTAATACGGACATTAAAAGTTCCTTTGAATGGTTGATCAGGAGATTTTCCTAGTTCAGCACATGATTCTAAATAGCCGTCTACAGACTCCTGAAAAGCTTGCTCAAGAGCTTTTAAAGTTTCTGCTTCATAGGTGATAAGATCACGAATAAAAGCGAGTTTTCCAAATAACTCACCTGTTTCAAGATCGGGTTCAATTGTGCCGAGATAACCTTTGTATTTTAAATAGCTCATAAAAATCCCTCCTGCTTGAGTGCCTGTTTTACAGCTTTCAATGCCCCACCTTTGATTTCATTTTCAGGGTGTGGTCTATGCAGTAAAATCATATGTTCAGTTTTTTCATTAAAAAACCGAACACGAGAGCCTGCCATTTCAAATTTTTCATAGCCGAGCTGGCTCAGTAAAACGACTAAATCTTTATATGGAAACGTATTTTTTGAATTTCCAAATTTTTCCAATAACTTTTCCGTTTTACCCATATGCTAGCCCTACTCAGTTACGACTAAGTATAGTCCCCTGAAATTAAAAAATGCAACTGAATTTAGTTGCATTTCATATAATCGCCATTATGTTAAATGGGGAATTTTAAGTAAGTTTAATTTTTATATTAAACGACATAGGCTTAACTAGAACAGTAAAAGTAGCTGAGCAAACCTCGACC
>NZ_AFIE01000077.1 GCF_000214135.1 Acinetobacter sp. P8-3-8
CAAGTTATTGGTATCACCAATAATGCTATTGGTAGATGCACCTGTATGCCCAGTGGGTGAGTTGTTTCCTAAAAGCCCACCTGCTAGCTGAGAGCCAATATCGGAAACTCCATTAAAATTGGTTATATCATTTTCAAAATTAGAAATTAAAGATTGTTCAGCGGAGTCAGTGATTCCGTCTAATAGGTCAGTTTTCTTTTGACCAACTTGCCATTGCATTGCTTGATTTTCAGTTAGGCGATCAATGAGGTCTTCACCCACAATGTAACCATTCCGATTAACGGTATTTGTAGATAATCCCCCTTCAATTGGTGGGCTTAGCATTTGCGATGAAATATCGACAACGATAGGGATACGACCAGCTGCAAGCATACGAATATTTGCAGCATCACGGTCGCTAGAGAAAAAGGAGGTTAAAGAACTAAACACATTTTTCATCAATGGAATTCGTGGCTCGTAACCATATACAAAGCGTAGTTTCAAAACATTTGCATCTTGAAGATTTTGTTTAGACTTCGGCTTAATTTGCAAGTTATTTGTTAAATTAAACTTTTCATTCGGTATAACCCTAACGGTTTGCCCAGTTTTTATTTTATAAGCTGTTGAAAGAATAGGATCATTCCAGTCGTCAAAAGAGGCTTTTGAAGGATTCACCATATGCATATGGACGAATGCAGACTCTGATTTTTTGATAATTTCTTTTAACGCGGTACCTTGTAAACCAACTTGCGCCAAATTTGGATTTGTTCCACTTATCGGGCTGTCAATATGAACATTACCAGGCAAATAGATTCCTGAAGTGGAAAAATAAGGGACTAGACCTTTAAAAAAAGCATTTTGAATGCGTGCAGGATCTGCATTATAAATTGCACCAGCCCTAGCCGCTTCATAAGCAGCATAAGTTACATTGAGTCTTGCAACGTATATTAGTCCATATTGAATACCAACTAAGCCCATGAAAAGAACCAATGGGGCAACAATAATAAATTCAGTGATTGAAACGCCAAGTTGATTTTTTTTTCTACTCATAAGTAGCCCATTTTTTAATTCTAAAAATGTTTTCTTTTTGATGAGTTATGTATAATATAGTAAACATCGTACAAATAACAGACTGTACGTGTGAAAACATTACAACAAGTTTAAGTTATACAAGGTTTACTCATGAAAACAAAACAACTAATAAATGCGTTAAATAATAAAGCAATACGCGGTCAGGGTATGACTGAGTATATTATTATTGTTGCTTTAATTGCTGTAGCCGCTATTGGTGTATTCCGCTTCTATGGGAATACAGCTCGTTCGCAAGTTGCAGTTGCAGCATCTGAATTAGGTGGACAAGATTCTGCTAAAGCAAGAAGTGCTGCTACGACTGCTGGTCAAGCAGCTGTTACTGAAGGTGGAAAAGACAAAAAACTTAATGACTTTGAAAAAGGTTCTCAATAATTACTCTGTTCAGTTTTAGCTACATTTAAAGCATATTTGAATGTAGTTAAAGTTTCACTTATATAAATATTTATATTAAATTTTAAAATTCACTTAAATAGATTAAATAACACTTTGTATTAAAAATTTTTTTGATACTTTTTATAGTGGGTCTTTTATGAAATATCAGTCTGGTCAGTCAACAATGCTTATGTTGATTTTATCACTCGTTTTAATGCTGACCCTAGTTTTCGTCTTTAATACATCACAACTATTATCTGAACGACAACAGGCAAAAATGTTGGCTGATCATGCTGCATATGCAACTGCTACGCGTCAAGCCAGACTGATGAATTTGAATGCTTATATAAACAGAACACAAATTGCGAACCAGTTGGCAATAGCACAAGGTGTAAGTACTGGTTCATGGTCAAAATATGCAGCACAAACTTCAACGAATATAAGTAGAGCAACATCATGGTTTCCTCCAGTGAGTGCTGTTTTTGCAAATATAGGAACAGGTTTAAATTATTTTGCAGATGGTATGGGGGCTTATATTGCAGCTTATGGTGTCGAAGTTAAGGTTTTGGAAACAATTCAAGGTACTTTGAATTTAGCAAGTAATGTGACCATCCTAAATGCGCCGCAGGAGTTCTCAGATTTAGTCAGTGAAAATCAACACTCTGAATATGATGTTAAATTAATAGCTTCGACATCTAAATTCCCAGCTCAACTAATTAAACAATATTCTGCACAAGAACGAGAAAGAATGGCAAAAGTTGTTTTAAGCTCAGCAGATCCTTTCATTACCAACCGAACTAAAACAGATATTTTACCGAAACTTGTTTTAGCACCTGGAGGATGGGATGAATGGCGAATCCATAAAGCAGGAGGAACTGAACTTGTTCAATTAGATGAGTGGAAGGGAGTAGATACCCTATCTTTACATCATTATTATAAAACAGTTAGTTGGAGAGGGGTTAAAAGTCGGCATAGAGAAATTCCTATAGGTTGGGGAAGCGCTGCTGGTAGTGCTTTGGGAGAAGATAAAGCTAAACGATCGGGTTCGTATGGTGGTGCAGCTTCAACTAATCCAAGTGCTAGAGGTCGTGCTGAAAATAATGTACCAAATTATTGGGATCCAAGATCAAATAGTTCAAAACTTACAGGCGTGGGTATACCTAAATTTTATGAATTGAAAGATTTAAGTGATAAAGAAACCATATTTCCATTAGTTGTATCTGCAAAAAAAAGTCGAAATAAATTAGAAACTGTAAATAGAAACTCAAATTTAGAAATATCAAAACAGTTTACGATATTGGATAATTATGATGAGCTTGAAAAAGGTACGATCAGTAATGGTGATATGCAAGCATTGACAAAAGCCGAAGTTTATTTCCAGAGACCATGGGAACTAGAAGTTGCAAATTCAAATAGTAGAGTAATTAATCATGAGTATGGTTCATTGTTTAGCCCTTACTGGAAAGTTAGATTGAATGATGATATGGAAATTTCAAAAAGAACAGTGTCACTTGTAGAAGCGATTACTTTGCATTAAAGCAGTGAGTTTTTTTATGAATAAATATAAACAAAAAGGTCAATCCATTGCTGAGTTTGTTGTTGCTTCTGGTGTAATGGGGATGTTAATGATTGCAATACCCATGGTTTCAAAAGTGGCTACAGTAAAATTGAAATCTGAACAAGCTGCAGACTATGTTGCTTGGAGGGTGAATAAAGGTGTTTATGTCAATGATGAAGCTGAGTTATCAAGAGAAGTTGGACAAAGATTTTTTGCAAGAACTGGGGCAGATGTTTTGAGTGATCGTAATGCTGACTGCGATGATGCTTCTGACAAAGATATTGCGGGTACTTCTTTAGTAAATTGGGATTCGATTTCAGTGAAAAATAGTTCAAAGCGCGAAGAGTATAGTAAAACATTTGGGACAGATCCGTTAAAATTAGCCACTAAAGGTTTTGATAATTTAAAATCAAATGGACAATATTTAATTAATGTTGCCGTTCCAGTAAATAGTGTGACAGGAATAGAGGGTTTTCCTGAGACTTTTACAATTAAAAGTACTACAGGGACGCTTAGAAACAATTGGGCAGCCAATAACTCTTCAGACATAAAAAATGTAGTTAAAAATTCTGATTATTTAAAACCATATGAAGTTGTACAAGTGAATATAAACAAAGTTTATAATACAGCAATAGCTACAATGGGATTTGAACATAAAATTCAGGATGATGGTATTTATAAAATGGATATCGTTCCAGATGATAGAAAGAAACAAATTAGATGATAAAGAGAATTTCATATTTCTTGGGGGTTGGGTTGTTTCTTATACATGCTAATTTATATGCATGTCTTGATAAAGATACAAATACTCAAGGTATGCTATTAAATCCTATTGGAAAACAAAGTATATTAAATGGGTCATCGGTTGATATGTATGACTTAGTTTCGCGTGATTGTAATTTAGAGTGTTATGCTAAATTTTTAGATAAAAATAATGTAAAATTCTCTAAACAAGGTGTTCTTTTTTATATTGAAAAAAAAGGAGGAATTACAATACAGGTTTTAAATAATAATGAAAGAGGTTTTGATGGTCGGATAATTTGTAAGGCAAAAAAAGATTACAAAAAGTTGGCTTTACCAAGTTATTTTAAAATAAAGGGTCAAACTACGGATTTTCAAACAACAGATAATAAGTCGACAAGTAGAACATTATCTTATCCTAAAGTTAATAGGACTGTGTATTTGAGTTTAATAAACACTTTAAAGTCAAAATCAAATAATGTAGATATTAATAATGCCTTCTCATATTTTGAATTGAATGACAAAAGTGAATTTAATCTTGTTTTTGATATGAGAAGAAATACTGGAAACCTAGTTGTTGTATATGTTAGGAATGGAAATTAATATGTATAAACACAAGCGTGGTAATACTACAACAGAATATTTGATATGCATGACTTTTGTTTTGATACTTATTGTTGCAGGAAATGGAATCTTTGGTGATGGAAGTTTGTTTATGATGTTTAAAAAGTCATATGAGTTATTTATGAGTAAATTTAATGCTACAGTTTTAAATTTGGATGCTATACCCTAATGCAAATACAAAATATCAATAAAAAGGTTGTTGCTCTAATTATTTCAATACTGATTGGGGTGTTGAGTATATGGGGTTTTAAGACTGCTTTCGATTCAAAAGTGGAAAGTTTAAATAAAAAAGGACCTGAAATAGCATATGTTGTAGCAAGCAAAGATCTTCCTGCTGGCTCTATTATTTCACCTGAAACTGTTTCACAAAGAAAGTTACCTTCTGAGTATGAACAATCAAATGCAATTACTGCAGATAACTTCGCTGCAATAGAAGGGATGCCTTTAAGAGTGGATTTAAAACCTGGTGATTTAATTATGTCTTCGATGGTGGAAATGAAAAAAGATATTTCTAAATTGATTTCACCTGGTAGAAGGGCAATAACGATTCCTGTTGATGATGAAAGTTCAATTTCTACCATGTTAAAACCAGGTGATCTTATTGATCTAATCATAACCTTGCAGTCTTCTGAGAAAACGGCAACATTACCTTTGATGCAAGGGGTAAAAATTCTTGCAACAGGTAATCAATTAGATACAAATGACTTAAGTACAGAAACAACTGGTTATACAAATATTACTTTGGATGTAAGTGCAGAGGATGCCAAAAATATTACTTTAGCGGCAAGTTTAGGCAAGATTTCAGCGATATTAAGAAACCCTAATGATCAAGTCATATCAGATACAAGTAGTTTTATTCAACAAATCAATGCACAGAAAAGAGTGACTTTAAGCACCAAACTTATATCTGAACCCAAAAATACCATTCAGACAAATAATCAAATGGCAAATTTAGATAAACCTAAAAATTCTAATTTTAATATTATTTATGGAAATAAAGATGAATAAAACAGTGAGTAACATTTTGCAGTTTAACAAAATATATTTATCTTTGATTGCCAGTTTTATCACATTAAATGCTCATGCAATGTCAGATCATTTATATATAGGTGAAACAATTTATTTAAATGATCCTACAATTACTGATGTCGTTATTGGAAATGATCAGATAGTCAAGGCGAAAACAGTCGGTCGTAAAGGAGTTGCTTTAACGGGTGTTACAGCTGGTGATACAACAGTAAAAATATGGAATGGTCGGCAATATATTTCTTCAGATGTTCATGTATATCCAAGTAACGTTAAAAAAACTTTAAATGATTTACAACAGGCCTTATCCAATATTCCGAATATTTCAATTGAACTGATTGGTGATAATATTATTATACAAGGAAATAATATTTCTCTAGAAAACAAAGAGCGCATTGATAATTATTCGACGTTGTTTAAAAATGTAGTAAACCTTACTAAAACAAAAGAAAATAATGTCCAAGAAAAACAAAAAATGGTTTATTTAGATGTAAGAGTTGTTGAAATATCAACCTCATCTACAAAAGAAATAGGTATTAATTGGAATACGGCATCAATCGATGGACCTAAATTTGGCATTTTAGGTGACTTTAAACGGAGTGGTGCATTTACATCCGATACAAATCCATTGGCTGGAAGTATTCCAGCACTTCCAAAAATTGATCCATTTCAAACCTATTTTGGATTAGCAAGTTTTATTGACAGTAAAATAAATTTACTACAAGAAAATGGAACTGCAAAAATCATCGCAAGACCATTACTTTCTTGTAAAAATGGTGGTAACGCGACATTCCTTTCAGGTGGTCAAGTCCCTTTTCAATCTTCAGGTGCGACAGGAACGCCATCTATAGAATTTAAAGACTATGGAATAAAATTAGATATTAGTCCAACCATTACGAATGAAGGGATCGTGGCAAAGATACTTGCTGAAGTGAGTAATATTGATCAATCTGTTCAAATTTCTGGAATGCCAGGTTTTTTAACACGGCGTACGGAAACAGAATTTGTGGTTGAGCAAGGTCAAACCTTAGTACTAAGTGGTTTAGTTGCAGCAGATATTAGTGACACACAAAGTGCTGTTCCGGGACTAGGTAAAATTCCATTGTTTGGTAATCTATTTAAAAGTAAATCTAAAGCAAAAAAACAGAATGAATTGGTTTTCTTTGTTACCCCTTATGTATATGAAAATGATTTTAGTAAGAAAATGGAAAAAGTGGGTGAGGCATCAGACAGCATCGTGAAAGATGAATTAGGTGCAGGTTTAATTTTACCAAAAGATTTTAATAGTCAATTAGAGAATACCAATGAAGCTCAAGATAAAAAATAAACAACAAGAATCTATCTTGCACATTGATAAAAATGAGATCGTAATAGGCAAGTCTAAGGACTGTGATTTACAATTAAAGGGTTGGTTTATTGCGGATAAGCATTGTGCGATTAAAAAATTAAGTGGTGGGTATGTTGTTGAAGATTTAAATCGTGGTGCAAACGGAACACTTGTAAATAAAAAAAAGATTGATTTCTTTGGCCCGTTGGATTTAACGAATGATACTATTTTTATCAATAACTATTCTATTAATATATTAGAGGAAGATAGTGATGATGAAATTAAAATTGTTAATTCACATTCAATAGATCATAGTGTTTTAGAAAGCTTAATAAATGTATCAAATGAAGATACAGTCCATTCAACTCAGGTAGCAAACCTTCAGTATAACTCAAAAGCATATAAATCTCTTGAAGTAGAATGGATACAAATTTTAAGAGAAAAATTAGTCAAGAAAATGGATTTGAGGCGTAAAGATATAAATACGATGACGCCTGATGAGCTAAAAAATGAAACATTAACTTGTTTAGATCAGGTTCTATTTGAAATAGATGAGGAGCTTCCTCAAATATTAAATGTAGATCGATTGAAACAAAAAATTATTGATGAAGCGATAGGTCTAGGACCATTGGAAGAGTTATTGGCAAATTCGCTTGTTACTGAGATTATGGTCAATGCAAAAGATGAAATTTTTATCGAGCAAAAAGGAAAAATCATCAAAAGTGATTTAGAGTTTACCAGTAATAAAGCAATTTTAGATGTTATTGAAAGAATCGTAACACCGCTGGGTAGGCGGATTGATGAAAGTTCACCAATGGTTGATGCCCGTTTAAAAGATGGTTCTCGAGTAAACGCAATTATCCCCCCCTTAGCTATTAAGGGGCCTACAATTACGATTCGAAAATTCCCAGAGAAAAGAATATTAATTGAAGATCTTGTTGATTATTCAAGTCTAAATGATGATATGGCTGACTTTTTACAGCTTTGTGTAAAAGCAAAGAAAAATATTATTATTTCTGGTGGAACAGGTTCAGGCAAAACAACATTACTTAATGTTTTAGCAAGTTTTATTCCGAATGGTGAGCGAGTTATTACGATTGAGGATGCTGCAGAACTTAAATTAGATCATGATCATTTAATTTCATTAGAAGCAAGACCTGGAAATAATGAAGGTAAAGGGTCTGTTCACATCAGGGATTTAGTTAAAAACTCATTAAGGATGCGACCTGATAGAATTGTTATTGGTGAATGCCGTGGTGCGGAAGCACTTGATATGTTACAGGCAATGAACACTGGGCACGAAGGATCTTTAACAACTTTACATGCGAATACACCACGTGATGCAGTTGCCCGTTTAGAAACCATGATTATGATGGCAGGCATGGATTTACCGTTAAATGCAATTAGAGAACAAATAGCTTCAGCTGTTGACGTCTTGATTCAACAATCACGCTTTTCCTGTGGAGCTAGAAAAATAACCTATATTACAGAAATCACTGGGATTGAAAGTGGTAAACTTCAGCTCCAAGATATTTATAAATTTGATAAAACTGGATTTGATTTAGAGCTACAAAAAACTAAAGGATATTTTGGTGCAACTGGATTGATACCAACTTTTTTACAAGAACTAAAAGAATCAGGGTTAAACGTTGATATTTCAAAATTCCAAAATAATGGGTTCTAAATGTATATTTATTTAATCATATTATCATTTGTGATTGTTTTTTTAACATATTATTTAATAACATCGGATGTTATTCAAAATACTTTTTTAAGGAAAACAAATAAATTAGAAGAGCAGCTAAATTTAAGCTATGTTTTTTTAAACATTAAGAAAATTATTTTTATATATTTTCTATTCTTAATTGTAGTTTTCTCAATCATCTTTTTATTTTTAAAATTCAGTATTGTTTATATATTTTTAGCACTCTTTTTAAGTATATTGCCATTTATTGTAATTAAAAAATTTAGGCAAAATCAAATTGAGAAAATAGAACAACAATTACCAGATGCTTTAATGTTGATTGCTGGAGGATTGAGGTCAGGCGCTAGCTTGAGCACTGCATTGTTTCAGTTGACAAATGAATGTCTACCACCTTTGAAAAATGAAATTTCATTAATCATTAAAGAGCAGAAGGTTGGTTTACCCTTAACAGATGCACTAATGAACTTTCAAACCAGATTACCAATTAAATCTGTTGTTTTAATGACAACAAGTATCCGAATTGCATTAGAAACTGGAGGCGAATTAGCAGAAACTCTGACTAAAGCAGCAGAAACCTTAAGACAAATCAATCAATCTGAAGGAAAAATAAAAGCTTTAACAGCTCAAGGAAAAATGCAAGCTTGGGTAGTTGGCTTAATGCCTGTTGGTTTAATTTTTGTTTTGAGTCAAATGGAACCTGAGGCGATGAGTAAATTATGGTCTACACCAGCAGGGTGGATCGCCCTTGCTGGAATTATCATTTTTGAGCTTTTAGGCATGATCGTCATAAGAAAAATAGTGAGTATAGATGTCTAACATGAATGAGTTTATTTTATATGCAAGTACCTTTTTTATGGGATGTGTCATTTCATTTATTTGTTGGCAGGTCTTTAATTTTATAAATGCGGTTCCAGATGAAAATAGAAGTTATTTAGACAAGCCACCAGTTCTATTTTATATTCTTTGGGTTCCAATAAAAACATTGGCATTCTATATTGAACCATTTATTTCAAAAAAAACAGAAGAAAAATTAACAAGGAAGATAGTTTATGCAGGCTATGATTATGTTTTTAAAGCCAAGGAAATAATTTCTTCACAAATTGTATTTGCATTTTTCTTTTCTACTTTTGGTTTAGTGTTGCTGTATATCGCTAATATTGAGTTATTTTATAGTATCCTATTTTTTCTTTATGGATTAATTTATCCGATTTTATGGTTAAAAAGTGAAAAGAAAAAAAGAGAAAATATAATACTCAAAGAAATTCCCTTTTTTTTAGATATTATTGTCCTTTGTGTTGAGGCAGGATTAACATTTGTAAATGCTGTTGATCAAGCTGTCACTAAGTCGGTACAAAGCCCTATGAGGTATGAGTTTTCTAGAGTATTAGCAGATATTCGTAAAGGTGTGTCTAAGAGTGATGCACTTAGAAATATGGTTTCGCGTATAGATCATGCTTCTATACAAAATTTGGTTTCAGCAATTATTCAAGCTGAAAATATGGGAATGAATTTAGGACCAATTTTACGTGGACAGGCTGAACAGAGGCGTGTAGAACGGTTTTTACGAGCTGAAAAACTTGCACTGGAAGCACCTGTCAAAATGCTATTTCCTCTTGTAGCATTTATTTTCCCATGCACATTTATTGTTATTGGATTTCCTTTATATATTATGATGAAAGACGCATTTGGATAATTATGAAACTGGTAAGTAGTCAAAGAAAATTTGAAGTAAAAATTGCGAGGAATTTTTTTTCTCGCGCATTTGGCCTTTTATTCAAAAAGAAGTTAAGTGACAAAGAGTGTTTGTTAATAACACCGTGTAAATCCATACACACAATTGGTATGCGATATAACATAGATGTGGTTTTTATTGATGCATTTGGTTATATTACAGATATTTATTATGATGTTTCACCTTTTAAAGTATTAAGTGCCTCAAAAGAAGCTTGCTCAGTTATAGAGTTTTTAGGTGGTGAATTGAAAAATGAAGAGTTAAAGCTTAATGAGTTATTTTTTATAAAATAAGGAACATATTTTGTAAGAGCTTAGGAAGTAAATATACCCAAATTATATGATGACTTACTAATATAAAACATAAAAAATGAACACTATTTCCGTTCAAGAATTGCAGAGGCACAATTCAGG
>NZ_AFIE01000076.1 GCF_000214135.1 Acinetobacter sp. P8-3-8
TTTTAAACACATAAATAAAAAAACCCCCATCATCCTGATGGGGTTTCTTCGTATTGGTTAGTTAGATTTGACTCCTGTCTAATCTCACGTTCCTGATGCTCAGACCGATTATTGTTGTTTTTTGTCTGGGAAACTTCCTGTTCCCTATGACTATAGAATATGAAATTTTGAGATTATGGAATAGATGATATTAACAGTAATTCATGTAAGCTATTTCTTACATAGCTCAAAAATGTATTGATATTAAAAAAGTAGATCAATTGATCTGCTTTAACTACTGCAATGAAGAGTAATTTTCAAGTTCAAAAATTAAAAGTGAGCGTTTAGACCAACATATGGACCTTTAAACTCAAATTTCATATCACGATTATCTAAATCATCAAGCTCGATATTTAAGATGCGATAACCAGCTTTGAGACCCAGATCTACAGCAATTGATTGAATAAAATCATATTGAAGTTCAGCTTGAGCATCTGTAATTTTAACATCATTCACATTGGTATACGTTGCTTCAGCTTTAGCACTTAAACCTGTAAATGGCAGTTTTGCGCCAGCTTCAGCATAGATAATTGGTGCATATTCATCTACATCAACGCTTTGAGCAAATTGTTTAACGGTACCATTCAACTTTGTTGCACCAACACCTACATCAGCTTTAACAACATTGTCTAAAATTTCGTAATAGAAAATTAAATCTGTGTGATCTAAATTAATTTCAGTTTTTGCTAGATCAATTGATGATTCAGTTTCAGTATCTAATTTTGTATATTTCAATTTTACATTTGGAATAATTGGAATTGGATGCTCAAAAGCAACAGATGCTTGTACTGTGCTATCACTATCAATGTCTTGATCTGATAAATGTTTTTCATCAATATTTGCTTTGCCATCGATATTCCAATAGCTCACATCGCCTTTTAAACCAATAAAATCGGCTTGCGCAAAAGAGCTTAGTCCAAGCGTTAGCGCGAATGCTGATAATTTAAATTTATTCATTTTCCATCTCCAAAAATGATCTTTTCATCTCATAATTTTGTTACGTAAATACATTTATTACTTTATTAACTGAGCGCATGATATAGGGGTTTGTATAATTTTGCATTATTAAAATCTTAAATAAGAGGGCAGTATGAAAGATACAATCGATCAACCAATTTTAGAGTTTCCATTATATGTAGCAAATAAACCTCTAAAAACAGGACAATGGATTGAAGTAAATGACAAGTTTTCTGGGAAACTCTACGCAAAAGTTGCATTAGCAGATGCTAAAGTGATTGAAAAGGCTATTAATTCGGCGGTTAAAGCTGAGCAGGATATGGCAGCCTTAAAACCATTTCAAAAACAAAAAATTCTTCTGCATTGCGTTAATCGATTTAAAGAAATGCGTGATGAGTTAGTACAGTTATTGGTGATAGAAGGTGGTAAACCTAAACTTGCATCAGCAGCAGAAGTTGAAAGGCTGATTAATACTTTTCAAATTGCAGCAGATGCAGTTTCAACAATTGATGATGGTCGTTTGATTCCTCTTGCTGTGACGCCTGCTGCATCTGCATATCGAGGAATGGTGCAACATGTTCCAATTGGTGCAGTATCTCTAGTAAGTCCATTTAATTTTCCATTGAATTTAACGGCACATAAAATTGCGCCTGCAATTGCTGCAGGCTGTCCATTTGTATTGAAACCAGCAAGCTTGACGCCTATTTCTGCGCTTAAAATTGCTGAAGTTTTAGCAGAAACAGATTTGCCAAAAGGTGCATTTTCGATTTTGCCGTGCCCTCGTGAGCATGCAGATGTACTTGTTACGGACGATCGTTTTAAATTATTAAGTTTTACGGGTTCTGACCAAGTCGGCTGGGATATGAAAGCTCGTGCAGGTCGTAAAAAGGTGACTTTGGAATTGGGTGGCAATGCTGCGGTCATGATTGAGCCTGATACAGAAATTACTGATGCTTTGGTAGATCGTTTAATTAGTGGTGCGTACAGCCATGCAGGACAAGTGTGTATCAGTGTGCAACGTATTTTGGTTCATGCAAATATTTATTCTGAATTAAAGAAAAAGTTGATTAGTAAATTAAAGAATGTTCAAGCAGCAGATCCAAGTTTAGAAACTACGATTGTTGGGCCGATGATTAAAGAATCAGAAGCAATACGTCTAAAAAAATGGGTCGATAAAGCGGAGAAGAAGGGTGCAAAAATTCTCTGTGGTGGTTCTTTAAAAGGTGTTTTATTTGAGCCGACGTTACTTGAGAATGTTGATGAATCTCTTGAAATTTATCAAAATGAAGCCTTTGGCCCTATAGCGATTTTAGAGAAGTATAAAGATTTTGAAAAAGCGGTTGATATCATTAACAAAAGTCGTTTTGGTTTACAGGCGGGTGTGTATACGCAAAATCTAAATAAAATGTTGTATGCGTGGGATCATTTACATGTCGGTGGTGTGATTATTAATGATATTCCAACTTTCCGTGTCGATAATATGCCTTATGGTGGGGTAAAAGACTCTGGATTGGGGCGAGAAGGTGTTCAATTTGCGATTCGAGATATGCAAGAGGAAAGGTTGCTTGTGATTAAGCAATAAGTCATATTTAAAGGAGCTTCGGCTCCTTTTTTGTATTTAGTTTTACATTTGGATTTTTATAAGGTGTTTTTAAAATGATAATAAAATACGCATTACGTATATTTACCCTCTGCTTTTTTATGGGAATTGCTGTTCAGACATGGTCATTTCAAAATAATAAATTGGTGACGGATGCGCGTTCACAAATTTGGAAAACCTTATATTACGATCCAAGCTATACGCAATTAAAATACCCAATGGGTGATGTTCCGCTCGTTAAAGGTGTCTGTACCGATGTCATTATTCGAGCTTTGCGACATCAGAACATTGATTTGCAACAACGTATTCATGAGGACATGAAAGCGAATTTTAAAAAATATCCACAAAAATGGGGCTTAAAAGGGACTGACAAAAATATCGATCATCGTCGTGTTCCCAATATCATGACCTATTTTCAAAGACAGGGTTATCAAGTCAATGATCAAAAATATTTGGCAGGGGATATTGTCACTTGGGACTTAGGTAAAGGGCTGGTTCATATTGGTATCATTTCAGATAAAACGACGATGTTTTCGAATACACCTTTGGTGATTCACAATATTGGTTATGGGACACGTGAAAATGATATTTTATTTGAATATAAAATCATTGGGCATTATCGATTACCCAAGAACTTAAGCTAACCATAAGTTGTGTTAAAAGAACACTTAAATGGATTTAATGAATAAATTGAATAAAAAACTATCAAACCGAGATAAATTACATGAAAAAGTCTGGGAATTTGGTTGGAAATTACAGAAAAAAGTGAGGAAAACAGGTATTGTTGCATCATTAAACAGTACTTTTTAAGTGAATTCTTTAAGCAAGGAGGATCTGAATAGTCTGGTTTGTAATTAGAAGAAAATGCTCAAAAGGCATCATTCTTATTCAAACAACAAAATTTTATTATCGGTACTTCTTTTGCTTGCGATATCACAAAGAAAATAAGCAGCATTTGAGGGCATCTACAGATTAGGTGTTGTATGGCAAATTCTCGTGAAAACTGGACGTCACGATCAGGCTTCATTATCGCAGCAGTTGGTTCTGCTGTTGGTTTAGGTAATATTTGGCGGTTTCCTTATGTTGCTTATGAAAATGGTGGTGGCGCATTTCTTATCCCTTATTTACTTGCTTTAATTACAGCAGGTTTACCGCTTTTATTTTTAGATTATGCTGTTGGGCATAAAAGCACTAATTCACCACCTAAAGCATATCGGGCTTTATTTAAAGGTGGAGAAACATTGGGTTGGTGGCAAGTTTGTGTTTGTATCATTATTGGTTTGTACTATGCCAGCGTACTGACTTGGGCAGGAAGCTATGTTTACTTCTCTGTAGGTCAGATGTGGGGTTCAGATCCAGAAGGATTCTTCTTTAAAACCTATTTACAAACGACTCAATCAGCAACGTTTGACTTCCAGTTTGTCAGCCATTTATTTTGGCCGATTGTAGGTATTTGGGCGCTGACACTCATCATTTTGTATGGTGGTGTGAAAAAAGGTGTAGAGCTTTCGAATAAGATCTTTATGCCATTGCTGTTCGTTCTATTCACCATTCTCGTGATCCAATCATTACGCTTACCAGGTGCGGCTCAAGGTTTAAATGCCTTCTTCACACCAAACTGGGCAGCGATGATGGACTATAAAGTTTGGTTGGCTGCTTATGGTCATACCTTCTTTTCATTGTCTGTTGGCTTCGGAATCATGGTGACGTATGCATCTTATCTCAAACCAAAAACGGATTTGACAGGTTCAGGTTTGATTGTTGGTTTTGCCAATGCTTCAACTGAAATCTTAGCGGGTATTGGTATCTTTGCAGCACTTGGTTTCATGGCGCATTCAGCAGGAACCAATGTTCAAGATGTGGTGAGTGGTGGTATTGGTCTTGCGTTCATTGCATTCCCAAAAATCATTTCAAGCTTAGGTTCAGGTGCGAACTTATTCGGTATCCTATTCTTTACTTCACTTTTCGTTGCAGGGATCTCATCGATGGTGAGTATCTTGGAAGTACCGATTGCTGCAATGCAAGATAAGTTGAAATGGAGCCGCAAAAAAGCTGTGACCATTGTTGGTGGTGGTAGTGCTTTAGTTTCGATTATTCTTTTTTCAAGTGTAAATGCGATTAAACTGGTTGATATCGTCGATCACTTTATCAATAACATTGGTATTGTCGGTGGTGCTCTAGCTTCAATTATCGCGATTGCATGGTTTAAACGAGATGCATTGATTGCTTTACGTGATCATGTGAATCGTATTTCGACCATTCAATTGGGTAAAGGTTGGGCTTTCACATTAACCGTGATCACCGCTATGATTCTGTTGGTGACACTTGCTATGACTGTATATAACCTGATTTTAAAAGGTTATGACACATATGATTTCAGTATGCAGTTCATCTTCGGATGGGGTAGTGTGATTTTCTGTGGTGTAATCGCTGTGCTTCTATCGAAAATGAAAGATCGCGAGGAGAAATAAAATGAATACTTCAGCAATCATTATGATGGTTATTTCTATCGTATTTTTATGGGGTGGCTTAGCGTTGTCTATTCGCCATTTAATGCGTCACCCTGAAGAAGTAGATGACGTTTTAAAAGATGTGAAAGATCAGCATACCTTGTAAGTGTTAATAAAAAAGCAGGCTTAAAAGCCTGCTTTTTTTATGCAATTTTTTGGATTCGACAATAATAAAAACCATCACCACGATTCGGCTTAGGTAATAATTGACGACCATGGATTTGTTCAATCCCCCAAGATGCATCTATTTTGACTTCAGCTGCATCTGGATGTTCAGCAAAAAAACTCACCATTTGCTGTTCATTTTCAACTTTGAGAATAGAGCAGGTGATATAAAGCAAAGTCCCACCAACTTTCAATTGTTGCCACATCTGATTCAAAATCTGTTTTTGTAAATCTACAGTTTTTTGAATATCTGTTGATTGACGCAATAAACGAATATCAGGATGACGACGCATCACACCGATTGCAGAACAGGGTGCATCCAAGATGATGCAATCCACAGGCTCATTCGCAATCCATTGTGTAGCATCTGCTTCAACAATATCTACCTCAGCATGCGCATTCAGCTCAAGACGTTCTAAATTTTCAGCAACCCGTAATAAACGTTTTGCATCATGATCAAGCGCAATCAGTTTTTGAGGATTAAAACGTTCAAGAATATGCGCTGTTTTTCCGCCCGGTGCGGCACATGCATCGACGACGACTTGATCATCTAAATTGGGTAAAAGCATAGCACAGAGTTGCGCATGCTCATCTTGAACAGAAAAGCCACCCTCTTCAAAACCCGGTAAATGGGTAATATTTCCACTTTGTTCGAGGACGATGCCGACATCAGAAAATTCGCATTCATGCGCATCAATCTGTTCTTCATCCAAAATATCTAAATACTCATCACGACTCACTTGGCGTTCATTGACACGTAAAGTCAGTGGTGCAGCTTGTTTAAGATTTTGGCAAATGTCTTGAAGCTGTTCTGGCCAATCTTTTTTAAGGCGTTTGTACAACCAGCTTGGTAAACCATGTGAATCATTTAATGCGATTTGAAATTCTTCTGTTTCACGTGAAACACGACGTAGAATCGCATTCACCAAACCACTTAAAGGTTCAAAACCTAATTGTTTTGCTGCATTCACAGTTTCTGAAATTGCAGCATGCGCAGGAATACGTGTACATAAAATTTGATATAAACCTAAATATAAGCAACTTTCGAGTGCTTCATTGTCGAGTGGTTTAGTGAGCAAAGGCAGCGTAATCGCTTTTAAAGAATGCCACTGACGTAAACAGCCTAAAGTCAGCTCATGATACAAACCACGATCACGCTCAGAAACACTATTGATATGCTGATTTAAAACAGAGGTTAAGGATTGTCCATTTTGGACGGCCACGAGCGTTTTGACCACTTGTGCACGCAAATTCAAATTTTTTGCAGAAGATTGAATTTGGCTCATGCGAATTTATATCCTAAAGAGAGTTTTTGAGTTTGGTTAATTTGTACGGCATTTAAGGCTTTACCACCGGGCCATTGTAGGTTGGTGATACAGATTGCTTTTTGGTCGCCACACATGACATGAACACCTTGTTTATCAATTGCAATCACTTCACCTGCGACAGCAGTAGAAGAGCTTTGATCGGATAATGATGAATTCCATACACGCAGATTATTGCTTTCATCAATCGGAGTGAAAGCGACAGGCCACGGATTAAATGCACGAATATTACGATCAATATTGACAGCAGGCTGTGTCCAATCAATTTGCGCTTCGGCTTTAGACAGTTTTTGAGCATAAACCGTAAAAGCTTCATCTTGAACTTCACGGTTGTCTAAATATTCTTTAAGTTTTTCTTCTGAGACTAAAACAGTGCAAATGGCCTCGGCACCTTGTACTGCAAGTTTATCGTGCAAACTTGCTGAAGTATCTTCCGCAGTAATTGGACAGAATGTTTTAAATAACATATCACCAGTATCCAAACCTGCCGCCATTTTCATAATGGTTACACCAGTTTCAGCATCACCAGTCGCAATTGCACGTTGAATAGGCGCTGCACCACGCCAACGTGGAAGCAATGAACCGTGAATATTTAAACAAGCATATTTTGGCAAATCTAAAACAGCTTGAGGCAAAATTAAACCATAAGCCGCAACCACCATCACATCTGCATTTAAGTCGGCAAGTTCTTGTTGTGCTGCTAAACCTTCCTCAGTCGATGCTTTGAAATGTAAAGGCTGATAAACAGGTAGGTGATGTTCCAAAGCCAATTGCTTCACTGCGGATGCTGTTAGTTTCTGCCCACGCCCTGCTTTACGATCCGGTTGAGTATAAACAGCAACAATTTCGTGTTCAGTTTGAAGTAATGCAGCCAAAGCGGTTGCTGCAAACTCAGGCGTGCCAGCAAAAATAATTTTCAAAATAAGGACTCGTTTAATATCCGTTTGTGAACAATTATAACAAATCTTTGAAGTTTAAATGATGAAAAATAGCAAGGATTATTTAGTAAATTAACAATAAAAATAAAGTTAAAGTTAATAATGATTTTAATGTGAAATTTGTCACACAATTTATGATCTTTATTGACAAAATTTGTCACATGCGTGGTTTATGTTAAAGTTAATTTAATTAATTTTAATAAATGATGTAGAGTATATAATTAATTGATTTTATTAATTTTTTTAATGAAAAGTGTACTATTTTTTAGTTTTAATAAAAATGTAAACTAATTTGCTATTTATTGCATAAAAAAGTGAAATATATCTCAAAAAAAAGTTGAAAAAATTGTATATAGATTGTTAAATAGCAAAAAAATTGTATGTTTTGTATGCATTGCCTAGTTAAAGTGTAAATGCTGCAGCCAATCTCCTAAGAGGAACACCTAATGAATAAAATCTATAAAGTAATTTGGAATGCAACCTTAGGAACTTGGGTCGCAGTATCAGAGCTTGCAAAAGGTAAAACAAAATCGTCGAAAATTACAAGTATTGTCGGTGCTGCAACTGTTAGTTTGATGGTGACGTTTAGTCCAGAGGCGATGGCTGTCTATACTGCTGGTGGCGGTACGAGTACTTCTACTAGCGGTATTTCTATTGGTAATAATGTTGGTACGGTTGTCACTCAAGCAAACGCTATTGAGACTATTGCAGTAGGTGCGAATGCAATTGCAAATGGCGAGCAATCGACAGTTATTGGTAATGACATTACAACAAGTACTACGGCAGAGCAGGCAGTTGTTATTGGATCAAATTATAACGCTAATCGTACAACAACAACAGGTAAGGGTGGTGTTTCTATTGGTAGTGGTTTAACGAGTACTCTTAAAAGCCCAATGGCCAATGGTATAGGTTCTGTGGCTATAGGTTCAAGTGGGGATGCTACAGCAAATAGTAATAGTTTGGCTGGTGCAGTTGCTACTGGTAACCATGCTTTGGCTTTAATGGCGGGTGCAAATGCGAATGCATTGAATTCAATTGCGGTAGGCGTACAAGCAAATGCTCAGGCGAATAGTGCAACTGCAATTGGTAATGGTGCGACCGTTGTGGCGAATGCTACTGATGCTATTGCACTGGGTAGTCAAGCTCAGTCAACGAATACAGGCACGATAGCTATAGGTAAAGGTACTTATACGGGGGGTACTGGAGCAACAGCTGTAAATAATATTGCGATTGGTACTGGCGCACAAAATGGTAATACAAATGGTGGTGTGGCGGATGGTGGGCAGATTGCTATAGGTGCAGGAACACAAACTTTAACACTTTCACAGATCGCAATTGGTAATGGTGCAAAGGCTGGTGGTTCTATCTATGCGATAGCGCTTGGTGGTCTAGCGAATGCGAATGGTATTAGCTCTATATCAATGGGATGGCTTGCTACCACACAAGGAAATTTTGCTACTAGTATTGGTCCTTTTTCTCAGGCCATAGCTTCGAGTTCGACAGCACTTGGAAATAGTGCCTTTGCAAATGCAGCATATGCAACAGCCATAGGTGGCTCAAAAGATGTTAGTGGAGTATACACAAATTCCGTAACTGCGACTGCAGCAGGCGCAGTAGCATTGGGCGTGAATGCAACTCGTGGAGCTCAATCTTCTGGTGTTGATGCTGTTGCTATTGGTGCAGAGTCTACAGCAGCAAGTGCAAATGCAGTTGCTTTGGGTGCAAGAAGTAATGCATTGGCAGCCAGTGCAGTTGCAATCGGCGAAAATGCTATGATTGCAAGTTCAGGGGTTGGAGCAGTAGCAATAGGCCCAAAAACAAATGCTAATGCAACCAGTTCAGTTGCCATAGGTGATGGTGCAACAGTTGTTTCAACTGCAATAGGTGCAGTGGCATTAGGTACAACTTCGAATGCATCGGGTTCAAGAGCTCTTGCATTGGGTAATGCGGCGAAAGCATCAACGTTAGATTCTGTTGCTATTGGTTATAATGCAAATGCATCTACTGGGAATGGTGCTTTTGCTGTGGGTGCGAGTTCACAAGCAGTTGGGCTTAATGCTTTGGCAATAGGAACTTCCGCGAGAGCAACAGTGGCTAGAACAACTGCAGTAGGTAGTGATTCATATGCAAATGAATTATATGCAACAGCAGTGGGTAATGGTTCTTTTGCAAATGCACAATACGCAACAGCTATTGGTGGTACGGCTGACTGGTCTGGGACTTCTTATGCAAAAGCCGTAACAGCAAATGCTGTAGGTGCTGTTGCATTGGGTAGTAATGCAACCCGTGGAGCTCAGGCTTCTGCTACCGATGCTATTGCAATTGGTGCAGAGTCTACAGTTACTACTGCAGGCACAGGTGCGGTTGCTTTGGGTGCAAGGGCCAATGCATCTAACGCAAATAGCGTTGCGTTAGGTAGCGGTTCTACAACAGCTGCTTATGTTCAAACCAGTAGTGCAACAGTAAATGGTAAAACATATACCTATGCTGGTGCGCCTGCAAGTTCAAGTACAGTGAGCATTGGGACAGCGGGTAGCGAGCGTACATTAACTAATTTAGCTGCAGGTCGAGTAAGTGCGACGAGTACCGATGGTATTAATGGTAGTCAGTTTTTTCAAACAAATACTGAGCTAGGCAACCTTGCAGCAAATACAGCATCAGCTTTAGGTGGTGGAGCTGCAGCAGGTACTGCAGCAGGTGGTATCACAGCGCCAAGTTACACAATTACTAAGACAGATGGCACGACATACACGGCGGCGAATAACGTAGCAACTGCACTAGGTAACTTAAATACAGAAGTGACCAAGTCACTAGGCTTTGTAGGTGATAGTGGAACGAAAGCAACGCGTAAACTAGGCGAAGACCTAAATGTTAAAGGTGGAGCTACAGGTACACTCACCAATAATAATATTGGCGTTGTGGCGAATGGTAGTAACCAGCTTGATATCAAACTAGCAGAAGCAATCAATTTAGGAACTGCAGGTAGTGTAACGACAGGCGCAACAGTAATTAATAATACTGGCATCACGACACCACAAGCAGTGATTGGAACTGGGGCGAATACGACGACC
>NZ_AFIE01000075.1 GCF_000214135.1 Acinetobacter sp. P8-3-8
AGCCGACTTGTTTCAAAGTCGGCTTTTTACGGATTTTAGGGTTGAGTGTGAAATTTTAAGTCATTGATTTTTATATTAATATACAAGTGTACTTCGTATAACCACCATTATGTTAAATGAACTTAGAATTTATAGAAAAATAAAATATTTTTTAGTGCGCTTTAAGCGACATTTTAAGTCGTTAATGTGATGTTAAAAACAAAACTTTCATATAATATTCAATACAAATATATACTTGATAAGAGAAAAAATATGCCATTACCAATCGTTTTGTGGGGAGCTGCAGCAGCTTTGGGAGCAACAGGTGTTTTTAAAGGTGCCAAGGCTGTAGGTAATATGAAAGAGGCTAAAGAAATTGGAGAAAATGCACAGTCTATTTATGATGAAGCCCTTGAGCATTTAGAACATCAAAAGGAAGAAACTAATACCAAGTTAGAAGAACTAGGTCGCCTGAAGTTAAGTATATTCACACATCAAATTAAACACACTATTGATGTGATAAAAAGATCTAAAAATGCGGGTGGTAAGTTAGAAAATTTTGAATCTTCTATTTCTATTGAAGAAATTAAGGCAATGGAAGCTATGGTTCTTAACTCCTTAAAGTTAGAAGCGGGCTTACTTTCTGGAACAGCTGGAGGAGCACTAGCTGGGTTTGGTGCATATAGTAGTGTTGGGTTATTAGCTTCAGCGTCTACAGGAACTGCAATTTCAAGCCTTTCAGGAGTAGCCGCGACTAATGCAACACTAGCTTGGCTGGGCGGTGGTTCTATTGCAAGTGGTGGCTTTGGAATGGCTGGAGGAATGATAGCTCTTGGTGGGATTGTGGCTGGTCCTGCTTTGGCTATTGGCGGGTTTATGCTTGCGAGTAAGGCTGAAGAAGCATTAACAAAAGCTGTGAAATATTCAGCTCAGGTTGATAAAGCAGTTTCAGAAATAAATATGATTGAAACTGTTTTAGATGGTATTCAAAAAAATGCTGATGAAGTTATTTATACCTTAAATCAATTGGTCGATAGATTTGAATCTATGAAAGTTGATGATGATTCAAATCCGCAAGCGTTCAAACAAATGATTGCAAATACTAAAATTCTAAAAGATTTGTTAGATTGCAAAATCATAGATGATGAAGGATCTCCTATTAAAAATATTAAGCATACCTGCCAAGGGTTTTTAACAATCTAAGAAAGGGTTCATATCATGGCTAAGCAAGAGCTTATGAAAGCTACTAAAGTGCTAAAAAATGTCACGGTTATTCCAAAACCATCACCTGATATGGCTTTTCAGGCATTTAAAATGCTTGCGGATGCACATCATGAATATAGGATGACTGTGCAGGCTGAAACAACAAAACGTGAGGCAATACATGCTTGGCGAGATGTTAATATTGGAAAAATTGAACAGCAAACAGAGTTTCTAAAAGCCTATTTAGCTGAAACCTTCAAGGAAAGACGTCATTCAATTGATGAGATGTTTGAACGCTTAGATAAAGGTATTGAGGCTGGGAATATGGATCTAGTTAATGTAGCAATGGAAAGTATTACTACTATTGTTAAATCCTCTCCTTTAAAAGAAGCTGAAAAAATAATTCAGGCACTGAATGATCCAAATATAGAAAAAATTGAATTTTAAATGCAGACACCATTTCCTTGTACTCAATGTGGCTGTTGTTGCAAGCAAGTATTTCGTTCTGAACTAACAGCTTATTTAGATAAAGGTGATGGGAGCTGTAAGTACTTATCTAGTGATAATACATGCTCGATTTATGAAGATCGACCTGATATTTGTCGGGTTGATCTTCAATACAAGTTGTTTTTTTCTTCAAAAATGGACTGGAAAGATTTTGTAGATATAAACGTGAGCGCATGCCGTTCTCTACAAATCTTAACTAGTAAGTAATATTTAGATTAATAAAAGGATTAACACTATGCTTAATTTTAGAAAAATTTTCGAACATAAACCTTTAGATGTATCTCCATTCTTTTCTGAAGATATTCAGATAAAAGAAAATCAAGAAAAAGCGGAGGAATTTAAAATTCATGAGGCAATTAAGAATATTGTCAATGGTGGAGATAGGGAAAAAGATGAAATGGGAGAAGTTGAATGGGAAACATGTATTATTAATTATCGTCCAGTTTTAGCAACTATGCATACTGCAGAATCATTTTTTATATTGGGCAAAGTTACTATGCATGATGGTACTATTTTGTATGAATCTGAAATGAGATCTCATAAATTTGATGGAGTTAATGGCACACGAGTTAGATATACCACGCAATTTAGATTCGGAAAGTGGGTTGATAGACTTTTAAAGTACTCAGAAGAATTATCTGAAAGCCATTCAAGAAAGATAGAAAAGGAAAAACAGGAAATTCAAAAAAAGAAACTAGAGCCATTTTCAGAAATTGATTTTTAATCTTTCCTACAATTAACATAATACACCTTATACGAAATGTGTTATAATTTATTTTGAAATTCAAATACTTATTTCAAAGTTTATAGCCCAAACATCACTGTTTGGGTTTTTTTTATGATTTTTCACGTTCCACGCCTATTCTTTGAGCAATGTTTCACGACTTTGTTCATATTAGTTAAACAATCGTGGTTAATCATAGGGTCTAAAAAAACGGCTCCAAAAGCCCCTTTTTTCCGGTTCCTGTTCAATGTGCTCCGGTACTGGAATCCGCTTATTTTCCCTCTGCTCCAGAGTAGTCAATCCGTCATGTTTAGCTTCTGCTGTGTCAGGTTCGGGATCTGGTTTGACTATGCTGGGTTGCACTAATTCTTGATCGGTAAACGTAGTCATATTAGGTTTTGGGGCTTCTAATAGGCGTTGCATCGTTTCAATTTGGTTTTGATAGAAAGATTCCCGATCTTTGGCATCATCAAGCTGATTTTTCAACATGTCTATCTGCTGTCTAAGCAGTAAAACTTCTGCCGAATTTGGACTGTCTACTTTTACAGATTCTTTTACATCCTGTTTTTTGACGGGTTCCCCAAAAACACGGATTGCTTCCGCTAGATCAATCTTATTCTCAGAATTTTTACTTAAAATTCCTTTCTTTATGTTGTTGTAAATCGTTTGTCTATTGATGTTGTAGAGCTTGGAAAGTTCAAGAACTGTAAGGGTTTTCATCCTGTAAACCTATGCCTAAACTTGTAAAAATAGACTGTCTATTAGACTGTCTAATAGACAAATGATCAAGTTTAAATTTTAGGCAGATGCAAAGCCAACTTTTTGAAGATAAGGGAATAATTCTTCGAATTTTTGAGCGTCTTTAAGCATTTCTGCTATGCGGACAGCAAACTGTTCGAAGGTTTCTGTACCTTGAGAGTAAATGCTCATTTCAGATAGTCTAGAGAGCTTATTGGCAAATAGGTGACGTTGAGGATCAGTTATTTTTGAGAAAAAATCTGAGAGATTTTCATTCTTAATTTCTTTTTTCGAGGCATTTTTTTTCTGTCTAAAAGTGAACGAAAATCCTGAAATGGTACGTCCTTTCTTATGTTGTTCATACTTAGCTGTTATATCGGTTAGCTCATTTATTTGATTGAGTGCGAAATCTAAAACATAGGTTTTGAAATTGCTCATAGTTTTGTATTGGTGAGATTCAACGCCTAATTGCTGTCTAAAGATAGACAGATCAAACACAGGCGTCTTTCCTGCTGATCGCCATTGAATCAGCAATTCGTAGAGCCGAATAGCATAAGAACTGGTTAGGCGTGAAACCTGCTGTAACTCATATTTAGTAAAGTTTTCTTCTAGCCTAGTTATGAGAGGAACGATATCTTGAGTGAATCTTAAAAAGACAATGCCTGACTGAGCTTCATAACCTATTTTATCAACCCAACGGCAATGGAAACTACGATCCTTACCTGTTTTAGGATTAACGTCATGGTATGTGACATATCTATCAAAGAGGCTTTTTGACGCATCTCTAAGGACTGTATAGGCAGTATGCTTTTCAACATTGAACGTATTTATATAACTACTGGCATGTACTTCCAATAAACTATTTTCTGTTATCCCATGGCCTGTTTGTCTGGCTTCAGCAATAGCTAGAAGAATTAATCGCTGTTCAACGGTATCTAACGTATAGCTAGCCTGAATTAAGGCATTATCTTTAACGACTAATTCACTCATTTCTAATAATAAATTTTTAATTAAACTAGTCTGTAAAATAGACTATTTAAATGAGTGTGTCTATTTAAATTATTAAGGTCGATAAACCTAGCTTTAAGGTCGATAAACCTAGCTTTAAAGGTCGATAAACCTAGTTTAATGGGTCGATAAACCTAGTTTAATGGATCGATAAACCTAGTTTAATGGACTCTGAAACCATTTCGTATCAAGGCTTTCAGGCTGGTTAAAAGCATTTAAAAGCATTTAAAATAATTAAAAGCATACATCATGAAAAATTGCCCTTGGTTTTCGCTACGCTCAAACTCTATTGAATCTCGCTTTCGCTCGATTCGTCGGGGCAATTTTTTGGTTAAAGTTTCCGTGAATTAGCAAAAAGCAAAAACAACTCGGAATTCGCTTTGCTCATAGAGCTTTTTTACTCGCTACGCTCGGTCTAGGCTCAATTTTCTGTATGTGATTTACGCTTATTTAGGCTTCACAGCCTAAAAAGCGGTTTTTCAGAGAGTCTAGGCGCGAATTTTGATTGAGCCGCTCGTAGACACTCGCTCAACTATGGGGACTCTAAGTTGAAATAATCAGGACTATTCATGTTTATGTTGGTGTTTTTCAATTTCTATCGTTGATAGTTTCTTATGATTACTTTCCCAAGTTGATAGGCCTTCAAGAACATCAAGAAATAAATTTTGTCGTTTAAAAAAATTGTTGTTCTGTTCAGTAATCTCTTTAAATATTTTACTTGTTCTTACGCTATATGCGAATTGAGTGTTATTGACAATTCTATTGGTGATTTGATCTGGTGTTTCCGAACTAATATCAATATTCAATTTTTTAAAGGCTGCTAATACTGCACCACCTAATTCATATTTGCGTCTGTTTTCCTCATTACGCTTGATTTGTGCTTCGGTAAGGGTTTTCCTCGATTTGTTTAGAACTTCGCGTTTATGCTCATTTTCGAGGCGTATACGGTCATTGAGAACCGCCTTATGGATTTTTTGATAAGACTCTAAGGCTCGCTCTAGTCTAAACCAGGTGTCTCGATCCTGATCTTGTTGGGCCAAACTTAAAATTTCAACTTCATTGTCCATTAGTTTTTGTTGGTTATGTGCTTTGAGTTTGATCTGTTCAAGTAAGATTTGGCGTTGTTGATATAGCACTCTATAGCGATCTACAGTTTTAAACTTTTTGAATATCTCTTCATCAAATTTTTCTGTAGATAATAATGAACTTAAAATATGAGATTGGATTTCAGTGAGGAACGGTAATTTTTCTAAAAACTGCTGCAATTGAATCAGATCTTCATTTGATAAAACTTTAGCAGGACGACCTCGTTTCACCATGATCAGCACCCCAAAAAACACATGAATCAGATATCAGTAGAGTAGCATATGGCGGCATGAATAAATTAAATAAAATGTGGGAACATTTTATTTAATTTATTAGCTCGTTTCCGTGTTTCTAATTCGATATAATTACTAACGCAATTATATCGAATTAGAAACACTTCTCCTCGTGCTCCGCAGGCCATTAGAGACGTAAGTTATTGATTTGTATCTATCAGAGTACTGTTGCTGCATTTTTGACATTTGTTTCTGCAATAGCGATCTACCGTTACAACATCAAAAATGTGTGTTGCTGCAAAAAAAGTGTCGTTACAACATCAAAAATAACCTGAGGGCTAGACGCAAATATGTTCTTCTGTAATCTTGAACACAACAGTAAAAATCCGCCCCAAAAAGGTGGTAAAAATAACAAGCCTAGAACGGCCAAAGAGCGCTTTCACTACATCACTCGAACTGCACAATTTGCACAACATAAAGATCATGTTCATGAACAACTTGAGTTTGTTTGCTCAGGTAATATGCCGAGCTTTGCCGAGGGGAATCCGGAAGAATTTTGGCAGGCCTCGGATCTGTATGAACGTAAAAATGGTCGAGTCTGTTCAAGTTTGGTGGTGGCATTACCAAAAGAGCTTACATCGGAACAACGTATCGAATTGGCAGAGCAGTTTATTCAAGAGTTTGCTGACCGTTATCGCTATCCTTTTACTTGCGCGATTCATAATCATGCTGGCGCTTTGGCGGGACAAGATCAGCCGCATTTGCATTTGATTTACAGTGAACGCCATGTTGATGGTATTGAGCGAACACCGGAGCAGTTTTTTAAGCGTTATAACCCTGAGCAGCCAGAGAAAGGCGGTGCACAAAAGCTCACGGCAGATGTGTTAGGGATGGGCAAAGCACAGTTGCAGTTGTATCGGCAGAAAACTGAAGAGCTGATTAATGACAGCTTACAGCGCTATGCACCGACCAAAATTATTGAAATTAGAGGGCTAAAGGTAGAGGTTCCGAATGAGGTGAGTTGTCTATCCAATGAGGATTACAATAAAAAATACGATACTAATCTGCAAGATGTGCCGATGATGAATAAGGCACTGCGGTTTGCCAAAGAAAGTGATCCAGTTCGCTATCAGCAAAAACAGGACATGATTGTAGAAATTAATCGGTTGAGAGCTGAAAATCGTTATGAGCTGTACAAACCCTACTATGAGGTAGAATTGAATAAGCAAAAGTTACTAGAGCAAGAAAAGCAGAAGCAGGCACAAGAAAAACGAAAGGATTTGATGGTCCTAGTTTTGGATTTTGATAGAGCGTTCAAAAATCTGTGACAGGTAAACTGACTGTAGGACTGTAAATTGTGTAATGGTCCTTTAAAAGGACCATTCAGGGAGTCTAGCTATTCAATTAACAGTCTCAAAATTGCATAAATGCTCCATCAGGAAAGAATGCTAAAAAAGCGCGTTTAACGTCTTCGTAATCATCATCTATATGTTGATCAAGATGATGCTGCGTCCATACCAATGTTGCTTCTCGATCGTCAAAGCATTTATTGACGTTTAAAAATAACCCCAGATTGTAAGATCTATTAATTGAGAAATCTTTAATTAGCTGTGTTCCAATTTTTCTAGAATTTTCAGAAAGGTATAAATGATTAATCAAGTTTAAATTACCCATTGTTATGCCTCATTTTAAGAAGAAATAATTAAAAACACCTTCTTCATATGTCCTGAAAGAAGGATATGGGAATATTTAAACACATAAATAGTGTGTTAATCACATTATTTATGTGTTTAAATGTAAATAAATGATCTGTGCTATACTTTTCCATCAGAACAATTCTGCTTTTTAAACTATGCCTTACGAAGAATTTCAAAGACTTATAGGTAAGTCTGGCCTTTCTATTAAAGAATTTGCAGCGCTTTTAGATATGAACGCGAACTCCATTACCAACTATAAAAAGAACGGTAAAGTGCCCACTACGATTGCAGTAATTGCGGTCATAATTTCAGATATGAAGGATGATGGTCTGGACTTTTATCCAATTTTTGAGAAAGTTCGAGCTTATCGTGATCAATAGAGTATTTGATGTGAACCCAATTAAAGATTTAATTGGGTTCTAACACGTGCATTTCGTAGAAGAGATTTTATGTTAAATAAATATATTTAATTTTAGTATAAACAGAGTATAACCTTATGTTTTTGTTTCATAAGGCTATTAGTAATGGATGAATTTAACCAATTTTTAGTTTTTTTACAGGAAAAATTAGAAAGTTATCCAAAGTTTGATACATGGAAGCACTTAGAAATATTGACAGCAACATGTGCTAAAGAAGTTATTTCAAATGAGGCAAATTATAAAAATTGGTTAGTTGAATATGATGAAGATGCTCATAGATTTCCTGATGTGATTGTAACTACAGACGTTGGAAAATTTGGTATTGAGGTTAAAAGTAGTAAATCTAAAAACTGGGAAACTTTAGGAGGAAGTATTAATGAATCAACTAAAGTTTTAGGATTGGATGAAATATTCATTTTATTTGGAAAAAATATTAATAATCAAATAAATATAAAAATTAAAGAATTTTCTCAATGTGTGAAAAGTGTTGCTGTCACACATTCCCCTAGATATTTGATTGATATGGATTTAGATGATGGAACAGATATATTTTCATTATTAAATACAAGTTATGAAGATGTTTGTGCTAAAGAAAGTCCATTTGATGTTTTTAAACAGTATTTTAAAGATAAGGCAAAGAAATCAAACACTAAGTTTTGGTTCCTTAGTGATGAAGAAAGTGAGCGTACTTCAGAAACTTTCCAAAATTTAGAATTGAAATTTTTCAAGCAATTATCTTCGGATGAGCAAAGACAATTAGTGTGTGAAGCCATTGTGCTTTACCCTCAAGATTTATTTGGAACTACAAATTCTAAATATGAAAATTCCAATTTATTTTTTTTGAGTCGAAATATTATTAGTAATTCAATGCGAGATAATTTTACAGCAGGTGGGAAAGAAAAATGTTTTGGAGAGGATTTTCCTCAAAAACTTCAATTACTCGTAAATGATGATAATTTAAAAATAATAAATGAATTACTGACATCTGAGCCAACGATTGAAATGAAAAACGTATACGATACAGAGAATATTAATGATATTCGTATGCAGTGGAATGAAACAATTGAATTAGCTCTAAAAGCTACAATGCTCAAAGGAAAAAATAAGGAAATAATAGCTCGTATACTTGATAAAATATTGATCAAAAAGTAAATCATCATTTTATTTAAATGTTAAATAAGAAGTTTTTGAAAACTGACATTGGTAAGAAGCATGTAATAGCCTATGGATTACATGTTAACTATCACGTCTATTACAAAGATATTGCTAAATACTATGGTTGTTCTAGTACAACCATAGGTTATTGGATTAGAAATTTAAAAAAATATAGTCATCTAAAAGACTTTGTATGTATCGTTGAATCATATGATTCAGATATGAAAATGATTCTAAATAATATTCAAAATATGGAATAGTAAATTCATGTTTTAAATAATTTGTCCCATATTTGACTAAGATGCCTGCCTATTGCAAATCCTAATAATGGAGGAACGGCATTACCGATAATTTTATATGCGGCCGATGCTGATACTGAATTGGCTTTTCCGTAGTTAAATACAAACTCATAATCTGGTGGAAAACTTTGAATTAAAGCGCACTCGCGGACTGTGAGACGTCTTTGTGGTAGATGTAATTCAGATAGATTAGTCCCGCCATTTTCTTTGGATAATCTTCTAAACTCAATATTTCCATGATGTTCTGCTCTAATAGTTGGAGCTTGGCCATTCATGTTAACTTCAATATTGCCCTGAGTTTTTTTGAAAAGTTTAGCCTTAGAATAAGATTGTTGGCTCTTATCTGTGCTTGCCAACTCAGGCTCTGGAAGATGAGCTAGAATTTGATTTAAAGTCGCATATGGTTTTAGCTCTGGATCAGTACCATGAGTATATGGTGGATATGGATAGACTTCAGATTTTTCTTGCAAAGAAATTAGTTCATCTAAGATTTTTTTGTTAGCATAACGTTTTGATATACCAATGAAAATAACTCTTTCTCTATTTTGAGCAACTCCATAATTTTTAGCATTAAGAACCTGAGCATCAAGAACAACATACCCATCATCAATATTTCTAAAATCTTTTTGAATAATGTCTTTTACATCGCCTAAAGTTACTAACCCCTTTACATTTTCTGCAATGAATACTTTAGGTTTTGTGATTTCAACTACTTTTTTCAGCCATAAATATAGTTGACCTCGCGTAGCTTCAGTTGGTTCATTATAAATGATGCCATTATGATCTTTATGAGAATCAAACCCTTTTCTTTTACCTGCAAAGCTAAAGTCTTGACATGGAAATCCACCAGTCACTACATCAATATCATTGGGAAAGGAAAATTGCTTATTCTCAATATTATTGACAACATCAACGATACTTTCTAAATGAAAGATATTTTCAGGTTGATTTACTCTATTTTTGAAAAAATTACACCAAGCCAATTTTGCAAAAGGCAAAATATCATTAGCAAAAACAGTTTCAAATCCTGTTTTTTTTAAATAAACATAATTTTCATCATGGTCTGAAATATAAGAAGCATATAAATCACTATTGATAGACGATCTATGTGCTAAGAAGCCGCCTTCTAAACCAAGATCCATACCACCACAACCTGAAAATAAAGATAAAACTTTCAAAATGAACTCTTCTAAAAATAATGATATGGCTTAAAGTTTGGATACATCCAATCCAGCTGCTTTTAAACGTTCAGTTATATTCCGCATTTTGCTAAATTCGGAACCGTATCCAATCGGAAACTTTGTTTCTTCACAGAATTCTTTAGATGTGATGGATTTCAACTCATCAGCGTATTTAATCATTTGAATATGTAATTCAGCAGTTTGTCTATTTCTAGGAGCATTATTTACAGCATCGACAATGCATTTAAAAATTTCATCGTGTGTCACAAGTAAACTCTTGATAATATTATTTATATAAATAATATAATTTATATAAATAATATTATCAAGCTTTAATATGAAAACTTACTCCAAGGTTTATCCGCAAAAATTGTGGATTGTTTTTAGGCTGAAAGCCTTATAGAGTGTATGTGATTTTTAGTTTTGAGTGTTTTTTGAGCAAAAATATTGGCAAAAAATATCAAAACCGTTCATAAAAA
>NZ_AFIE01000074.1 GCF_000214135.1 Acinetobacter sp. P8-3-8
AAGAAGCCTGTAAAATGCTTTAGCCCCTTCCTCCTCTCAGGAGGAAGGTTGGGATGGAGGTGCTTTTAAAAGAACCACTTTACCAATGGAAGCCAGTAATTGATGAACACCACCAATTCTTTCTTACAAATTTTCAAGCAAATAAAAAGGACTCAATCGAGCCCTTTTCCTACAGAATCAATAAATTAAAGACCTGTTAATAAAATCTTCGCAACTTCATTCATCAGAATTTCTGCAATATACAACGCAAGGAACGCTAAAATTGGAGATAAATCAATCATTCCCATATTCGGCATGATCTTACGGAACGGCGCTAATAACGGTTCTGCAAGCTCTTGAATCACCTCAATATAAGGCGATCTAGACTGAGTAAACATCACCACCCAACTTAAAATAATCGTCGCAAAAATTAAATAGCGACAAAAACGAATTAAGTCTTGAATCATGGTGACAAAGGTGAGAATCAACAAATGCACAGGGCTATTTGGCATAGCACCTTGCAAATACATCATTCCAAAAATCTTGAGTAAATAGAGAACTATAACCAACACCAAAGCGGCTGTGTTAACACGACCTTTGCCAAGTGTTGGAAAAATGCGACTAAACACATCCACAATTTTCGTAGCTTTCACTGTCGACATAACCACAGGGTTATATGGACTCACCATTGCCAATTGCATTAAAAAACGGAAGAATACGAGCAAAATCGCTACGTTAATAATAATGCCAAAAATCTGCGCAGAATTTGCACCCATATTGGAACGTTCCTAAAAATTCAATTAATTATTTAATACTGTCACTTAACTCTTGAGCCAATTCCTGACTACGCTTTTGCGCAGTAGCTAAAGCTGTTTGAATATTCTGTGAAATTTGAGCACGATCAAATACTTCAAGTGCTGCCTGAGTTGTCCCATTTGGCGAAGTTACATTTTTACGTAACTCTGAAGGAGAATTTGAACTGGTGATCGCCATTTGGGCGGCACCTAAAGCCGTTTGTAATGTTAATGCTGTTGCTACTTTTTCATCCAGCCCCATATTTTTTCCAGCGCGAATCATACTTTCCATCATATAGAAAAAGTATGCAGGGCCAGAACCTGAAACAGCAGTTACGGCATCAACTTGAGCTTCTGAATTTACCCAAATCGTTAAACCAGTAGCAGCAAGCACTTGTGTTGCAAGCTCACGATCTTTCGCTTCAACCACATCATAAGCAAAGATACCGTGCGCGCCTGTTTGAACTAACGCAGGAGTATTTGGCATCACACGTACAACACGATCATTTCCTGTTAATGCTGAAATGGTTTTAATTTCAGCACCTGCAACAATAGAAATAATCAATTTACCATCAAATAAACCTTGAAGCGGTTTAAGCACAAGACCTAAAACTTGTGGCTTTACAGCAAGAACAACAATATCTGCATCTTTTATTGCTGCAACATTATTATCTGTCACATGAACATCTTTTTCGAGCAGTAACTGTCTTATTTCTTCTACAGGATCTGAAACTGTAATACGAGTTGCAGGTAAACCTCGACTAATCAAGCCACCAATTAAGGCTTGAGCCATATTCCCGCCACCAATAAAAGTAATATTACAATTTAAAACTGCACTCATGAATCACGCCCGACCTTATTTTTTAACGCTGAGATTAAATTTGGTTGCCATCCGCCTACTTCACAATATTGAGATTGTGCCAACCAAAATCCTTTTGGTGTAAAAACACCAAGCATAACATTATCTACACTTAATATTTGAATTGTATGACGCATCCAAGGAAAAATATGTGCTTCCTGAATCGCTTTTTTCAAAGGCCAAGCACCGACTCTGCCATAAAGATGAATTTTTTCACCGCCCAGACGAGTTTTCAATGTTAACGTAGAATCAAGTAATGCAAAAGATAGTCCCATTTCAGCGGTTTCGATAATAAAGCGACCCGATGCCAAATCGAATTGATCTTTAAACTTTAAATTCAATTGTTGTTCTAATGGACGAGTTGAATCAGCCATTGATTTAGAAGCTAAATATTTTTCTTTTGCGATACGATACAAATGATTTTGATAACGTAAATAATAAAAATGATTCCATTGCAATGCAGCCTGTGAATCTACTTTTGAATCAATCACCTCTTCAAAAATACGATTCACCATATCAAATGCAGGGCGATAGGTATGCTCACCTTTCATCCAAACCGATAATAACTGCCGTTGTCGTGGATGTGAAAGTTGTTGAAACTGACTTAAATCAAGCTGTTCAGCATCACCACAAAAAGCCAAATCTTGAGCTAAAACTTCATTGAGAATGTGTTCTGCATCTTGCATCAAATAACTGGTTCGTGCCAAAGATTGCTGCATTTTGGGATAACGGCTTTGCAAAATATGCCAAAGTTCATGTCTACACCATGCTCGATCATACTGGGTATCGAGATTGGTTGGATCATCAACATAGCGAATATCCAATTGTTCGACCCATTGGCAAATCTGCTCACGAGAGAGATCCAATAAAGGACGCCATAGCGTAATTTCTTTTTGATCTATTGTTCGATGATCCACAATTTTCATTGCAGATAAACCTGAAGCACCTGCCCCAGAAAGGAGTCGTAACATCACTGTTTCAGCTTGATCTTGTTGATGATGTGCAAGAACCAACACTTCATTTTCATTCAAATGCAGTTGATAAGCGTGGTAACGGGCTTCACGTGCTTGATTTTCAAGATTACCATCAGCAACTTGAACATTTTGAATAATATAAGGAATATTGAGAATTAAGCATTGCTCTGCAACAAAATCTGCCCACTCATCACTGACTTTTTGTAATTGATGATTGACGTAAATTGCACGTATTTGCTGAGGGAAAAGTTGAGCCGTCAAATGTAGCAACAGCATGGAGTCCATGCCACCGCTACATCCGATTAAAAAGTGTGTATTTTCAGAAAATTGCGAATGCTGTTTTAAGAAGCGAGCCCTAAATTGTCGCTGCCAAACTTCATTAAACGCTGGTAACGTGCTTCGCATCGTTCTTCTGCACTCATTGGCTGTAATTCATCAAGCGCTTGTTTTAACACATCCTTCAGTTTTTCCATAACTTCAAGTGGATGTAAATGTGCGCCCTCACCTTCATCAACAACATATTCAACAATGCCAATTTCTTGCAACTTGTCTGCTGTTAATGCCAATGCTTCGCTGGCTTGTTCTGCTTTTTCAGCAGTTTTCCATAAAATAGAAGCACAACCTTCTGGTGAAATCACTGAATAAATACTGTGTGAAAGCATCACTACACGATCTGCCACACCAATACCAAGCGCACCACCAGAACCGCCCTCACCTAAAACTGTCGCAATAACAGGTACTTTTAAGCTAGAAAGTTGTGCCAAACTGGTTGCAATCGCCTCTGCTTGACCACGTTCTTCTGCACCTACACCTGGGTATGCGCCCATCGTGTCGATAAAGGTAAATACAGGTAAATTAAAACGTTCCGCCATATCTAATAAACGTTGCGATTTACGATAACCTTCTGGATTACTCATCCCAAAGTTATGTTGTAACTTTTCACGTGTACTACGACCACGGTGCTGACCAACGATCATTACAGGTTGACCATTAAAACGTGCCAATCCACCGACCATTGCACCATCATCGCCATATAAACGATCACCATGCAAAGCATCAAATTCTGTAAAAATTTCGCCTACATAGTCCAAAAATTGCGGACGTTCAGGATGACGTGCAATTTGAACCGTTTTCCAAGCTTTAGACTGAGCAGCTTTATTTTTCATGAGTCGAGTATTATCCCTAATTCACCGATGGGTTAGATCGGAAGTTTAGAATTTTGTGATATCAAATGGTCTATACAATTCATTCAATCACCACAAAATCTTTTAGTTAATCGATAAACTGTTCCGACTGAATATTCAATTCAATGTCCCAATGCTTAAATTGCACTTGCTCATCATGCAAATCTGCAACGAGCAACGGCCATTGTTTGGCATCGCCAGAAACGCTGAGGTGCCATTGTTGCTCATTATCCACTGTCAATTCAATGGCAGGAAGCATCTCATCACTACGACTATGATTGAGTAAAACAGCAAGACGCAACAACAAACAAAGATAAATAAGTCTGTGTCCACCGACCTTTAGAACATCTATTTTGGCATCACCACGTAATTTTCGACGATGATGAGCGACCAAATGTGACAAATGGTTTTGATCAATTTGTGAAAAACCTGGAATGTCTGAATGCTGTAATAAGTAGGCGCTGTGTTTTTGGTAACCACTATGGCTAATTGCCAAACCAATTTCATGCAAATAAGCTGCTCGACGTAAAAGGTCACTATCATCACTGTTGAGTTTGAGTGATTGTGAAACCCCATCAAATAGATGTTGTGCAGTTTCAACGACACGCTGTGCTTGCTTAGCATCTGCGCCATAGCGCCCCATCATCGCTTGAACACTGCGATCACGAATGTCTTCATGCTGGAAACGCCCCAACAAGTCATACATCACGCCTTCACGCAAAGCACCATCTGAATACACCAGTTTGTCGATATTTAAAACTTCAAAAACAGCATAAAGAATGGCTAAACCTGCAGGTAAAACTGCACGACGATCTTCTTTTAAACCATCAAATTCCATATCTGAAATATTTTTGTATTTCAGCATTTTATCTTTAAGTTTATCCAAGCCTTCACGTGTCAGATTTTCCTGAGCATCGCTCCAACCCATATTCACTGCAATTTGTCGGCAGGCTTTGATCGTACCGCTTGAACCAACAACGGTGTCCCAGCCAGCAGCTTTATAAGTATTTGCAATTGACGATAATTCTTTGCGCGCTGCGACAACGGCTTTATCAAAAGCTTTTGAATTAATTTCACCATCAGTGAAATAAGCTTTGGTAAAAGCAACACAACCCATTTGCAAAGATTCTGTATGAATAGGTTCGAATTCTTCACCAATAATTAATTCAGTCGAACCACCACCAATATCAATCACCAAACGGCGACCACTATTTGCCATGGTATGAGATACGCCCAAATAAATCAGACGGGCTTCTTCACGACCTGCAATGATTTCAATCGGTTTTGGCAGTATTTCGGCAGCTTTTTGAATAAATTCATGGCCATTCTTCGCTTGACGTAAAGCATTGGTTGCCACGATACGTAAGCGAGTCGGCTGTACTGAACTTAAGCGCCCAACGAAACGTGCTAAACAGGCCAAACCACGTTGTTGCGCAGCTTCTGTTAAATTTTTATTTTCATCCAATCCAGCAGCAAGCTGGACTTTTTCTGACATAGAAGCAACTTTTTTAACTTCGCCATGATCCACACGTGCAATCGCCAAGTGGAAACTGTTCGACCCCATATCGATGGCAGCAAGTAATTCTTCATCAATCAAAAAATCAGACATTATTTATACAAACCCATACAGAATTGTGCTTAGATTAATTCACATACACGCTTTTTAAAAGCCATTTATTTAGACAATTTACTGAGATATTATTTTTTCAACATATATGACAATTATGTTACACATTGTCTGCATTTTCTAAGGATCCGATTGTAAATATCGTGAGCATCAATTGGACAAATTTACAATAAAGGCCGAAAATTTACTTATCCCCTTACATTGTTAAAGATGACTATGTAATACTTATATTTATAGAAGATTCATCTTTAGAATATTTTTTTTGGAGCAAATTCCATGTCTGGCAATATCGTAAACACGACTGATGACAACTTTGAAGCTGATGTACTGAAATCTGACATTCCTGTAATTGTAGATTTCTGGGCAGGCTGGTGTGCACCATGTAAAGCCATTGCACCTGTACTTGAAGTGTTGTCTAGCGAATACGAAGGTAAAGTAAAAATCGTTAAAGTTGACGTCACTGCGTGTGAAGCAACTGCTGTAAATTACAATATTCGTAATATTCCAGCATTATTGATGTTTAAAAATGGTGAAGTTGTTGCTCAACAGATTGGTGCAGCACCTAAATCAAAATTAACAGCGTTCATCGAAGAAAACATCTAATTCGATTGAGTTAGGTTAATCATTGAGTACGAAAAAAATACGTTAGATTTTCTAGCGTATTTTTTTGACTATAATTTGACAAATCCATTGATCTCACTTATATTCCATGCTCAAGGAACATTAGGATTATCTTCCTGTTTCTTAAAAGACAACACATAAGATCGCCGCTCGGCAACAGAAATTGTTTTACATATTTCTCCTCGAAACAACTATATAGATTCTGAGTTTGCTATTGTTCACACACAGTTTCAACTCACCTATTGCACTGCGGACGACTTTTGCTTCTTTTCTTTATCTGTGTTCCACACATTCTTATTCAATCTGATCATCTATGAATTTAACTGAACTCAAGAAAAAACCGATCGGCGAACTCATTAAAATTGCTGAGTTTATGGGCCTCGAAGGAATGGCTCGTAACCGTAAGCAAGACATCATTTTTGCCATCTTAAAACGTCATGCAATGAATGGCGAAGAAATTTTTGGTGATGGTGTTCTTGAAATTTTGTCTGATGGTTTCGGCTTTTTACGCTCGGCTGCAGGCTCTTACCTTGCAGGTCCTGACGATATCTATGTGAGCCCATCACAAATTCGTCGTTTTAACTTACGTACTGGTGATACCATTACGGGGACGATTCGCCCACCAAAAGAAGGTGAACGTTATTTTGCTTTATTAAAAGTTAATCAAATTAACTACGACACACCTGAAAACTCTCGTAACAAAATTTTATTTGAAAACTTGACCCCACTTTTCCCAACTGAACAGTTGATTATGGAATTGGGTAATGGTTCTTCTGAAGATTTAACAGCACGTGTTGTTGACTTAGTTGCGCCAATTGGTAAAGGACAACGTTCTATTATCGTAGCCCCGCCTAAAGCGGGTAAAACGATGTTATTACAGAACATTGCTCAATCTATTGTTCGTAACAATCCTGAATGTTTCCTGATCGTACTTCTGATTGACGAACGTCCTGAAGAAGTGACAGAAATGGAGCGTACTGTTCGCGGTGAAGTTGTTGCATCAACATTTGATGAATCTCCAGCTCGTCACGTACAAGTTGCCGAAATGGTCATTGAAAAAGCGAAACGTTTAGTTGAACACAAGAAAGATGTGGTTATTCTACTCGACTCGATTACTCGTTTAGCTCGTGCTTACAACACTGTTGTTCCTTCATCTGGCAAGGTTCTTACAGGTGGTGTGGATGCACATGCATTAGAGCGTCCTAAACGTTTCTTTGGTGCTGCACGTAATATTGAAGAAGGTGGCTCACTGACCATCATTTCTACTGCCTTGATTGAAACAGGTAGTAAAATGGATGAAGTGATCTATGAAGAATTCAAAGGTACAGGTAACCAAGAGATCACGCTTGATCGCCGTATTGCTGAAAAACGTGTCTTCCCTGCAATGAATATCAAAAAATCTGGTACTCGTCGTGAAGAACGCCTCATGAGTGAAGAAAACTTACGTAAAGTATGGATTCTTCGCAAGCTTTTACATCCAATGGATGAATTAGCAGCAATGGAGTTCTTACTTGATCGTATGAAAGAAACCAAAACCAATGATGATTTCTTCGATCAAATGAAGCGTAAAGCTGCAAATTAAAAGTAAATAAAGATATAAAAAGCTACCTACAAGGGTAGCTTTTTATTTGGTTGACATTTTTTACATAAATATACAAATGCTGATTTTACTTGTTACTCAATATTGCAAGCAATTGAATAATAAAACCATTAATAGATAAATTCTATGTTTTTTAATAAGTTATTTATCAACAAACCAATCTAAAAGCTCAAGTCGATTGTAATTTTCTGTTAAAAAAACATCATTTTTTCATCAATTTCATCAGTTTTTTTACTTTACCCAGTAGCAATTCAAAATGCGCAGTGATAGCATATTCGCATACCAGTTAGGCTGCCCATGCAAAAAGCAAAAAACAGGCTAACTTGGGTTTTTTGTCTCAATTTAATTTATGAGAGTGATGCCATGTTATTCAAAAAAATCGCTATTGCTGCTGCAGTTGCTACTACTTTAGCTTTCGTTGGTTGTGCTAAAAAAACTGAAGAAGCTGCTGCTGATGCAAACGCTGCTGCTTCTCAAGCTGTAGAAGCTGCTTCTGAAGCTACTGCTGCTGCTGACGCTGTTGCTGCTTCTGCTGTAGATGCTGCTGCTGACGCTTCTGCTGCTGCTGCTGACGCTACTGCTGCTGCTTCTGACGCTACTGCTGCTGCTGCTGACGCTACAGCTGCTGCTTCAGCTGCTGCACACTAATAATCGCTTAGATTATTATCGAAAAAAGAGAACCTTTGGTTCTCTTTTTTTTGCTTAAAATAAACAATAAGGTAAATAACGTCAGCTCGGGATAAACTCTGATGTAATTTATTGAAAAGATAGATCAGATGCAGCGGAGCCTTACCGTTTAAAGTCAAATGTAAGGATTAACCTTCGGTTCGACCTGAGAGGTACTACCTCGCAAGGCTTTCGGGATGAGTGGCACTGCCACGCAAGGGCAAAACCATTTGTCAGTCGCCAACTCGACAGATACTATCAAGTATCTAATATCTTGCAAAAACAGTATATTGCAGATCTTGCGGAATATATTCCTCATGCCTCAAACAATGCGACTGACGTTTCCGCGTATCATATAGTTGGGAATATATCTTATCTCGAGCTCAGGTTAAATAGAAACTTAACCGTATCCTTGCTCAGTACATTTAAACAAATACTTTTTTATAAATTAAGCATCAGACATAAAAAAGCCCCAAGCTAAACTCAGGGCTTCTTCTACAACACAATATTGATTAATACAATTAATCGTCTTGCTCTGTGCCTACACGTTGTCTAAATTTCTGACCTGCACGGAATGTCACGACACGACGTGCTGAGATTGGAATTTCTTCGCCAGTTTTTGGGTTTCGACCAGGACGTTGACGCTTGTCACGTAATTCGAAATTACCAAATCCTGAAAGTTTGACTTGTTCGCCGGCAATTAATGCCTGGCTAATTTCATCAAAAAACAACTCGACCATTTGTTTTGCTTCACGACGGTTCAAACTCGTAAGCTCACTTAAATGATCAGCCATTTCTGCTTTTGTTAATGCTGTCATGAGGCCCTCAATGTCGCTTGATAAGTGTCTTCTAACACTTGAATAATATTATCCATACCAGATTTAATTTCAGCATCTTCCAAAGTACGTGACGGATGTTGCCACAACAATGCAAATGCCAAAGAGCGTTTACCGTTTTCAACACCTTGACCAGTGTACACATCGAATAGCCAAGTTGAGTTCAATAACGCTCCACCTGTTTTTTCGATAAGTTGCTGAATTTCGCTAACATTAATATTATCATTAATTAAAAGCGCAATATCACGTCTTACCGACGGAAATCGTGATAATTCTGTAAAATTAGATACATAAGTTTGCAAAACAGCCGATTGATCGAGCTCTGCTACCCAAGTTATGCCCAAATCTAGTGCATCTTCTAAAGAAGGGTGTAAACGGCCTAAATAACCAACTGATTTTCCAGCAACTAAAATTTCAGCAGATTGACCTGGATGTAGCCATTCTCGCTCAGTACGCACATATTCAACATTGACACGACCCGCAGCTAAAACTTCCTCTACTTCACCTTTAAGATCAAAGAAATCCATTGGCTGTGCTTTACCATGCCATGATTCTGATTGCTTAGCGCCTACAGCAATCATCGCTAACGTCGGTATTTGTTTAAGATCATCAATATTTTGTGCATTTTGATAATCAAAGCGTAAACCCAACTCAAAGAAACGAACTCGGCTTTGCTGACGGTTAATATTGTGCTGTACGCATGGAATCAAACTTGAAAGCAACGTTGAACGCATCACAGCTAAATCACTAGAGATTGGATTTGCCAATACCAAAGGATTTACATGTGAATTCAATTGTTTCTCAAGTTTCAAATCTGCAAAGCTAAAACTAATCGCTTCTTGATAACCTAAAGTCACCAATGTCTGACGTAATTGTGTCAAATCAAATTGATCTTGATGTTTTGCGAGTCTTACATCAATCACAGGCAAGCTGATTTGAATATTGTCATAGCCATGAATACGTGCAATTTCTTCAATAAGATCTTGATAAATTGCCATATCATAACGATACGATGGTGGTACAACAGTCCAATCACCTTCAGCATTTACCGTAACATCGCAACCTAAACGTTGCAAAGCATCTGTAATAAATGAAGATTCGACTTTATAACCTAGTAATTGATCAACTTGAGCCTGTTTTAACGCAATCGCTTCACGTTTTGGTAATAGCTCAGTTTTTTCAGCCACAGTAATTGGACCAAACTCACCACCAGCAAGTTCTTGAATCAATTGCGATGCACGATGCATTGCAATCATTGGTAATTCAAAATCTACACCACGTTCATAACGTTGTGATGCATCGGTATGCAATCCATAACGACGTGCACGACCTGCAATGTGTAATGGAGCGAAAAATGCTGATTCAAGGAAAATTTCTGTCGTTTCATCAGTTACAGATGAAGATAGACCACCCATAATTCCTGCTATTGCCAATGCTTTTTCATCATCAGCAATCACCATCACATCTTCAGTCAGTTCAATTTCTTGATCATTTAACAATACAAGCTTTTCATTTGTTGTTGCCTGACGCACATGCACTGAACCTTGAACTTTGCCACCATCAAAAGCATGTAATGGTTGACCCAGTTCGATCAACACATAGTTGGTGATATCAACCAGAATACTGTGCTGACGAATACCTGAACGTGCTAAAGCTTGCTCCATCCACTCTGGTGTTGGTGCTTTGGTATTTACATTTTTAATCACACGCCCCAAATAACGAGGGCAACCATCTGTATCAACTACAACTTGCTTTTGATCGCTAATCGTTGAGCTAACTTCTTTAATTTCAGGTGCTGTGACTGGAAGTTGGTTAATCACACCAATTTCACGGGCAATACCACGAATACTAAAACAATCACCACGGTTAGGCGTGATACTGATATCAATCACGTGATCATCAAGATTTAAATATTCACGGATATTGGTTCCAACTGGTGCATCAGCAGGAAGCTCTAAAAGCCCATCAATCTTATCTTCTAGGTCAATTTCAGACGCACCGCAAAGCATCCCTTGTGATTCAATACCACGAAGTTTACCTTTTTTAATTTTAAAATCACCCGGAAGTACAGCACCAATGGTTGCTACAGGTGCTTTCATTCCTACGCGTACATTTGGCGCACCACATACGATTTGTAATACTTCATCTGTACCAATGTTAACTGTAGTTACACGTAGACGATCTGCATCTGGATGCTGCTCTACCGTAACAACCTCACCAACAACGACACCTGTAAAAGGTTTAGCCGCAGGTGTTAAGTCATCCACTTCTAAACCTAACATCGTCAATTGATCAGACAATGTTTCACTATCGATTGCAGGATTTACCCACGTGCGTAGCCAATTCTCGCTAATTTTCATTTCTATAAAAACCTATAAATCTAAATTTTTGAA
>NZ_AFIE01000073.1 GCF_000214135.1 Acinetobacter sp. P8-3-8
TTAAAAAATGCTTAACTGACCAGCATTATCCACAAATTTGAGGATTTTTATTACCAATTTGCAATTATTTCACCGCAGAAACTGCCAATAAATCCTGATAACTGCTCTCTTGACCATGTAGCGTTTTTAAAATCCACAACTGATGTTCAGCTTCAGCCTTCTTACCATTAAACGCTAAAACTTGCGCATACTTATAAATATCGTATTTAGACGCTAAATTTGCCACCATTCGCCCGATATGTTCAAGCTGCTGATCAGATACTTTGCTATGTGGATTAAAACCAATCCACCACACGCGCTCTTTAAACTGTGTGAGTAAGAAAATATCCTGATTCATCACTTGTTGCTGAGCTTCAGTTAAAGGTGTTTTCTTATTGATAAAGACACTTTGTTGACGATATAACGCATAGTCACGATAAATACCCCCAATCAAAACAAAACCAACGACAACAATGCCCACCGTCACTGTTGATTTAAGCTTCACTGTTGGTAGATGAGGATACTGTGCTTGGATGATGCCCAACAAAAACCCAAGTGGTAGCAAGAAATAAGCATAATGGATTGGATATTCTAATAAGGCGTGAATCAGAATGGCACACACCATCAAACTTGCGGCAATTGAAATAGGCTCTTTCACACCACGATTTAGCCAAAATAACCAACACACCACATAAAGAATGATCATTGCACCAATAGGAATACCATTCCAAATCAATAAATCCAAAATCACATTATGTGCAGTTTTATACCACTCATGTGAAGGATAAAGATCAAATGCAGCGATTTGCGCCATTCCTGTTTGATTCCACCCATAACCGAACCACGGCTGCTGTGTAATTGCGACTAGAGCCTGATTCCACATATCTAAACGCAGATAACCCGATGAAGCTCTTTGCACCACTGTCGCTGTTTGGGTAATGTCCTGTGCAGTGGATGATGCGAGCCACTGATTAAACATAGGTAAACAGGCAATTAATGCAATAAACACACCCACCCAAGCCAATAACTTCACAAAACCAAAGCGCTTGTTTTGACCAAATTGTTTAATCATTAAATAAACAAGGGTAAATATACATACTACCCAAGCTGTACGTGATTGGGTCAATGCGATAGTCAATAGAAAGATAAATGTGGCTGGAATTAAAACTATACTTGGTAATATTTTCTTTTCATAAAAATACAAACAAGCAAATAGCCCCATACAAATAAAAGTCGCCAGGTTATTCGGCTGTGCAAAATTTGCATATACTCGATTCTCACGCAAACGATTCATGAATAAAGTAAAATAATCATTAAACCCTAACCATTGACAGATTGCGATAACACTTGAAAGAATTGCCCCGAAAAATACAACAAGACAAAAGATTTTAAAGAGCTGTTCTCTTTGTCCTTTTTCACCCACTGCTAAGTTATAACCTACAACCACCATTAACCAAAACATAGTGATGTAAGCCGTACACAACAAAGCATTACTAAAATAAAGAATTTCACCAAATCCCCATTGAACCAAGGAAATGACCAATACAGGTAGAGCTAATAATTGTGGTTTGGGTATTTTGATGTCTTTATTAATAAACGTTGAAAGCAATACTAAAGCTGAAAGAAAAGTCAGCACTTCACTACCAAAGGTTGTCCATGGCATTTTATGGATCGGGAGAAGCCATGCGAGTAGAAGTAAAATAGCTGAAAGAATATAGGGGATGGCTTTCATAGGGAGAAAGTGCTAAATAATTTGGCTTATTATAGCGCTTTCATTCTTTTTTGCTTAGGGAATGATTGTACAGTTTGCTCCCTTACTAAGGTCACATTTAATATTAATTATTGCAGAGTTTTTACTTTTTGCCTCAATAATTAAATTTGTTGTTGTTTCATTCCATGAAGATGCATCAGTAATTGATTCACAGGCGGAAATAGCAGGTGCTCTAGGATTAGTTTCAGAGCTTTGATCAAATATTAAATAATAAGTATCATTTACATAGGACTTAGTTTCTAAAAGACACGCTTTTCTATCCGCATTTTTAGTGTAATTTAAATAACTAGGGACTGCTATTGCAGCCAAAAGACCAATTATCGTAACAACGATCATCAATTCAATTAAGGTAAAACCATTATTTTTTTTCATTTTTTTAAATCCTAATGCTACTTATAAATAAAATAACATTTGAATAGCATTCTGGAAATAAAACAATTTTACAGATTAAAAATGTTAGAATATTTGTCACTTCATAACACAAATTGTTGCTTGAATTGAATTTTTGAGAAAAGAGAAAATTAAATACTCAGCTAAACAAATGGTAATAATAGTAAATATCAATTCAGTTAGAAATTTACTTTTTAAATCCAATCACCTTAATACAACAAATATTTTTAATTTATACCTCGATTTACTTAAATTGCCCCACAATATTACTCATTAACTTCCTAAACCCCTAAATATTTTACTTTTTTTACATATCAGCATAAGTATAGCAACTTAAAAATAAAAGCGCCTAATGGATTTCATTAGGCGCTTTTTAAATCAATATTGATCCGTTTTCGAACTATATTGCATTATTCCAATACACATTTACCTGTTGCTACAGTACAAGTAACATCCTTACCACTACCTTTACCGTCTGCTACAGTCACACTAAATGTTTCTTCAGTTTTAACACCTGCAGTATGCCCAGTAATAGCACATTTATCTGTTGTAAAATTAGCAGCCAGTGGTTCTGCTGTCACACCATCAGGGTCGTTTGCCCATAGGATGTATTGACTAGTAAAGTTTTTACCAGCAGCCATACATGATTGATCAACTGCACGTGCTGTATAATTTTGATAAGCAGGAATCGCAATCGCAGCAAGAATACCGATAATCGCAACAACGATCATTAATTCAATAAGTGTAAAACCTTTTTGAACTGATTTCATAACATTTCTCCAATGTTTTAAAAATTTTTATAGCTTTAACAAGCAAATTTATTTGACTGCTTCGTGTGGAAAAAACAAGCAATCGTTTGGTAACAATTTCATTCTAATTGGAATGTAACGCTTTACAAGATTTTTTTTAATTCTTATTTTTTTACGTAATTTCTCGTTAAAAAGTGACATTTCTTGTCACTTTTTTAGTGATCTAGTTCAAAATTATTGGATTATTTGATAATTCATTCATTGTATCAGCTTTTTGCTGACTCTGTTGTTCATTATAGAATAAATTCAATACCTTACCAATTTCTATCACCCCATTTTCGAGTGCAGATCGATATTGTTTACTTTTAAGTTCCGCGATGATTTGGTCACAAATCTGTTGCCAAACTTGCTGTGTGGTTGCTTGCTTAATCCCACGATCTATCACAACTTCAACTGTTTGCTCGCATAAATTTAGATATAACAACACACCACTATTATATTCCGTATCCCACACACCCAATTCTGCGAAAAGTTGTTGTGCTCTTAAACGTGTATTTTGTCGGTAGGCTTGATGACTTGGAATATACCCTTCAATCACTACCTGTATTTCGCCAACATGACCTTGCTCAGCCTGTTTAACCGCCTGTGCAATTTGTTGTTGGTCGGATTTTGAGAAATAGCGTTTAGATGCTGGCATATAGAAAAAGTGCTTTAACCAGCGTTTAAAACTTGGTTGCATCTGCTCCTGTAATTTAGGTTCAGTCAGAATTTCTGTTGTTTCAGTTTTCGTTACCATGAGCCTGATGCACCTCCGCCGCCAAAACCACCACCGCCACCGCTATAACCACCACCGCCTCCAAATCCACCACCACTGCTTCCACCTCCCCCACGTCCACCGCCAGATAAAAACATTTGGAAGATTAATTGTGCAAATGAGGTAATCAGTAAGAAGAATATTCCAAAACCCATGATGAGGCTCATTACAATGCCTGAACCATAAATGAGCCCAGCAGCGAAAGCAGTCACACCAGCAACGGAAGCACTTAAGCGATTTCCAATAATAAATGAAGCAAATACACCAACAACGAGAATGATTAAAGCCGTCGTGAAAGTTCGGTCTTTTGTTTCTTGCTCTTGCACTGCTTGCGCTTGACGTTCTTTTAATTCATCAGCAGCTTGTTTGGCAATCTCTGGATCAAGATTGAGAATACGCTCGATTTCATTGACACCTGATTGTAAACCTTGTGCATATTGTCCTTGTTTAAAATAAGGTGTGATTTGATTACGGATAATACGACTTACAACAATGTCAGGCAGTACACCTTCTAGGCCATAGCCTGTTGCAATATGAATTTTATGATCATTCACCGCAACAGCAATCAATAAACCATTATCTTGTTTTGCTGAACCCAATTTCCATTGCTCAGCAACACGCATGGCAAAATCAAAAATATCTTCTTGTCCAGTCGTTGGTACAATAATAATACCGACTTGCGCTTTACCTTGACGGTAAATATCTCGAATCTGCTGATCTAAATTTTGTTTTTCCGCTGCCGAAAGTATATTGGCTTGGTCTACAACAGGTTGATTTAAAGTTGGAATATTTCGAGTTGTTTGCCCATCTGCCATATCATTGCTGACTTGGACTTGATTTTGGGAATTCGTTGATTGATTAGTATTATTAGTTGGCTGCTGTGGCGGTGGGGTAACGGTATTTGGGCCAAGAACATTGGGTATGTTTGCATTAGGAGCAACCTTACCCGATATAACAACATCTTGTGCCTCTTGATCATCTGTTGCCGTTGCTGTTTCAGCCCACACCAGCGATTGAACGGAAAAAATCAGTCCAAAGAGTACAAATAAGTATGTACCAAGCTTCTTAAATCCTGATTTTTTTTGCCATTCAACCATAAAACACCTTTATTTTAATTATCCACGTTCAGTTTCATATTCTCAGACAGAAAGCATTAACATGTTAAGTCATTAATTAAAATTGACTGTTGGTGCTTTTGATGCGCCAGCCTCTGCACTAAAGTTTGGTTTTGCTTTCATACCAATCACTTTAGCTGTCATCGCCTGAGGGAACTGACGTACATAAGTATTGTAATCTTGCACAGATTCCACATAACGCGTACGCGCGGTACTAATACGGTTTTCTGTTCCTTCTAATTGCACTTGTAAATCACGGAATTGCTCATTGGCTTTTAAATCAGGATAATTTTCGGTAACAGCCAATAAACGTGATAACGCACCTGTCATTTGTGACTGAGCTTCTTGGTATTTTTTAAATAATTCAGGATCGTTTAATACTTCTTTATCAACTTTTAAGCCCGCAACATTGGCACGTGCCTCTGTTACTTCGGTTAATACTTTTTCTTCATGCGTTGCATAACCTTTTACTACATTAACAAGGTTAGGGACTAAATCGGCACGACGCTGGTATTGGTTTTCAACCTCTGACCATGCTGCTGTCACAGATTCATCTTTGGCTTGTAATGTATTATAGCCACAACCTGAGAATGCCAAAGTACTTGCGAGAGTGAGAGCAAGTAAGCCCTTTTTCATTGAATTGATCATTTATTTTTCCTCGAAGATATTTATTTGTATTTGTTGATTTATCAGCATTCTATACAGTTTTATTCAAAGTTTTGTTTAATTTCTGCTATTTCAGTCACAAATTTAGATTTTAGGCCTATCAATCATAGTACAAACATGCTTTTAAATATGTATCTCGTTGAAAAGATTATCTTAGATTTTTTTAAGAATATAATTTTATAAATCAACCAGATAAATATTTATTAAAATATAGATTCCGTACTAATTTTAATCCTACTCAATATAATTTTTAAATTCATTATTCTTTTTGATGAAAAATAAGTTCTTAGATAAAATTAGCATTAAAAATACAAAAAGCCACCCGAAGGTGGCTCTATTTTAGATCAAATGATCATTCTTCATCTTTCTTTGCATCATCAGTTTCAGGTAAATCTTTCACTGCTTCTGCAATCAAACCAAACATATAGTTACCATACGCATTGGTTTTATCATAATGGAAACGCAAACGAGGTGTGATGCGCGTTTTAATGCGACGGCTTAGTTCATGGCGCAAGAAACCTGATGCTTTATTCAATACATCCAAAGTTTCTTTATTTGCAGCTTCACTTTGCTCATCACCAAGTTCACGCCCCATTACAGTGACATAAACTTCAGCATAACCCAAGTCTGGGCTGACTTTCACAGCAGAGATGGTCACGAGACCACCTAAGCGTGGATCTTTCAGCTCTTGGCGAATCAGTTCAGATAACTCACGTTGTACTGTATCCGCCATACGCTTAAGACGTTGACTACCCGCCATTAAAGACTCCGTTTAATCAACTGAACATCATAGACTTCGATTTTATCAAGTGCTTTGATGTCTTTGTAGCCTTTAACTGCAAGACCACATTCCATACCTGCACGAACTTCTTCAACCACTTCTTTATAACGACGAAGAGATTCAAGCTCGCCTTGGAACACAACCACATCATCACGAAGTACACGAATTGGTTTGTTACGATGTAATACACCTTCAAGTACCATACAGCCTGCAGCCGCACCAAATTTACTTGAATGGAATACTTCACGTACTTGTGCAACACCCAGAATCGTTTCACGATGTTCAGGTGCAAGTTTACCGCTCATCGCCGCTTTAACATCATCAATCAATTGATAAATAATGCTGTAGTAACGAATGTCGATACCATCTGCATCTGCTTTTTGACGAGCAGCGCTGTCAGCACGTACGTTAAAGCCTAATAATACAGCTTCTGAAGATTCAGCAAGTGTAACGTCAGATTCAGTGATTGCACCTACACCTGAACCAATTACACGTACTTTAACTTCATCAGTCGCAAGCTCTGCAAGTGCCACATGTAAAGCTTCTAAAGTACCACGTACATCTGTTTTCAATACCACGTTGACGATAGGCACATCTTTCTTGCCCATAGAAGCCATGATATTTTCAAGACGCATCGCACTTTGACGCTCAAGACGTTTTTGACGTTCACGATCCATACGCGCATCAGCAACCTCACGTGCTTTTTTCTCGTCATTTACAACAAGAACTTCGTCACCTGCCATCGGCGCTTCTGGAAGACCTAAAATTTCCACTGGAATTGAAGGACCTGCAGATTTAATACGATTACCGTTTTCATCTACCATCGCACGAACACGACCGTAAGATGCACCAGCAAGAACTAAATCACCCACATTCAACGTACCGTTTTGAACAAGAATAGACGTTACCGCACCACGGCTATTGTCTACACGTGCTTCAATAACAACACCTTGTGCCGCACCTTCTTCAGATGCTTTCAATTCTAACAATTCAGCTTGAATCAAAATAAGATCAAGAAGTTCATCAATACCTTGACCAGAGTGTGCTGAAACCATTGCTACTGGTACATCACCGCCCCATTGTTCAGGTACGATTTCTTTAGTCGTTAATTCATTCAATACGCGATCTGGATCAGCAGATTCTTTATCCATCTTGTTAATCGCAACGATGATTGGCGTACCAGCAGCACGTGCATGATCGATTGCTTCAGCAGTTTGTGGCATTACACCATCATCTGCAGCAACAACAAGAACAACGATATCAGTCGCTTTCGCACCACGAGAACGCATCGCAGTAAATGCCGCATGTCCTGGTGTATCTAGGAAAGTAATAATACCTTTCTCAGTTTCAACATGGTATGCACCAATATGCTGTGTGATACCGCCCGCTTCACCTTGAGCCACTTTAGCACGACGAATACGGTCAAGAAGCGAGGTTTTACCATGGTCAACGTGACCCATGATTGTAACCACTGGCGCACGTGTTGTTTGCGCACCACGTGCTTCTTCTGCTGCTTCAAGTAAATTATCTTCAGCTTGAGTATCCGATACACGAACTGGGTTATGGCCCATTTCTTCAACAACAAGTGCTGCGATATCTTGATCAATTGCTTGGTTCTGAGTAACCAATTCACCCATTTTCATGAGAGATTTAATAACTTCACGAACTTTGACTGCCATTTTCGCAGCTAAATCAGCAACAACGATCGTTTCACCAATTTCAACATCATACACTTGTTTTTTAACTGGTTTTTCAAAGCCATGCTTGTTTGCCTGGCTGGTTTTTAAACCACGTTTGTGATGATTTGAACTAAAGCTTTGCTCTTCTTGACCACGACGACCGCCTTTTTTCACAGTACGCGTATTTGCAGTATTCGTACCACGCTTAATTTCACGGTCTTCTTTAGCAAATGAATCTTCATAAGCTTGACCAACAAGGCCAGCAGCTAATGGAGAATCATCTACAACACGAATCGTCGTCGTTGAATCATCAGAAGAATACTTAGACGCCATTTGACGCATTTGCTCAAGTGTACGTTGTTGAGCTTCTTCTGCTGATTTACGGCGTGCTGCTTCTTCAGCCGCTTTCAATTGAGCAGCTTGAGCTTCACGTGCTTTCTTCTGTTCTGGTGTTTCAACAGCTTTCACTGTTGCTTTGGTAATTGGCTTATTGGTCGATTTGCGTTTTACCACAACTGCTGCTTTTGGTGTTTCTTTTGCAGCAGTTTGTTGTTTCGCAGCCGCACGCATTTTCTCTAAATTCGCTTTTGCTGAGCTTTCAGCTTTTTCACCATCTTTAGAGACAACTTCTGCTGTAGGCGCTTTTTGTGTAACTTTTACTTGAGCATCTGCTTGGGCTTTTGCCAAAGCTTCTGCTTTAATTTGCTCAGGGTCTGGCTTGGTAAACGTATGCTTCTTACGAACTTCTACGTTAATAGTTTTAGCCTTACCTGAAGTACTTGCAACTTTAGCAGTACTGGTTGTTTTACGTTTCAACGTGATTTGTCCTGCACGCCCTGTATCTTGACCATGTGATTTTTTCAAATGGTTGACAAGGACATCTTGCTGTTCAGTAGAAATTTTATCTTCAGCCTGTTTTTGTGGCAATCCAGCTTCACGCACCTGATCAAGGAGCTTTGAAACAGGAAGTCCTACGCTGACCGCTAACTCTTGAATTGACTTATCCGTCATGTATTACCTCCTAGTTAAACCATGATTCACGTGCTTTCATAATCAATTGACCTGCTTTTTCAGCACCTAAGCCTTCGATATCTGCAATATCATCAGTTGCTTGGTCAGCCAAGTCATCGACTGTTACCACACCACGAGCTGCTAAAGCATGTGCAATTTCAGAAGTCATTCCTTCCATTGCAACAAGTTCTGGACTTGGGTCCTGAATATCTTCTTGCTCTTTTAATGCATCAGCTAAAGCTGCTTCTTTTGCACGACTTTGTAGTAATTCAACAATATCTGCTTCCAATTCGATTTCATCGAACGTTTCTGCAGGTACATAAGCAATCTCTTCAAGTGAAGTAAAGCCCATTTCTACTAAAGCCATTGCAAGATCTTCTTCAATATCAAGACGTGTTACAAACATATCTAAATATTGTTGAGCCTCATTTTGTTGACGAGCACGATACTCATCTTCAAGCATCATATCTAACTTATAACCCGTTAGTTCTGACGCTAAACGAACATTTTGACCTTGTGAACCAATTGCACGTGCAAGTTGATCACTGGTTGCAAAAATAATATCAGCAGTACGCGCATCTTCATCAATCACAATACCCGACACATCAGCTGGCTCTAAAGCACTTGCGATATACTGAGCAGGATCATCAGACCATACAACGACATCAATACGCTCACCATTTAATTCTGATTGTACAGCTTGGATACGTGTACCACGCATACCAATACATGCACCAACAGGATCGATACGATGATCATTGGTTTTTACTGCAATTTTCGCACGAACACCTGGTTGACGCGCTGCTGCTTTAATTTCAATGATTTCTTCAGAAATTTCTGGAATTTCTTTTTTCATTAAAGCAATCAACATGTCAGGTTTTGCACGTGACAATAACAATTGCGCGCCACGACCTTCACGATTTACATTATAAAGGATTGCGTTCATACGTTGTTTTGGACGAAGAATTTCCTTTGGAATCATCTCTTCACGTGCCAAATATGCTTCAGCATTGTCACCCAAGTCGATAATGAAGCCATCTTTGGTTTGTTTTTTCACTTCACCGTAGATTAACTCACCCACTTTAGCTTCATAAGCATCCGCAACCAATGCACGTTCTGCTTCACGAATCTTTTGGACAATCACTTGTTTTGCAATTTGAGCCGCAATACGACCAAAATCAATTGAAGGCACTTCGAGTTCACGAATATCACCAATTGACCATTGTGCAGGATCAACATCAGAAATCGCATCTTGACATGCAGGCATTTCATGATCTTCATCAGCAACAACTTCCCATTGACGGAAAGTGCTATAGTCGCCTGTTTTACGATCAATTTCTACACGTAACTGAGCTTCTTCCGAATTCGTTCCTTCGTAGAATTTCTTTTTAGTCGCTGCAACCAAAGCCTGTTCTAGCGCTTCAAAAATTGCTTCACGACTCACACCTTTCTCATTACTAACCGTTTCAACGACGGTGAGAATTTCACGTGCCATAAGTCACCTATTTATTCAGATTTCTATTTCTGGATTAATCCTGAAAGATCAAATTCGCTTTGTCTATATTATTACTATCAATCTCAAGTACTTGTTGTTCAACTTCGACTTGGATGAGTTCACTTTCTAAATCTACAGCAACCAATTTTGCTTGGAACTTACGACGATTCTCAACCGCAGCGATCAAACGAAATGCAACTTGTTGACCGATATAATTCTGTAATTGTGCCAATTGGAAAAACGGACGATCCCAACCTGGTGATGAAACTTCTAAAGCATATTCACCTGAAATTGGATCATGTACATCTAAAATTGCGCCAACTTGCTGAGTCACACGTACACAATCTTGTACACCAATCCCACGACCCAACTCAACCTCACCATCTTCATTCATGATCGGTTCAGCATTTTCTGGAACGTCTTTATCAATGTAAATACGCAATAAAGACTTCTTACCTTGAGGAATAAATTCAATCCCCCAAAGTTCTACGCCACACGCTTGCACTGCAGGAGTAATTAAATCTTGGAGTGCTTGAGTTTTATTTGATAGCTTCATTTACTCTCGTCATATTTGTGCGATTCAATCGCTCATCGGACCAATTCAAACTTACTATAGTGAAGCATGTCTTTTTGACCAATTGATGTCCACACTACACGATAAGCCAATAAAAAAGGGCGTAATCGCCCCTATTATCGCACAATAAACCATAGGCTCACTATGCAAAAAGACCCACCTATATGTGAGCCCTTTTAGAAACTTGGTAGCGGGAGCTGGATTTGAACCAACGACCTTCGGGTTATGAGCCCGACGAGCTACCAGACTGCTCCATCCCGCATCAACGTTGCAAAATTATACACAAGAATTAAAAAAATTCAATCAAACTTAATTTACTGAAAATCATCTTCTTGCTTGATTAAGTTGCACCTTAATCTAAATGGTAGCGGAGGCTGGATAAACCAACAACCTTCGCGATTTTATGAAGAGCTGAGCCTGATGGACAAACAACTTTAACAACAAATCACTTTTCTACACATCATAAAACTTGGTAGCGGGAGCTGGATTTGAACCAACGACCTTCGGGTTATGAGCCCGACGAGCTACCAGACTGCTCCATCCCGCA
>NZ_AFIE01000072.1 GCF_000214135.1 Acinetobacter sp. P8-3-8
TTATTTTTGAATAGCATGTTTATTTACTCTCATTTAATACTTGTTAGATATTCTAACTTTAAAGAATTAACACCCAGAGGACTCATAAATTACATTCTTGTAATTTTAAAATGTCTCAGGATGGTGTTTAAAGTGCGTGTGATAAATAGAAGTGTAATACAGGAAAATGGTAAGGTTTATCAGCCTAGTCATCTGTCCATTATGTAGAAAGAGCAGCACTTTAATGTTTATGCTGTTCCAATGTATTACATTCCTTACTTTCTATTTGTAACGTAATTTCAGTAATACTATGATTATGTTTTAGAACGTCTAAGGCCTTTTGATAGAGCTGATCTGGATCGCTATTAGGAGCAACCAAATGAGCAGTTAAATGAATGTTTTTTGAAGATATAGCCCAGACTTTCAACTGATGAATCCCTTCAACACCCTCTAGCATCAATAAATCATTTCTTAACGACTCAATATCAATCTCATCAGGAACCCCTTCAAGCAAAATATGGATACTTTGTTTTAATAAAACCCAAGTTCGAGGTAAAACCCAGAAGCCAATTAACACAGCGATTACGGTATCTACCCACATCCACTGGGTAAAATAAATGACCACTCCTCCGATAATCACGCCTATCGATCCCAGTGCATCACTAAGGACTTCTAAATATGCGCCTTTCACATTTAGACTTTCTTGAGCACTCGCAGAAAGGATTTTCATTGAAATCAAATTTATGACCAAACCAATGACTGCGACAATCATCATTCCAACACTTTGAATTTCAGCAGGATGCGTAAAGCGTTGGTAAGCTTCATAGACAATATATATCGCCACCACAAAAAGCATCACTGCATTAAACAGAGCCGCTAAAATTTCGAATCGCTGATAGCCAAAAGTTCTTTTATCATCTGCGGCTTTTTTACCAATTTTGATAGCAGCAAGAGCAATAGCTAATGCGGCTACATCAGTAAACATGTGAGCGGCATCAGACAGTAATGCTAAACTTTGGGTAATAAAAGCAGCGACAACTTCTACTATTAAGAAAGTAGTCGTTAAACCCAAAGCAAACATTAATTTCTTACTATTTCCTTCAGTAACAACCGCATGGCTATGATCATGATGTTCTGACATAAAATTTTCCTTATTTAATCCATGATTAGCAGAGATATTTGAGACAGACCCAATATCTCTGCTAAAAGTTGCTTAATCTAATGGATTAAGAAGCTTTCTTTTCATTCATCCACCGGTACAGTACGGGCAATAAAACCAATGTAAGCAGGGTAGAGGAGATAATTCCTCCAATAACCACTGTTGCTAAAGGTCTCTGTACTTCTGCCCCAGTTCCGGTTGCCAAAGCCATCGGGACAAACCCAAGGGACGCCACACAAGCGGTCATCAGCACAGGTCTAAGACGCAAAATTGCACCCTGCCACGTTGCATAATAAAGGTCATATTGTTGTCGCAACTCTTTGATAAAGGTAAGCATGACTAAGCCATTCAGTACAGCCACCCCCGATAGTGCAATGAAGCCAACCCCTGCTGACATGGATAATGGAATGTCACGCAACCACAACGCGATTAAGCCTCCACATAAGGCAAACGGTACACCACTAAAGACCAGTAAGCTTTCTTTGATATTATGGAATACAGCCATCAATAAAATAAAGATCGTCAACAATGCGAGCGGAACCACCAATTGCATACGCGCTTTTGCAGACATCAGATTTTGAAATTGACCGCCATAATCTATCCAATAACCGCTTGGTAATTCCTGTTTGGATAACGTGCTCTGAAGCTCTGTTACGAATGAGCCTAAATCACGTCCTTCTACATTTGCAGTAATAACCACTCGACGTTTACCATTTTCACGGCTGACCTGATTAATACCCAGGATATTTTCAACGCGTGCCACATCTTGCAGTTGGACTAAACCACCATTCGGCAATTGAATAGGAAGTACCGCTAACTGTTCAGGACTACGCTGGGATTCATCTAGACGGATGACAAAATCAAAACGCTTGTCTCCCTGTAAAATTGTTCCAACATTCTGGCCACCGACACTTGTAGCTACCAGATCCTGAATTGCTCTTACCGACAAGCCATATTGTGCAGCTCTGGACTTATCCACCTCTACATTCAACAAGGGTAAGCCACTGGTCTGTTCTACATTAACGGCTGTCGCGCCTGAAATTGAGTTAATTTTTTGAGAAATTTTATTCGCTTCGCGATTTAGAATCTCCATGTCATCACCAAATAATTTGACACCCACATCACTTCGCACCCCTGAAATTAACTCGTTAAAGCGCAGTTCAATGGGTTGCGAGAACTCACTGTTATTTCCCGGCAATGTCGCTAAGAAAGTAATCATTCTTTGGCGAAGCTCATCAATCGTTTGTTTTGGATCAGGCCATTCATCATGAGGTTTTAACAGTACCACGCCATCTGAAATGTTGGGTGGCATAACATCTGTGGCCACTTCTGCTGTACCGGTACGAGCAAAGATCGCTTTAATTTCAGGAAATTCTTTCAACAGTAACTTTTCAGTATTTTCCTGCATTCTCAGTGACTGTTCTAACCCTGTACTTGGGGAACGCATTTGCTGAACAGCAAAATCACCTTCACCCAGTTGAGGTGCAAACTCGCTACCTGTTTGAGTGGCTAGCACGCCCGTAAGCACTAAAATACAGGCAGCCACAATAGTCACAAATAAACGAAGCTCATAGGCTTTATCTAAAAGCAGTTCATATTTGGTTTTAAGCCAATGCATCCAGCGACTTTCGGTTTCCTTGACTTCTCCAGTGACAAATAGGGCAACTGCGGCTGGCACAAAAGTGACAGATAAAATCATGGCCCCAATTAAAGCCAGTACAACAGTCATTGCCATAGGATGGAAAAGTTTGGCTTCTACACCCGTCAGGGTAAAGATAGGTAGATAAACCACCAAAATAATTAACTGTCCAAAAATCAGAGGACGACGCGCCTGTTTTGCAGCCAAGAAGACTTCTTTAAATCTTTCAGAACGGCTAAGTAAACCACCTTTCAGCTTCTGAGCTTCTGCTAGCCGACGGATACAGTTTTCTACAATAACCACTGCACCATCAATAATAATACCGAAGTCCAGTGCCCCTAAACTCATCAGATTTGCACTAATCTTCTGCTCTGCCATTCCCGTCAAGGTAAACAGCATTGACAGTGGAATAACGCAAGCCGTGATCAGCGCAGCACGGAAATTACCTAGAAAGAGAAATAAAATAACAATGACGAGGATTGCACCCTCAATCAAATTTTTCTGAACGGTTTTGATCGCCCGATCAACCAAATGCGTACGGTCATACACAGTCTCAATCACCACACCTTTAGGTAGCGATTGCTGGATCGATTGCACCTTTTCATCAATGGCTTGAGCAACGGTACGGCTATTTTCTCCCATCATCATCATGGCAATACCCAATACAGTTTCTTCACCATTATAGGTTGCAGCCCCTGTTCTTAAGTCATGACCAATTGAGACATTGGCGACATCTGCCACCCGAATCGGATAGCCGTTTTTATTGGCAATACTGATGTTCTGGATATCTTCAATCGTGTTTAAAGTGCCGGGAACACGAACCGTTAGCTGTTGTCCATTTTTCTCAATATAGCCAGCACCACGGTTTTCATTATTCTCTGTTAAGGCAGTTTGTAAATCAGACAAAGGAATTTGCAATTGTTGCAATCGGTTCAGATCAGGGGCAACCACATAGGTTTTATTAAAGCCACCGATACTGTTGATCTCAGCAACGCCTTTTACGCGCTGTAATTGCGGTCTTACAATCCAATCCTGAATTTCACGTAAATCCATCGCCGAATAAGGGGTTCCATCCGGCTTTTTAGCATTTGGTTCGGCTTTAATCACCCATTGATAGATTTCACCTAAACCTGTCGAAATAGGCGACATGTTAGGTTGCACATCTTCAGGCATTTCTCCCATTGCTTCTTGCAAGCGCTGGTTGATAAGCTGTCTGGCCCAGTAAATATCCGTGCCATCTTCAAAAATGATGGTCACTTGCGATAAGCCGTAGCGTGAAATCGAACGGGTTTGTTCCATTTTCGGCATGCCTGACATGGCATTCTCGATTGGATATGTAATCCGCTGTTCCATTTCTAAAGCCGTAAAACCATTGGCTGAAGTGTTAATCTGCACCTGAGTATTGGTAATATCTGGTACAGCATCAATCGGTAACTTTTGATAACTATAAATACCAATAGCAATCCAAGCCGCAATAAACAGCATGACCCAGATTGCGTTATGGATAGAAAACTGGATCAGTCGATCAAACAGTCCTTCAGGTTTTACCGATTCGTGGTCTGGAATTTGAGGAGTTTCAGTGCTCATGTGAAGCCTCTCCTTTTTCCAGCTCGGATTTCAGTAAAAAACTGCCTTGAGCGGCATATTTTTGTCCCTGACTAAGCCCACTCACCACTTCAATCCATTGGCTCTCCCCAGATGATTGCCCTAATTTCACAGGTTGCGGACTGAATTCAACTTTTTGTCCATGCTGAGTGGCGACAAAAACCACATCTTTTCCATCGACATTCTGAACTGCGGACTTAAGTACCCGTAATGCGGTACTTTCACTCCGTTGTTGCAACTGTACGTTCACCATCAAGTTTGGACGTAATTCGGTTGCATTCGATTCAACTTTTGCTCGCACCTGAAGACGACCTGTTTGAATATCCGCTTCAGTATTTAAAGTCTGAATAACAGCTTGATAAACCTTTTCTGTTTGCAAGGATTTAAATTCGATCTTTTGATTCGGGGCTAAGCCCATAATTTCAGAATTTGGAACAATAAACTCAAGCCAGAGTTGATCTAACCGGTCTATCGTAAAGAGTTGATCGGCTAACTGAACATTTTCCCCGAGAACCAAATCCTTTTTACTGATCACGCCAGAAATGGGAGCTTTCAAAATATAGCGTCCGTTACTGGCATTCACTGCACCAAATGCACTTAAACGTGATTGGGCCGCTTGAACCTGAATTTGTGCCCGTTTATAGCTGTTATAAGCACGTTGATAGTCCTGTTTTGCTGAAATGCCCTGTGACCAAAGCTGACGCTCACGATCATAGTCTTGTTTCGCCAGTTCAAGGTTGGTTTGTTCAATTTTAAGATTGGCCTGCTGATCAACTAGATCAGGAACAAGCAACGCAGCCAAAGGCTGTCCTTTCTGAACTTTTTGACCGAGTTCTACATAGACATTTTCTACATGACCACTAAAACTCGGTGAGACGTGCGCTTGCTGGTCAGTATTCACATTCAGTTTGGCAGGATAAGAACTTAATTTAACCACCGGGCCTTGATCGACCGCTGATAATTGTATGCCCTGTTCCACCAGTTGCTTGGCAGTCAGGCTCACACCTTCTGCATGCTCTTCGGTTTCACCGCCATGTTCTTCTCCGCTTTCTTCCTCTGCATGTTCATCTGATGTTTCCGATTTATTCTTACCAGTTAAGATCAAAAAAATACTGAGGAGTACGGTAGCGCCGATAACCAAACTAATCAGTAGAGGTTGAGAGATTTTTCCGCTCTGTTTTTTTAAGCTGTTTTTAAGATCGAACATGTTAATTTCCCCCACCAATGACAGGCATGGCCTGTATGTCTTGCCATAAGTTTTGATTGATTTGTGCAATAGCATCTTTCGACATGACTTCACTTGGGCTAATGCCTAAGCTCAAACTTTCTGCTTCAATGGCCTTTTGCCAGCCATCCCGTAACAACTGGACTTTACGCAGACGGATGTCTTGTAATTGAAGCGTGGCTTGCTGAACATCGGTTAAAGCAAACTTGCCTGCCAAGAAACCTTGTAGCGTCTTACTTTGAACTTGAGTCGCCAAAGGAATTTGAGTCTCGTCAACGACTTTGAATTGCAGCTCTAAACCCTGCAACTCGGTTAAAATTGTGCCTATTTGCAGCGCATTTTGCTTCAGATAAAACTCTTTCTGACGCTCTAATAAGTTCATTTTTTCTTGCGCGATTTTTATGCCATTTTGCTGACGATCGAAAATATTAAGCGGTACACTGACTCCGACTACTAATTGATTTTGTGTGGAGTTTTCCAAGGATTGGGTGCGGTTGACACCTAGGTTTAAAGTGGGGTTAGGACGTGCCTTTGCCCTTAGTTGATCAACCGTTGCTTGAGACTCTAATACCAGTAAAGCTCGATATTTCTCAACGTAGTTTTCCGCTAAATATTCTTGAACCTGTTCATGAGTCGATTTTGGCCAGAGCTTTTGTGAAGAGAGGTTTACCTGCAATGACTTATCAGACGTACCCCATAAATTTGATAATTGTTGGGTGGCCACTTGTACCTGTAAGTCTGCCTGTCTAAAAAGACGGATATTTTCAGCATGGCTTAAACGTGCGCGATTTACATCTACTTGGGCAATACTGCCTGCATTAAAGCGCTTTTCGATTGCTTGAAGGTTTTCTTGGCTCACCCGAAGTTGTTCATTGACAATGTTTTTTTCAAGTTCAGCAATGGCCAGTTGTGACCATACATATTTCACTGCAAGCTCAATTTGTGCTTGATAAATCTTCTGTTTCAGCGCTGTTTTATCTGTAGAGAGACTGGCTAATTTTTGGTTTGCTCTTCGCTCACCAAAAATATCCAAGGGTTGTGATATGCCAATGGTAAGCTCTTTTTCATTATTTGAACCAAATCCCGTTTGTTCAACTGACAGTTCAGGATTTTTAAACAGCTTACTTTGCTGAAGATTCGTGGCATTAATGCTGTTTTGCGTTTCCCAGAAATTTTGGGACGCTTGATATTGGTTAACCTGCTCAATAGCTTGCTGCAGCGTTAAATCTTGAGTACTGGCGACTACGGAAGTACTGAAGCTGATCATTGCAGATAGCAAGATACCGCTACCTAAGGCTGACCAGGATAAATTCAGGATGGAGGTATCCTGATGTAATTTGTTTTTTGACATGAAAATGCCCCACGCATAATGAAATTAGGAGTGGTGGGCTTTTATAAGACTACCCCACCAATAGTAGGGGCAAATCGGGAGGCGGGGTTAATTGATCCAGATAAGGGGGTTTATAAAAAGTTATTCCCAAATAAGTTGGGGTAATGCCGGTCTCAAAATTAGCTTTAAGCTTCAGATCATCGGGTGGGTCAATCTGAATCACGATTGTATTTGAGAAATGACTGCACTTTTCGTTAAAACAAACCTTCTGACAATAGTCATAGATTTCTTTATAGTTTTCTAGGGAATAAAGTGCTTGACGAGGACTATCACTCTTTTCGTCTAAATCGATTGGATTAGAGAGTATTGAATTGGGTATGTTTGGCATTTCATGCAGACACGCAGCCTCTGCCACACTCCAAATATTCTGGAATGTGAATAAGAGTACCAATATCTGGATTAGAAATGTTTTTCTCTTCATACACAAATCTGTATTTAAAACACCAATAAGAAGCTGTCCAGATCTATCAAAGATCTGATCACAGAATTTGAGTAACCTTAAACTTTTTGCAGCCTTAAGTAAAGATATACAGAATTTTTGAAAAAAGCATAGGTCTAGATAATCAAGCTAGATTTTTTAGAACTCCACATTGGTCAATTGTACATAAACCATCACAAGTACCTCTTAAATCAGATAATTGTTCAATAAGCTTTTGTTGCTTGATTATATTTTCTCTGATAGCACTGACATGTAAGTCAATTAATTCATTCACATCTGAACAATTTTTCTTGGGATTATCTTTATAGGTGAGTAATTGACGAATTTCATTCAAACTCATATTTAAAGTTCGGCAATTCAAAATAAACTTAATTCGCTCAACATAGCCTATATCGTAAAGGCGGTAATTTCCTTCCGTTCTTTCGGGTTCCGGAATTAAACCTTCCTTTTCATAAAACCTAATTGTTAATACTGAACATGAGGTTTTTTTAGAGAGTTCACCAATTTTTAAATGCATTGAGTTGGTATTTCCAAAAAATCTTGACTCTATAGTAACTATAGGGATTCTAATATTCAAAGTTTATAAATTTTTTTAATGGGTATAACTATGAGTGGCTGTGGATGTAGTAAAGAAACACCATGCGAAGATAAGAAATCTCAACAAGAAAATCATCCATCAATTGCAGAAGCAAGCAATTCAAAGAATTGTGATAATACGCCTAGCTGTTGTGGTGAAGAGGAAGAAGAAAAATCTTCATCTCCTTGCTGTAACACTTCAAACAGTTGTGAAGATACCGCTCAATCCTGTTGTGGTTCTGATCCCAAAGAAAATTTAAGCACTGAAGACGTTTTAAAAGATTCGCACTACATGAGTGAATACTTAGTTCCCAAAATGGATTGTTCTGCGGAAGAACAGATGGTTCGTATGGCGCTATCTTCAATTGATGGTGTTCAAAAACTCATCTTTGATTTACCTAACCGGTCTTTAAAGGTTCTACATAATCAAAAAGATGAAAATATAACTACCAAACTTGAAGCTTTGGGTTTTGGTGCAAAGCTTGTGAAGACTGAAACTTATATAAGCAATCAACAAGCTAAGCAAACAAGTACCTATACCATTCCTAAAATGGATTGCTCTGCTGAAGAGCAAATGGTCCGTATGGCTCTTGCAGATATTGAAGCAGTTAAAGGTCTTACTTTTGATCTTCCCAATCGAAAACTGAAAGTCTTCCATAATGAAGGGAGTCAGCAAATTACGGCCAAACTTGAAGGACTGGGTTTTGGGGCGAAACTTGATGAAACACAGCTTTCTTCAGGCGATATACCTAATGAACCTGATCCTGTGAGACAAGCTAAAGTACTTAAACTGTTATTAGGCATTAATGCTCTACTTTTCTTTATAGAATTCATCAGCGGAATTATTGCTGCGTCTACAGGATTGATTGCTGATTCTCTAGATATGTTTGCCGATGCAGCCGTTTATGGTATTGCGCTATATGCCGTCGGAAAAGCTGCGAAATATCAAGTGAAAGCAGCCCATTTCGCAGGTTGGATTCAGTTATTACTTGCTGTCATCGTGATTATTGATGTCATTAGACGATTCATGTTTGGAAGCGAGCCAGAATCAACGCTCATGATTGTTATTGGCCTGCTCGCACTTATAGCTAACGTGACATGCTTATATCTTATTTCTGGTCATCGAGAAGATGGCGCACATATGAAAGCCAGTTGGATTTTCTCGGCGAATGACGTTGTCGTAAATATGGGCGTTATATTTGCCGGTGTACTCGTGGCGTGGACGGGATCAGCTTACCCAGACTTAATCATTGGCATCCTGGTTTCTTTATTCGTGCTTAATGGTGCTCGAAAGATTTTGGCTTTGAAGTAAGAGTATCGAAAATGAATCTATTTCAAGTTAAACAAAATCAGATCGTCAAAATTAGAGATCTCAAAAAAGGTAATCAATACAGTCATACCACTGATCCCGTATTGGAACGGCTCCAACTATTAGGTTTTAGAGAGGGTGAAACTCTACAAGTACTCACTAAAGGTGTTTTTGGCGGAGATCCTGTTTTAGTTCAAATTGAAACTTCAAGATTCGCATTAAGAAAGAATGAAGCTGAAAGAATTTTTGTAGAGTTAGTATCCAATGAAGATTAAGAACATTGCATTAGTCGGTAATCCAAATTGCGGAAAAACCTCTTTATTTAATACGCTTACTGGTACGCGACAAAAAGTTGCCAACTATGCTGGGGTTACCGTAGAAAGAAAAGAAGGTTCTTTTAAATTACCTTCTGGTGATGCAATACGAGTATTGGACTTACCCGGAACTTACAGTTTAAAACCTAGTAGTTTAGATGAAGAAGTCACCAGGGCAGTTTGTTTGGGCGAGCTAAAAGGTGAAATTCTACCCGATATTTTTATATGCGTTGTAGATGCCACAAATTTAAGCTTACATTTGAGCTTGGTTCTCGAAGTTCGTGCTCTAAATCGCCCTATGATTCTTGTATTAAATATGATGGATGAGGTCAAAAAGCGTGGTATTTCCATTGATAAGGATAAACTGTCTCAACTGTTAGGTATCCCTGTAGTTGAAGCTGTCGCAGTTAAAACAAAAGGAATTCAAGATTTAATTAATCAATTAGATCAAAAAAATCTTTTTATTACTCCTTATCATTCTGAATTAAGTCATTTTGAACAGGTCAAACAAATCACCAAACAAGTTATTTTAAATAATGACAGTGGTGATAAAAGAACCGCATTTCTAGATAAAATTTTTCTACATCCTGTATTGGGTTTAGTAATCTTAACTTTAACCATGTTTGTGATGTTCCAGGCGGTATTTATATGGGCAACGCCTTTTATTGAATTCATTGAAAATTTTGTCGCATGGCTCAGTGATTTTATTGGACCACTAATCCAACATCCTCTATTAAAAAGCTTGGTTGTGGATGGGGTAATTGCTGGTGCAGGTAGCGTGCTTGCATATATGCCTCAGATTTTGATTTTATTCTTCTTCATTTTAATGCTTGAAGAGTCAGGCTATTTACCCCGGGCAGCATTTCTTTTAGATAAATTAATGTCTAAAGCCGGGCTTAGCGGCCGTTCATTTATTCCTCTGCTATCCAGTTTTGCTTGTGCCATTCCCGGAATTATGGCAACCAGAAGTATCAGCTCTGAACGGGACCGATTAGCAACAATTATGATTGCACCCTTGATGACCTGTTCAGCAAGATTGCCAGTATATGCTTTATTGATCGCGGCATTTATTCCGAACCAATTAATCTACGGCTGGTTAAGTCTGCAAGGATTAGTCCTTTTTGGTCTTTATATGTCGGGAATAGTCTCAGCGTTATTAGTTTCAGTGTTTCTGAAATTGGTTCGAAAAGATAAAACTGAAAGTATTTTTATTTTTGAACTTCCCACATACCGAATTCCAGATATTAGAAATATTGCATTAGGCTTATATGATAGGGCAACTATTTTCTTAAAACGAGTTGGTGGCATTATCGTCGCACTGTCTATCTTGTTATGGGTGCTAGTCACGTTCCCTCAACCACCAGATAATGCAAGCATGCCGGCCATTAACTATAGTTTAGCTGGTCAGTTAGGACATTTAATTCATCCTATATTTGCGCCTATTGGGTTTACATGGGAAATATGTATTGCACTCATTCCTGCTATGGCAGCAAGGGAAGTTGTAATTGCTGCTCTTGGGGTGATTTATGCGATGTCAGGTGATGAAGATACAGTAACTCAAAGTCTGTTAAGTCAAATTTCAGGCCCGGATGGATGGGGGTTAGCCACAGGTTTATCATTATTGGTATGGTTTATTTTTGCTCCCCATTGTCTTGCTACGTTAGCAACAATTAGACGAGAAACTGGCACCTGGAAACAGCCCATCATTATGGCAACTTATTTGTTTGCATTAGCCTACATCTTTTCATTCATCACATATCAAGTTGCGAGTAATTTTTAATTAGCAAATGAATAAAAGAGGGGAGCTAGCTCCCTTATTTTATTGAAATACTCACTATAAATGAAGTGCTTTTACAAGGAAAACTGCATAGATATCAATAATATTAAACAGCTTCCTAAGAAAACTTCTAATTTAATTATAAATTATGAAAGAGTTCCCTCTTTTTAGTGCAATTCATGAAATTAGGTTTAAATATCAAAAATTATGGCTTAATGAATAGCATGATCTTGTAGACACTTTTAGTGAAATAATAATCAAAATATTGGAATGCTCCCAGTAGCCTAGACACAAAACCGATTCTAAAATTCTTATACTCGATATGGATAATTATTCTGAAAATTTTTTAGTATTAATTTCTTGTAGATAAGTGAAGATCTCATCTACTGTAGCTCTCGCTGTTCTAGAAACGCCAATTAATGTTGCAGATGCCATACCTGTCCAATCTCCATATCCAACTAACCACAAGTTAGGTAACTTAATAGACCTTCCATTTTGAACTTCTACAAAGTTATCTCGCTCTACTATATCTATACTTTTTAGATGATTTAATGAAGCCTTAAATCCAGT
>NZ_AFIE01000071.1 GCF_000214135.1 Acinetobacter sp. P8-3-8
TAAGAATAATTTTTAATTTCGTAGTTCTTTTAACTCTTAAATTAATCGAAAAGTAACGTATTAAAGTCGCTATAATGCATTTTTTAATTTTTCCGTTTCAGTTATGTCATATCAAGTCTGGTTCGCTTATATGTTGGCATGCTGGGTGATTAGTATTTCACCTGGGGCAGGTGCGATTGCATCCATGTCGAGTGGTTTAAACTATGGCTTCTGCCGTGGCTATTGGAATGCGATTGGTCTGCAACTGGCGTTATTAGTACAGATTGCAATCGTTGCAGCAGGCGTTGGGGTTTTATTTGCAACCACACCTTGGGCATTCCTTGTTGTGAAATGGTTTGGGGTTTTGTATTTACTCTATCTAGCTTATGTACAGTGGATAGCACCAACTCAATCGATTGATATTCAAAAAGAACAACCGACAAAGTCGATTCCAAAACTGATTGCATATGGTTTCTTGGTCAATATTAGTAATCCAAAAGCCATTGTTTTTCTTCTAGCAGTTTTACCGCAATTTTTAGACTTATCTAAACCGCAATGGATTCAATACGTGATCATGGCAATCACCATGGTGAGCATTGATTTGATCGTGATGGCCGGTTATACAGGCTTGGCTGCTAAGGTTTTAAAACTATTAAAATCTCCAAAACAGCAAAAATACATGAACCGAACATTTGCCGTACTCTTTAGCTGTGCGGCGATGCTCTTGAGTTTGGTACATCAATAAATATTACTGCGTGTGAAAAATGACTTGAAAATAAAATATAAGCTGAAGGAAATCTTTTGAATTACTTAGAATTTTATCTATATGTGATCAGTGTCATTGTCATGATTGCGACACCAGGACCAGTCATGATTTTAGTGGCAAGTGCAGGTTTAAAAGGTGGTTATCGCAAATCTCTACAAACGATTGTGGGAACCAATCTTGCATCTCTGGTCTTGATTGCTGCTTCTATTTGCATTTTAAAAGGTATGTTGAGTGTAAATGAAAAACTCTTTCTTATCATTAAAGTATTGGGATGCCTTTATATTGGTTATTTAGGCTATCAGATTTTAAAAGAGGCATTAGCTCAAGATGATCATCAGTTAACTACAGTGTTGTCACCTATTGAAGGTGGGTTAATCAAAGGTTTTCTAGTCGGTATTTCAAATCCAAAAGACATCATTTTCTTTTCATCATTCTTTCCGCAATTTATTGGGATTCACTCGGATATTAATATCAGTTTGCTTATCTTAGTGATTGCATGGATTATTTTAGATTTTCTTACTTTATCGGTAGTTTATCTATGCTTTAACAAGCTGTCTAAAAGTCGAATTTATCCAAAAATCTTAGGGCTATGTGGTTGTATTCTCGTATTGATCGCTATTTATGGTTTGTATATTTCATTACAGAATATTTTCTAGCGCGAAATCAGGTTTTGTTTGAATCAAGGTCGTCGTTTAAGCGACCTTTTTCATTTTCATTACACAGAACGTCACAGCAAAAAGTAAAGACATACATAGTACGATACTTAAACCTGTTGAAATATTCAGTCCAGCACTCGACCATAAACCGACAGTTACACCGATTTGCGCAACGATAAACGCATTGATGACCATCTGTTGCGGTGAGTGGGAAATTAGGCGAGAAGTTAACGCAGGGATAACCAGTAAAGCACCCATCAACAACGACCCGACAGCACGTAATGCTAAAACGGTAAATAAAGCCAAAAGCAACATGAATATTAAACGTTGCCATTTTGCATCAACGCCTTCACTCACTGCAATATCAGGATCAATGGCGATTTGAATCTGCGCTTGCCAATATTTATAAAGTATCGCTAATGCGCCAATAATCACGGCTGCGAAAGTAGGTAAGTCCGACCATTCAATCGTCAGTAAATCACCAAACAAATAACTGAGTAATTCTGGACGTAACGCAGGTAAATGCTGAATCAGTAATAAACCAGAACACAGTAGCGTTGCTGAACATAAGGCCAATAATGCATCATTGGGAAGTCGTGGATCGTGCAAAACCCAAAGAATGGCAACCAATAATAGCGCAGTAAATGTCACGCCAAGCCACAGTGGTAAACTGAGTACAGCAGCGAGTGCTACACCGAGCAATGTACCGTGCGCCATGGTATCAGCAAAGAACGACATTCTACGCCATAACATTAAACAGCCTAAAGGAGCGGTCAGGAACACTAAAAGTGAGCCCATGATCCATGCTGGTAACAGTAATTCTAACCATTCCATCATGGCTTATGCTTCCGGTTCAGGGTGAATATGTGGTCGTGAATCATGCTCGCAAGTTTTTGCTGCATCGCCATGTGCACAGTGATCATGGTGATGTTGATAAAAAGCACGTTGCGTCGCATAGGTATCGCCAAATAAGGCTTGGTATTCAGGGTGTTGTTGAATGCTATCGGGAAGACCACTACAGCAAATATGCTTATTCAAACATACGACACGTTGTGTGCCTTGCATTACCCATTGCAAATCATGTGAAACGATCAAAATAGCGCAACCATAGCGTTCAGGTAAACTACGCACATAGCTATATAACTCAGCTTCGGATTGAATATCCAAGCCCTGCATGGGTTCATCAAGAACTAAAATGTCAGGTTGGCGTAATAAAGCACGTGCCAATAATACTCGTTGCCGTTCGCCACCTGAAAGCTGTTGTACTTTAGAGTTTTCGAGTTTGGCAATGCCTGTGTCTCGAATAATTTCTGCTTTAATCGCTTTGTCGCACTTTTCCAGATCAAGCAAGTCTTTCACACGTAAAGGTAGACTGTGTGAGGGATTGAACTTTTGTGGGACGTAGGCAAGTTTTAATTTTTTCTGGCTAATAATTTTGCCTGAGTTTGGTTTTAAAATACCCAATAAAACTTTGATTAATGTCGATTTTCCTGCGCCATTGGGGCCAATAAGCGTGACAATTTCTTTCTCTTGTAATGAAAAATCGATATTTTTTAAAATGTCACGTTCATCAATGCGCACATTAATATGTTGCAACTGAACTAATGTGGGGCTTACACCTTGTTCGAGCACTGCTGGCATATTCCTGAAATCTCAATAATACTGTGGTGTGCTTTAAATCCGTCTGAATCTGAAAGCTGGTCAAGTTGTTGAATCAGACCTTGTGCAGATGCTTCTTTGACGACATGACAACTAGAACAAATCAAAAATGCAGCTTGATGTCCCTCACGCGGGTGACAACATGGGATATAAGCATTAATTGATGTTAAACGGTGAATAAAACCTTTTTCTAATAAAAAGTCTAAGGTTCTATAAACAGTAGGAGGGGCAGCAGGGCGCTCTGAAGCACCTTTCATTTTGGCGAGCAGATCATAAGCACCGACAGGGCCAGCCGCATTCAAAATCAACTCAAGCACTTCTTTACGCAAAGGAGTAAGACGCGCGCCTGAGGTTGCACACAGGTTTTCTGCTTCTGATAAACGAGCTTCTACATTTAGATGATCGTGTACACCATGTAAAGTGTCATGGTGTTCGTGTGAACATAAGCTCATATCAGACCTCAAGACTTGTTATTTGGATAATGACAGGAATTGCCAATATTAGCATGAAGCATAATCAACTTACGAATGACGTAGGCATTTTTTAACTTTTGTTATATTATAACAATCATAGCATAAATTTTTTTGGTAATACATTTTCATGAATCGCATTCTTGCTTTTTGCTTATGTGCATTGTTTTTTAGTGCCTCATGGGCTCAAGCACCATTGGTCGTATCAACGCATCCTATCTATCTCATTGCAAAAGAAATTACCCAAGGTATTGAAGAACCTGTGCTTCTATTAGGCAATCAAACAGGTCATGATGTACAGCTTACACCTGCAAATCGTAAAACGATTATGGATGCATCTTTAGTGATTTGGGTCGGTAAAGAACATGAAGCGCCACTTGAAAAAGTATTGGGTGGGAATGCAAAAGCCTTTTCTATTTTGGATTCAGGCATTATCCAAGCTTTACCTTTACGCAGTACACGTGGTGTCGCATTAAAAGATACAGTGGATACTCATGTTTGGTTAGATCCAAATAATGCAGTACGTATTGGATTTTTTATGGCGGCATTACGTTCACAACAATATCCTGAAAATAAAACTGCTTATTGGAATAACGCTAAAAATTTTGCTAAAGAAATGTTATTGGCTTCGCAGAAAGTCACAGGTGCTGGCGCAGCTCGTCCTTATTGGGCCTATCACGATGCATATCAATACCTCGAACGTTCTTTAAACCTGAAGTTTGCAGGTGCGTTGACCGATGATCCGCATGTTGCGCCTACAGTTGCACAGATTAAGTTTTTAAATGACACGCGTCCTTACAAAAAAATGTGTCTCTTGGCAGAGTCGAGTGCAAGCCCAAGTCAGTATCGAAAATTAGGTGAAATCGCATTTCAACCTGTGGATGAAACTTTGGCAAAACAACAAGATTTTGTGGTTGCATGGCAAACTTTGGCACAAGAAACACAAGCTTGCGTACTTAATGCACGGAAATGATGTAAAAAATAATCAACAATTGTTTATATGAAAAGCAACCTGCATTTTAAAAAATCACGACTAAGGTCGGGAAAAGATTGCATGTTCAGGGGTGTAACTCTATAATGCCTGCGATTAAAAACGATCATCAGCTAAACTTGTCAAGCATTTATGCTGTGAGTGGGTAAAAAATGAGCCAAACTAATCGCTTGATTGACCGACGATTAGCAAAAGCTTTGGTCTATTTACAAGCGTTAATGATTCCTGTTTCAGCCTTGATAGCGTGGGCCTTGAAAGACACGACTGCGGCGTTAAGTGCAACATTAGGTGCACTGATATGTTGGCTTGCAAGTTGTTATTTTTCTTGGCAATCGTTTCGAGCAGCAGGAGCGCGTGCTTCAAAGCAAGTTCTTTCGAACATGTATAGAGGCTTGATGGGCAAATTTGCAATTGTGATCGTTGGTTTCATTTTAATTTTAAGCAATGTCAAGCCGTTATCCCCGGTTGCATTGTTTTGTGGTTTTATTCTCGTTCAAGCAATGTCGTGGGTCGCTCCTTTTTGGGTGGCTCGGCAACAAAAACGAGTATAAGCGCAGCAGAAATTGAAAATTTTTTTGGGGATTAACGAGATATCATGCAGCACGCGATATTCGTTAACTCTATTTATTATTTGACATTGACCAGGTGTGATTTATGGCTGCTGAAGAACATGCCCTGACTTCGACCGAGTATATCAAGCATCACTTGACCAACATGACCTATGGCAAAATGCCAGATGGTACTTGGAAATTGGCTGAGAATGGTGCAGAAGCTCAACAGATGGGGTTCACTGCTATTCACTTGGATTCAATGGGTTGGTCAATTGGCCTTGGTTTGATTTTCTGTTTGATTTTCTGGTGTGTAGCGAAAGCTGCAAACTCTGGTGTTCCTACCAAGTTCCAGTCTGCAATCGAAATGATTATCGAGTTTGTTGACTCAAGTGTTCGTGATACGTTTCATGGTAAATCACGTTTAATTGCACCTTTAGCCTTGACCATTTTCGTGTGGATTTTCCTCATGAATGCGATGGACTTAATTCCTGTTGACTGGATTCCTTATTTAGCTCAACAAATTGGTGCAAGTGTATTTGGTATGGATCCACACCACGTTTACTTCAAGGTTGTTCCATCTACAGACCCTAACATTACCCTAGGTATGTCATTGTCTGTATTTGCACTCATCTTGTTCTATAGTATTCGTGAAAAAGGTATCGGCGGTTTCGTCGGTGAATTGGCACTTAACCCATTTAACCCAAGTAACCCAGTTGCAAAAGCGTTATTAATTCCAGTGAACTTAATTCTTGAATTAGTAACATTCCTTGCACGTCCAATTTCATTGGCGCTCCGACTATTCGGTAACATGTATGCGGGTGAATTAATCTTCATTCTTATCGCTTTGTTACCTTTCTGGATCCAGTGGGCGTTGTCTGTGCCTTGGGCTATCTTCCACATTCTTGTTATCACGTTGCAAGCCTTCATTTTCATGATGCTTACAATCGTATACTTGAGCATGGCAAGCGAAAAACATTAATGGTATTGCCTAACTATCATCGGGTGGTTAGGTATAATTTTTTAATTTAATTTGGTATAAACCTAACCTCTGAGGAATTATCATGGAACTCACTTTAGGTCTAGTTGCAATTGCATCTGCTATCTTGATCGCTTTTGGTGCTTTAGGTACTGCGATTGGTTTTGGTCTTTTAGGCGGTCGCTTCCTTGAAGCTGTTGCTCGTCAACCAGAATTGGCTCCACAACTTCAAACTCGTATGTTCTTAATCGCAGGTCTTCTTGATGCTGTGCCTATGATCGGTGTTGGTATTGGCTTGTTCTTCATCTTCGCTAATCCATTTGTAGGTTAATCAGCTTAATTCCGAAATTCACTATTTGAGGAATTTGCAATGAATATCAACCTCACATTGTTTGGCCAAGCGATTGCATTTGCGATTTTTGTCGCATTTTGTATGAAGTTTGTATGGCCACCACTAATCAATGCGATTAGTGAGCGTCAGCGTAAAATTGCTGATGGCTTAAACGCTGCAGAGAAAGCGAAAGCTGATCTTGCTGATGCGCAAGCACAAGTTAAGCAAGAAATTGATGCGGCGAAAGCACAAGCGGCTCAATTGATCGAACAAGCGAACCGTCGTGCGGCACAATTGGTCGAAGAAGCGCGTACTCAAGCATCTGCTGAAGGTGAGCGTATTCGTCAACAAGCGAAAGAAGCTGTTGACCAAGACATCAATTCTGCTCGTGAAGAATTACGTCAACAAGTTGCTGCTCTTGCAGTTGCTGGTGCAGAGAAAATTCTGAACCAACAAGTTGACGCAGAAGCTCATAATGCCATGCTGAATCAGCTGGCTGCTAAACTTTAAGAGAGGCGAATATGGCTGAATTCTTGACGTTGGCACGCCCATACGCTAAAGCAGCATTTGCTTATGCATCTGAGCAAAATGCAACTGACTCTTGGTCAACTGCGTTACAACTGCTCAGTGCTGCGGTGCAAGATGAAGCATTCTCCGCTTATTTAAATCGCCCTGAGTTGACGCCTGCTGAGCAGGTTGGTCTTTTTGCGAAAGTTTTAGGTAATGAACAAACTGCGGCAGTGTCAAACTTTTTGACACTTCTTGCAGACAATGGCCGTTTGGCATTGTTACCTGAAATTGAAACAGAATACGAGCAACTCAAATCACAAAATAACAAAACTGTAGATGTTGTTATTGAGTCAGCTTTCCCGCTTGATTCAGTACAAGAACAGAAATTGGCTCATGCGTTGGAAAAACGTTTGAACAGTGCTGTGAAAGTTACAGTTGAAGTAAATCCAGCGCTTATTGCTGGTGTTGTTATTCGTGCAGGCGACCAAGTGATAGATGATTCTGCGCTTAGCAAGCTTGAAAAAATGCGGACTCGTCTTCTTGCGTAATTATTTATAAAAATTACTGCGTAAAAAGAAGACTGAACTTTAAAAAGATTGAGGTATAGCGCAATGCAACAACTGAATCCATCCGAGATCAGTGCGCTCATTAAACAGCGTATCGGCGATCTGGACACCAGCGCGACCGCTAAGAACGAAGGGACCATTGTTATGGTTTCCGACGGTATTGTGCGTATTCACGGCCTTGCTGATGCAATGTACGGTGAAATGATCGAATTCGACGGCGGCTTATACGGTATGGCACTGAACCTAGAACAGGATTCAGTGGGCGTCGTTGTTTTAGGTAACTACTTAAACCTTCAAGAAGGTCAAAAAGCTCGTTGCACAGGTCGTGTATTAGAAGTTCCGGTTGGTCCAGAACTTTTAGGCCGTGTAGTAGATGCTTTGGGTAACCCAATTGATGGTAAAGGCCCTATTGATGCAAAATTAACTGATGCTGTTGAAAAAGTAGCACCAGGTGTAATTTGGCGTCAATCAGTGGATCAACCTGTACAAACTGGTTATAAATCAGTAGATACAATGATCCCTGTAGGTCGTGGTCAGCGTGAGTTGATCATTGGTGACCGTCAAACTGGTAAAACAGCAATGGCGATCGATGCGATCATCGCTCAGAAAAACTCTGGCATTAAATGTGTATACGTAGCAATTGGTCAAAAACAATCGACTATCGCTAACGTAGTACGCAAGCTAGAAGAAACTGGCGCTATGGCGTATACCACTGTTGTAGCAGCAGCTGCAGCTGATCCAGCAGCAATGTTGTATTTGGCTCCATATTCTGGCTGTACAATGGGCGAATACTTCCGTGACCGTGGTGAAGATGCGTTAATCATTTATGATGACTTATCTAAACAAGCGGTAGCGTATCGTCAAATTTCATTGCTTTTACGTCGTCCACCAGGTCGTGAAGCTTACCCAGGTGACGTGTTCTATCTTCATTCACGTCTACTTGAACGTGCTTCTCGCGTATCTGCTGATTATGTTGAGAAATTCACTAACGGTGAAGTTAAAGGCCAAACTGGTTCATTAACTGCATTACCGATTATTGAAACTCAAGCAGGTGACGTATCTGCATTCGTACCAACAAACGTAATTTCGATTACAGATGGTCAGATATTCCTTGAAACTTCATTGTTCAACGCAGGTATTCGTCCAGCTGTAAACGCAGGTATTTCTGTATCGCGTGTTGGTGGTTCTGCTCAGACTAAGATCATCAAAAAATTGTCTGGTGGTATCCGTACTGCTTTGGCTCAATACCGTGAATTGGCAGCGTTTGCTCAGTTTGCTTCTGACCTTGATGAAGCAACACGTAAGCAACTTGAACATGGTCAACGTGTAACTGAATTAATGAAGCAAAAACAATATGCTCCATATTCAATTGCTGACCAAGCTGTTTCAATTTATGCATCTAACGAAGGCTACATGGCTGACGTTGAAGTGAAGAAAATCGTAGACTTTGATGCTGCGCTTGTTGCTTACTTCCGTTCAGAACATGCTGCGTTAATGCAAAATATCGATGAAACTGGTGATTATAACAAAGACATCGAAGCTGCAATTAAAGCAGGTATTGAAAGCTTTAAAGCGACTCAAACTTACTAATTTCAACTTCGGTTGTGGTTAGTTATGGTTTGGTTCACGGATCAACCTTCGGAAGCTCGAAAGGGCTTTCGAATACTAGGTTAAGCGTATGGCAAATTTAAAAGAAATTCGCGCCAAAGTAGCTAGTATCAAGAGCACGCAGAAAATTACTCGCGCGATGCAAATGGTAGCAGCTTCTAAGATGCGTCGTGCGCAAGAGCGCATGGCTCAGGGCCGTCCGTATGCCGAAAATATGCACCGTGTAATTGCTCATTTGGTACAAGCGAATCCTGAATATAAACATCGTTATATGGTTGAACGCCCTGTAAAACGCGTTGGCTATATCATTGTTTCTTCAGATCGTGGCCTTGCTGGTGGCTTGAACATTAACTTGTTCAAAAAAGTGGTTAAACACGTACAACAGCAACAAGAGCAGTCAATTGAAGTTCAATTTGCTTTGATTGGTCAAAAAGCGGTTTCGTTTTTTAAAAGCTACGGCGGTAAAGTACTTGGCGCAACTACGCAAGTAGGTGATGCACCAAGTCTTGAACAGTTAACTGGCTCTGTACAGGTGATGTTAGATGCGTTTGATAAAGGCGAGTTAGATCGTATTTATCTCGTATCAAACGGCTTTGTCAACGCCATGACTCAAAATCAAAAAATCGAACAACTTGTTCCTTTAGCTGCGGCTGATACGAACGAGGAACTTAACCGTCAGTACGGTTGGGATTATCTCTATGAGCCTGAAGCTGAAGAGCTTCTAAATGGCTTATTGGTTCGTTACATCGAGTCTATGGTTTATCAAGGCGTGATTGAAAATATCGCCTGTGAGCAATCTGCGCGTATGGTAGCAATGAAAGCTGCTACTGATAATGCGGGTGAGCTTATCAAGAGTCTACAACTCATTTATAACAAGCTGCGTCAAGCCGCGATTACTCAGGAAATTTCTGAGATCGTTGGTGGTGCCGCTGCCGTTTAACATTATTTTGAATTGAGGAGACAGCAATGAGTAGCGGTCGTATCATTCAGATCATCGGCGCGGTTATCGACGTCGAGTTTGAACGCAACAGCGTTCCTAAGATCTATGACGCTCTCCAAGTTGACGGTACTGAAACTACTTTAGAAGTTCAGCAACAACTTGGTGATGGTGTAGTTCGTACCATCGCAATGGGATCTACTGAAGGTCTTAAACGTGGTCTTAACGTGACTAACACTGGTGCGCCGATTTCTGTACCTGTAGGTACAGCATGTTTAGGTCGTATCATGGACGTTCTTGGTCGCCCAATCGACGAAGCTGGTCCAGTTGCAACTGAAGAGCGTTTACCGATTCACCGTCAAGCACCTTCTTATGCTGATCAAGCTGCTTCTACTGATCTTTTAGAAACTGGTATTAAAGTCATCGACTTACTTTGCCCGTTTGCTAAAGGTGGTAAAGTTGGTTTATTCGGTGGTGCGGGTGTTGGTAAAACCGTAAACATGATGGAATTGATCAACAACATCGCGAAAGCTCACTCAGGTTTATCTGTGTTTGCTGGTGTTGGTGAGCGTACTCGTGAAGGTAATGACTTCTATCACGAGATGAAAGATTCTAACGTTCTTGACAAAGTAGCAATGGTCTACGGTCAGATGAATGAGCCACCAGGTAACCGTTTACGCGTAGCGTTAACTGGTTTGACGATGGCTGAATATTTCCGTGACGAGAAAGACGAAAACGGTAAAGGCCGTGACGTATTATTGTTCGTAGATAACATCTACCGTTATACACTAGCAGGTACTGAAGTATCAGCACTTCTAGGTCGTATGCCATCTGCAGTAGGTTATCAGCCTACACTTGCAGAAGAGATGGGTGTTCTTCAAGAACGTATTACTTCTACTAAGTCTGGTTCGATTACATCTATCCAAGCGGTATATGTACCTGCCGATGACTTAACAGATCCATCGCCTGCGACTACATTTGCTCACTTAGATGCAACTGTAGTATTGAGCCGTGATATCGCATCTTCTGGTATTTACCCAGCGATCGATCCACTTGACTCTACTTCACGTCAGTTAGATCCACTTGTAGTGGGTACTGAGCATTACGAGATCGCTCGTTCAGTTCAAAACGTTCTTCAACGTTATAAAGAATTGAAAGACATCATCGCAATTCTTGGTATGGACGAGTTAGCAGAAGAAGATAAGTTGATTGTTTACCGTGCGCGTAAAATCCAACGTTTCTTCTCTCAACCGTTCCACGTAGCTGAAGTGTTTACTGGTGCTCCTGGTAAACTTGTACCACTTAAAGAAACAATTCGTGGCTTTAAAGGTCTTCTAGCTGGTGAATACGATCACATCCCAGAACAAGCGTTCTATATGGTTGGTGGTATTGATGAAGTGATCGCTAAAGCCGAGAAGCTTTAATTAGCAACTCTAATTTAGGAGATTCACATGTCGACTATGCAATGTGATGTTGTAAGTGTTAAAGAGTCTTTGTACTCAGGCACTGTGACAATGCTTATCGCAAAAGGTGCTGGCGGTGAATTGGGTATCATGCCTGGTCACGCTCCGTTAGTAACTTTACTCAAGCCGGGTGCAATTCGCGTTCTGCTTGAAAACGGTACAGAAGAGTTAATCTATGTATCTGGTGGTGTTCTAGAAGTTCAACCACATGTTGTTACGGTTCTTGCAGATACTGCAGTCCGTGCAGAAAACTTGGATGAAGCTGCAATTCTTGAAGCACGTAAAAATGCTGAACAATTGTTGGCAAATCAGAAGAGTGATGTGGATACAGCTGCTGCGTTGGCATCTCTATCAGAGATTTCAGCTCAGTTAGATACTATCCGTAAAATGAAGAACCGTGCTCAATAAGACATGGTTTAACATTGAAGAGACCACCCGAAAGGGTGGTTTTTTATGTCTTAGATTTAGATGAAGTAGAAGATTATTATCAGGATGGAAATAATTATGTAAGCACACAAATGTATCAAATCTTAAAATTCGATGGCTTTAAAATTATTCATTTTTCTCTAATAAAAATTGTGTTTGTATAAATTGACTATAGTCATCACCTAATGGTAATTCATAATC
>NZ_AFIE01000070.1 GCF_000214135.1 Acinetobacter sp. P8-3-8
AACTGTATTTTTCTTTAAAGGAATAACAGTGTAAATTACATTAAGAATGTGTCTCTAACTAGCCTTGGAGTCATCTAATCATTTCATTTTTATTTTTTTAAGCACATAAAATCATAACAACTTTAATAGTTTTAAAAGATTAATATTAAATAAAATTTTTGTCATCTCAGCATAGACTATATATTTCGAGAAGATCTCAAAATTACATTTTTGTCATTTTTAAAAAATAATTAATTAATAGTGCTAAAATTTTTAAGAGAGACAGAGAATAACCAAAAATTTCATCAGTTTAGTAGTCAAATTCCTAGACTCTGTTCAGTACTAAAACATAGCTTTTACTTCCAAATTATTTAAAGGAAAAAATTATGATGAAATTCAAAAACATTTTTTTGGGCTTATGTATCGCAGCCGCGTCATTGAATACATTTGCACAGCAATCCGATGAACACAAAGATCACCACCCTGAAAAAACAGCACCATCTGCAGTAACAATTAAGCAAACAGTTACCAGCACCACTGCTACAGATAAAATGGCTGCAATGGATCAACACATGAAGGCGATGCAAGCCATGCATGAGAAGATGATGGCTGCAAAAACCCCACAAGAACGTCAGAAACTTATGGCTGAGCACATGAAACTCATGCAAGGAGGTATGAGTATGATGAAACAGATGGGCAGCCAAAGCATGAATGCAAATATGGCTGACCGTCAGCAGATGATGGAAAAACGTATGGACATGATGCAATCCATGATGCAGATGATGATGGACTGTATGCCTCCGTCAGCAACTAAATAGTTACCCATGAATTAGGGGAAAGCACCATGAATCACCAACACCAAGAAAATAATTCAGTACCTAACTTCTGGTCTACACGTTATGCCATTGGTCTAATCGTGCTGGGTGGTATCGCAGCTTATTTTCTATTAACGGAACATTTAGCCCACGTTATCGGTGCTTTGCCTTATTTATTCCTTTTAGCGTGTCCACTGATGCATATTTTTATGCATGGTGGTCATGGGCATAACCACTCGCAGCAAAAAAAATCCGATATATCTGATAACAAAAAATAGCTCTTATCAGGAGATCCATCATGAATCATGCGGAATCGGCTTATGGTTTATGGACGCTGGTTATCATTAACTCAGCAGTTTTTATCATGTTCGCTTTCAGTTTTTTTAGACCTTCCACTGCGCGCGATTGGCGTACATTTGGGGCCTTTTCGGCTTTTATCATTGCTCTATTTGTCGAAATGTATGGTTTTCCTTTAACCATTTACCTGTTATCTGGTTGGCTTCAAACTCGCTTCCCTCAACTTGACTTACTTTCTCATAATGCAGGTCACTTGTGGTCAACGCTATTAGGTGAAAAAGGTGATCCACATTTTGGCATTTTGCATATCGCCAGTTACGTTTTCTTGGGCTATGGATTTTACCTGTTATCAACGTCATGGCACGTGCTGTACAACGCGCAACGTCAGCATTCTTTAGCGATCACAGGCCCTTATGCACGTATACGTCACCCACAATACGTGGCTTTTGTGATGATCTTGCTGGGTTTTTTATTGCAATGGCCAACTTTACTGACACTGATTATGTTTCCAATCCTACTCTTAATGTACAGCCGCTTGGCAATTAAGGAAGAGGCTGAAATGAGTAAACAGTTTGGCGCTGTCTATGACAGCTATGCTCAACAGACTCCGAGATTTATTCCAAAATTCGGCCATAAAACCACTTTTCCATAAGAGAATTATTTATGTCAGATCAAAAAAATCATAACCAGGACCATATGGCACAGGCTACAACAGACGTACTGAAAGACCCAGTCTGTGGTATGACCGTCACTGAAGAATCGAAATACCATGAGGAATTTAAGGGGAAAACTTACTTTTTTTGCAGTGATAAATGTCAATCAAAGTTTCATAGCAGCCCGGTGCAATATATCGCTAAACCCGCAACGACGACTGCCGATGCACATACACAGCATCATCAGACTGTTCAACACGTTAATGCGGCAAGCACAACAGGTACGACCATCTATACATGCCCAATGCATCCAGAAATCAGGCAAGATCATCCTGGAAACTGTCCTAAATGCGGAATGACACTGGAGCCACTCATTCCTGAATTAGAGGAAGATGAGGATCCGGAGTTACGTGATTTCCGCCGACGCTTCTGGTGGACACTGCCATTGACCATCATCGTGACTTTTTTGGCGATGTTTGGTCATCAAATGAACCTGTTCAATATGGCTGTTCAGAGCTGGATTGAACTGGTGTTGTCACTCCCAATTGTACTTTGGGCAGGTTGGCCATTTTTTTCCCGGGGTTGGCAATCGGTTGTGAATCGCAGCCCGAACATGTGGACGCTGATTGGTTTGGGCACTGGAGCTGCATTTATTTATAGTGTGGTCGCAACCATTGCACCGCAAATCTTTCCAGACTCATTTATCTCCATGGGTCGTGTCGCTGTTTACTTTGAAGCTTCAGCGGTCATCATTTCTTTGACCCTACTGGGGCAAATACTGGAATTAAAAGCACGTTCGCAAACTTCTGCTGCAATTAAGTCACTCCTCGGACTTGCTCCTAAAACAGCTCGCCGAATCCTGCCCGATGGAACTGAGGAAGATGTTCCTCTAACGCATGTCCATGTAGGAGATTTACTCCGCATCCGCCCAGGTGAAAAAGTTCCTGTGGATGGTGTAGTCACCGATGGAAGCAGTTCATTGGATGAATCTATGCTGACAGGTGAACCTTTACCGATCACTAAACGCATCGGTGATAAAGTCATTGGTGCTACCCTGAATACCAATGGTTCCCTAATCATGCGTTCAGAGAAAATTGGTTCAAGTACCATGTTGTCTCAGATCGTACAGATGGTGGCGCAAGCTCAACGCTCAAGAGCCCCAATGCAACGCATGGCTGATCAGGTTGCAGGTTGGTTTGTCATGGCTGTAGTAGCCATTGCCTTGCTTACCTTCTTTGGATGGGGACTGTTCGGCCCAGAAGAGTCGAGCTGGGTTTATGCATTAATCAATGCTGTGGCAGTACTCATTATTGCCTGTCCTTGTGCACTAGGCTTGGCAACTCCAATGTCTATCATGGTTGCAACGGGTCAAGGTGCTACTCATGGTGTGTTGTTCCGCGATGCAGCAGCCATTGAGAATCTGCGCAAGATTGACACACTAATCATCGATAAAACAGGTACGTTGACCGAAGGACGCCCTGTATTCGATCGTGTGGTTGCCGCATCAGGTTTCGATGAATCTGAAGTATTACGTTTAGCCGCCAGTCTTGATCAAGGCAGTGAACACCCGCTAGCCGAAGCGATTGTAAATGCAGCACACGAACGTGGCCTGTCTCTTGAAACACCAGATAATTTTGAATCAGGCTCAGGGATTGGTGTTCGAGGTCAAGTGGGCGATCGTCAGTTAGCTTTGGGCAACACAGCACTGATGGAGCAATTAGGTATCTCGGTACAATCTCTGATTCCGCAAGCCGAAGAGCTGCGTTCAGAAGGTGCAAGTGTGATGCATCTAGCCATCAATGGTGAATTGGCCGGCCTGCTTGCAGTATCCGATCCCATCAAAAAAAGTACCCCTGAAGCACTTGCCACCCTGAAGGAAGCGGGTCTACGTATCGTGATGGCAACAGGAGATGGTCTCACCACTGCCCGTTCAGTCGCAGCACGTCTAGGCATTGATGAGGTACATGGCGAAGTCAAACCCGCAGATAAACTAGAACTGGTCAGCAAATTGCAGAAGGAAGGTCGCATCGTGGCTATGGCTGGTGATGGCATCAATGATGCACCAGCCTTGGCTAAAGCTGATGTCGGTATCGCTATGGGAACCGGGACTGATGTTGCAATGAATAGTGCCCAAGTTACGCTGGTCAAGGGAGATTTACGAGGGATTGCTGTTGCCCGTTCACTTTCGGAAGCTACTGTCGGCAACATGAAACAGAACCTCATGTTTGCTTTCCTTTACAATGCTTTGGGTATCCCTATCGCGGCTGGCGTACTATATCCATTTACCGGTTGGTTGTTGTCACCGATGATTGCCGCCTTGGCTATGAGTTTGAGTTCAGCTTCAGTCATCACGAATGCCCTTCGCCTGCGAAATAAAAAGTTATGATAGAGAGTTCTTTTCTTCCACCAGATGTACCAGGTCTTATTGCAGCACTTGCCATCGGCCTGCTCATTGGTTTAGAACGAGGATGGCACGATCGTGAATTGCCCGAGGGCAGCCGAGTAGCAGGCCTACGTACCTTCACATTGACAGGATTGCTCGGAGGAGTGCTCGGTCATTTACAACCAAACTTCGGGCCTTGGCCGCTGGTCGCGGCCGTATTAGGGCTTTCCTTATTATTAACAGTGTCCTACGCGCGTACCGCAAAACTTTCCGGTAATCTAAGCGCTACCACGACGATCGCGATGCTGTTGACATTAGTTTTAGGTGCATATGCATCCCATGGTAATGTTACTTTAGCATTAACCGCGGCTGTAATCGTCGCTGTATTTTTGGATCTCAAGCCAACCTTACACGGTTGGCTACGCTTGATAGAGCATCGTGAATTAACCGCATCCCTGCAGTTGCTGGTACTTTCTGTCGTTATATTACCCTACTTACCCAATACGGGTCTGGGACCTTTTGCTGCATTAAATCCTTACCAGTTATGGTGGGCAGTGATCCTGATTGCCGGACTCTCTCTGGCAGGTCATTTTGCCATGCGGCTTACCGGTTCAGAAAGAGGCATATTCTGGACAGGTCTATTGGGTGGTTTGGCATCTTCTACAGCTGCAACTGTCGCACTGGCACGCTATACACGCCAGCACCCCGTCATGGTCAGTGCTGCTATTTCTGGAACATTGGCTGCCTGTGGCATCATGTTTTTTCGTATGGTTGTGCTGATAGGCGTCATTGAGCCAGCATTGCTAAGCACTTTTGGTGGTGCAATGATGATTGCGGGAATCCTTCTGCTGGGTATGGCATTGTGGAGACAACGCCAAATTACCAGCGCTGAAAACAACGATCGAACAATAGAAGCAATGGCTCCTTTTGATCTTGGGACAGCATTCAGCTTCGCTGCTTTCCTGGCTGTCATGGCAGTCTTGGTCCCGGCAGCAAAACAATGGTTGGGCACCAGCGGCATCTTCGTATTATCGACTATTTCTGGGCTAGCAGACGTAGATGCTATTTTAGTCTCACTTGCCCGCCTGCATAGTACTGAAGGCTTAACAACAAATGTGGCTGCTGTCGCGCTAGGGCTGGCCACACTGAGCAACATGTTAAGCAAAGCGACAATTGCATGGATGACAGGGGGGGCACAGTTTGGCCGAGCTATCATATTTGGCTACACAATTGCCATGATAGGTGCTGGCGTAGCTCTGGCTCTCAGTTTGAGCTTTATGTAAGGTCAACTCGGGTAAATGGAAGAGGTTCAAAAAATGAGTTAAAATGATTCCCCTTGCATGGATTCACTTTGAAAAACAATGGTAAAAATGATTCGACCATTGAGGGATTCAGCCTGGATGGTCGCCCCAAGCATATCAAGAATAGATTTTGTTATGGCAAGCCCTAAGCCGGTTCCTTCTTCTGTTCTTTGTCTAGACGCATCTGTTCGATAAAAACGATCAAATAATCTGGATAGTTGTTCAGGAGAGAGTTCAGGGCCTTCATTTTCAATTGAAAATATTGTGTTATCTAAATTCTGTTGAAGTTTTATCTGTATTGTAGAATTCTTGTTTCCATATTTAACTGCATTAGACAATAGGTTGCTGAGTGCGCGACGTAACATAGCAGGATCACCTTTTACATTGCCAGATCCTGTTTGTTGAAGTGTCATATTTTTTTCGGCAGCTAGAGCGTCATAGAAATCAAATAAAGCGGTAACTTCTTTAATGAGGTCAATATTCTGTAAGTTCTGTAAATTTAAGCCATGTTCTGCTTTTGCCAAGAAAAGCATATCGGACACCATTCGAGCCAAACGTTCAAATTCTTCTAAATTAGAAAATAGTATTTCTTGATAAGTACCAATATCTCGGTTACGGGCGAGACATACTTGAGTTTGGGTCATTAAATTATTAATCGGTGTTCTAATTTCATGTGCTAAATCAGATGAAAAATCGGAAAGTTTTTCTAAAGCTGACTCTAGTCTGTCCAGCATAGCATTGAAGGCGATTGCCAATGATTTTAGTTCGGTTGGTGTATGCTCAACTTCTAAACGTTCTGAAAGATGTTGAGCAGAAATTCCTTCTGCGACCTTAGCCATTTTTTGCACTGGTCTTAAACCTCTCCAGGTTGCAAACCAACCTAAAAACATTAAACAAATTGTACCAGCCAAACCAATATACAAAAGTTGACGCTTAAAATCTTTTAGAAAATGTAGATGTTCTGATGTATCGATCCCAACAATAATTCGTACAGATTGTATTTCAGAATTTCTATTTATACCTGTAGTGTAGATCATGCCACGATAGGTCTTATTCTTAATTTTCCATTTAATCCAAGGGTTATTTGCTGACTTGATTAACTGTTGAGTATTAATGATTGAAGGTGTTGAACTAAATAAAATCTGACCTGCCGGTCGTTCTATTTGGACCATAAGATCATGGTGTCCAACTAAAGCATCTTTCAAATATAGATCAAGTTCTGGAGAATTTTTAGGATGCTGTTGGAGAAGATTCTGAATAAGCTGGATTTTACCTTCTAATTGGGTACGATCTTGCGTTTCAAAATGATGCATCACTAATTTATGGATGAAAAACCCCATCATAATGAGAATACATATAGTCGATAATGAGAAAATAATACCAATACGAAAACTGATAGATTTGAATAATTTATTATTCATCTTCTACCTCTAATACATACCCCATTCCTCTAATATTTTGAATTAACTTAGGGGTAAAATTACTATCTACTTTATTTCTTAATCGTTTAATAGCGACTTCAACTACATTTGTATCACTATCAAAGTTCATATCCCAAATTTGAGATGCAATAAGTGCTCTTGGTAGAATTTCACCTCTTCTACGCATAAAAAGCTCCATAAGAGCAAATTCTTTAGCCGTTAAATCAATGCGTTGACCTGCTCGTGTTACCCGACGTTTTCTCAAATCAAGTTCTAAATCAGCAATCTTAATAATATTATTATCTTCTCTTTGTTGCCCTCGTCTAAGGAGCGTTTTTATTCGAGCTAGAAGCTCTGCAAAAGCAAAAGGCTTAACTAAATAATCATCAGCGCCTAGCTCTAATCCTTTTACTCGATCTTCGATTTGATCTCGGGCGGTAAGAAAAAGAATGGGCATTGTTTTACCGCTGCTACGAATATCATTGATAATATTCCAACCATTTAGTCCAGGTAACATCACGTCTAAAATAATTAAGTCATACTCTTCAGAAAGAGCTTGATGTTTACCCGTTAACCCATCTGTAACCCAGTCCGTAATATAGCCAGCTTCGGATAAACCTTGCTTGAGATAATCACCAGTTTTTTGTTCATCTTCAACTAATAGTATTCTCATCTCAGAATCCTAAGTTATTCATTAAAACTATAATAACGTTATAAAACATCTGATCGAGATAGATTACAAAAATGTCATTTTCAAGTCACTTAGATGTTCAGTGCTTCACTTTATTGTAGTAACAAGAAATTAACCTTTAGAGAAACTTATGAAAACTGTAGTGCGTCGTAGTCTAACAATTTTAATGTGTGCTGGAACTTTAATTGCTGGTACTCAATCTTGGGCAAAAGATGTATCAACCTCAAGTGCCACTAAAACGGTAAAAGCACAGGAACCTTGTACAAAACCTTGTAAAATGGAAAAAGATGACAAGACTCAGCAAGATCATAGTCAACATCAGTCTCCTAACTCATCTGACATGTCAAAAATGGATCATTCTATGATGAATATGGACCATTCTAAAATGGATCATTCAAAGATGAATATGCCTGGTAGCAATAAATAATTTTATAAATAGCGAGAAAGAAGTATTAAAGTTTATACTAAATATTTGCTTTATTACTTCAACCTTGACCTTTCTAAAGGTGAGATAGAATGTCAAAAAAGTTAAGTCATATACTCTTAATTGGAGTTGGTTTATTTTCATCAACTTGGGTAATGGCGGAAGTTAAAGAATATGATTTAACAATCGCTGAACAAACTGTAAATATCACAGGAAAACCAGTTGAGAGAATTACTGTAAATGGTAAATTCGTTGCACCACTTCTTGAATTTGAAGAAGGTGATGAGGCCGTTATCCGTGTTCACAATAAGTTAAAAAATCAGGACTCTTCAATCCATTGGCATGGCTTATTATTACCTGGAATTATGGATGGTGTACCTGGATTTAACAAATTTAATGGCATTGCCCCTAATAAAACTTATGAATATAAGTTTAAAGTCCGCCAAAATGGTACTTATTGGTATCATTCACATAGTAAAGGACAAGAACAAGACGGTTTATATGGTGCTTTTGTTATTTATCCTAAAGATAAAACTCCACTAACAGCTGCTGAAAAAACCGATAAAGATTACGTTGTTTTGCTTTCTGATTTTCATAATTCGACAAGTGATCAAATTATGAAAAATATTAAAAAAGAAGCAGATTACTATCAGAACCGCCGCGAAACAGTATTCGATGTATTAAAACAAGTTAAACGTGATGGGCTAAAAGCGACTTGGCAAGACCGTTCTATGTGGAATCAGATGCGAATGCTGAAAACAGATATGTCCGATGTGACTGGTTATACATTTTTAATGAATGGCAAGACACCTCAGCAAAATTGGACGGGTAACTTCAAAGCTGGTGAAAAAGTTCGCCTTCGTTTTATTAATGCTTCCGCTATGTCATTCTTTGATGTACGCATTCCAAACCTAAAAATGACTGTAGTCAGTGCTGATGGTCAACCTGTAAAGCCCGTTCCTGTAGATGAGTTCCGTATTGGTACTGCTGAAACTTATGACGTAATTGTGGAACCAAAACAAGCACATTACCAAATTGAAGCTGAATCTATTGATCGTACCGGTTTTTCAGTGGGAACATTACATGAAGAAAGCAGCCCAGCAGTCAAACAAATTGAGATGCCTAAGCCTCGTCCTCGTTCTTTATTGACTATGGAAGATATGGGAATGAATCATGATATGTCTTCTATGAAAGGCATGAATCACGATATGTCTTCTATGAAAGGTATGGATCATGATATGTCTTCTATGAAAGGCATGAATCACGATATGTCTTCTATGAAAGGTATGGATCATGATATGTCTTCTATGAAAGGTATGGATCATGATATGTCTTCAATGAAAGATATGAATCATGATATGTCTTCTATGAAAGGTATGAATCATGATATGCCGATGAATAGCGCTACTGTTAAGGCGGCTTCAGACAAGAATGATAATACCGTATTTGGATGGGCAAATGCTTCAACACCTGAAGGTAATAAAGCATTGCAATATAGTGATTTGCAATCGTTAGATCCTCAAAAAGACACTCGTGCAGCTGAACGTGAAATAGAGATCCGTCTTGGCGGAAATATGGAGCGTTATATCTGGACAATCAATGGTAAAAAATTCAATGAAACGGAGCCATTAGAAGTTAAATATGGTGAACGGATTAGATTGAAATTTATAAATGACAGTATGATGGCTCACCCAATGCACTTACATGGCATGTTTATGCAGCTTGAGAATGGTCAGGATCCAAGCAATATGCCAAACAAACATACGGTAATTGTTCCACCTGGGAAAACGATAACCACTCTACTCACAGCTGATGAGTTAGGGGAGTGGGCTATTCATTGCCACCTGCTTTACCATATGAGCGCAGGAATGATGAATAAACTAATTGTCGCCCAAGTAGACAAAGATAGTGTTTCAAAAAATATTGTTGCTCAGCCCCCAATAAGTGAGAAGGGAGTAAATCCACATGCAAATCACTAAGAATTTCTTCTCAAAAACAGTCTTATCAATTGTATTAGTAAGTATATCAAACTTAACTTTTGCTAATAGCAGCACTTCGCAACAAGAAAGTAATATTACAAATGGTATGAGAGTCTTATTACAGGAGTCTGGTGGCTTAAGATATAGCCCCCAAGAATTGTATCCAGAATATTATTCAATGGAAAATGCAAATGGGGGAGATAATATTATTCTGACCGCAAGAAAGAGATCAGCCCCATCTCATGATGATCATCTTAAAGAACATGGCGGACAAATTTATCAAGCAACAAAACTTGAAAATGCATGGATAGTTGATGAAGATGGTAAGGGTACACTAGGAACGAAGTTTGAAACTTTGATTGGGACAGATGAAAATCGTCTATTTATTGAAGCCAATTCGGAAAAGTCAGAAAGTAATGATCCAAAATATGCTGTATCAGCACTTTATAGCCGTAACGTAGCCCCATTTTGGGATGTACAAGCTGGGGTAAGATATAGTGAAGATAAAAATAACAGCAGCAGCGATCGAGTGGATGGGGTTATTGGTATATTAGGTCTAGCTCCTTATTTCTTTGAAACACAAGCATATCTTTATGGCGGTGAGAATAATTTTTGGGGAGCAAGTTTTGAATTAGAACGTGATTTGCTTTTAACTCAGAAACTTATTACTCAACCTTATATCGAAGCAGATGTAATATTTAGCGATGATTCTAACTATGCTGCAAAATCAGGTTTATCAGAACTAAAAACTGGTATCAAAACTAGATATGAGATTACTAAGCGATTTAAACCTTTTATTGATATTGCTTATCAGTATGAAAAAGGACAGCAAGATACTTTTATGCAAGAGGCTACTAATTCCGAAAAAGGGTGGAAATATGGTGCAGGCATCGAATTAGTTTTTTAAAATAGTATGATTTGGATTCATGAATGGTAGCTTCGGCTACTATTCATGAATTATTACTATTTATTTTCGAATCTGTAAAACTAAAAAAGCTTAATTTTTGGTCTATTTTTATGCAGTGGTTAAAAACATGCTTATCGCTGTTTTTATCGTTTGCTATTCTTTTAGTAGGATCGGCTGCTACTACTTCGTCTGTACATCATCGGTGTTTAATGCCGTCTGAATAGATGCATGTGGCATAGCCGTCTTCATCGATTTGAATCCTAAAGTGGCCCTAATGATCCGCTTTAGCTTGCCATGATTACATTCGATCACGTTATTTTTATACTTAACCTGCCTGTGCTCAAGATCTGGTGGACATTTTCTTTCCCATTTTAACCGTGACAAAGCACCTCCATATGTGTGCTTTATCTGTATCTATCACTTGTGGGGCCTTCCTTTGCCAGAAGATGCGGATACTGAGCATCCAAAAGTAAAAGAACTGCATGAGCTTCTTGCATGGTCTGAAGGTATGGTCTGGTGTTCACCTGAACGTCATGGTTCTATGAGTTCCATTTTTAAATCACAAATAGACTGGATTCCACTTGCAGGAGGAGCAATCCGTGCTACCCAAGGTAAAACCCTTGCCTTGATGCAAGTCAGTGGTGGATCACAGTCATTTAACAGCCTGAACCAGATGCGTATTTTGGGGCGGTGGATGCGGATGATCACCATTCCAAATCAGTCTTCAATTCCGAAAGCTTTCTTGGAATTCGAAGAAGATGGACGAATGAAGCCTTCAGCTTTCTATGACCGGATTGTGGATGTCATGGAAGAGTTATTTAAGTTCACTCTACTGACTCGTGGTCAAAGCAAATACCTGACTGATCGTTATTCTGAACGCAAGGAATCGGCTGAAGAGTTGTCCAAGCGTGTAAATCAGCGCAGTTTATAAATGCTGGATGGTATTAAATACTGCGCCTCATTGCCAGGTCAGTAACACTTTTATGCTGTACCGATGAAGTGCTGTTAAAGGTACAATGAATATTGTAAAAACCCAGTCTTCATGATTGGGTTTTTACATTAAAGAAGTCAGAGATAAATAAGGAAAAGGTGAAGGCTTTGAACCAGAAACAGACTGAAACTGATGTGATCATTATCGGTGGTGGGCAGGCCGCTTTATCTACCGCTTATTTTTTAAAGCGCAAGAAAATCCCATTCATTATATTGGATGAGCAAAATCAAGCGGGGGGTGCCTGGCTGCATACCTGGGAGTCATTGCGTCTTTTTTCTCCTAATACCTGGAGTTCTCTATCCGGTTGGATGATGCCCATCACTGAACAGACCTATCCAACACGAAATGAGGTGATCCAGTATTTATCGGCTTATGAACAGAGATATCAATTTT
>NZ_AFIE01000069.1 GCF_000214135.1 Acinetobacter sp. P8-3-8
TTAAAATTGGAAGTTAAACAAAATATATTTATAATCAAACTAAAATGTTAAGTAAGAATTAAAAAAAATGATACAAGATGACTTAAAAAAGCATTCACAAGCAATATGGGTACATTTCTATAAAAATCGTATGGAGCTTATGGCACTAGATGGTACGGTTAAAGCAATAGAAATCCTTAAAATTCCTTATCACCATCCAAGAATGATTTTGGCAGATTTTGAGAGTGCAACGACAACTTTAAAAGAGCTGATGAAGCATCATTCAAAAGGTTTCTTCTTTTTTAAATATACAGCTCCCATAGCCTTTGTTCAAATCATGGAACCTATTGAAGATTATCTAGCAAAAATTGAAATACGTTGTTTTAAAGAGTTATTTTTTAATGCTGGTGCACGCCAAGTAAAACTTTATAATCTTGTTGGAAATTCTTTGGAAATGGATAATGACTGATCTGTATAACCATTTTACTGAATTTGCATTAAATTTCTTATATATGAAACAAATGTTCCAGCTATTATTTAAATAGCTACTTAAGCTAATGATATTTTTAATATTTAAATTTTTATTGATTATTTCATAATTTGGTTTATTGAAACTGTACAAAAACTATAGATGTGAAGCATGTATGGTGGACTAACAACGTAGCGATTCAGTACAAATAAAACAACAATGTTCTATTTCAATATAAAAATAGCTTACCTTGATGTAATATAAAATCAATCAAGATTATAAGTATTCAGGTTGCTGAATCGCATATAGAAAGGATCAAAGCATGCAACAAGAAGTCATCATCGTAGGCGGTGGTATGGTTGGGCTGAGTTTGGCACTGATGTTGGCGAAATCAAACATCGCAGTCAAACTTTTAGAAGCTATAAAATATCCGAATTATGATGATGCAAACATTGCGCCATACCATTCCAGTTTTGATGCACGAAATACTGCATTGTCACGTCGTACCGTACAAATTTACCAAAAACTAGGACTTTGGGAGGCATTACAAGAACATGCCACACCTATTCTTGAAGTACATATTACAGAACAAGGTAGTTTTGGTAAGGCACGATTGGTTGCAGAGCAAGAAAAAGTCGAAAGCTTTGGACAAGTGATTGAAAATGCATGGTTAGGGCGTGTGTTATTGACACAAGTTCGCCAACAGCCTTTGATTGAATTGATTGATGGTGTGCAAGTGAGTTCACTACAACAAGATGGTGAATATGTTTACCTTGACGCGAAACAAGGAGATCAAAATACATACTCACTCAAGTCAAAGTTGGTGATTGCTGCTGATGGTCGTGATTCATTCTGTCGTCAAGCATTGGGTGTCGGTGTAGATGTACATGATTATGATCAAGTGGCGATTGTAACGGCAGTACAAACATCCAAGCCACATCATCAAGTTGGATTTGAGCGTTTTAGTCATTTAGGCCCATTGGCATTATTGCCTTTGCCTGGGGAATACCGTCGTTCAGTGGTATGGCCTGTGAAAAAAGGCACAGAAGGCGAATGGTTAGGTGAGGAAAATGATCAACATTTCTTAGATGCTTTGCAAAAAACCTATGGCGATCGTGCTGGAAAATTCCAAAAAACAGGTAAGCGTTTTAGTTTTCCATTGTCACAAGTTCTAGCCGACAAACAAGCGGTTGGTCGTGTGATTTTGATGGGTAATGCAGCACACACCATTCATCCCGTTGCGGGACAAGGCTTCAACTTATGTATGCGTGATGCTGATGTATTGATGCGCTTTATTCAAGAGCAAATTGCCAAATCAGTAGATATTGGTGAACCTGAAATGTTGAAAGCATATGAGCAGTCACGTCTTGCAGATCAGAAACGTGTAATTAAGTTTTGTGATTCTGTAGTGCGTGGTTTTAGTAATCAAAATCCAGTGCTTAAATTGTTGCGTAACACAGGTTTAGTGGCTTTTGATGTGATACCAGGAATTAAGCCTTTGGTTGCCAATTATGCAATGGGATTAAAAGCATGAACCAAGTGAATCAGTCTGTAGAGGTATTAGACGTTGTCATTATTGGTGGCGGTTTAGTCGGTGGATTAACGGCTTTGTTATTGGCACAAGGTGGCGTGCAAGCAACGGTTTTAGATGCTGCGCCTATTCTCGATGCTGAAAAGACTTTAGCTGTTGTTAATCCACGTGTACTCGCACTGAGCCAAGCCACAATTCATCTTTTAAAAACAGTGAATGTTTGGGATAAAATTGCCCGCCAAATGCCTTATACAGGGATGCAGGTGTGGAATAAAAATGGTTATGGTGAAATCAATTTCGGTCATGCATCTGAAAAATTTCCAACAGCAGAACAAAGTTTAGGTTCGATGGTTGAACCAAGTTTGCTTAATCTTGTCATTCAGCAACAAATGTTAGATCAATTGCAAGATTATCGAACTCAAGTCAAAGTGACTCGTGTTGAACGTGGTGTAGGCTGTTGGATCATCCAACTTGCGGATGGAACGCAACTTAAGACTAAACTTTTAATCGGTGCAGATGGCGCAAACTCTTTTGTACGTGAGCAAGCATTTATTGACCTAGATATTTTAGATTATAAGCAAGCGGGTTTAACTTGTGCAATTCGAACTACACAATCCCATCAATACGTTGCTCGTCAAATTTTCCATCCTACAGGCCCTTTGGCTTTTTTACCTATGGCAAGTTTAAACGTAGAACAGGCTGAACAATGGCTTTCAATTGTTTGGACGTTGCCAGATGATTATGCAGATGAATATGCTGCACTTGATGATGAAGCTTTTTGTCAGCTTTTGACTAGAGAAAGCCATCACATGCTTGGTGAAGTCTTGGAAGCAACGCCACGAGCTAAGTTTCCATTGAAAGCCCGTGCAGCACAGCGTTATGTGAAAGATGGTCTGGCTTTAATTGGTGATGCTGCACATGTGATTCACCCATTGGCAGGGCAAGGTGTCAATATTGGGTGTTTAGATGCGGCTATTTTATGTGATGTGCTATTACATGACTTAAAACGTGGTGTTTGGGCGCATGAGCAAACCTTGAAACGTTATGAACATCAGCGTAAAGGTCAAAATGATGCAATGATGCACAGCATGTCTGCAATTGGTTTTCTTGAAAGTGCTGAAATATTTCCAATCGTTTGGGCGAGAAATTTTGGTTTGAAGCAGGTAGAAAAGCAGCCATTTTTAAAAGATCAGTTTATGGCACAAGCGAATGGATTAGCGACTTTAAAGTCGACACGGTATGCTGTTTAAATTGATACTTTTTAAGCAAACATAGTCATTTTTTACGAATTTGATTAGAAAAAGTACATTTTTTTTGCATAACCCTCTAGTCGAAACGAAAAGAGCTTGCTACATTTCACGGTATAACATCACCATTTTAGAATGGTAAATTGACGTCATTGATGGGGAGTTTCAAGATGACAGATTCTAATGATTATGATGATAATACTGAAGATCTTGCTGTAGATGATGATGAAGCGAAAGCTGCCGAGAAAGGCGCTGCTGCAAGTGACTCAACAGTTTCTGATTCAGATCTAGCTGAAGCAGAAACATTAACGGTGACTGCGAAAAAAAGACAGCGTGAGGCACTCGAAGATGAGGTCGCAGCTTTCTTAGCTCGTGGTGGTAAAATTACCGAAGTTCCACCTGATGAAAGTGCAAAAGATTGATTTTAAAAGCATCACACAGGTGGTGCTTTTTATTTTTTGATCGAAAAAGCTTTAAACAGACCAAATAAACATGAGAAAGCTGATTCAAAATGATTTTTGGTTGTTCAAGCTTTTATTGCTCAATATTTTTCAAATCAGTTTAAATCAAATGAGTTTTAGATAAACGGTCAACAAGAAGGCTTTTTTATCTATTTGAAATAATTATATAAAAAAATTTAAAAGAGCGTAAAGTATAAAAAATGTCTTTGGTGACAAATGTTGGATTTTATCCAGTCAATTCTTAATCAAGATACTTCTATTAGGCTGATAAAATCTACTGGAGTGGATACGCTAATCGTTATGGATAAACAAGAAAATCAACAGGATGGGGCTATGCAATATTCAATCAAACGATATTGGAAAATAATAAAGCAAACACAACCACAACTTGTTAAAGCACTTTCAATTATTGCTTTATCTGCTGTTGTGCCCTTAACACATGCTGCACCTGCACAAAAACTTGATTTAACCTTATCGGAACATTCAAAAGCAAAAATTAAGAAGTTAATGAATGATCCTAAAATTTGGCAGCAAATACCAAAACAAGTGACCCTATGTGTTTATTCGCCCGATGGTGCAAATGGCGAGGCATTTGAGCAGGCAACAAGTTATATCAGTGAATTGCCTCGGGTTTCACAAATCGCCAAAGATTTTGGGGTGGACATGAAAATTACACGTCCAACCAAATTAACTATGCGTATTGATTTAAATTATCCAAAATTAAAGAAAACCGCCACGACTGACATTAACCTTCGTGTTTATACCGATGAGCGAGTATTAACGGAAGATTTCCGTAGTAAAAGATGTGATGGAGCAGGGATCAGTAATTTACGAGCACGTCAATTTAATCCATTTGTAGGTAGTATTGATGCACTGGGTGCAGTACAAAGCTATAAGCAATTAATTACAGTGATTCAGCTATTAGCTCGCCCTGAATATGATAATAAAATGGTCAATAAAGATTACGAAGTTGTCGGCATTGTGCCATTGGGTGCGGCTTATATTATTGTTAATGATCGTCGTATTGATACCATTGCAAAAGCTGCGGGTAAAAAAGTGGCGGTAATGAGTTTTGATGGTACACAAAGAAAACTGGTTCAAAATGTAGGTGCTCAACCTGTTTCAGTCGATTTACTGACTGTGGGTGGAAAATTTAATAATAAAGAAGTCGATATCATGGCTGGGCCTGCATTGTTATTTAAACCACTCGAATTGCATAAAGGAATGACAGATCGAAATGGTAATGTGGTTGGAGGAATTATTAAATTTCCTTTGATACAGGTGACAGGCACACTGATTATGCATCGTAATAAGTTTCCAGTGGGAATGGGATCGATTGCACGTGAAATGATTTCTAAACAATTGACGCCTGCATTCCAATTCGTTGATAAGATTGAGCGAGAAGTTCCAGACAAATATTGGATGGAAATGCGAGAAGCGGATAAACCAGGTTATATTAAAATTATGCGAGAAGCACGTATTCAGATGACCAAAGAAGGTTATTATGATCCTGCAATGATGAAAATATTAAAGAAGATCAGATGTAGCCAAAATCCGAGTAATTATGAATGTTCATTAACAGATGAATAATCGATATTGATCATACATTGGCAACGCTAATCAATTCACAAAAAGCCAAAATTCAATATGATGAATTTTGGCTTTGCTTTATATTCTTAATTGCTCTGATTGAATTTTGAAATGTATTGAAAATAGAAAATGAGTGACCAAGACGATATTAAAAGATTAAAAATTTGACATAAAAAAACCTGAGTCATGATGCTCAGGTTTTTTATAAGAACTTTCACTGATTTTTACAATGATGCATTCTTGAATGTGGCGACCCTACGGGGATTCGAACCCCGGTTACCGCCGTGAAAGGGCGATGTCCTAGGCCTCTAGACGATAGGGTCAATAGATTGAGGCAACCAACTGAAAACTAAACCATTAAATTAATGGCGACCCTACGGGGATTCGAACCCCGGTTACCGCCGTGAAAGGGCGATGTCCTAGGCCTCTAGACGATAGGGTCGTTTCAGAGGTGGGCGTATATTAGGTCGAATATGGAAAAGTGTCAAATCTTTTTCCGCAATAAAAAGTGAAATTACGTTTGAATGTATAAAAACAAAGCAAAAACAAGGAATTTGAATAAAAACAACTCAAATTATTCTAATCAGGTTTTAAAATCGGTTCTAAAATATTTTGTATGACATCGGGATGTTGTAAATAACCGACAATTTCATGTGGTGTACTAATAAACGTTGAGATGGCGATATTAATAATTTTAGGTTGAAAATCAAAAGGGGAATTAACGAGTGGGAAGGTTGTTAAAAAATCTTCAGATGAGTAAAAATTAAGCCATTCTCCATGCAAACTAGTCGGTCGTTCAATCGGTTGTAACAATTTGGTTTGGATCACTTTAAATGCTAAAGGACAACCCAGCGTGATAAAGCGTTGAATGCTGTATTTAGATTTAAGCTGTTGTAAAAGATTAAATGCAATCACCGTACCTAAAGAATGAGCCACAATAATGTGTTCTTCATCATCTTCAAGGCTAACTAAAATTCGTTGATGTACTTCTTCCATAAAGTCAGAATTGGCCAAATAGAAATAGGTTTCTATCAAAAATTTATGAATCAAACTTTCATGTAGTTTCGGGAATTTATTCAATAGGTAAGCAAATTCTTTGAGTGTCTTATCTTTAATTAATTGTGAGAGCAAGTACAAATGTGTTGAAAATCTCAAACTTTGGTTTGCTCTTAAAAAAGGAAGTTGTGGAATTTCTGTAGTAGATTGAATATTTAAAGGCGTTGTTTTTTGAATACCTTTGTGGTCGTGGTATTCCAAAAGCGACTTTGGTAAAAAATGACCTAAATCGAAAGAATTACTCATTTGATGTTTGAGAATTAAATCTGCGTAGAAGGGTAATGCGATCTTCAACTCAGTTGTCGTGACATTGAGATGAACTTCATCAATCCCTTGTTGGAAAATATCTAACCAATGTTGTTTGAGTGAATCTGCATCATACTTTTGCTGATTCATGCCGTGCACAAAAATAATTTTCATCGTCGTTCTTATAGATTTTTATATTGTTGATTCTAATTTAAAGAATTCAAAAAACTTTTTCTATTGTGGAATGTAAAAAGATGTAGCGTGGTGCTACATCTTTTATTTAATTCAACACTTAAAGCGTTTAATTTTTAGATTTATACAATGTTGCATAGCTGATATAGCAGGCAGCAATAAAGATTAAACAACTGACAAAGCCAGCACGCATTTCAGGGTCAAACACCATGCTGATTCCTGTAATTAAACAGAATACAAAACCTAAAATCGGCACGATCGGGAACAGTGGTGCGGCAAAAGCCAATTCAGATTTAGTATGGCCTTGTTTGTACCATTGACGTCTAAAATTAAATTGGCTTAAGCAAATACTCATCCATACCACAACCATGGTAAATGCTGCTACGCCAAGCAAATTTTTGAAAATGGTTTCAGGAGCAAACTGTTCAGAAAGCAATCCTGGTAATGCACCAAACATGGTGACAATAATCGCAACATAGGGAATTCCACGTGCATTGAGCTTAGAAAATACCGCAGGGAGTTGTTTCTTCGCAGATAAAGACCACATCATACGTGAAGCAGCAAATAGACCAGAATTGGCAGCGGATAACAATGCTGTGATGATCACGAAACGAATAATGTCTTCTGCATAAGGAATACCAATGTGATCAAATACGGTCACAAATGGGCTACTACTTACACCCTCACCACCTAGTCCTGCCAACTGATGTGGAAGTAAAGCACTGATCACAATGATTGTGCCTACAAAGAAGATCAATAAGCGCCAAATCGCAGTATTAATTGCTTTAGGAACGTTTTTAGCAGGATCTTGGGTTTCACCAGCAGCTACACCAATTAACTCAGTCCCTGAAAAGGCAAAGTTCACAATCAGCATGGTCGCGAAAATAGGGAATAAACCTTGAGGGAACCAACCATTCGCAGTTAAGTTGCTAAATAGCGGTGCAGATTCATAACCTTGGTAATTCAACACACCAAAAATTGCCAATAAACCGAGCAAGATGAAGATAATAACTGTGATCACTTTTACCAAGGAGAGCCAGAATTCTGATTCTGCAAACCATTTGGTTGAGCTCATATTTAAGCCAAACACGATTGCTGCAAAAATAATGGTCCATAACCACATGGAAATGTGTGGGAACCATTCCTGCATTAACAATGCAGCGGCAGTAAACTCTGTACCTAAAGTCGCAGACCACGTCAGCCAATATAGCCAAGTCACGGTATAACCTGTTGCGGGGCCGATATATTTTTGAGCGTAGCTACCAAATGAGCCAGACTCTGGCATATGTACTGCGAGTTCACCTAAGCAAAGCATCACCATATAAGCGATGATACCGCCGAGGATATAAGAAATAATGGCACCAATTGGGCCAGTTTGTGCTATGACCTCACCAGAACCTAAGAAAAGTCCGGTTCCAATTGCACCACCTAGTGAGATCATCACCAGGTGTCGAGTACTCATCGCACGTTTTAACGGTGCTGAGTTTGAAGTAGAGTGCATAGCATCATGCTCTGATTGAGATGAAGACATAGTTGAAATGTTGTAACAAATGAAGCGAGCTATTGTAGTGAAAATAATAAATAGATCAATGCGGAATTGATGAATAATGTCATTATAATTATAGAAGAAATAGAATATGGCGACCCTACGGGGATTCGAACCCCGGTTACCGCCGTGAAAGGGCGATGTCCTAGGCCTCTAGACGATAGGGTCGTACTGAGGTGATGCGTATATTAATGATAAATGACAATTTTGTCAAAAAAAATTACTAAAAATAGGTGCGTATGTTGAATATCTAAACGAATCGTGAATATGAATATTTAAGAGTTTTATTTTCGTGTAGATAAAGTTTGTATGCGCAGTTATTGATTGATAATTTACGTGATTCATTATTGGCGTATTACAACAGCCAATTCTGAAAATTCAATTGATCTTGTGTATTGGAAAATGAATAAATCAAATGGATAAAATTAGCGCAATGAAGATGCTAAAGAAATAGAATATTTAGATTGTATTCAAACGAAATGTATAGATCTGATTTAAAATTAAAAGCATTAATTTTAATAAAAGAGAGTATTTCAATAGATGGCGACCCTACGGGGATTCGAACCCCGGTTACCGCCGTGAAAGGGCGATGTCCTAGGCCTCTAGACGATAGGGTCGTTTAGAAGATGGCGCTATCTTATTGATCCGCCATCAAAGTGTCAAGTAAGTGAGGAGCGAGTTTGTTCAAAATATAGCAAAACAGTTCAGCTGTTTTTTGAGTATCGTATAAAGCAGAGTGTGCTTCTTTACCATCGAACTCAATTCCAGCTTGAATACATGATTTTGCCAATACGGTTTGACCAAACATGACTGCACTTAAAGTCACTGTATCAAAAACTGAAAAGCTATGAAACGGATTTTGATTTTTAGTTCCAGTACGTGCAATTGCTGCTTTAACGAAACCTAAATCAAAATGTGCATTGTGCCCAACCAATACTGCATGAGTACAATGTTGTTGCTTACGGACATCATTCACTGCTTTAAACATACGTTTAAGTGCAGTTTTTTCGTCTTCGGCCATTGCAACACGCATTGGGTTAAACGGATCTATCCCGATAAAATCGAGCGAACGGCGATCTAGATTTGCACCTTCAAAAGGGTTGATATGTGCATGGTGTGCTTCACCGGGAACAAATTTTCCTTCAGCATCATAAATAATAGGGATGCACGCTATTTCTAGCAATGCATCTGTATCTGCATTAAAACCTGCAGTTTCGACATCGACGACGACGGGTAAAAAACCACGGAAGCGTTGTCCAATTACAGGTTGTGTTTCAGTTGTCACACCTTTCTCCAATGGATGGTTTTTCCTGCATAAAGCGGAATAATGTCTTCACCATCCAGATAATCTAAACTTTCAGGAATGACCTGATCTTCTTTGACAAGAGTAATCGTATTGGTATTGCGAGGCAAGCCATAGAAGTCTGCACCAAAGTGGCTGGCAAAACCTTCTAAGCGTTCGAGTTTACCCACTTGATCAAATGCTTGCGCATAGAGTTCAATTGCTGTAGGCGCACTATAGCAGCCTGCGCAACCACATGCATTTTCTTTGGCATTTTTAGAGTGTGGTGCACTGTCTGTACCAAGGAAAAATTTCGGGCTGCCACTGGTTGCTACTTCTAATAAGGTCTGTTGATGTGTTTGACGCTTTAAAATAGGCAAGCAATAGAAATGCGGTTTAATCCCACCTACGAGCATATCATTACGATTAAATAATAAATGTTGTGGTGTGATGGTCGCTGCAACATTACGATCATGCTCAAGAACAAAATGAGCAGCTTCGCTGGTCGTAATATGTTCTAAAACCAATTTAAGCTTAGGAAATTGCTTTAATAATGGTGACAATATTTCATCAAGGAAGCGTTTTTCACGATCAAAAATATCAACATGGTTATGAGTCACTTCACCATGTAATAATAATGGAACTTGATGTTCTTCAAGTTGTTCAATGACTGCATAAACTTTGCGAATGTCACTGACACCATTGTCAGAATTGGTCGTTGCACCAGCAGGGTAGAGCTTAATTGCATTGACATGCTCAGATGCTTTAATTTTAAGAATTTCACTTGGTGCTGTATGGTCAGTAAAATAAAGCACCATACGCGGGTCGAAATTCACACCTTCAGGCACATGCGCCATGATACGATCACGATAAGCATTCGCTTCTTCAACTGTTTTCACAGGTGGAACGAGATTCGGCATACAAATCGCACGAGCAAATTGATTGGCTAAATCAGGTACTGTACGTTTTAAAGCGAGACCATCACGTAGGTGGGCATGCCAGTCATCCGGCTGAAGTAAGGTAATCGTATTCAAGGCAATTCTTACTAAAAAAATAAAGTAGATGATAATCGATAAAGACTAAAAATGATAACAACTATTTCAAATCAAATAAGTAAAATTAACTGATGAAAATGAATGGGAAGCTTAAAATATGTTCAATATATTCATATTGTTGTCACACATTTATGCTGTTTGGTAAATAAAAAGATTATGCAATTCGTTGTAATTCAGTAGTTAATGATTCATCAATACTGTTTAGGTAAAAAATCATTTTTTATTCACGATAAAAATAAGCAAATTTAGGCATTATTTAGACTGTGTACTATTGCTTATTATTGTAAAAAAAAGATAATACATTCATATAAATTAATTTTATTCAAAACAATAAACGGTTGACTAAATTTCTTATATAACTATTTAAAAAATCTAAATTTTATTTTAGAAATAAATTTCAGATTTGATTTTTACCTGCTCCGTTATTAATAAAAATTATACGGGCTTGTAGTGAGTTAGTGATTAAGAGTTCAGTTTATTTTTTGAAAGAATACTGATTTAAAATATTTGGCATAACCTACATGTCTATGATGTGTCTGTTATATAAGGTTTATTTAAGAACATAAATAAACGATAACATCGATGTACTTGAGAATTTTTATGGCTAAGTTACTGCCAAACATTATCTGTGTCATGTGTTTGGTCACATTGAATATTCAATCTCAAATTTTTGCAAAACAGCAAGCGAAAACGACTGAGGACAATCATTCAATTCCATCTAATACCAAACAAAACTGGTCTTTGGACAGTTTGAATCAGTCAAATTGGTCGGAAAATATAGGCAGAGGACAATTTCCAGTCTACGCACGTGCTCAAGTGATGCTCAATAATTCACATGCATCGCCTGGTCCAATTGATGCTAAAAGTGGTAAAAATTTTCTCAAAGCCATTTCAGCCTATCAGCAAATACAAGGTTTACCTATTACAGGCGAACTCACCAAACAAACTTGGGACAGTTTGCTGAAAAATCAAAAAGCAGCAGCATTTGGCACGTATACCATTACAGCAGCAGATATCAAAGGCCCTTATGTCAAATCAATTCCACGTAACTATGCACTTCAAGCAAAGATGCGAGGTTTATATTTCACCCGTACCACAGAAATGTTAGGTGAAAAGTTTCATATAGATGAAGATTTTTTACGACAAATAAATCCCAAAGCGAGTTTTAAAAAAGTAGGTGAAACGATTACAGTGCCAATCGTTCGTAACGACTTACCTGAAAATGTCGCGCTAATCATTGCACATAAACCTGCACGTCAGCTTTATTTGTTTAACGCTTCAAATCATTTGATCGCATCATTTCCTGCGACGATTGGTGGTTCAGGGACACCGTCACCTGAAGGCACACATAAAGTGATTAAAGTCGCTCCGAATCCTGTTTACGGTTATAACCCAAAGAATTTTGTGCAAGGTGGGAATCGTAAGAAATTAGCTTTACCTCCAGGCCCGAATGGCCCTGTCGGAAATATGTGGATTGCTTTGAGTAAACCGACTTTTGGTATTCATGGTACACCGAATCCATCATTAATTTCTAAAACGGCTTCACATGGTTGTATTCGTTTAACCAATTGGGATGCCAATGATTTGGGACGTAAAGTTCAAATCGGCACTGTGGTTAAGTTTTTAGATTAATTTAGATAGAAAATGAAACTGATCCAAACAAGGATTAGTTTTAAATTT
>NZ_AFIE01000068.1 GCF_000214135.1 Acinetobacter sp. P8-3-8
CTTAAACTTTATTAAAATTAAATTAAAGACCAAATCTTCAAGCTTAAAAATCGTAAAAAGAAACTTCACCCGTTTCAAGAGAATATTCAGCACCAACCACTTTTAACTTGCCCTGCGCAATCAAGTTTTCTAATACAGCAGATCCGTGACGTAATTGATTGACTGAAGCAAATACATTTGATTTCACAGCATGCATGCATAACTTTTCTAAATCATCCTTTAACTCAGTTTGCATCAAAATTTCAACTGAAGGACGTACACGATTTACAATTGACATCAAGTTCGCAGAAGATGGTGCATTCGGATTTTGAAGTGCTTCAATTGTAGAATGAATCGCTCCACAGTGACTGTGCCCAAGAACAACGACCAAAGGGCAACCAAAACTGTCTGCAGCAAACTCAACACTCCCCACTTGAGAAGGCGCAACAATATTGCCTGCTACACGAATTACAAATAGATCCCCAAAGCCCTGATCAAATACCATTTCAGCAGGAACACGAGAGTCCGAACACCCTAAAATAATTGCAAATGGTTCCTGACTATCTACCATTTCTGAGCGCTGCTGATGCGTCAAAAATTTAGTCAGATTTGTTTCACCATGTGCAAAGCGATCATTACCTTGTTTCAATCGTTCTAAAGCTTCTTGAGCAGTTAGCATTTGTATTTTATTCCATTGAGTGGAGGTTACATTTAATTTTAATGCTGTAGAATATGAAAGTCACTGACTAAAAATAAACTCTGTTACAATTTTTGTTAAATGACACTGTGGTTATCAAATCGCCTATTTTTAGTTTAAATTATCACTTATTTCTTAATAATTGCAGATATTATCACAAAAAAACTTATTAATTCTCATATTTTAGTATTTCAGCTCTGGCAAAAAATATACAAATTCATCCCTTTCGGCAAATGCTGAAAAAATTAAAATCATCAATAATACATTTGCTTTATATAATGGTAAGCCATTAGCAAGGAACCATGTGAATGTCAGAACTGTCCAATAAAAAATTTCTTCAATTTTTAAATAGCATCTTACTCTGTATGTCTACAATCGGCATGCTCAGTTTTGCTAGCCACACGCTTGCAGCAAGCAATACGCCCGAATATGTAGATTATTTGAAAATTGTACAAGAAGAACGTGCTTGGGCGGGTTTAACATCTAAAACCTTACGTGTCGGTGATGTCGTCTGGTCATATAGTGAAGGTGGTAATAAAAACAAACCGACTGTTCTACTGATTCATGGTCTAGCCAGTAGCCGTGACACATGGAATAGTGTTGCAAAATCACTCACACCTTATTATCACGTCATTATTCCAGATCTACCTTCCGCAGGTAGTACGCAAATTCCTGAAAATTTTGATTTATCTGTTCCAAATGTGACGGAACAACTCAGACGTTTTATTGAAGCTGCACACATTCAAGATAATTTAAATATTGCTGGTCACTCCTTGGGCGGTACAATTGCGATGTTTTATGCATCACAATACCCGTTTGATACCAAAAGCCTTTTCTTAATGAGTACGGGTGGGATTTTTAAAACGAACAATACCAATTATTTAAAGAACCCTATTTATTTAAAACAATTATTAATTACACAAAAAGGTGATTTAGATTTTGTGATGAAAAAGGTCATATTTGATCAACCTTTTACAGCCAGTGTGATTCGAAATGAACAAGAAAAACTATTCATTGCGAAATCTCAAGATACTGCAAAAATCATCAATCAAATTGATGCATTAAATCGTCTTTATACGCCAACGACATTTACAACAATGGTCAAAAATATTGAAGCCCCAACGTTGATTCTGTGGGGAAATCAAGATCAAATCGTGAATGTTGATGTTGCAAATGAATTGAAGTCTATTCTAAAACGACCTGAAGAACCTGTTATTCTCAATCGAGTGGGACACATGCCGCTGTTAGAAGCACCAGAACGTGTGTCTGATGATTACTTGAATTTCTTAAATAAAGTTCAACCTTTAAAAAATCCTTTAGCCGATCAAAAAATGTATAAATAAGGTCTATATGAAAAACAATCTTGTTGAACAACTCATTGAAGCCCAGTTAGCTTTTTTTGATCAAGAATTTTCGCAGCCTGAAACCATTAAAATTGAATTTACTGAATTTTATCATTGGTTTAGAAAGCACACCTTAAAGGATCTTTGGTCTTTTGAGGATATTAATCAACTCATTCAAAAACAAATTTTAGCAACGCCCACAAGCCATTTTTTAATTGAACAGATTACAGAACATATCCGTTTTGCATTAATTCATCCAAGTAATGATGACACTTTAATTGAAGATATTATTCCAGTCCTCACCATTGATAAAATTGCACAATATGTAGCAAGTAAATCTGGTCATCGTCAGGCATTGATTAAGCGTGTTGTAAATAACCCTTCATTTTCAACCATGCTGACACAGCTGATTCATCATTCCATTCAGGATTATATTGATAATTCTATGATGAATAAAAAAGTGCCCGGTGTAAGTCGTTTTATGAAAATGGGGAAATCCGTTTTAGAGTCGGTTACTGATACCAATTTGGATGATACGGTTAAACATTATTTACAGAAAAATATTATTAAAATTAGTCAACTCAGTGAACAAGTCATCAATCAACAATTTGATGATCAAAAACTCTACCATTTCCAAGCCAACCTTTGGCACAAAATCAAAAAAGTGCCTATTGGTGCATTACGCCAATATATTGAAGTGAATGATTTACCCAATACTGTCGAAATGGGTCATGAAATTTGGGAACATCTTCGTCAAACAGATTATTTAAGCAAACAAGTACATGATGGTGTTTTTGCTTGGTATGTCCGAAATGAAGAACGCCCTTTCGATCTTATTTTAAGAGATATCAATATCGATGAATCGTTGATTCAAAATGAATTACAAGCACTACTTGAACCTGTGATTCAAAAAATGGTTTCTTCTGAACATTTAAAATCACGTGCTCGTATTTATTTAGAGAAGTTTTATTACTCAGATAACACTTTAAAAATTCTGAATATAGAGAAAGGCGCATAATGCGCTTTTCTTTTGCTTAGTAAAAACAGAATATTAAGACTAGAAATTCGCAACAAAACGAGTCCCGTAATAACAACCATCTACGAATTCAATATAGTTTTTTTAGTTTTGCATTGATAACATTCTAGATAGCTTCTAAAAGTTGCACTCAATTTATTGAACCATAAAAAAACCTCCGAATGTCGGAGGTTTTTCACTGCGAAACAAAGCGCTTATTTGAAATAAGCACCTTCTGCTTGGCTATGGTCAGTTTGGTCAACAACACGTGCCAATTCAGGTACATGCTCTTTTAAGGTCGTTTCAACACCTTGTTTTAAGGTCACATCAATTGCAGAACAACCTTGGCAACCACCACCAAATTTCAATACAGCAGTTAAACCATGCTCTGCATCTTCAACCACTTCTACCAATGCACAGTTACCACCATGCCCTGCTAGACCTGGATTGATTTCGGCTTGAAGTACATAAGTGATTCGCTCTTCAATTGATGCATCAGGACCAACACGTGGTACTTTTGAGTTTGGTGCACGGAATGTCAACTGTCCGCCAAAACGATCTTTATTGTAATCAATCACAGCATCTTTCAGATATGGAATAGATGGTGCATCAACAAATGCTGGAAAATCTGGATAATCTTGTTTGTAATCTGTAGGGACAACTTCTTCAGGTGCACTGTACGCCATACAACATTCAGCACGTGGAGTACCCGCATTTTCTACGAATACACGAACGCCAATTCCTGGAGTATTCTGCTTGTCCAAAAGATCTTTTAAATACTCTTGCGCATTTGGAGTAATCAATAAATTTGGAATTTCTTCTGCAACTGCAGTATCGGTGTTCTCAGTCGACATAACTCTATCCTCAAGCTGAAGTCGGTATTTTAACTGAAGATGGGGCTGAATGAGTAAAAATCAACTAAAATTGTCGGAATTGTTCATAATTTTATTATTAATCAAACAATTAATAGGTTTTTTAATTTGAATATTTTATCATTTTTAAAAGATTGCATTTCTTTACTTACTCAATCAATTTTGAAATATGTATTACCTCTTTATCAAAAAATAGATCTTTTAAATTACCGCCTTATCTCTCCCTTATCGATCTATATTTCTCTGACAATTTTGGTAGATAATGCCACCACATTCGTCAATTTGGCATGGATAATGTATACACCTGTATATTAATAATGCATTAGAAGCGAGATATTTTGCATGTCCAATTCAATTGATGGTTTACAATTTCCAATCGATCCTGCAACTCAAAAATCGAGCTCATCTAATGTTGGAAAAGAAATCATAGCAGAAGCCTTGTCTATGGTTGATAATCAAAGCGCTCAACACGTTTTAAATGAAAAAAATTGGCGTAAAAATTATCCTATTTATTTCAAATCCTTAGTCGAAAATGGTATTAAGTCGATCCAAAACCCGATCATTATTGCCAAACAAGGTCTACACAAAGCACAACATAGTTTTGATTTTTTTAGAAATGGGCAACGTTATTCTTTAAAAGATGTTATGAGCGTGCCAATCACTGAACATATTCAAACGGTTACTGTTAAGGGACATGTGCAAACTCAGCCCGAATGGTTTGTTCCTTACCATGGAAAAAACTTAAAAGGTCAGGCTTTACTCAATCAAATTCAAACGTGGGAAGACGCAGGCATTATTGAAGCCAGTCATGCCAAAGCATTACGTGAAGCCAACGCACATCCTGAATGGTTCGATTTGTCTGATCGTACTATGGTGTTATTTGGTGCGGCCTCTGAAGCTGGCCCACTCACATGGTTAGCTCAATGGAAAGCCAATATTATTGCTGTCGATTTGCCCAATGAGCGTGTATGGGAAAAAATCCTCAAAACTATTCAAGCTGGTAATGCAACCTTATATGCACCGAGTTTCCAAAAGATTGATGATATTGAAAATATCCAAGAATTAAAAACCAAGTTAGGTGCAAACTTACTGACTCAAATCCCAGAAATTACCCAATGGCTCTGTGACAATCCACATAAACTGGATTTAGCTTCTATTGCCTATTTAGATGGTGAGAAACACGTCCGCGTTTCTATGGCAATGGACAGTATTATGAGCCATATCAGTGAACAAAAACCTGATTCATCACTGATGTATATGTGTACTCCAACTGATGTTTATGCTGTTCCCAAAGAAGTGATTCACGGCGCAACCATAAAAAATCAGCAACGTTCAAAACTTGAAACACTGTTAAGTAAAAGTATTTCCAAGCTTTCAATGAAGCAATTTTTTAAAGATAACAATCAACAACTGATTTCTTCTGATAATGGACAAGCTTATGGCATCACAGACTGTTTGGTCATTGAGCAAGGGCCAAACTATGCGTTGGCGAAGCGTATTCAACAATGGCGAGCGACTTTAGCACGGCATCAAGGTCAGCATGTCAGTATCAATATTGCACCGTCTACAACAACGCATTCCGTCACTAAAAATCCATTATTAAAAGCAGCTTTTAATGGAGCAAGTTTGTTTAATGTTGAAGCATTTAATCCAGAAACAACCAATGCCATCATGGCAGCCCTATGGATTCATGACTTGAGAAATCCAAATGCTCTGTCCAATCCAAAAACCACAATGCAACATCCTTTGGAATTGATGATGGATGGTGCAAATCACGGTGGTTTATGGCGGGTTGCTTATCTTGCACGAACTGCTTTACCTTTTGCTGCAATCTATGGCTTTGCCACAGATAAATTACCCATCAAAAAGGTAGCAGAAAAATTGAAAAAATAAGTTTTGCAATCACAGCACATGACTAGACCGAGCAGGTCAATCATGAAAGCTCAAAGCATAACCCATAAAAAACGCTGCAATTGCAGCGTTTTAAATTTCTAAATTTAATCAAAGCTTAGAATACTTTTAGAATATTTTTAAACTTAGAATACTTTTAAGAATAACCAATACAACACACCAGACAAACAGATTGTCGCAGGTAAAGTGAAAATCCAAGCTGAAAGAATCGTGCGCACTGTCGCAAAATTCAGACCAGTTTTATTGGCAACCATTGTCCCTGCTACAGCACTATTCAATACATGTGTAGTCGAAACTGGCATACCAAAACCATCTGCTGCTGCAATAGTAGACATTGCAACCAATTCCGCAGACATCCCTTGACCATAAGTCATGTGATGTTTACCAATACGCTCACCAACCGTGACTACGATACGTTTCCATCCAACCATCGTACCTAGACCAAGCGCCAATGCAACAGCAACCTTAACCCAGTTTGGAATGTATTGAAGGAATGAATCAAGGTTTTTACGATATGCCTTAACTGCCTTTTCTTGTGATTCGTTCATTTTTGGCAATTGATCTGCTTTATCTAAACGTTTGAAAGCGGTTGTACTTAAGTACATATCATTACGTAATGAAGAAACTTCATCTTCTGGAATATCTTTCAAATCGCCAAACTTAGCAACACGATCACCCAAATGATCCGTCAAACTTGCCAAAGCAGGAACAACTGCAGGTGTCATTTCTTTGGTTTGAATGTATTTAGTAATCGTTGAACGTGCTTGATCATCTGAAATATTTGAATGCTGTGCATAAATCGCAGTTGCCGTTTGACCTGATAATTCAGAGAAAGACTGTAAATGCTGATGATCTAAATTTCGGTTCAAAGAATAAGCCAACGGAACCAAGCCAATCAAAATCAACATGATCAGTCCCATACCCTTTTGCCCATCATTTGAACCATGCGCAAAACTTACACCTGTACAGGTAAAGATCAAGATTGCACGAATCAATGGCGGTGGTGGCTTATTGCCTTCAGGTGGTTGGAACAATTCCAATTGTTTCTTGAATATTTTCTTCACGATCAAGAATACAATTGCTGCAAAAGCAAAACCAATTAAAGGAGAGAATAATAAAGCCTTACCCACTTTAATCACTTGATCCATGTCTACACCACTTGCACCACTTGATGAGTGCAAAATGTAGTTCATGATTCCCACACCTAAAATCGAGCCGATTAAAGTATGTGAACTTGAAGCAGGAATGCCGAGAAACCATGTCCCTAAATTCCAAAGAATAGCAGCGATGAGCATGGCAAAAACCATGGCAAAGCCTGCGCCACTTCCCACATTCATAATCAATTCAACAGGAAGCAATGCAATAATGCCGTATGCTACAGCACCACTTGCAACCATTACCCCGAGAAAGTTACAAAAACCAGCCCACATCACAGCTACAGGTGCAGGCAAAGCATTGGTATAAATCACCGTGGCTACAGCATTGGCTGTGTCATGAAAACCATTTACAAACTCAAAGCCTAAAGCAATAAATAATGCTGAAGCTAAAAGAATGACTGAATATAGGCTTAAAGGTGGAACATGTGCCAAATCTGCACTTAATTGCACACCAATATAGACCAGTGTTGCAACGATAATCGTCAAAAACACCGGCATAAAAAATTTCGGCGTTGGTACATGTACATTCGTCGACTTTACAGTGTTTGAATGTGCAGAATCTGAGACGGGAGGTAAATTCGAATTCATGCAGACGGTTAAGAGGATAATAAAATCCCCTTATTGTTCAATTTAATTGTGACAATTATATGACAAACAACTGTAATAAATAGCCAATTTCTTCACTATTTCTTTTCAACCACTCATACCAAAAGTGGTCTTTTTTAATTTTTTAATATTTAAATTCAAATAGTTAAACTCATAAAACCAAAACCATATTTACCAAATTAAGACAATTTAAGCTGTAATAATATTTGTAATATTTCAGACAAATATGACAAAACAACATGAAACGACTCATACATTGCCTGATTTTTATGACAAATTGATGAAAAAACACGCATTCTTTTTTTGTTTAGGCTATATAAAAATGATCAATTTAACAAATCAATCATTCCCATGAATAAAACAGCATTGAAATCGCCTTTTACAGTAATCATATAGACAATCTGTTAATATATTGCACGTTTAAAAAAACTGTCTGAGAGTTTTGAATGTCGACACTTGCCACCTTAAAAGAGCTTCTTGCCCAACGCATCCTGATCATCGATGGTGCTATGGGAACCATGATTCAACGCCATAAGTTAGAAGAAGCGGATTATCGTGGTGAACGCTTTGCCGACTGGGCATCTGATTTAAAAGGCAACAATGACCTTTTGGTGCTGACACAACCTCAAATTATTCAAGGGATTCACGAAGCCTATCTCGATGCTGGTGCAGACATCATTGAAACCAATAGTTTTAATGGTACTCGCGTATCGATGTCTGATTATCACATGGAAGATTTAGTCCATGAAATCAACTTTGAAGCTGCACGACTAGCCAAAGCGGCTTGTGAAAAATATTCAACACCTGAAAAACCACGTTTCGTGGCAGGTGTGCTTGGCCCAACTTCACGAACTTGTTCGATCTCACCAAATGTAAATGATCCTGCATTCCGTAATATTACTTTTGATGAACTCAAAGAAAATTATATCGAAGCAACACATGCACTCATCGAGGGTGGTGCTGACATTCTCTTAATTGAAACTGTGTTTGATACCTTGAACTGTAAAGCTGCGATCTTTGCAGTGAAAGAAGTCTTTAAACAAATCGGTTATGAATTACCGCTGATGATTTCGGGAACAATTACCGACGCATCTGGTCGTACGCTTACAGGACAAACGGCGGAAGCATTTTGGAACTCAGTACGTCACGGTGATTTATTATCAATTGGCTTTAACTGTGCCTTGGGTGCTGATGCAATGCGTCCTCACGTTAAAACCGTGTCTGATGTTGCTGATACTTTTGTTTCAGCACATCCAAATGCAGGCTTGCCAAATGCCTTCGGTGGTTATGACGAAACGCCTGAAGAAACTGCGGCATTCTTAAAAGAATTTGCGGAAAGTGGCTTAATCAATATTACAGGTGGTTGTTGTGGTACTACACCTGATCATATCCGTGCAATTTATAATGCCGTTAAAGACATCAAACCACGTCAAGTTCCTGAAACAAAACCAGCATGTCGTTTAAGTGGTTTAGAGCCTTTTAACATTTCTGATGATTCACTGTTTGTGAATGTCGGCGAACGGACTAACGTCACAGGTTCTAAAAAGTTCCTCCGCTTAATTCGTGAAGAAAACTTTACTGAAGCTTTAGATGTCGCACTACAACAAGTGGTTGCAGGTGCGCAGGTCATCGACATTAACATGGATGAAGGCATGCTCGATTCACAAGGTGCAATGGTGCACTTTTTGAATTTGATCGCCTCAGAACCTGAAATTTCTAAAGTCCCGATCATGATTGACTCATCAAAATGGGAAATCATTGAAGCTGGTTTGAAATGCGTACAGGGTAAAGCGATTGTTAACTCGATTTCTTTAAAAGAAGGTTATGACGAGTTTGTCGAAAAGGCACGTTTATGTCGTCAGTATGGTGCTGCGGTTATCGTCATGGCATTTGATGAAACAGGTCAGGCTGATACGGCTGCGCGTAAACGTGAAATCTGTCAGCGCTCTTATGAAGTATTGGTCAATGATGTCGGCTTCCCTGCGGAAGATATTATTTTCGATCCAAACGTGTTTGCAGTTGCGACAGGTATTGAAGAACACAACAACTATGCTGTTGATTTTATTGAAGCAACAGGTTGGATTAAACAAAACCTACCACATGCCATGATTTCAGGTGGTGTGTCGAACGTGTCGTTCTCCTTCCGTGGTAATGAGCCTGTTCGTGAAGCGATTCACTCGGTATTCCTTTATCATGCGATTAAACAAGGCATGACTATGGGGATCGTCAACGCAGGTCAAATGGCGATTTATGACGATATTCCTAAAGCACTGAAAGATGCCGTTGAAGATGTCATTCTCAATCAAAATCAAGGCGACAGTGGTCAAGATGCAACAGAAAAGTTGCTTGAAGTTGCAGAACAATATCGTGGTCAAAGTGCTGCACAAAAACAAGTTGAAAACCTTGAGTGGCGTAATGATACCGTTGAAAAACGTCTTGAATATGCTTTAGTCAAAGGGATCACTGCCTTTATTGATGAAGATACTGAAGAAGCTCGCCTAAAATCTAAACGTCCATTGGATGTGATTGAAGGGCCACTCATGGATGGCATGAATGTGGTCGGTGACTTATTCGGCTCAGGCAAGATGTTCTTACCACAAGTCGTAAAATCTGCTCGTGTAATGAAGCAGGCTGTAGCTTGGTTAAACCCATACATTGAAGCTGAAAAGACAGGTAGCCAATCCAAAGGTAAAGTGTTGATGGCGACCGTGAAAGGTGACGTTCACGATATTGGTAAAAATATCGTTGGTGTTGTTTTAGGTTGTAATGGCTATGACATTGTTGACCTTGGCGTGATGGTACCTGCGGAAAAAATCTTACAAACAGCGATTGATGAAAAAGTCGATATTATTGGTTTGTCAGGTTTGATCACCCCTTCTTTGGATGAAATGGTTTTCGTTGCCAAAGAAATGCAGCGTAAAGGTTTCCATGTACCGTTATTGATCGGTGGTGCAACGACCTCTAAGGCACATACTGCGGTAAAAATTGATCCACAATATTCAAACGATGCCGTGATTTATGTAGCCGATGCTTCTCGTGCCGTGGGTGTGGCAACGACTTTACTTTCACCTGAAATGAAGCCTAAATTTGTCGCTGAACATCGTGCTGAATATGAAAAAGTACGTGAACGTATTGCCAACAAACAACCAAAAGCAGCGAAACTTTCTTATACAGAATCGATTGAAAATGGTTTGAAAATTGACTTTACAGCCAATAAACCTGTGAAGCCAAATTTCATTGGTATGCAAACCCTGACCAATTATCCACTGGAAACTTTAGTGGAATATTTTGACTGGACACCTTTCTTTATTTCCTGGAGTTTAGCGGGTAAATTCCCGAAAATTTTACAAGATGACGTGGTCGGTGAAGCTGCAACTGATTTGTATAATCAAGCTCAAGCGATGTTGAAAGACATTATTGACAATAAACGTTTCGATGCACGTGCTGTATTTGGTATTTACCCTGCCAATCGTTCAGCGGCGGATTCTGTTGAAGTCTTTAGTGAAGATGGTCAATCTGTAACACATACGTTCCATCATATTCGTCAACAGTCTGACAAAGTCACAGGTAAACCGAATTTATCATTGGCTGATTTTGTTGCAACTAAAGATCAAGCTGAAGACTACTTGGGTGGTTTCACCGTTTCGATTTTTGGTGCGGAAGAAATGGCGCATGAGTATAAAGCCAAAGGTGATGATTACTCTGCGATTCTTGCACAGTCTTTAGGTGACCGTTTTGCCGAAGCCTTTGCGGAACATTTGCATGAGCGTATTCGTAAAGAGTTCTGGGGTTATCAGGCAGATGAACAACTGTCGAATGAAGAGTTGATTAAAGAGAAGTATGTCGGTATTCGTCCTGCACCGGGTTATCCTGCTTGTCCTGAGCATTCTGAAAAAGCGTCTTTGTTTGATTGGTTAGGTTCTACCGATAAGATTGGTACGCAATTGACCAGCAGTTTTGCGATGTGGCCACCTTCAAGTGTCAGCGGTTTTTATTATGCAAATCCACAATCTGAATATTTTAACGTGGGTAAAATCGCTCAAGATCAGCTTGAGGATTATACAAAGCGTAAGAACTGGACTTTGGATGAAGCGAAGCGTTGGTTAGCGCCGAATTTGGATGATTCGGTTTCTTGATTTTTTCTTTTTTTAATCTCCCCTAACCCCTCTTTTCCAAAGAGGGGGATGTCATGTGAGTCGATGAATTACGTGACAGCTCCTCCCTTTTTTAAAGGGAGGTTGGGAGGGATTCAGTGAAAAAATTCACCTTGATTTTTTATATAAAACAACTATATAAATATGAATTATATAACTAAATAAATACTACCTTATGCTTGTGTACAAATATCGCGGTGGTTCTTTCAAAAGAGATTTACTATCATTAAAGAATGATACATTTTGGGCTTCAAATACAAGCCAATTGAATGATCCATGTGAAGGACTTATTAATATTGATGATTTCGAACAACAATTAAATCATCTTAAAAAGACCTTTTATCAACATTCAGAAAACTTAGCCTTAATTGAACAAGTTTTACAAAATATCATTGATATGAAAGATACTAAACTCGGTATATTTTCATTAAGTAAAACATATAGTGATGAATTACTTTGGGCACATTATGCCAATAGTCATAAAGGCTTTTGTATTGAATATAATTTAGAGCAAATATTGTCAAAGCAAAATCCTAAACATAGATCTTTTGATATTCAATATTCAGATAAAATTCCAAATTTAGATTTTTCTCAACTTTTAGGTCAAAACGATCCTGATATTTTAATT
>NZ_AFIE01000067.1 GCF_000214135.1 Acinetobacter sp. P8-3-8
CCTACAAGGCATAGGTATCTACAAGGTTTTACTTTTCCAAACTTGCTTTAAACAATTGCATTGCTTGACCACGATGGCTAATTTTATTCTTTTCTTCTTTGCTCATTTCAGCACTAGAAATACCCAGTTCAGGTAACCAGAACAGCGGGTCATAACCAAAACCATTTTCACCACGGGCTTGTTCTAAAATTTCACCTTGCCAAATCCCTTGGAAAATTTGTGGAAGTGGATCGTCTGCATGTTGAACCAATGCCAAAACACAAACAAACATGCCTTCAATTGTTACGCCATCTTGACGATAAGCTTTTAAATTTTCTAATAGTTTTACATTATTCGCAGCATCATCACCATGTTCACCTGCATAGCGAGCTGAATAGATTCCAGGTGCGCCACCTAATATCGGTACACAAATACCTGAGTCATCTGCAATTGCAGGTTTTCCTGAAATACGGCTTGCATGACGAGCTTTGATAATGGCATTTTCAATAAAGCTTAAACCATCTTCAATCGCATCTTCGATATTGAGTTTTCCTTGTGGAATCACATCTACAGGTAGGTTTAACTCGGCAAACATTTTCTCAAATTCAGCAATTTTACCTTTGTTATTACTTGCGAGTACCAGTGTTCCTTGGGATAACCAATCTTTTGATGACATTTCAATTGCTCTGATTTTGAATAATAGTGGGTATTTTAGCTGATTCTATTAATAAATTAAAAATAGTGTTATTTGAGTGTTTTAAAATCAATAAAAAAGCACCCGAAGGTGCTTTCATGCTCAAAATTCAGCTTATTGCGCTTGAATCCATTGGTCTGCACGTTGTGTTGCAGTACGAATTTGATCTTGAGTTAAGTTTGCAGCCAAAGCAGTTTTCTTGCTTTGAGACATGCTGATCACTTTATTATCAAGCATACCATCACGGGTTGAAAGCTCATACCATTGGTAAGCACCCATATAGTTTTTCTTTTGCTCTTCCATCACCGCTAAGTTAAAGCTTGCACGATTGTCGCCGTGACTTGCTGCTTTTTCAAAGTATTGGCGTGCAGCAGTTTCACTCTTAGAAACGCCTAGACCATCGGCATACATACGACCAACATTGAGTTGAGCTGCCGAAATACCTTGATCAGCCGCAGCTTTATACCAAGCAAAAGCTTGTTTCATATCTTTAGAAACGCCACCTGTCCCCGCTTGGAGATGGGTTGCGAGATAAAATTGTGCTGCTGCTTGCCCAGATCTAGCTGCTTTTTGCAAATCTGCAACATTCATGTGTGAATATTGTGCAACCAATTGAGAGGTTGATTGTTGTTGCTGTGGAACATAATCCGCATGGGCTTGAATGCTTAACAGCCCAAAAAATAATGTACTACCTAATAATACTTTTTTCATAGAGCGCTCACTCGATAAATAGCGACTTCGCCGAACAAATTCGGTACAGCTTTACTTAAAAAGCTGCCTTGTTGGTTCCCATTTACGGCGAGTCGATCGATAATTTGAATCTGATTTTCTGCACACAGTGCTTCAAAATCACGAAAGGTGCATAAGTGGATATTGGGCGTATTGTACCACATATACGGTAATGCATCAGAAACGGGCATCATCCCTTTAAGTGCAAGGAAAGAACGTGTCTTCCAATATGCAAAATTAGGAAATGTAATGATCGCTTGTTTCCCCACACGCACCATATCGCGTAATAACACATCTGGTGCATCTACAGCTTGCAAAGCTTGTGCCATAACCACGTAGTCAAATGACTGGTCAGCAAAGCGTCCCAAACCGAGATTTAAGTCTTGTTGAATAATATTTAACCCTTTGCTTACAGCAATTGCAATCTTTTCTTGATCAATTTCTAAGCCATAAGCGTGAATTTGTTGCTTTTTGCCCATTTGTGCCAGTAATTCACCGTCACCACAACCTAAATCGAGAACACTTGCTCCAGCACTAATCCATTTTTCGGCAAGTTGTTGGTCTATACGCATTACAATGCCTCCTTAGGTGTTGTTGCAAGATGTTCAGGACCACCTAAAAATGCACGTAAGGTTTTTACATACAGTGGAATAGGGAACAAGAAAGAATCATGTCCTTGTTCTGCATCAATATCGAGGTAAGTTACAGGTTTATGATTGCTGATGAGTGAATCTACAATTTCTTGTGAACGCTGTGGGGTGAAACGCCAATCTGTAGTAAAGGACACCACTAAGAACCGACATTGGGTATTGGCCATGGCTTTTTTCAGTGACAATTCATATTCACGAGATGGATCAAAATAATCCAAAGCTTTAGTCATAATTAAATAAGTATTAGCATCAAAGTTACGGCTAAATTGTTCACCTTGATAACGCAAATAGCTTTCGACTTGGAATTCAACATCGAAACCATACATAAATTTGCCTGATTTTAAGTCACGACCAAACTTCTGTTTCATGGCTTCTTCAGATAGGTAGGTAATATGTCCGACCATACGTGCCAAAATTAATCCACGTTTTGGGTAGCTGTCATGTTCTAAATAACGACCATTGTGAAAGTCTGGATCAGATAAAATAGACTGGCGTGCTACTTCGTTAAAGGCAATATTTTGTGCGGAAAGTTTTGGTGCACTGGCAATAATGACGCAATTTTTTAAACGATTAGGATAATCTACAGACCACTGTAAAGCTTGCATTCCACCTAATGATCCTCCAATCACTGAATACCAAGTATCAATACCTAAACGGTCAGAAAGCATGGTCTGCGTTTTTACCCAGTCACGCACGGTAACTAAAGGGAAGTCTGGGCCATAAGGGCGATTTTCATTTTCAGGATTAGGTGACGTTGGGCCAGTTGAACCATTACAACCACCAATGTTATTTAAAGCAACAACAAAAAATTTCGAGGTATCAATCGCTTTATTCGGGCCAATACAAGCATCCCACCAGCCTGCTTTTTTATCATCTTCATGATGATAACCTGCAGCGTGATGATGACCTGAAAGCGCATGGCATATCAGAATCGCATTGGATTTATCGGCATTGAGTTCACCATAGGTTTCGACCATGATTTCAAAACGTGGCAAAACACGACCACATTCTAGCTCTAAAGGCTCTTCAAATTGGAACTTTTGCGGGGTGACTAGACCCACCGAGTCAGCTGGAAAAGACACAGAAATAATTCGCCTTAATATTTTAGGAAGTAGAGTAAATTACTGATGTTACGTACATCTACGTCATCATTCTTGCTAATAAATTAATGGTATGAAAGTAATTACACAATAGGGATTAAGTATTTAAGTTTACTTTCAAGGCTAAGCTTTAACGAAAGAAAGGATACCACCTAGGGCATCCTTTCTAAAGTCATTTAATTGATATTGCTTATATAGATATGGCTTATACGGCTGCTGCGATCACTTGCTCAGTGCTGAGTACACCTTGTTCAATCAAACGGTTGGTTGCAGCAATAATCGCTTCAATGGATGAGGTGACAATATTGTCATGTACGCCTGCGCCAAATGCAGATTTACCTGTGCCTTGTACTTGAAGCTCAATTAAAGCTAAAGCTTTGGCATGTGCGCCAGAACTAATACTGCGTTCTTCATAGTTCACAACGTCAATTGGTAATTGAAGTGCGTTCAAGATTGCAGAAATAGGACCATTGCCTTCACCACGTAAATGCTGCACTTCACCATTTACAACCACATCAAGTTCAATGATTTGATTACCATTGTCATCTGACAATCTGTAATTTTTAGCAGAATAATGTGCATCTTTTATTTCAACATAGGTGTCTTGGAATAAAGTCCAAATTTGTTGAGCTGAAACTTCAACACCTTCGTCATCCGCAACTTGTTGAACGATTTGTGAGAATTCAATTTGTAAACGACGTGGTAATACCACGTTGTAGTTGGATTCTAACAAGTAAGCAATACCACCTTTACCAGACTGTGAATTGACACGAATCACAGCATCATAATCACGACCTAAATCTTTAGGGTCGATTGGCAAGTAAGGCATATCCCAAATTTCTTCATTCTTTTGGTATTCAAAGCCTTTTTTAATCGCATCTTGGTGAGAACCAGAGAATGCTGTAAAGACCAAATCACCTGCATATGGGTGACGAGGGTGTACAGGTAAACCTGTGCATTCTTCAATTGTTGCAATGATTTCATTGATATTTGAGAAATCTAATTCACATGCCACACCTTGGGTATACATGTTCAAGGCAATTGCTGCAACGTCCACATTACCTGTACGTTCACCATTGCCAAAGACACAACCTTCGACACGGTCAGCACCCGCCATGATTGCCAATTCAGATGCTGCAATACCGCAACCACGGTCGTTATGGCAGTGCACAGAAATAATCACACCATCACGACGTTGTAAATTACGATGCATCCATTCAATTTGGTCTGCATAAACGTGAGGGCCAGAAACTTCAACCGTTGCAGGTAAGTTTAAAATCACTTTATTTTCAGGAGAAGCTTCCCAAATTTCAGTGACAGCATCACAAACATCTTTTGCAACTTCTAATTCAGTTGCAGTAAAACATTCTGGACTGTATTGGAAAATAAAATCAGTTTCAGGCTGTTGTGCAGCATATTCTTTGACTTTGGTTGCCGCATTGATTGCCAATTGTTTTGCACCAGCCACATCAACATTCAACACTTTTTGACGGAATGTCGGTGAGTTTGCATTGTAAATATGCACGATGGCACGTTTTGCACCTTGCAAAGACTCAAAAGTACGAGCAATCAAATGATCACGTGCTTGTACTAAAACTTCAATATAAACATCTTCTGGAATATGACCTTCTTCAATCAATTTACGTGTGAAGTCAAAGTCAACTTGTGATGCAGAAGGGAAGCCAATTTCAATATGTTTAAAGCCAATTTTCACCAACATTTGGAACATTTTAAATTTCTGTTCAATGTTCATTGGTTCGAAAATCGCTTGGTTACCATCACGGAGGTCGGTGCTCATCCAAATCGGCGCTTTATTGATTTCGTTGTTTGGCCATTGACGGTCAGGCAAGTCCACACGTTGGTACATGCGACGATATTTTTTACTTGGATCAGCCAACATCATGAGGTAACTCCTTGTGTAGTTGTCGTTGCTCGTATCTTGGGTAAAGGCAACTTACTACTCTATAGATTGTGTCTATTCACGCAATTTACAAGTGTTTTCGGAGTATATTCGCCTAAAGTGGCATAAAATTATGGATGGTCATAACATCACATAAAGTCAGACTCTGACTGCTTGTAAACGGTTTAACTTAAGATTAATTGTAAAACAGATGCTTCGGGAATAATTTTCTTAATTTGCGCTATTTAATCGGTTTAAGAGAAAAATTTTCTTTAAAATAGCGAATCTTGAAAAATGTATTCTTGATTAATCTCATTTACGGTAGCAGTTCCCATTAAAGCCATAGTAATCTCAAATTCTTCCTTTAAGATTTTAATGACATGAGCAACACCTAAAGCACCCGCAACCGCTAGTCCATACATCGCTGGACGACCAATCAATACAGCAGAAGCACCCAGTGCTAAAGCTTTGAATACATCAGTTCCACGACGTACTCCACCATCCAATAATAAAGGAAAATCACTCGGGACAACGACTTTAATTTTTTCTAAGGCTTTGAGTGGTGATATAGCTGTATCTAAAACACGCCCACCATGATTGGAAATGATTAAACCTTTTACACCAATGTTGACTGCCTTTTTAGCATCCAAAGGATGCAACACACCTTTTAGAATAATAGGCAAATTTGTATTGGCAATAACAAATTCGATATCTGCCCATTTGGGTGCAATTTGCATAAGTCCATTAAAAACAGGATGTTGATCTTCTGTTATTTCAGGCAAAGGAATGTGGGTAGGGGTATGCGGATGCTGCATACCTTCAGGCAGTTGGAAAAAAACACGACGCTCACGATCTCGAATACCTGTATGCGGTGAATCCACAGTAATCACAATGGCTTTAAAGTTTTGTTGTTCAGCCAGTTTTACCAAGGCCAATGACTTTTCACGATCACCTTGCCAATAGAGTTGAAACCATTTGTATGGATTTTCTGGTTTTAGATGACGAAGATCTGTATTGGTAAAGGTACTTAAAACAAAATTACTTCCCAGTACTTCTGCTGCGAGGGCTGTCGCAGCTTCACCATCGCTATGAAAGAGTTGTTGATGTCCAATCGGTGCTAAAAAGATCGGATGTGGAAATTTTTGTCCTAAAATCTCACATTCAGTATTGCCTTGAGTCAGATCATTTAACAAACGTGGAATAAGTTGGATATTTTTAAATTGTTGCAGATTATCTCGGACACTATGTTCATCCATAGCGCCACCTTGGAGGTAATGCCATGTATTTGCAGACAAATGCTTTTCTGCTTGCTGTTGATAATCCGTAATGGTTTGTAAATAGTCTGGAATTTGCGTCAATGGCGCTAGAATTTCTTTCGAATTCATTTGGCTCATAGGTCGCCCCATTGTCTTAATAAATTATGATAATGACTGGTTAGATTGACCGTTTCTTCTGAATCGCCATATTTTTGACGAAGTTGCATAATGGTCATATCAAGATTGAACAACATACTGCGTTGCCAATCATCTTTCACCATACTTTGAATCCAAGTAAATGCAGCGATCCGTTTGCCTGATGTAACAGGTTCAACACGATGCAGACTGGTCGCAGGGTAGAGTATGGCATCGCCTGCATTGAGTTTGACTTCATGTGTACCATAGTGATCTTCGACAACCAATTCACCACCTTCATATTCTTCAGGCTCAGACAGAAATACTGTGATAGATACATCTGTACGAATGGGCTGCCCTGTTTCTGATGAATACTGCACAGCATTATCGACATGGTTGCCGTAATTTCCTGAATTTTGATAACAGTTCAGCATTGGCATTAAACAGTGTCGTGGCAATGCTGCCGATTGAAACATCGCTTGCTGTTTCAGTGCTGTGAGGATAAATGGTGAAATTTGCTGATAAATTTCTGAATGGACATCGATTTGCAGGTTATTTTTTATAGACTGGGCTTGTGAACCCGCACTTTTTTTGCCATCGATCCATGCTGTTGAATGGTCAAGTCTGTGACGAATATCGAGCACTTGTTGTTTGCTTAAAACGTCAGGGATATGCAACATCATGTTTATGGTTTCCTATGATTTAAAAGGAAAAATCGTGCATTCCCAAGAATACACGATATTAAAACGAGCGTCCTGTGCAATTTATCAGAACTTATAATTAAATGATAATGCTGCTGAACGTGGTTGACCTAAAACAAGGCGAGAACCACCATTGTTCAACGTGCTGATGTATTCTTTATCTGCAAGATTATAGACATGTAGGCTTGCTGATGCTTGTTTATTAAATGTATAACCTGCCATGGCATCAAATACGACATAGCTTGGAATTGCAGGCATGTTCGTTGTTGCTGTTGAACCAGGCGTGATAGCACGTTTTTGTTCATCGACATAGCGTGCCCCCACACCTGCTTTAAATCCTGCAACGCTATAGGTTGTCCATAAAGTTGCAGTCCAGTCTGGCGACCAACGAACAGCATTATTTTCAGTCCATACTTTTGTTGTTGCATTATAGGTTTGCTGATTTTCTTGCTCAGTGTCCATAAAAGCAACACCAGCTGAGACATTCCACGCACGTGTAATTTGACCAACAGCACCAAGTTCCACGCCCTTAACCGTCATTTTCCCTTCAGGCACATATTCTAAGCTAATCGGGTCTTGCGTAATCTGATTTTCATTTTCGGTATGATAAGCTGCTGCTGTGAGAATGATTTTGTCATCATTCAAGGTCCATTTAGTACCCACCTCATAATGGTTGGTCTTTTGAGGTTTTGCTGTAGGGTCATTGGCAAAGTTATTTGCAGAACTTGCACTATTATTTAAAACAAATGCTGTGCCGGGTGGTGTTAATGATTTTGCATAAGATGCATAAATACTACTTGCATGGGTTGGTTTAAATACGCTACCTAATTTCCAACTGACTAAAGTACCATTGGTCCCTAAATCACTTGGTGTTTTCGTGACAGCCAACGTTTTTGCATCGGTTGCTACAGTCAGCCCATCGTATTCAGTATCATAATAATCGACACGAACTCCGCCATTTAATTGAAAGCGTTCACCAAACTTCAAAGTATCAAATAAGTAGGCAGCAGCAGTATCAGTTTTACCTTTGGAATATGCACCTGTATTGACTAGGTCGGGTAATTTTGTAAATGGATTAGGTTTATATAAGCTTGCTGGTGGTATTACAGGTGCAGCTTGTCCTGGAGTTTGAACATTCAACGTATTATTAGACTGTTCTTCTCTTAATAATTCTAGACCTGCCACGATGTCGTGCTCAACTGAACCTGTTTTAAGATTCAAATTCAATGCAGTCTGATTGGTTAAGATTTTATTGGTTTGATCTACACCTTGACGAGTACGAACCACAGACCATGAGTTTGGATCTTTCGGTGTATTCAGATTACTGATAACCAGTGCATTGACCCCAGTTAATACACGATCCATATCGGTTTGACCCAGACGGGTAATATTGGTCAGTTTAATATTTTCAGCAAAATCACTCTCAACTTTCGCCGTGACCATATTGGCATCGATATCTTCATAGTCGTTTACACTGCCATAAAAATTTTCGTGGTCGACAGGTTTGGCTGCATTGACAGCGGTATTGATCAGATCACGTTGTGCCTGTGTCAAATTGGTGTCGGTATTATGATAATAAAAGCCTTTCATCCCAATGGTCGGAATACCACCATCTGGAACATTACGTTGACGAATGTGTTGTGAATATAAATAAAAACGTGTGTCACTATCTAAACCAAATGCAATAGAGGGTGCAACAGCCCAACCATTCTGTTCAACATAATCACGGCCGTCTACACCACCTTGCTGTCCCATGACATTTAGGCGTACAGCGACGCTGTCATTAATCGCTTGATTAATATCCGCAGTTAAACGTCCATGTTCTGCTGTTTTGTAGGTTGCTGATACTTCACGGCTGTTTTCTGCATAAGGGAGTTTACTCACAAGGTTAATATAACCACCCGCGCCACCACGTCCAGCTTCAGCCCCAGATGGACCTTTCACAACTTCAATTTGTTCAAGATTATAGACATCGCGACTAACCGCGCCAATGTCACGGATACCGTCAACATAAATTGAATTTTTAGTATCGAAGCCACGCATTTGGAAAGCATCACCTGCACTGGTATTACCATTTTCACCCAGTTGTAGCGTAATTCCAGGGGTGTTGCGAAGTGCATCTACAAGAGAAGTCGCACCTTGTTCTTTTAAGATTTCTTTTTTGATCACCGAGATGGTTTGTGGAGTATCTACCAATGGCTGAGTGTATTTTACAGAATTAACTCGCTCAGCTTTATAAGCATTTTCTGCTTCAGCTTTTGCTTGAACAGAAATCACAGGCAATTTTGCCAAATCATTTTCCTGTTGAGCAGCATGTGCCATCAACGGGAATGATGCTGCTAGAGCAACAAGCTGAGTTGTTCTGTTATGTTTACGGCTTTTAATTTGCGCCATTGCAAGGTACCCCAATTTATAAATGAAAAACTCTTTTGGACTGCACGGCATCGCTTCTGTCAAATAATGAATATGCAGTAAAAGTGGAGATATTGTTAAGGCCTGTAACAATTGATGCGAATTTTAGTGATAATTATTATCATTAACAATGACTATTAGGGTTGTTTATACATAAATAACGATGGAAAAAATGCTTAATTTCGATATCTTAATTCAGTAAAACAATTACAGAATGTAAAAATAGCGTGAAACTTTTTGTTAAAAATCAATGTTTTTTAATCGATGGTAAATTTTAATGTCTAAAAAACTTCAGTCATAAATTTAGCTTTTTATTGCATAGAATCATGATGTGCAAATGGAACAGTTATTGAGGTGAATTAAGTCGTCAAAAATCAGAAATAAAGGAGATAAAACAGTAGGGGCTGTTCTAGATAGACTGCGTTGATTTTATTTGTTCACGCACATAATTAGAATAATGAATTTGCTATTCAATATTTGCCAATATTTGCCAATTTTTGCAATTAAAAAAGGAGCCTTTAGGGATAAAGACTCCTTTTTCTTTAAGCACTATCTGTCAAAACAGGAGTACTCGATCTTAGTATTTAAAGTTAACAGAAAGTACTGCGCTACGACCTTCAGCTTCTGTTGCATAGTGTGATGAGTATGCTTTGGTGAAATAACGTTTGTCAGAAAGGTTGTTTACATTGAGTTGTAAATCAACGCTTTTGTTTACGTTATAACGAGCCATTGCATCGTAACGTACATAACCTGGAACAAATTTAGTATTTGCTGCATTTCCATAGACCTTATCCATAGCAATTGCACCAGCGCCTAAAGTGAGTGCAGGTAATACTTGGTATGTTGTCCAAAGTGTTGCACTATTTTTTGCAACGTTTTGAACTTGCTTACCGTCATTTAATCCAGTACCGTCATCCACTAACTCACTGTCTAAATAAGTATAGCCAGCAGATAATGCCCATTTTTCAGTGATATTACCGTTTACACCTAATTCAAAGCCATCAACACGTGTTTCACCGATATTTTTAGTTGTACCATCATCAGCTGTTGCACGAGTATTGGTTTTTTCAGTACGGAAAATGGCAGCAGTTAAGTTTAACTTGTCATTCAAAACATCCCATTTCGTACCAAGTTCCATTGTACGAACTTCTTCAGGTTTTAAGTTTTTGATTGCAGCTGTAATACCTTCAGAACCATCACCACCATCGACACCGACTGGATTTGATGAGGTTGCATAACTTGCGTAAATTGAACCATTTTCTACAGGTTTGTAGACTAAACCTGCTTGATAATTTATGAAGTCGGAATCATTTTTAATCGCTACTTGATCACCAGCTTTTGCTGTTGGTGGAGTTGTACTACTTCCAAGCACTGCACTATTTCGAGCACCATAAGTCATTGTTTGTTCTGCAGAATAATCATCCCATCGAACGCCCAAATCTAAAATCCATTGTGGATGAAGCTCAATGCTGTCTAAGAAATAAACAGAAGTGTTTTTATTTTCAATTTTATAGCGATCTGCACCTTCTGTGCTGATTGTGCCAGTCCATTGTCCACGATTAGGATTTTGTACAGAAGTACACCAGCCCGAAGCAATAGCAGCTGCATTACATGAGCTATTGGCAGCACCGGTAGAGGTTAAGCCATCAATAATATATTGTGTACGATCAGTTTCTTGGTCTGAATACTCAGCGCCTAAGTTAAAACTGTGCTTTAAGCGACCAGTATTAAATTTTCCTTTCAAAGCAAGTTGATCTGTAAATGCATCAGTATCAGCAACACGTGAGTTTGCACGAGCCCAAACATTTCCAGTTAAATCACCTGCAGCATTATAAAAGTTACCTTTTGAATCATCAGGATTTGTCCAAAGGTAATCATTTTTAGACTTATTATAAACAGCGGTATTGCTAATGGTTAAATCATCAGTCAGATCATGTTCTAACTTGATTGTTCCTGATTGGTTTTCTTGCTTTTGGAAATCGCGATCTTTCCAACCATAGTACATACCTTGTTTAACATCGATAGGCTTACCATTACCATTTAAGCCTACTTTAGGACTTGTAGCTGAAAATGGGTTGTTATATGGAACACCAGAATCAGGTGTATCATCTGTTTTGAGGTAGTAGTAGCTTAAAGTTGCACGAGTATCGCTCTCTAAGCCAAAAGTAATGCTTGGTGCAATACCTGCGCGCGCATATTCAGTACCATCTTTTTGGCCAGCTTTGTCATTGTGGTGTCCCATGACTGCAACACGTGCTGCAATACCATTACCAAAATCTTTGTTACCGTCTAAAGTAATACGTTGGTAATCATCTGTTCCACCTGCAACAGAACCTTCTAAAAAGTCACCTTTTTTTGCAACTTTAGAAATCATGTTGATACTACCACCAGTAGTGCCAGCACCACCCATAGCTGATGCAGAACCTTTGGTAATTTCAACTTGCTCTACAGCAAACATTTCACGGTTTTGTGATGTTGAATTACGTACGCCGTCTACAAACATTGAACTTTCAGAGTTATAACCACGGATAAATGGGCGGTCACCATTTGGGTTACCACCTTCACCAGCACCAAGTGTAATCCCCGGAACAGTACGAAGTGCATCTGAAAGTGTTGTAACTTGTGTATCTTCAATGAGTTGTTTTGAAATTACAGATACAGACTTAGGTGTATCTAAAAGAGGAGCTACAAATTTGGTATTTGCAGATTGGTCTACTTTTAAGCTTTGTTCGCTTGTCGCTTGAGCTTTGATTGTTGGCAACTGTGCAATTTCTTCTTGTGCGATCGCTGTAGTAGCGATGACTGATAAAGAAGAGGCGATTGCTGTAGTCACTAGTTTTTTACGCGATTTGATAAAAGACATATTGGAACTCACAAAGAGTAATGCAAATTTGTATGCGAATAATAATGATTCTTGTTTTTCATACCAATTCTTATTCATTGGTATTAACGATTGTAGATTTAAAATAAGCTGTAAAAATAAATGAAATAGTGTAACGATATGTTTGTAAATGCATGATTTTTTTGTAATAATAAAAACACTAAT
>NZ_AFIE01000066.1 GCF_000214135.1 Acinetobacter sp. P8-3-8
GGATCAAGTTTAATGGTGTATATAACACATTTCCACCACCAAACTCCAAATCACTGTCTTTCCAAGATGATACTACCCTATATATGTTTTTGAGTTTCTCTCTAGATAATGGATTATTAGTAGTACTAAACTCAAGAGCTTTAAACCACGTATTAAGAGAATTAAGGTTATTTGGTAACATTTCAGCACCTTTATCCCAAAATGAAATATCTACGACCAAACAGATATATTCTCGATCAACTCTTTCACTGTTCTAGCTTCATTAATAAATAATTCAATCGCTTGTGCTTGACTAAAATCACTGTTTTTAAACCATTTCGGATTTTTTAAAAATAACTCTGTAAGTTCTTTTTTAATCTCATCTAAATTACATTTTTTGATAGGACTCACTTCAAAAACAACCCATATTGATCTATTTCTTTGTGATGCTAAATAATGTCCACCAAAATGTTTAAGAATAATCTTTAAAAATTTTGGAAATGGTAAGTTATGTAATGGTATTTTTTTTGTTTGTGTAATTTCATATTTCATACCACTTGAATCAAATATAATTGCACCAGACAAATAGCCTATATCAAATGCTTTTTCACTTATATAGCTTATTCGATCTTCACTTTCTAAATTACCTTTAATAAATAAAGAGGTATGTATTAAAACTGGGTAGTTTAGATTCATTATTCATCTCCTGTTACCATATCAGCACCTACACCAGAACCAACTGATCCTACTGCACCTTTAGCCCATGTAGGACTTCCATACCACAATTTTTCAATAAAATTAAAAGTTTCGCCACCTGGATCATTTCCATGAATCCGTTGATGTACAGATCGTTCTACAGCCTTTAAATTTCACGGATGATTTTTAATTGCATCTGGCACTTTTTTTCCTATCCAACTATTTCTTTCAATTAACCAATGATGTAGTTCATAACCTTTAGGCGTATCTTGAGCTTTTCTTACTCTTGGGCTGACATTTTTCCATTTGGTACTTAACTTAAACCAGTTTGCACCTGATTTGGCATGTTTAAAGGCACCAGTCCACCAGCCTCCACCAATAGCCCCTAAAGCCCCAGATATTCCAACCTGCGTCTCTACCTAAACCACTTGTTCCTAATTTCTTAGTAATACCAAGTCTAGCTTGTGTTCCATGTAAGAACTCCTCTAATGCAGCAGCTTTATTTGGATTTTGACGGAATAAGATGCTGATATTTACAACTGATCTAGACAGCTGTCTAAATCATTGATTTGAAGAATTTCAAAAATTTCTACTATTGATTTTGAAGATTTTATTTTATCAAGAGTATTTTCTATGTTTGCCTGAATATTGCTAAATAGAGGATCATCACTAATTGCATCTTTTTTAATAGCCTGTGCGATTATTTTAGTAACTTCAGGAAAACTATATTCTACTTGTTCTATGATTACTTCTATTTTATAAACACCAAAAAAGGCACTTTTAAATTTTTGAAAAAATGATTCTCCTTGAATTTCTAAACGATTAATTCTTTTAATTTCACCAATATCTCCATCTTTATTAAAAATCAGAGACCCAAGTGAAGCATCAAGATTTTTTTTTGTAATTTTGAGTTGCTTTGAGAGCAATACCAGCTAATTGATAGATAGAAAAATCTTTTGGATTTATAAGTAATAATAAATCTGTGTCATTAATTTTCATAATTTAATCCTCAAAATAATTACCAATTCCAACAGCTACTGTACCTCCAGTGGTACCCATTACCCATGATGGGGCTCCTAATAACGAACGAAAGTTCGTTGCTCCTTTTGACATCCAATTATTGAATGCTGTAGGGACAGGATTAATATTCCATGGCTGATTTTTCAACCAATTTGGAGCATTTTTTCCCAACCTTGATTTTGTTGTAATAACCAATGATGGCGCTGTTGTCCTGAAGAAACTTTTAGTACAGAAATATTATTTTTTTTACCCCATGCTTTTGTTGCACCCCATGAATAAGAAGGAGATCTACCACCTATTGACTGAGCTACTCTAAAACGAAAAGCACCTTTAATTAAGCCATCTGTTAAACCACCACCAATAGCACCTAACCCAGCAGAAACTGTCACACTTCCCCAATCAATACAATGCCATTCCCCACCATTCAATGCCAACTGAATTCCTAAATCAGTTCCTGCACCTATCGCAATTCCAACTAATATTGGTACAAACTGCCCTGTAGGATCATTATATGAAACAGCATTACTATAGGCATATGCATAGGTATTGGTACCATCAAATAAACCCAATGGATCACTTTGGACATAGCGTCCTGTTGCTGGATCATAGTCTCGGAAGTAGTTATAGAATGTGCCGATTTCACTATCAAAGTATTGTCCAGCATGACGTAAAGGCATGGTGAATTTAATATTATTTGCATCAACATCTTCGTTTGCGAGTACATCCCCAAACTGGTCTCCATCCCAACGCCATAAAACCTTACGACTATCGCCATCACCTTCGCTAACAGCTCTTGGTGTTTTTAAATGATCTGTATGGACTCTCAGTAAAACATTTGGACGTTCCTGACTCAGCATTCCCACCAAACGATCACCGAGCCAAATATATTCACGAATGCGATTGCGGTTTTGATCGTATTCACCTAATAGCTGTCCAGATTCGTTATATACAAAGTAGATAACGCTCTGTACGCCATTATTTGAAATGTATTTGATGACACGCTGGCCAAGTGGATCATAGCGATTTTCAATACTGTTCGAATTTTTTTGGATTTGGCTGCTACGCCCAGCTGCATCGTATTGATAACTGCGGGTGTTGTCTTGAGTGACTTGACCTGTCGCTAAATAGCTGTAGCTATTGATACGGTTGCTTGTGTTTGCAATTGAATATGCGGTATCTGTAGAGGTACCATTTTCAGCTTTATCTTGTTGTGTTCGATTACCATTGGCATCGTAGCTATAATTCAGAACAGAATTTTTATCTCCAAACTGGATGTTTTGTTGGGTCAATCGATCCATCACATCATAATTAAAACCTGAATTGAGCGTGCTATCGCTGTCGTTGATGCTGGTGATTCGATCTGCAGCATCAAAGTTATAGTGTCGTGTCAGAATCCCTGTTGAAGTGACGTCATTGATTCGCCCATCTGTATCTTGAACTATATTGAACTGGTCGTATCCTGTTCCCCAATTCCAACCACCGATTCCTATTGGGGTGTAGCGAACATTTTGGAGTAATTTACCGCCAATACTTGAATTAATATTGCTTAGCAGACCTTGGTTATAGGTATACGTAATTTTGAGCCCACTTGGATAGAGAATATTGGCAAGCTTCCCTCCAGCGGTATAGTTGTATTGCACACGTAGTGGTAGGTTGGGCTTTAATGCGATGACTTTTTCAATGACATTCCCAGCACTATCACGATTATAGCGGATACTACTATTGGCATTACTAACCCGTGTTAACTCGCCTTGCCCATATTGACCGCCATCATAATCAAAGCTGGTAGTGAGTTGATTTGAACCACTGCCATCTGTTTTTTGACGTACTCTTTGTGCGTTGTCATAGGTATAGGCATGAATATTATTTTGGCTATCGGTGTATTGTGTAAGGCGACCTGTATCATCATATTGGTAGCTTGTTAATCCAGTATCAGGGCTATTTACACTTTCTAAATCACCAAATGCGTTGTAGTGGTATGTTGTGGTATTTTACCTCGTGCATCTGTGACTGTTTTTAATTGATCTAAACTGTCATATTGATATTGGGTTAACCCTTGTGCTGGGTTTCTGTTTTGTTTGGTTCTACCTAATGCATCATATTGATAGCCTGAAGTTTGAGTGAGTGCATTTTTTTGTTCAGTCAGTTGGTTTAAATCATCATAACTAAATTGTTCATTTTGTTGATTATTACCTTGTTGTTGGCTGACTCGACCTAAGGTGTCATACACCGTTTCTGTTTTAAATATAATATTGCTGTAATTATCAGTAATTGCGGTATTGGTAATGGCACCTGCATTATTGCGAGTGTAATTTACGGTATTGCCAGTATTATCTCGGATTAAAATTAAGCGTTGTGCTGCATCATATTCATAATTCAGTATTTCACCATCTGGAAAGGTGACCTGTGTCAGTTGACCAGCATTATCATAAACATATGCTGTTGTTGCGCTTTGGCTACTGCTTAAACTGATGCTGCCGGATGTTTGACTGGTTGTTCCTGTTCCCGAAAATGGTGTGCCCAATCCAACGGCTTGGCACCATTGGTTGATTAAATCAATAATCCATTGTGCCCATTGAACAACTTTGTTGGTGCTGTTGTAGCTTGTCTCAAAACTTGGATTTAAACGTGTTTCTACTGTTTTGAGTACTCTTCCTAAATTGTCATAGGTGTAGGTAATTTTATGACCACTTGGGAATGTAATAATTTTGGGTTGTCCCAAGGTATTGTAGCTGCTGTAACTGGTCACTAAACCAGCTGAATCCGTCACTGTAAGTAAATTACCAGTATTGTCATAGCTATATGTTGTTTTGGCTTGGGTAGGCTCTGTCTCTGTAAGAGTTTGACCTAAATTATTATAGGTATGTGTCCATGTTCTGGTTTTTTGGGTGCTAAGGTCTGTAATTGTTCGAGTTAAAAGATTTCCTGTATTGTCATATGTTAGGTTTATTCTGCGTAATGGTTCTTGTATTTCAATTGGTAACGCTAATGTTGGATGCCATTGTGTTGTTGTAATCCTTTCTTCAGCAGTTCCAGCTGCTTCTGTTAGTTTTGTTTCAAGATTTCGGCCCAGGTCATATTCATAGGTCGTGACTTGCCCAAATTGTTCATGACGAACTAAATTTCCAGAACTATCATATTCTGAACTACTTTCGGTTGTAGCCCCTCGTTTTACTGTTCCAATATGTTGAGTACCTGAGATGCGTGAACGGCTATATTCTCGTTGAGTACCATAAGGATTAGTCACTTGTGTATTGTTGTCTGAATAATTAAAGCTGAATTGCTGTGTATTTCCTGCATGTTCGGTCAAAATACCTCGATCAAATTCATCATAGGCATAACTAGCAAAACGATTGCCTAATTCATCACTGATTCCTGTGAGTAAATAAAGATTTCTTGAGGGTGCAACTGACGTATTTTCATTATAACTATAATATTTTGTGCCTGAAGATGGTCGGTTAATAGACCATAATGTATTGCCACTATAAGAGTATTGAATAACCTGAGCATTGGGTAATTTAATGTTGGTTAGATAGCCATCTGTATCATAGGTTAAAGTCAGTTTTCGACCAAATTGATCTGTAACTGTATTTGCTCTGAAGCTTGTTGCATTGGGATAATTAACTGTCACGAATTGATTGCCTATGTAATTAATTCGAGTTAATCGTCCTTTTGAGTCATAAGTTTCAACTTTATTGTTTTTAAGGTCTTTTATTTCCCAGCCACTGCTTAATTGGTTTAGGACTAAACTTGTATCTGGATCAACATACCAATCAGTTGTACCTAATAATGGGCTTATGCGACCTTGTTGAGGTGTTGCAATTATTTCTTTACCATCTTCACGCCATAAGGTGATAGATGTGATATTCGCCCCTGATGATGTGAAATATAAACGCATTGCATAGTTATACGTCCAAGCACGTGTTGAACCAAAAGGCGTGTTATCGGATAAAACATTGTCTGAAAATAAACTGTTATAAACACGAGTGACTTCTAAAGGTCCAATAGGTGCTTTCCAATCTGTTTCTACTTGGAATTTATTACCTGTACTGACAGAGCAAGGATTTCCCAAGCCATCACAGCTTTTACCTTTGTCTTTTTTTGTTTCATAAACAGGTAAACACGTTGCAGTCGTGTGTTGACCAAATACAGCTTTTGTCCCGGCTGGACATGCATTATTTTCGGTGCATAGATCATCACATTGATTCGGGCAGCTATAGGTTGCCATACCTACATCGCCAGCAACACATTTTGCACTGCATTGTTGGTCGCCTTTACTGATTCCTAATGTCCCAAACCACGCTCGACAAACATCATCAGCTTCAGCATGTGCTGTGGTTTGTAGCATTAAAATAGATATGAATATAAAGAGTATTTTTTTAAGTAAGTTATTATTATAAACTGATTAATATTTGTTTTATATTTTGCATGGTTTTGAGTTTTTAGTATAGATGTTGGATTAATTATTTTTAAGTTTTTCTAAAGTTATGATCTGTTGATACTTTTAGTTTATAATTTATTCCATAATGCTAACTATATGAATTAAGTTATTGTATTCAGATACTTTTCTTTTAGTTTATTAAATCGTATCATGATTTTTTATAAATAACTTTAATAATTACACAAAGAGTTTTTCCAAGAAATTGATTTGTACCATTAAAAACAATGGCGCATTTTTTAAAGTATTAAACTTTATCAATTTTTTGTAAAAATATCTGCATGACTAAACTATTTTGTATGGTATGCTAAACAATAAATTCAATAAAATTGTTGAAAGTGGATTTCAGCTTAGAACAGTATTGAGCATTCAATATTGTTGGGGATGTAGAGAGTGTTAAGTTTAATTTTATAATTGATTTTTTACTCGCTATTTTTTGCACGGAAAATATTAACAGACCTTAGAGTAAACAATGAAAAATTCAGAATTCGATCAAATGAATCAGCAAGACATTGGAAATTATCCATCCGACAATTTATATAAAAAGTTTTCCCAAGGTGTGCAACTACCGTACGATATTTTAAATATTCACAATATTGCTGATGGGGCAAAACAAGGTCATTTTATTGAAATTCATTGTGGTGGTTTTGGTTCAGAAATAGCAGCACATTCAACTGAAAAAAATCAATTTTATGCATTAACAGATCGTGGGCCAAATACAACTTATAATGTGAATGGTGACAATGGCAAGATTTTTTTAGATCCAAGCTATACACCTAAAATCGGCTTATTCGAATTGCAAGCAGATGGCAGTATTCACAAAATAAAAGAAATTTTACTGAAAGATCCTACAGGTAAAGCCATTACAGGTTTACCAAATCAGCATTTTGGTGCAACCAAAGAAATTGCTTATGATCAACATGGGCAAGTTTTGCAAAATGGAACAGACGAATTTGGTTTAGATTCAGAAGGTTTGGTCACATTGAAAGATGGCACTTTTTGGGTGAGTGATGAATATGGCCCACATATTGTGCATTTTGATGCGAATGGTATAGAAATAGATCGAATCAATGCTTATGAACAGGATAGTCGTAGAAAAACAGGCTATTTATTGCCTTTGGAATACGCCAATAGACGACCAAATAGAGGAATGGAAGGGTTAACGATAAGCCCTGATCAGAAAAAATTAGTCGGTATTATGCAATCGACCATGAGTAATCCTGATAAATCCGTGGTGAATTCAGATTTAACCCGCATTGTGATGATTGATCTTGAAACTAAAGCAGTTTCTCAATATTTATATCGTCAAGAAGCTAATGAGACTGTGCATTCGAATACAGCGATTACAGCATTGAATCATAATAGTTTTTTAGTTGCTGAACGTGATGATGATTTTTATAAGGATAATCCGCAAGCTTTTAAACGGGTCTATAAAATCGATTTAAATCAAGCCACTGAGCTTGAATCTGTATTCGAAAATGAGCATTTGAAACAAGATGAGGATTTAGGCTTACTCATTGAAGGGCAAACTTTGAGCAATATGTTTTAGACAAAGGCTGGGAAGGGCTTGAGCAATACGGCATTCATCCTGTCGCTAAAACATTGGTTGTAGATTTGGTAGAGCGTTTGCAGTATCCACATGATAAAGTTGAAGGTTTATGGGTGATTGATGATCAACATTTAGCAGTTTTAAATGACGATGATTATGCATTTTCTGAAACGGATGGTGTGTTAGAGCAGAAGTATTTAGATAAAGAACAAAATAGAATTGATGCAAATACTTTGTATGTCATTGACCGTTTAGATTTAAAGCCAATTGAATGAAGAAGGCTATTAAAAAAACCGTTCATTGATATGAACGGTTTTTTGTATTTTTAATCCATAAAAATGGATCAATTAAAAATTAGTATTCCCAGAACATGCGCTGAATTTCTTTCGCATCTTTGGTTTTAGTCAGGGCTAATGCTGCTAAAAGTTTAGCTTTTTGAGGATTTAAATCGTGAGCAACGACCCAACCGTATTTATCATCAGGTTGTTCTGCATTACGCAATACAAAACCTTGCGGAACACGTGAAGAACGAATGATTTGTACACCTTGTTGTTGCAATTCATTCAATGTCGGCACGATATAATTTGCAACTGAACCATTGCCTGTTCCAGCATTGATAATCGCTTTAGCGCCAGCTTTTGCATATGCTAAATACGCATCTGGAAGCATATTGCCCGAACCATATACAATTTGAACCAAAGGTAGGGCATCGCCTTGAATACTCTCAATATTAAATTCAGAATTATTGTTAAAACGTTTAGCAACATTTCTAAACCAATATGGTTTACCTTCAACTAAAGTGCCTAAAGGTCCCCATTGGCTTGTAAAAGCATTGGTGTGGATATTGATGGTCTTAGTAACGTCTCGTGCTGCGAAGATATCATCATTCATCAGCACAAAAACCCCTTTGCCTTTTGCACTATCCGCAGCAGCCAAAGCAACTGCACTGTACAAATTCAAAGGGCCGTCAGCAGAAAGTGCTGAAGGTGGACGCATTGAGCCGACGACAACAATTGGTTTATCGGTATGCACAGTTAAGCTGAGAAAGTAAGCTGTTTCTTCTAAGGTATCTGTACCATGAGTAATCACAACGCCATTAACATCAGGCTTTTTGACTAACTCATTGACTTTACGAGCGATGGTGAGTAATTCTTTATCTGTAATGCTTTCAGATGCAACTTGTAAAGCTTGTACACCTGTAACATTGGCAAGGTTTTGAATTTGAGGCACAGCATTGAGCAACGCATCAACAGGAACTTTGGCCGCAGTATACGTTGCACTATTGGTTGAGCTTGCACCTGCGCCTGCAATCGTTCCTCCAGTAGCTACGACAACGACATTGCTTTTGGCAAATGATGAAATAGGTAAGATTAAACCGATAGAAAGGGCAAGCGCCGTAAATGTTTTTTTCATAAATCATCCTTAAAAGAAATCTATTGCTGTTTTAAGCAATTTTTGTTCCATTTTTAACTTAATATAAAGTGTCTTTATTTGCCTATACTGATTTGAAAATGTATTTTTTTTATTAATCATTCAAATTTATAGTGTAGTGGTTTTTGAATTTTAAATAGAGTGATTTATAAACAATTTGGAAATGCCTAGAATTACCAAGATATTCATTATTTTAAAACAGCATTAAGCTACTTAAAGATGTATGCGTAAAATGTTTTTCTAAAGTTGAAAATAGTCTGAAATTGATAAAAAATAGTAGTAATTCGGATAAATTAAAATATTTTCTGTTGGTTATTTATCAATAATTTTACATAAAAAAGGTACTCAACATATTGAATACCTTCTTTAATTTTCAGTATTTCAAGCAATTAACGAATTTTTGCCAAGAAACGGCTTAAGCGATTCATTGCTTCACGTAATTCATTTTCAGCAGGTAAGAAAACCACGCGGAAATGATCAGGCGTTGGCCAGTTAAAACCTGTTCCTTGTACAAGTAAAACTTTTTCCGCTTTTAAGAAATCCAGCATGAATTTTTCATCATCTTCAATTGGATAAATTTCAGGATCAAGTTTAGGGAAGCAGTACATCGCACCTTCAGGTTTTACGCATGATACACCAGGAATATCATTCAACATTTCCCATGCAATATTGCGTTGTTCGTATAAACGACCACCCGGGCGGATCAAATCATTGATTGACTGATAACCACCTAAGGCAGTTTGAATTGCATACTGTGCTTGATGGTTTGCACATAGGCGCATCGACGCCAACATGTCTAAACCTTCAATATAATCCGCAGCACGTGATTTATCACCCGTGATCGCCATCCAACCTGAACGATAGCCTGCAATACGATAGGCTTTAGACAAACCATTGAACGAAACACACAATTGATCGCCAGCGAGCGCTGCTACAGCAACATGCTCAATCCCGTCATAGATAATTTTGTCGTAGATTTCGTCCGCAAATAAAATCAGATCATGCTTTTTAGCCAATGCGACGATTTGTTCTAAAACATGGCGTGGATAAACCGAACCTGTTGGGTTGTTTGGGTTAATCACCACAATACCACGTGTATTTGGCGTGATTTTGCTTTCCATGTCAGCAATATCTGGGTACCAGAAGTTTTCTTCATCACATTTATAATGAATTGCGGTACCGCCAGAAAGATTTACTGCCGCAGTCCAGAGTGGATAGTCAGGCATTGGAACAAGCATCTCATCGCCATCGTCCAATAAACCTTGCATCGCCATCACGATCAATTCAGATACGCCATTGCCGATATACACGTCATTGACATGCATATCTAAAATACCTTTTTGTTGGTAATACTGGCAAATTGCTTTACGCGCAGGGAAAATCCCTTTTGAATCTGTATAACCAATCGCATTAGGTAAATTTAAAGCTACATCGTTAATAATTTCTTGAGGTGCTTCAAAACCAAAGGGAGCAGGGTTACCAATATTTAATTTAATAATTTTATGACCCGCTTCTTCCATTTCATTGGCCGCTCTTAACACTGGTCCACGGATGTCGTAGCAAACATGCTCGAGCTTAGACGATTTTTTTATTTCGCGTGGGGTTTGATGAGTGTTCGGCATTTTGATGTTCTCGGAAAGAGTGGAGGTCACTTTTGCATAACGATATAAATAACTTTTAAATGTTTCAGTTGTTACAAGATCAAGATCGTGTTCATCTCTGAGTAAAGCAACAATTTTTTCATGCGTAAAACCTAGCTGTTGATATTGTTTAATCACAGGTAGTAGATGTTTAAAAATAACGCTCTTTTTCTGCGACATTTTTTAATCCTAAGCAAGAATGTCCGTAAGACTAACATTAAATTTGCGTATAAAAAAGCATTTAACAAATAAAAATGCTTACCATGTTTTATTATTTTGCTTACTTTTTGCTTTTATGTGAATTATTAGTCTTTTGTAACTTGTGAATTAAAGACTAGAAATTTTAATTTGAATGACGTAAATATAGGATTATCCTATTTTAAATAGCAAGATAGAAAGGGAAGTAATCATGGGAAAGCTTAATAAAACAGACAGAGAGTGGCAAAGAGAACTATCGCCAGAAGAGTTTAAAATTACACGTCAAAAGGGAACTGAACCCGCTTTTACAGGTAAGTATTGGAATACAAAGCAACAAGGTACCTATGTTTGCCGATGTTGTGGTGAAGAATTATTCTCTTCAGAGAATAAATATGACAGTGGTTGTGGCTGGCCGAGTTTTTATAAGCCTGTCAATTCCACTGTTGTAGAAGAACAAGATGATACGTCACATGGCATGCAAAGAACTGAAATTATTTGCCACCATTGTGATGCACATTTGGGACATGTTTTTGAAGATGGCCCGCAACCCACAGGTTTACGCTATTGCGTAAATTCAGCTTCTTTAGAATTAAAAACACAAGAAAAAGGCGACGAGGAAACTTATCCATGACGAATATTTATCAGTTTGAGGCTGAATTGTTAGAAGGAGAAAATAAATCTTTTTCTGACTATGAAGGAAAAGTTTTATTGATTGTAAATACTGCAAGTAAATGCGGATTTACGCCCCAATTTGCGGGTTTAGAAAAACTCTATGAAAAATATAATGACCAAGGGCTAGAAGTGCTCGGTTTTCCTTGTAACCAATTTGGTGGGCAAGATCCCGGTTCAAATGAACAAATTGGAGAATATTGCCAACGTAATTATGGTGTTAAGTTCCCAATGTTTGCGAAAGTTGATGTGAAAGGACCTGAAGCGCATGCCATTTTCCGCTATTTAACCAATAATAGTAAGGGAATTTTAGGCAATGGCATTAAGTGGAATTTCACTAAATTTTTAATTAATAAAAATGGTGAAGTGATTAATCGTTATGCACCTACAACGAAACCTGAAGATATTGAAAAAGATATTGAAAATGCTTTAGCGGGTTAATGATGAATTCATTGCAGCTTCAAAATTTACAATGAGAATGTAATGAACTTAGATTCTAGCGTTGAGTTTTGGAGTGATTCAAAAATGCCCTATGTTGAAACGCGTAGGGCATGCCAAAGCCGAATTTGTTATAAATCTCATAGTCATTCAACATTTTCTATTGGTGCGGTTGATTGTGGAATAAGCCACTTTTCTAGTTTTTTTGCAAAAGACCAAAAAATAGGAGCAGGTAGTCTTGTCGTGATTCCTGCACATGTGGAGCATAGTTGCAATCCACTGCCAAATAAAGCTTGGAGCTACCAAATGATGCATCTTGATGCAGAATGGTTAACTCAGCTTTTACAGGAGTTAAAGCAGGATATTTTGATTGATCATCAAATAGTTAATTCCTTGCTTAATACACCAATACCGCAATTAAAACCCAGTATTATCAATAATCCTTTGCTCTATAATGCTTTTACAAATTTAAATGCGATATTATTTAATCCGAAAATTTCTATACTTGAGAAAGAACAATACTTAATCGAAATTTTAACTCAAATCTTATTACCGAATTTTAACTGGGAAAGAGTATGTAATTCAGACTATTACCAGCAACTTTTAACCCAATTACTTGAGTGTATTGAAGAAGATATTGAAAGTTTATCGCTAAAAGTATTATCTGAAAAAATGAATATGAGTAGATATGCTTTAATCCGTTTATTTAAGCATTATTTTGGATTGACACCGCATGCGTATCAGCTGAATAGAAAAGTGAATTATGCGCGCAAATTATTAAAAGAAGGATGTGATATTGCACAACTTGCGTATGAATTGGAGTTTTCAGATCAAAGTCATTTCCATCGAATTTTTAAACAATATACAGGTGTGACTCCAAAACAATATGCTAAGAATTGATAATCAAATCTGTGGCGGGGTGGTTGCGCAATTTTATACAAGAATCAAAGATAGAAATTCCATAGATTAGCCTTGATGTAAGGGGAGTATTTATGGAATTATTTTTAACGATTGCAATAACTCATTTTGTAGCTTTGCTTACTCCAGGAGTTGATTTTTTTATTATTCTCAAAACGATAATGCAAAATAAGACCAATGCAGCAA
>NZ_AFIE01000065.1 GCF_000214135.1 Acinetobacter sp. P8-3-8
TCTTGCTATTGAGCGAATAAACTTTAGTTTTTTTAATCTTTTTTGATAAAAAGACAGTCCGATGATTTAGATTAAATCATCGGACAAGATTAATTAAAAAGCACAACCAGAATTACTGTTATTATATTTTTCTGTTCCACATGAGTTGATGAGCTCATTAGCAACAACATCTGCAGCAATCGAATTATAAAAATAGTTATTATTCGGATTTATTATTTGCTTACTATTCGCTGGATGATACCAAGTTTGATAAACTTTTCCATTATATAGCCCATAACCTAAAGGTGTTGAATCAGAATATCGAATAGTAATTCCACCAAAATTACGAGTTAAAGGATATTTTGTTATATCAGATATTTCTTCAAAACTATTATAAGAAACTGCTTGATATACCTTTAATTCATAATATTCATCCAATGTTGTATATTCTTCTGGAATGAAAACAACAGAACCTTGTGGAAATATGTTGGTGCTTGCATTTAAAGCTGCAGCCGAAGTTGGATTGGTTGTACTGGTCAGTAAATTTTTATAAATATATTTTTTAATTTCTATACCTGAAACATCAATTCTTTTATAAGTCATGCTTGTTCTGATCGTTGGAGTTATACCATCTGAGTTATAAAATGATGTAATGAGAGTAGAACCATTATCAGAAATAAAATAATCACTCGGAATAGCTGTATCATTTAGAGGGGTTTTCACATCTTCTTGAATGTAAACTTTATTTTTATCAACCAGATAAGTCTTTCCTGGAGATGTGGTGTTAAAAATGTTTGAAGGTTTAATCTGATTAACAATCTGACTAATTACATTATTTGTTAATGTATGAGTATAACGATTATTGAGCTGAGAACTGAATATACCAAAGCTATAAATTGAACTTCCTTGTGTATACATTGGTGATGAATTTATTGTAGGCGTTGTAGGCGTTGTAGGCGTTGTAGGCGTTGTAGGCGTTGTAGGCGTTGTAGGCGTTGTAGGATTGGAGTCTGATGATGATCCGCCACCACCTCCACATGCTGTTAAATATAAAGATGCAGGTAGTACAATTGAAAGTAATAACTTATTCATATTATAAAAATTCCAGAAGTAATGATTTAAATTATAAAAATGTTAAATGAACTGTTAATGTATGGTTTTACAGGCTAAACCTTTCCCAAAAACATAAGTTTTCAAATCACATCGAGATTGGATTGAATGTAAAAATTATACTGTATTTTTATTGAAACATATTGATTATAAAAAATTATTGATAAGTATTTATCGATTTTTAGTTTTTTATACCCATATTTGAACTGTCGAAACCCAGTCAAAAGATCAAGAATATAGAAAAGAAAAAAGCAACAGCTTGAGGTTGTGATCAATAACTTTGTGGAAATCCTTCTGAATGAAATGAGCAAAGGCTAATTTTTCACTACCAGAGAATTATTCATCGCATTCACTTTATTTAAGTATTTTGAAAATAGCTATCTATAGACACATAGAAAATTATTTTCATAATGAAGGCAATGAATAAATACCTCATTGAACATTTAAGTCGAATGATATTTTTTGCTTTTAGCAAAATATAAAACGAATGCTTGTAAACAGAAACAATCTTATGCGTTTGCTTTATCAATTTCATTAAAAATGGTAATGATTAATTTGTTCTAAACTCATCTACCAAAAAATCGATCAATGCTTTGACAGAGGGCAGGAGTCCTCTTCTTGAAGTATAAGCAAGATGAATGAGTTCGGGTTTCGGTTCCCATGCAGGGATGACTTTCACTAAACGGCCAGCTTTTAGATCTTCATTAATAATCAGTTCGGGTAACTTTGCTACACCCAAACCCTGTAATGTTGCACAGTGAAGCGCACTCAAATCAGTCGTGGTTAATCTAGGTTCACATTTAAAATAAAAGTGTTCACCATTTTCATTAAATAAATTCCAATGATATTCAGGTGAAAATGATTCCATCATTAAAATCGGCCATGCTTTTAATTCTTCAAGTGATTGGATTGCATAATATCGATGTGCTAAGTCAGGACTAGCAACGATAAATTGTTTGGATATAGATAGTTCACGAACAATCAAATTACTATCACTTAAAGGTAACGGTCTAATTCGAATCGCAATATCATAACGTTCATTGATTAAATCAACTTTGCGATTGGTTGCTTCGACATGCAGTTTTACTTTAGGAAATTGTGCTAAGAATTTATTCAGCGCATGGCTAACATTAATGTGTAAAAGATTGGGCGGGCATGAAATTTTTACAGTCCCCATTGGTTCAGAGCTAAGCATTTCGATTGCTTCATCAGCAGAATCAGCTTCGATGAGCATGGCTTTACAGTGTTGATAATAAATTTTTCCGACTTCTGTAATTGAAATTTGTCGAGTGGTACGATTCAGCAACTTTACGCCTAAACGCTTTTCAAGTTCAGCGATTCTACGGCTGAGCAAGGATTTGGTCAGCATCAATTCATTACTCGCAGCAGAAAACCCACCGTATTCAATTACTTTTGCAAAGTAATAAAGATCATTTAAATCTTTCATGTCGAATCTCTACAATCAATTGTTCTTATCATAAGACAATGTGTCATATTTTGGTTATTTAATAAAGATTGTTTCATTAATAATATTGTTTATACAAACTCCCTAATACAAAGGTTATAAGAAATGTCTACACCTGCAAACTTCAATGGTCAACGTCCAGTCATAGATCCTTCAGATACAGCCATGTTGTTGATCGATCATCAAAGCGGTTTATTTCAAACTGTGGGTGATATGCCAATGCCTGAATTACGTCAACGTGCAGCAGCATTGGCTAAAATTGCATCGCTTGCGAATATTCCTGTGATCACTACAGCATCGGTGCCACAAGGTCCAAACGGCCCACTCATTCCTGAAATTCACAACAATGCACCTCATGCACAATATGTAGCGCGTAAAGGTGAAATTAACGCTTGGGATAATCCTGAATTTGTTGCAGCAGTGAAAGCGACTGGGAAGAAAACATTAATTATTGCAGGTACGATTACCAGTGTGTGTATGGCGTTTCCTTCAATTAGTGCAGTTGCGGATGGCTATAAAGTATTTGCCGTAGTTGATGCTTCTGGTACTTACTCTAAAATGGCTCAAGAAATCACTTTAGCGCGTGTGGTTCAAGCGGGTGTCGTTCCGATGGATACTGCGGCAGTTGCTTCAGAGATTCAGAAAACTTGGAACAGAGATGATGCACAAGAATGGGCACAAGTGTATACGCAAATTTTCCCAGCGTATCAGTTGCTTATGGAAAGTTATGCAAAAGCACAAGACGTGATAAGCCATAACGAATTGTTAGATTCAAGTCGTTAATAATATCTTGAATAATTAGCTGAATAACGTCAGTTCGGGATAAACTTTGATGTAAGTTATTGAAAAGATAGATCAGGCACAGCGGAGTCTTACCGTTTAAAGTCAAATGCAAGGATTAACCTTCGGTTCGACCTACTTTTCTTTCGGGAAAAGTAGGCAAAACCATTTGTCAGTCGCCAACTCGACAGATACTATCAAGTACTTAATATATTGCAAAAACAGTATATTACAGATGTAGCCCGGCCTCGAACAATGCGACTGACGTTTCCGCGTATCAGATAGTTGGGAACATATCTTATCTCGAACTCAGGTTAAATATTCAAAAGCCATCAATAAAATGATGGCTTTTTGGATGGTTAAGTAGATGATTTAAATCACTTAGAAACTGGTGATTCAAAAATACAATTTCATGCAAAAATGATCATCTAAACCGCTTGTATTCTGTACAAAAAAGCGTAATATCACATTCCCACGGTTGAGGTGGGAAGCCAATCATAAAGGTGAAAGACATGGCAAAGAAAAAGCAACAACTCGAGGTTGTGATCAACAACTTTGTAGCGAAACACATGCATGAAGTGAACAAAAGCCAAGTGTTTGTAGATCGAAAGAAAAATGCAAAACGTGGCTATAATAAGCACAGACAAGGTCGATATTCTGATGATTATCGGCCTTTTTTATGTCTGCTTGCTTTTGCTTAGAAATTTATAAAAATACAATAAAAATAAATAAGTTAGATATTAACCATACGATTTGATTTAACCATATCACCTAAACCATGGTGTTTAAAATAATATTCCATCCAGCTTTTCACCATCAATGGATTATTCATCGCATTTACTTCTTCTAAAAGCTTTAAGGCATCACTCATAGATACATGACAAATTGCTTTGCGTACTCGTAGAATATTACTTGAACTCATCGACAAGGTATTGAAACCCATTGCCATTAACAGAATTGCAGATAATGGGTCACCTGCCATTTCCCCACAAATGCTGACGGGTTTTTCGTATTTATGACATTCTTGTACCAAGCGTGTTAATGCTCTCAGTACTGAAGGGTGAAAATGGGAATAAACGTTAGCAACACGTGGATTATTACGATCCACAGCAAGCAGATATTGCGTTAAATCATTTGAACCAACAGAGAAGAAATCAACTAGAGGTGCAAACTCTTCAATTTGTAGCAAAACGCTTGGAACTTCGACCATGATGCCGATTTTAGGTTTGGTGATTTTGACTTGTTCTTCTTCTTGAACAGCAAACCAATCACGTTCAAGTAAGTAAAGTGCTTCTTCTACTTCACTAACACTGGTCACCATTGGCAATAAAATATGTAAATTATTTAAACCAATACTGGCTTTTAGCATTGCTCGAATTTGTGAAGAGAAAATCTCAGGATGATCGAGAGTAAAACGAATACCACGCCAACCTAAAGCAGAGTTTTCTTCTTCGATTTGAAAATAAGGTAAATCTTTATCAGCACCAATATCGAGGGTACGCATCACCACAGGTTTATTGGCAAAGTGGCTTAACTGTTGGCGGTAAATGGCACGTTGTTCTTCTTCGCCAGGGAAACGCTCACGTAACATGAACGGAATTTCTGAACGATACAGACCAACACCTTTAGCGCCGCGTTGAACACCACGAACCACGTCAATCATTAAGCCTGTATTGACGTATAACTTTACTGCAACGCCGTCAGGAGTAATCGCATCTTTGGTTTCATACTGTTTTAAATCTTTCGCAATTTGTTCTTCTTCTTTTTGGATTTCTTTATATCGAGTACGCAAACGACGCGGTGGATTAACAAAAACACGGCCTTGGTAGGCATCCACAATCATTTCAACATCATCGAGGGTATTCACAGGTAATTCTGTAACCCCAACGACCGTTGGAATACCCAAAGCACGCGCCACGATCACCATATGTGAGTTGGCTGCACCTTCAGAGGTCACGATTGCCGCAATTTTATCGACAGGGAGTTCAACAAGGGCTGCTGTGCTGATTTCTTCTCCAATCAAAATACTTTCAGAGGTCAGCTCTTTATGACTGGTATCGCCTTCTTGTAATGCGGCTAAAATACGACGTCCAAGATCTTTTAAGTCGGAAACTCGTTCTCGTAAATAGTCATCTTCCATTTGTGCAAACAGTGCGACATGACGTTCGATCACATGTTTAACAGCACCTTGCGCCCAGCTACCATCTCGAATAATTTCTTTAATTTCAGACGGTAATGCATTTTCATCTAACATACGCAAGAACACGCTAAATAAAGCACGTTCTTCGGACATCAACGAATCTTGCATTTTTTCATCAAGGGATTCGATTTCAGCGCGTACCGACTCAATGGCTCGGTCTAATAGCTCAAGTTCTTCACTAATATCATCCGCATCACGGTCGGGAACAGCTGCCAAATCTGCGGGTGGATAGAGAATAATGGCACGACCTAAGGCGATACCACCTGCACCAGATGCACCTTGGAAGGTTTTATAATTTGGAGAGTTGCTGGGTTTACGGAATACGTCAATATTACCCACAGCATGTGCATGCGCAATTACACCTGAAAGCTGTGCGCAAAGTGTGACAAGGAAAGATTCGGCTGCCTCACTGAAATCTTGTGGCTCTTTATTTTGAACCACCATGACACCCATTACTTTACGACGGTACATGACCGGTACGCCAAGGAATGAATTATAGATTTCTTCACCCGTTTCAGGGAAATAGGCAAAGCGCTCATGTTTGAAGGCATTGTCTAAGTTGACAATTTCCTCACGCTGACCGACTAGGCCGACCAAACCTTCACCCAGTTGCAATGAAACATTGCCTACAGATTCAGCGTTTAAGCCTTTACTTGCCATCAACACATAGCGTTGATTGCGTTCATCCAATAAATAAATAGAGCAGACATCCACATGCATAGCTTCAGAAACTTGGTTGACCATGATTTCTAAAGAATCATGCAAACTGACGGACGCATTAATCTCTTGGACAATGCGTCTTAAGGTGTCTAGTTGCATGTTCGACATGAATGTATGCTCCCAATTTAATGTATATTTTAAAGCGATTTAATCAGTATTATTTATAACAGTACGGGCTTGAAAAATCATTCATATTTTGAAGAAATTTCAGGTGTATGTTGTGGCATTTGCATACACAGCTCCAGCATCGCTTTGCGATAAACATCGCGTTTAAAATTCACCACTTGCCCAAGTGGATACCAATAACTGACCCATTGCCATTGGTCAAATTCTGGCGGGTCTGATAGATTCAACTGAATATGCTTTGTTGACGCTACCAATTTTAATAAAAACCATTTCTGTTTTTGCCCAATACAAATCGGATCGGAATCCGAACGAATGTATCGAAGCGGCAAACGATAATGCAACCAGTCATCTGTCTGGGCGATTATTTGGACATGCTCGGGTAGGAGCCCAACTTCTTCTCGTAGTTCTCTAAAAAGAGCTTGCTCAGGAGTTTCTCCAAACTGGATCCCCCCTTGAGGAAATTGCCATGCATTGTGACCAATGCGCTTTGCCCATAAAACTTGTCCAATATCATTTGCCAAAATGATCCCGACGTTCGGTCGGAAACCTTCTGAGTCGATCATTTGGCTACCTAAATTTTGTTAATTTCATTGACTTTGTATATGGGGACGCACACTCTTTTGTCCAACTCGACGCAGTCAAAGTAATAATGTTATAAAATTGCTATGATCTTAACGAATTTCTATCGACTAGCGGTGATAGATTTACATTTTTTTTCTTAAATTTCAGTTTGAACGAGTATTTTCATGAAATTGGCGTTGTTTGACCTAGATCACACCTTATTAAATACCGACTCTGACCATTCTTGGGGCGAGTTTTTAGTCAATGAAGGCTTGGTCGATCCAGTCCGTCATCGTGCAATGAATGATAAATTTTATGAAGATTATAAAGCAGGGCAATTAGACCCGATTGCTTATAATGAATTTGTCTTTGAATTTTTAACGCAACATGATGCTGAATACTTAACTGACCTACATCAGTTGTTTATGAAGAAAGTCATTCGCCCACAAATGCGCCCAAAGGGTTTTGATGCGATTGAAAAGCATAGAGCAGCAGGGCATGCGCTGGTTGGGATTACTGCGACTTCGGATTTTATTACTGCACCGATTTTCCGTGAGTTTGGCATTACTGAAATTATTGCAACCAATGCAGAAGTGGTAGATGGGAAATACACAGGTAAAGTCATCAATATTCCGTGTTATCAAAAAGGTAAACTCGCGCGTTTAGATCAATGGTTGGAAGGTCGTGATGTAACTGAGTCTTGGGCATATTCAGATTCGATTAATGATCGTTTTTTATTGGAATATGCTGATCATGCAATTGCGGTCAATCCAGATGATCGTTTGGAACTATTGGCGAAAGAGCAAGCTTGGGATATTCAAGACTGGTCGATTGAGTCGTGATCGGCAAGACAGCATATCGTTGCAGTATTTTGTAGTGTTGTAGTTAGGCAGTGATCATCACTGCCTTTTTTATTGAGGTCGTTTCAAGATAGAGATATCAACAACGGCTTAAAGGGTCCAGCTTTGTAAATATTTTATAAAAGAATATTTTGCACTTCACTTTAGCGGTGAAAATGCTATGTTGGATTAAACTTTTTAAAAATTTATAAACGGATGGAGAATAGAAAATGAGCCAGACTCGACCAAGAATGACCAATTTATTTGAGCAACTTGGCTTAGACTCAAGTGAAGAAGCGATTCAAACGTTTATTGGAGCGCATCAATTAGATGCAGATACCTTTTTGACTCAAGCAAGTTTTTGGACGGATGCTCAACGCCAGTTTTTAGAAGAGAAAATTGACTCAGATGGAGAGTGGGCTTTGGTGGTAGATCAACTCAATGAGTCATTGCATGAAGACTCTGTGAAATAGTGATTTTGAAGTGACTATTCACGATTCATTATTCTAAAAGCTATTATTTTAGAAGTTAACGTCAGTTCGGGATAAGCTTTGATGTAAGTTATTGAAAAGATAGATCAGGCAAAGCGGAGTCTTACCGTTTAAAAGTCAAATGTAAGGATTAACCTTCGGTTCGACCTACTTTTCTTTCGGGAAAAGTAGGCAAAACCATTTGTCAGTCGCCAACTCGACAGATACTATCAAGTACCTAATATATCGCAAAAACAGTATATTACAGATGTAGCCCGGCCTCGAACAATGCGACTGACGTTTTCGCGTATCTAGTTGGGAATATATCTTATCTCGAACTCAGGTTAAAGTTATTGTTTTAGAAGTATTGTGATTAAAGCCTTTCTGCCTGTAAGTGATTTTTATCATTTAAATGCAGAAAGGCTTTTTAACAGCAAAGAAAATTATGGATTGCTTTATTTCATCATGTTAATCAGTTCTTGTACTGCACGTGATTGGGTACGTGCAGGATGCCAAACCATGCCTAATTGTCGATTCATTTCAAAATCAATATCTAACTGTCGTAAATCTTGATTCAATAAAGTCTTAGGTAATACTGACCATCCTAAACCAATTGAAACTAACATTCGTATAGATTCTAAAGGATTATTACTCATGGTAATTTTAGGTTTGAGTCCTTGCTTTTCAAACTCAGCTAAAGTGATTTGACTGGTATACGTTTGAGCTGCTGGCAATAAACTTGGATATTCAATCAGATCTTCAAGTTTTAAATTGGTTTTTTGAGCTAAGGGATGAAATGGTGCAACAACGAAAACCAGAGGATCATCCCAAATCGTAATATAACTTAAGCGATCATCACCCTGTGGTGGTAAAGTTAAAAAGGCAAGTTCTAAATCCCCTGCAAGCACTTGCTCATGCGCCTGTTCTGAGTCCACAAAGTGTACGTCGAGTTTTACTTCTGGGAAATGTTGAACATACAATTTTAAATGTTGCGGTAAATGATGCAAACCAATGTGGTGACTTGTGCCGATTTTTAATTTTCCACGAACTTCGCCTTGTTCATGACTCAGTGTGTGGTGAATATCGCCCAGTTCATTCAACCAATTTTTTACTTTAGGTAATAATGAATGTGCGGCATGGGTGGCTTGCACACCACGACCAGCAGATTCAAATAATTTGACACCAAAATATTCTTCTAAGCTGTGTATGCGTTTGGTCACAGCCGGTTGGGTGATAAACAGATGTTCTGCTGCCATCGAAATAGAACCAGTTTCCATCACTTTAACAAAAGCTTCAAAAGCAGCGAGATTCATAATATTTCCATCCATAAAGAATTTTTATGCGTAATTTATTATTTAGAAATTTTTAGAATTAATCAAAGTAATTTTTAATTTTTTTAATTTAGAGGGGATTAAGGGGCAGAAGAAAGCATTTATTTAGATTCTGGTAAAATTTTTATACAAGTTTTTGCTATGTATGATTGATTATTATGCTTTATAGTGCGCTTATAAAAACAATAAAAGGAAAAATATTTGAATCAAACAACAGCGACATCCATCCGTTCTTTTCAACAACTCACTCGAAATACGCTAACAAAATCTTGGTTAAATTTCTCGATCACGATTCTTATTCTTTGCAGTATTGGTTTAGTGTTTGCATATTTTTTTAATGCTTATTTTCCATTGATTATTATCGTGATCTTTACATTTCTATGGTTTAAAGCACGATTAAATCGTTTGAAAAAAATGCAGAATTTAAACCACTTTAAAATACCCAGTAATATTTGGATTGCTTTTAAGCAAAGACATCCGAATATAAGCCCCACATCATATCCATGGATTGAAGAAAGCTTTAAGGACTATTTAGCAATTCATATGTGGTGTAGAAACTCCTATGCAATGCCGTCTAATTCTGTCGATGCTTTGTGGCATTTGTTAATTGAAGAGTTTGATGATTTCTATCAGCCCATGTGCCAAAATTTTTTAGGTTATGAACTGATTCATAAACCACATGACAAAGAATCTTCATCTACGCAAAAGGTTGAGCAACGACAACAGCTAGCCAATACATGGCAAGCAGCATGTCATTTACATGGTTTAAATCCGCAAGATCCTCAGCATTTACCACGGCTTTTTCAGGTGGATGAACGTATTCAATGGGCGGACGGTTTAAAATTCAGTTTGCCATTTATGGTGGCGATCTATGCTCAAATGACACAATCAGCTTCAGATGCACCGAGTGCAACTTCATCAGGATCATCTTGTTCATCAACTACGACATGTTCAAGCTCATCTTCTGATTCTAGTCATTCTCATCATGGTTCAGATTCGAGTTCGGACTCGTCATGTAGTAGTTGTAGCAGCTGTGGCGGCGGTGGTGATTAGTACACTTTCACAGCTGGTTTTTAAAACTCAAGTTTTATAAAAATTAGATTTAAGCTTTCACAATCTGGGTTTGAGCTACTTTCTGGTCTTTTTTGTTCCATACTTTCTCGTGAAAGAAGAATGCAACGGCTTGAACAGTCGGTTCGACTAAACTTAAAGTCACCGCCATCCATAAATTACCAGTAATTACATATGCCACAATCATTGCGACTGTGATATGCATGATGTAGTAGCTTAAAGTTTTTTTGAAAATACGTTGATTGCTTTGTACGAAGTTTTGAATACGAGCCATGAGCATCACCACAATTGAATAAATCTTGAAATTAAATAAATGATAATCATTATCAAATAAAATGTAAAAAGGAATTTTTGATTGATGGTGATTGGTTTTCTAAATGAGTATGATATTTGAGAGAAAAATAAATTTATGAATTAGGAGGCTAAGCTGTGATAGGGGAGCAGTATATAAAAAATTTTCAAATTATTCGCGATAACTATGCAACCTATGAAACGAAGAAGATGTATTTTGATAATACAATGAGGTTATCGAATACAGCTTTGATCTCTATCATATTGTTACCAATAATTTATGTAATTACAACGACTATTATTTTCAGCTTTTTAAACTTAAGCAGTTCGCTAATGGCAGGAATATTCTGGATAGGAATCATTGCTTTTGGTTTCTGGGGAATTTTTATTGCTTGTATCGACTATCAAAGGAATATCTATATTCATCTATTTTTAGATCAAAAAAATGACACAATTGCTCTAATGACAGGTCGTAAAGAGTTTGTATTTTATCAGCCGAAACATATTCATATTGCGATTCATGAATACCCATTATATTCAAGAAATCATAGATATAAACCAATCATTCTTATCGTATTCGACTTGGTAAATCAACATCAAAATTTGGATCTAAATGATTTTGAAAAATTAAGAATAGCTTCTGTCCAATGTGACTCAGTGATTGAGGCAAAGAAGGTCTATGATAATGTTGTTGGGAATTTTAACCCATTATTACAATGGTTAAACTTATCGATCATTCATGAAAAAGAAATCATTAAACATGAGCATTTTTTTTATTTGAAATAATTCCAAAAAGTTTTTAAATTAATAAAAATGATAAATTAGATTTATGTGAAAACGTCGTTATAATCGATATCAATGAAAGAATTACCCAGTCCAGTGGAGCACCTCGACATGGCAGGCGAAAACCAAAAAGCAGAAAACCCAATGCCAAAAACATTGTATGACAAATTGTGGGATGACCATTTAGTAAAACAACGAGATGATGGCTCTGCATTACTTTATATCGACCGTCACTTATTGCATGAAGTGACTTCACCACAAGCCTTTGAAGGCTTACAACTTGCAGGTCGTAAACCTTGGCGTTTAAGTGCCAATGTTGCGACACCTGATCATAACGTTCCTACTTCAACCAAAGAACGTTCAGAAGGGATTGCAGGGATTGAGGATGACACTTCTCGTATCCAAGTACAGACTTTAGATGACAACTGTAAAACCTTTGATGTGGTTCAATTCGATATCAATGATGTACGTCAAGGTATTGCACATGTTGTTGGTCCTGAACAAGGTTTAACTTTACCAGGAATGACCGTTGTATGTGGTGATTCACATACAGCAACACATGGTGCGTTTGGTTGTTTGGCACATGGTATTGGTACTTCAGAAGTTGAACATGTATTGGCAACACAATGCTTAGTTCAAAAGAAAATGAAGAATATGTTAGTCCGTGTGGATGGCGTATTGGGTCAGGGCGTTACACCGAAAGATGTGGTTTTGGCAATTATTGGCAAAATCGGTACTGCTGGTGGTACAGGTCATGCGATCGAATTTGGTGGTCAAGTGTTCCGTGATATGTCTATTGAAGGTCGTATGACGGTCTGTAATATGGCAATCGAAGGTGGTGCACGTGTTGGTATGGTCGCTGTCGATGACAAGACCATTGAGTACGTCAAAGACCGTCCATATGCACCAAATGGCGAACAGTGGGATACTGCTGTAGCCTATTGGAATACTTTACATTCTGATGATGATGCACATTTCGACACAGTGGTTGTATTGCAAGGCGAAGAGATTGAACCACAAGTATCGTGGGGAACATCTCCTGAAATGGTGATTCCTGTTTCACAAGCTGTTCCGACTTTAGAACAAGCCAAAGATGACGTTCAACGTAATGACTGGACACGTGCTTATCAATACATGGGCTTAAACGCAGGTCAGGCATTGGCAGATATTCAGTTAGACCGTGTGTTTATTGGCTCTTGTACAAACTCTCGTATTGAAGATATTCGTGCAGCTGCGGAAGTAGTAAAAGGTCGTAAAGTTGCATCTTCAATTAAACAAGCGATGGTTGTTCCGGGTTCTGGCTTGGTTAAGGCACAAGCTGAAGCAGAAGGTTTAGATAAAATCTTGGTTGAAGCAGGTTTTGAATGGCGTGAACCAGGTTGTTCAATGTGTTTGGCAATGAATGCTGATAAATTACAACCGGGTGAGCATTGTGCTTCAACCTCAAATCGTAATTTCGAAGGGCGTCAGGGCAATGGTGGGCGTACGCATTTAGTCAGTCCAGCAATGGCAGCGGCTGCGGCAATCGCGGGTCATTTTGTGGATGTACGTAGTTTCTAAAATCCCCCTCAGTCCCCCTTTTACAAAAGGGGGGAAGTTC
>NZ_AFIE01000064.1 GCF_000214135.1 Acinetobacter sp. P8-3-8
TAATTAAATTTAGTGGAATTGACAAAAAGATGTTTTACCTACATCTTAAAGAAACGGGGTATCGCTTCAATCATAGGCACCGTAATTTGTACCTTGATTGGCTTAAACTACTCCGTGATGACCCTCTTTGGCTTCCTAAGCCCTATAACAATTATTGTCTGAACATTCAATTTATGATCTTAAGGCTATTGCCGAAATTACATTAAGGTATCTACATAGAGATATTGTGTAGATACCTATATTTTCAAAGAGGGGTTAGGGGAGATTTTTTAAATCGTTTTCCTAAACTCAAGCCATAAATAATTAAAACACAAAATGAGAAACTCGTTCCGAGAAATACTTAAGCAATAGGCATTAATCTCAAGTCCTTGATCTTTGTTGCTTATTGCCAAAGTTTAAGCAAATCTATAAAAATCTACTTTTGTGCTTTTCCATATTGATCAGACATCACTTCAACCAATTGATCAGGCTTAATGTATTTTTTAATCACAGCATCTACATCAGCTTTGGTCAGTTTTGCAATTTCTTGATCACGTACAGCACGGCTTTCCATGTTTTTGTTACGTTCAAGCTGACTGTTTAACATACGATGAATCACGCGCTCATCTTCTAAAGACGTCACACGTTGCTTCATGATGTTAGCCTTCGCTGCTTCCAGCTCTTGCTCAGTCACACCTTTACTTAATAAATCCACAAGCACTTTATGTACAACTTGCGAAACTTCGGCTGATTTACCCGCAGTGTAATTGGCTTCAATACTTAATGCACCTGCATCGTTAAAAGCATCCAAATCTAAATCACTGCCAAAGCCATAAACCAAAGCATTTTTTTCACGCAACTCTTGACCTAAACGTGAAGAAAGCTGTGAATCACCTAAAATATAACTAAACACAATTAGGGCTGCTGCATCTTTATGATCCACACCTACAGGTAAAGTTTGCAAAGCTTGATAGCTACCAAATTCACGTTGCTCTGAAAGTGCATGCACCTTTTGTGCTTTATATGCATGAAATTCTGTACTTAAATGTTGATATGGCTGTGTACTCGACCATTGTGAAAATTCTTGATTTAATAATGTCTGCATGTTTTTAGCATCATATTGCCCTGTAATTGCAATCTGAGCATGATTCATTGCAAAATATTTTTTATACAGATCAATCACTTGCTCATTACTTGCCGCATTGATTTGCTTTTTAGCCAGCTCAGGTTCAAAGTGATAACGTAAATCCCCTGGCTGATACGTTTCTAACAATCTGGCAATGGTTAAAGCAGAAACAGTTGCAGGTTCAGTATAAGGACGGTCTAAACTAGACAGGCTTTGTAATTTAATCAAATCAAATTGTGACTGTTCAAATTTAGGATTCTTCATCACAGAAACGATGTATTTGAAGAATTCTTCAAATTTCTCTTTCTTTGCAACAATTTGAATGGTGATTCCATTATCAGACGCATCAGCCGTTGCTGTGCCACCTGCATCAATGGTTTTATCCGCAATATCTTGCAAACTGTATTGTTCAGAAGCGCGTAATAATAAATATGCTGTGAAATCTAAGACTTCAGTTTTATTCATTAAAGATGCTGCTGTACCAAAATTCACATTAATGGTTGCATAAGTTTTATCATCACGGGTAGAGGTTGGAAATAGCGCATATTGCATGCCATTTTTTAACGTTCCGCGTTGAATTTTCTTCTCAGTTTGATCCAAATGTTGCTTGGATTTCTCAACGAATTGACGTACTTCAGCTTGATATTGACTCACATCTTTCAAAGGTTCTTCGGCTACAGTTTGCTGATCCAGTGTTTTAGGTTTTTCACTGGCTTGCTTTTGCTCTAATGCTTTTTTCTGATCTTCTGGTGTCGGTTGAATATCACCATTAAAACGATGATTCGGCGTTAAGAACGATTTTAATGTTGTATTGGTTTCAGCCACAGTTAAATTCTGAATCGCTTGTTGATCTCTGAAATATTGTGCCCAATCACCATGTGATGACACCATATAATCACTCAACATTCCACCAACAGCGGCTGCATTACTCAGTAAATTATCATTTGCATTACGCATTAAGTTTTTGACACGTTTTAACTCAACATCATCAAATTTCTTGCTTTGCTCTACACCTTGAATGAGTGAATTTTCAATTTTTTGAGGATCATGTGATGGAGCATAAATTGCTCCCATAAACACCAAATTAAAATCATCATCTAACCACGTTGTAGACTGCACATTGGTTGCAACACCCGTTTCAACCATACTTGAATATAAATGACCACTTGGTTGTAATGTATAAAGATAAGGAACCAATGCTAACGCAGGTTGAATCTTCTCATTTTTTCCATTCATATAAATATTGAATTTGGCTAAATCACTGCCTTTTTGAACTTTAAAATCTCGTGTTTTAATCGTCGCAGAATCTAATAAAGGCACTTGAGCCTGAGCAGGTAATTTACGTGCAGGTATTGGACTGAAATTTTGATCAATTTGCTTTAAAACTTCTGTTTTATCAAACTTACCTGAAATCACCATCACAGCATTATTCGGCGCATACCAATCTTTATAAAACTTATTTAACTCATTCATTTTAATCGATTGTAATTCTGATAAATCCCCGATTGGTAAACGTCCTAAAGACTGATTACCATAAGCTGATTTCCACATTTGATCCATCAATACGGCAAAAGGTTGATCCATACGGATTTCACGTTCACGCATGACGATATTAATTTCAGAAGGTACATATTTTTCTTGTAGTACCAATTTATCCATACGCTCTGCTTCTAAATGAATAATTTCATTCAGCGCTGTTTTTTCAGGGCGGACAATATTGGTATATTTTGTTGAATAATAATCTGTACTGGCATTGGTCATTAATGTGTATTGATCTAAACGGCGTTGAAATTCTTCGCCTTTTACATTTTCAGTCCCTTTAAAAGCCAAATGCTCCAGTAAATGTGCTAAACCACCTTTACCTTTTGGATCATTCAATGAACCTGTAAAATAAACCGTATTTACAAATACTTTATTCTCTTTGTCGTTTGGAGCAAGTAATACTCGCATCCCATTATCAAGCTTATATTCTTCAATATTATGTTCAGATTTAACTAAAATGGTTTGTGCAAATGTTCCTGCACTCACACCAATAAGGCATAAAGACAAAGTGAGTTTTGTTAACCGCATAAGCATAGAAAATCCAGATTTATTGAAATATTAAAATTTATATGACAATCATCTTAAAAAATCCTGAACAGAATAAACAGTAAAGATTTGAAAAAATAGCCGTTTATTTCAACGGCTTTTGTAATGTTTTAGAAATATTGCATGGATTTTAAATATATTTACAGTGAAATTTCAGCTTGCATAAACAGTTTTGCATAACCTGAAATTTCAATCCGATCTGATGATTCAATCTTGCAAAAAAGTTCACCGCCTCGTTCAGAAGCCTGATACGCAATCAATTGATTTTTCCCTAATTTTTCAGCCCACAATGGCGCTAAACCCGTATGCATAGAACCCGTCACAGGGTCTTCGTTAATACCTTTATGTGGCGCAAAATAACGTGCAACATAATCATAAGGACTTGATTGAGCTGTAATCGTCACATCTAAGCCTTCAGTTGCTGCTGTGATTGCGGTACTGACTTTATGCTCATTTGCAATTGCTTGAATATTAGCGAAATTCGGTATTGCATCAATCACATCTTGAGCAGATTCACAGACGAGAATAAAAGCCTGAGCATTTGCATAAACTGCTTTGAATGGTTTATCAATCACATGGTTGAGTAATTCTGGATAATCTGTAAGTTTTTGAGCTTTACGAATCGGAAAATTCATTTGAATCTTGCCATCATCTGCTTGATGGATAATGAAAATACCTAAATCTTTAACGTGAAACTGTATTTTTTTCGCATGGGTAAAGTCTTTAAACAATACAAAAGCTGATGCTAAAGTTGCATGACCACAAAAATCGACTTCCACTTTTGGGGTAAACCAACGAATTTGATAGTTTTCATCATCCATTCGTTTTACAAAAGCCGTTTCAGCCAAATTATTTTCTAAGGCGATATTCTGCATCAACGCATCACCTAACCATTCATCGAGCACTAAAACAGCAGCTGGATTTCCCTTGAATAATTGTTGTGTAAAAGCATCCACTTGGTACATTTTCATGATCAAAACTCCTGATTTTTAATTATTCTATGCGATGTTGAAAATGAATACAGATACAATCTATGTTTTAAAATGGATACAGAACAACAATTAAACAGCTAAGCTTATGGGTTAATATAATACTGATTTCAATGTGGCCTTAAATACAATGAATCCGATCAAATTAGGCCAACAGTTTTAACCAATTTAACCAACAATAAACAGGAGATCATCCATGAGAATAATAAATCTACTCGTCGGTAGTTGTCTGCTTTTCTCTTCCTTAGCCCAAGCTGACAATAATACAACTTGGACTGCAGGTTCGTCACATGTAGGAACTGTCACTGTACCTATTGAAAATGGCCCTAATGTGGTTTGGAAATGCGATGGCACAACCTGTCGTTTAACGGGCCCATGGGGAAAAGAACTTTCTTTAGACTCATGTCAGAACTTAGTGATCCGTGTTGGAAAAATTAGCTACTATAAAAATTCTGCGGGGAAAATATGGACAAAAAACTCTGCTGAACTCAAAGAATGTAATCAAGCCGCAGATTAAAAGCACATATAAGAAGCAAAAATGCCAGCAAATTAAATCATCTGTTGGCATTTTTATCGACTGCACCATAGACAATGGTGCTGTAGAACTTGAATGATCGATTTGATTAACGTCAGTTCGGGATAAACTTTGATGTAAGTTATTGAAATGATAGATCAGGCAAAGCGGAGTCTTACTGTTTAAAAGTCAAATGCAAGGATTAACCCACTTCGTCTTGCACTTCGCTTGAAATATATTTCAATCTTGTTCAGGTTCGACCTACTTTTCTTTCGGGAAAAGTAGGCAAAACCATTTGTCAGTCGCCAACTCGACATATACTATCAAGTACCTAATATATCGCAAAAACAGTATATTGCAGATGTAGCCCTGCCTCGAACAATGCGACTGACGTTTCCGCGTATCAGATAGTTGGGAACATATCATATCTCGAACTCAGGTTAATTAAGTTATCGATTAGATAACTCTAAATTTTCATCACTTAACAAAATTGCTTTATCAGTTTGGCCCATCAATTGACTGGTTACTACACCTGCGGTCATTGAACCATCTACATTCAATGCAGTACGTCCCATATCAATTAACGGCTCGATTGAAATCAGTAAAGCAACTAAAGTTACAGGCAAGCCCATAATCGGCAATACAATCAATGCCGCAAATGTTGCTCCACCACCAACACCCGCCACACCAATAGAACTCAAAGTAACCACACAAACTAATGTCAAAATCCAAACAGGATCAAGCGGATTAATACCAACTGTAGGCGCAACCATCACCGCTAACATTGCAGGATATAAGCCTGCACAGCCATTTTGACCAATCGTAGTACCGAATGAAGCTGAGAAACTGGCGATCGATTCAGGAACACCTAAACGGCGGGTTTGTGCTTCAATATTTAAAGGAATACTCGCTGCACTCGAACGACTGGTAAATGCAAATGTGAGTACAGGCAAGACCTTTTTAAAGAAGCGTAGCGGATTCACCCCTGCGAGCAGTAATACCACTGCATGTACCAAAAACATAATCGCTAAGCCGAGATACGACGCCACGAGAAAACCACCGAGGTTGATCATGTCTGCAACTTTTGAACTTGCAACGACTTTCGTGATCAATGCAAAAACACCATATGGTGTTAATGTCATCACCAAACGCACCAATTTCATCACCCATGCTTGCAGTGTTTCGATGGCAATAACAATGCGATGACCTTTTTCGGCATCCGCTTTGATCAGGTTAATTCCTGCCATACCCAACAATGTCGCAAAAATGACGACACTAATAATGGAAGTTGGGTGCGCACCTGTTAATTCAGCAAATGGATTGGTCGGAATAAAAGACAATAAAAAATCTGGAACACTTAAATCAGTAACTTTACCAATATAATCCGATTGAATCGCTTCAAGTCGTGCAGTTTCTTGCGTCCCTTGCACCAAACCCGCCGCACTTAAACCAAATAGATTTGTGACAAAGACACCCACTAATGCTGCAATAAACGTGGTAATGAGCAAAGTACCTATACTATAGATACTGATTTTACCCAATGATGAAGCATCGTGTAATTTAATCACTGCACCGAGAATGGAAACCAGTACCAATGGCATAACCACCATTTGTAAAAGTTTGACATAGCCATTTCCAACGATATTAAACCATTGAATAGATTCATCCAAAATTGCAGTATTGGCACCATAAACCAAATGTAAACCTAAACCAAATACCACCCCTAAACATAAACCTGCAAAAACTTTTTTCGCCAAACTCCAGTCGGTTTTTCTCGTTTGCATGAGCAATATGATTAAGGCAATGAATATAATAATATTCAAAATAAGTGGATAATTCATCTGAGTTCCAAAAGTTTTGACCCAGTTATTATAAGCTTATTGCTGATTATTCAACAGCCTTTAGCATTTTTTGCGATTTACATGAGGATTTTTTATCTCTATATAAACAAGAAGAAAAACAAAATCTTATTGTATTAATTCATAAATTGAATAAGCTTTTCTAAATAAAGACTATAGCTTTTTAAAACATAGGTTATTGAATGAACACACATATTAAATCCGTAGAACTCGCAAAAGCATACCGTTTACTGAATCATGGGCCAACAGTTCTTGTTTCAGCCAAACATCAACATGAAGAAAATGTCATGTCTGCCGCATGGGCATGCGCTCTGGAACTTATCCCTGCGAAAGTTTCTGTTGTTTTAGATAAAAGCACTAAAACACGAGAATTAGTAGAAAAATCAGGTTATTTCATCTTACAGGTTCCGACATTAAAACAACTCAAACTGGTGCAACAACTGGGTTCAATCAGCCAGTTTAATGATCCTGAAAAATTAGAACATTGCCATACCCCATTATTTCAATTTGAAGGTTTTGATTTACCCGCAGTTGAGGGATGCGCTGCATGGCTCATTTGTAAGTTAATTCCTGAGCCACACAATCAACAAAGCCATGATTTATTCATCGGTCAAGTAGTTGCAGCCTATGCGGATGATCGCGTCTTTCGAGAAGGACATTGGTATTACCATGAAGCGCCTGCGGAATGGAAAAGTTTGCATCATGTTGCAGGTGGACACTATTACACCATTGGAGATGCGGTCGATGCCAATCTATTGGAATGATTTCAGTAGGACGAGATAAGCGTTTACGAGCAAATATTCACAAACTAAATAGTGAAAATTATTTGTGGTCTGTACAATTACGATTTAAGGTAATTTTATCAATCAAGTAAATCGCCCATCTTGAGAATTGAATGTCTTCAAACAAAATCAAGCTCAGTTTATTTCTATGTCTTAGTATGTGTTTAGGCATTGGTATCCTACGTTTTTCGTATACTGCCCTTCTCCCTTCAACACGTATTGCCTATGACTGGTCACTGCAATTTTCCAGTATTCTCGGAAGTGCAAATCTATTGGGCTATTTAATGGGTGCATTTTGGGCCATGAAGTTGCCTCAAAATCCAAACATGTCAAAATTCATATTAGGCGCAGCTTTCGCAGGTACGATTAGTCTACTGAGTTGTGCATTCCCGAATTTTTCAGAGTCTTGGTATATATTCTGGCGTGTTATCTCAGGGATGAGTGGTGGCTTACTGATGATCCTTTCACCCAGTATTGTTGCTCAATGTAGTCTTCCTGAGGAACGTTTAAGCATTAATTTTATTGGCTTTAGTGGGATCGGAATCGGTGTCTTATTAGCAACGCTATTTTTACCCTATTTAGACCACATTTCAACACAATCTGCATGGCTCATTTTATTTGGTTTTGCTTTATTAATTAGCCTTATTTTGATGTATTTACTCAAAATATTTCAAAGTCATCTCAGCAATCTGTCTTCCAATACCTATTCATTAAATACTGTTGATGGTATGTATTTTAGTTTACTCATCGTTTATGCAGCGAGTGCCTTTGCCTATGTACCACATTCATTGTTTTGGATTGATTATTTAAAAAATACACTGCATTTAAATCTTTATCATATTAATTTGAATTGGATTTTATACGGTTCAGGTAGTGCTTTGGGTGCAGTGAGTGCTTATATACTTGCACGGAAATTCGGTAACTTTCTTGCTTTAAAAATATTATATAGCGTATACGTGGTTGCCATTTTAATAGCAATTTTCGATTTTAATCCGATACTTACTTATACATCATCATTTTTTACAGGTTTGCTGAATCCTGCTGTAGTCTTTTTAACGTCCTATACCATCATGCATCTTTATGGCGTTGCTTATAAAAAATTGTGGAGTGTTGCCACATTATCCTTTGCGATTACTCAATTAATCGGTGGGCTTTGCTTTAGTGGATTACAACATTTAGGTGTTTCCTATCATCAGCAATTTATACTTGCATCGACTGTTTTAGCTTTAGGTACATTACAGTTTTTTATTTATTCTCTTAGATTCTCGAATAAAGCAACCTAGTTCAAACGCATAATATGAATAATAAATTGATCATAGAATGATATCTGACAAATATAACATTCAGATGCAATTTTGATTTTAAATAAAGCTGAGCGATCAGTTTATTTCATTTCTTCAATTGTTCATCTGAATATTATCGTCAACATACCTAAAAGATTAAATCTTCTAATTTTTAACGATTTTTAGTCATTTGATAAGCATCTTGCGCAATCGCCATGCTTTTCTTTTTGCCTTCAACTGTATCTGCTATCTCATTTGATGTTCCATTGCCTGATTTACGTTGCAGATGTTGCTGCTGAGAATAACGGCTCGATACCTCTGATGCTTTTTGTTTAGCATCTTGATTTGCAGTACGTTGAGAAAGCATCTTTTGATATTGTTGTTGTGGATTCGGGATTACTTTTCCTGCACATGGTCTAGCTTGGTAAGTCACTGTACCTTTAGTTACGCATTTATAAACTTCACTTGCCTGTGCGGTTACAGAAATTCCCAAAAATACAAAAAACATCAAACCAGCTTTCATCGTTATACTCCTTCTAAGCGCGTATAAAATATCAACTAATGATTAAAATAGCTATTGACGTAGACATTTTTATCTCATGCTATTTTAAGGCTTACCACAAATGGATAAATATGACTTTTTTTGCCATTTTCGACATGTTTTTGTCATTCAATTGATTTAAACTCAGACACTTAAACATTTATCATTAATAAATTTATTTAAATATATAGAATAAGCAATAACTTAAATATACTTAGTTTTATATTGTTATGAATTAAAATAAAAACTTGAATAAAGTTTCTAATCACCATCATTTTTATTTTTCAGTTTTTATCTTACTCAGAGCAATTAACCATAAAAAACCCGCAAAAAATTGCAGGTTTTAAAATGCAAAGCTCAATCATAATTAAATCATCAAGCCCTCACCAATTATTGATCCATGTTCGCAATAATCGCTTGACCAAATTCAGAGCAACGAAGCAATGTTGCACCCGGCATCAAACGTTCAAAGTCATATGTCACTGTTTTCGCTTCAATCGCACCTGAAATACCTTCAATGATTAAATCAGCAGCTTCTATCCAGCCCATATCACGTAACATCATTTCAGCAGAAAGAATGATTGAACCCGGATTTACTTTATCCTGACCTGCATACTTAGGCGCTGTACCATGCGTTGCTTCATAGACAGAAATTGCACCACCAATATTTGCACCCGGAGCAATACCAATACCACCAACTTCAGCTGCAAGTGCATCAGAAATATAGTCACCATTCAGGTTCAATGTTGCAATGACTGAGTAATCAGCAGGTCGCATTAAAATTTGTTGCAAGAATGCATCGGCAATCACATCTTTAATGATGATGTCTTTACCTGTTTTTGGATTTTTAATTTTAACCCAAGGGCCACCATCAATCAGCTCGCCACCGAAACGATCAATAGCAAGCTCATAGCCCCACTCTTTGAATGCTCCTTCGGTATATTTCATGATATTGCCTTTGTGCACTAGGGTTACATTCGGCTTATCATTATCAATTGCAAATTGGATGGCTTTGCGCACTAAACGTTGCGTACCTTCTTTCGATACAGGTTTGATACCAATACCGCAATTATCTTCGAAACGGATTTTAGTCACACCCATTTCTTCTTTTAGGAATTTGATGACTTTTTTTGCTTCAGGTGAATCCGCTTTCCATTCAATCCCTGCATAAATATCTTCTGAGTTTTCACGGAAAATTACCATGTCAGTCAATTCAGGATGTTGCACTGGCGAAGGGACACCTTCAAACCAACGAACTGGACGCACACATACATAAAGATCCAGTTCTTGACGTAAAGCAACGTTCAAAGAACGAATACCACCACCTACTGGCGTTGTTAATGGCCCTTTAATAGAAACAACAAACTCACGAAGTGCTTCGAAAGTTTCTTCTGGCATATAACTACCATAGATTTTATCTGCTTTTTCACCGCAATAGACTTCCATCCATTCGATCGAACGTTTGCCACCATATGCTTTTTGAACCGCAGCATCGACTACAGCTTTCATTGCTGGTGTAATATCTACACCAATACCGTCGCCTTCAATGAAAGGAATAATTGGATGATTTGGAACATTCAATGACAAGTCTGCATTCACAGTAATTTTGCTGCCGTCTGCAGGTACTACGATCTTCTGATAACCCATTGTGCACGCTCTCCCTTTTCTTATAATTGGAAAATCCAAAAAATAATTGTCAATTAACAATACTTTCAACGCTTCTTAACGCATAATAGTGTAATTGAATTCCAGTGTTTTTGAGATTTATACGGGGAATAACAACATTTCTCAATTAAATAAACCTCAATGTTCTCCTATATTATGTAATTACAGAAGTCATTTTTTATGAAAATTGTCATTCTTAATAAGCCTTATGACGTCCTCTCCCAATTCCGAAAAGACGAAGCACATATGACTATGTCCGACTTCGTAGATGATCCAACTTTGCGTTTAGCGGGTCGTCTTGATATGGACTCTGAAGGCTTAGTTTTCTTAACTGATCATGGTGGCTTAAACCAGTACATCACCAACCCTGCAAACAAGAAATTTAAAACTTATTTAGTGCAACTCGATGGCGATATCACTGAAGAAGCTTTGGAACAACTACGTAAAGGCGTCGAACTTAAAGATGGTATGACTTTACCTGCTACGGCGATTAAAGTTGAACAACCTGAATGGTTATGGGATCGTGATCCTCCTGTCCGTTTCCGTGCCAACATTCCAACCTCATGGGTTGAAATTTCTATTTGTGAAGGCCGTAACCGTCAAGTTCGTCGTATGACTTCTGCTGTAGGTTTTCCAACTTTACGTTTAATTCGTACTAAAATTGGTGCAATTGATCTGGTTAAATTAGGTCTACAACCGGGCGAAAGCAAAGAAATTGAGCCTTTGCTCTATCCTGACTTTCAAAATATCCCTGCTGAAGAACCATACCGTTCACGCTCATACGTGAAAAAACCGGGTGGAACAGGCGGTAAACCAATGGTTCGTAAAAACAAAGATGGTTCTACCAAAAAATCGGGAACTAAACGTATTTGGCAAATGGACGAAAGCGAAAAGCCTAAACGCAGAACCAATGGCACAACTCGTCCAAATACCAAAGCCCCTCGTGGCCGTGGGCGCAATGGTCGTTAAGATTTCATTGTAAATAAATGCTTATTTGCTGTGCTTTTATTCACAATATTTTCTCGTTTTGAAATAGATAAACAGTTTTTCAAATAAACGCCCGATGAAATACATTGGGCGTTTTTGTTTTTGCATACATACGATTTAGGCTATATTCCCCTACGAATCTGCGAAATTCAGATATAAACTGTATTCACATCCTCATTGATATTGATCATTTTAGAGAAATAATATGTCACAACAAGATTATGAAAATGGCTTAAAAGTTCGAACAGAAGTTATGGGCGAAAGCTTTGTAAAACGTGCGCAAGAAAACACTGTTGCTTTTACTCAGCCCTTACAAGACTGGATTAATGAACATGCATGGGGATCTACATGGCAACGTGAAGGTGTTTTACCGCGTAAATATCGTTCATTAATTACCATTGCATTTTTAACTGCACAAAAGAGTCCAACTGAGTTGAAAGGTCATGTACGTGGCGCATTAAACAATGGTGCAACTGTTGAAGAAATTCAGGAAGTATTACTTCACAGCCTGCCGTATTGTGGCGCACCTGCAACACAAGAAGCTTTCCGTGCTGCGCTTGAAGTGATTAATGAATATCAAAAAACTGAATAGCTTTGAATATTTGAAAAGCTTTGAAAATTGATAAAGTCTAATTTTAGGCTTTATCAATAATAAAAATAAGATGTGTTTTAAATCCGAATTAATTCCAAAAAACATTAAAGCTATAAAATGACTCATCCACCTCAAAGCGAACCTGATACCCCAAATGTGTCAATTCAGCAGAAAGTGAGCGTATATCTTCCAAAGGTAAATGCTTAGGTAAGACTGCACATACAGCGGTATTGCCCTGCTTCGCATTTTCTTCGATCAATTGAGCCAAACGTAATTTATAAAGCTCAATATTCAAGTTGGAGTGCTCAACCAATCGTTTAGCTTCAGAGGCAGAAATAAACATAGGTCAATTCCTATAGATGTTTTTCATAAGATATAAAGAAAACTGCTAAAACTATGTATGGTTTATGTTCAGTAAAAAAGCACATATCGTTTTGTATGAAGAGATTCGACTTATTTAAAAAATCGCATTGAATTCAGTTATAATCAGGTAAACCAAGCCACATCTTGGTTTTTGAATCGTCACTTTGTATAACGGAATGTGTATGTCTAAGCCTCTTTCAATCCCAGCAGAATTGTTAAACCGTGCTGCTATGGGTAATTCCAATGCACAATTTGAACTTGCCGAAATTTATATGCAGAGTGAAGATGAACAAGATAACCAACTGGCTGAGGAATGGGCACTCAAAGCCGCACAATTGGGTCATGTCGAAGCAATGTATTGGCTCGGCGAAGGCTATCATGCTTATGCAAAAGACTTGCTCGAAGAAGATCCAACTGAAGCAAAGGTTTGGTTTGAACATGCACACCGTTGGTTAGAACAAGCTGTAAAACATCGTCACCCTGCTGCAATTTTAGAATTATCTAATTTTTATCGTCGTGGTGATATTGTTGAAAAAGATGTCGCTAAATCTGTAGAGATGGTCATCCAAGCTGCCGAACTCGGTGAAGTACAAGCCATGCGTGATTTGGTATGTATTTATGAACATGGCTTAGGTGTAGATGTCGATGAAACCAAAGCTGATTTTTGGGCTGAAAAGGCCAAAGTTTCAGATGATACTGCTGAATAATACTGTCTGAAAGAAGAATCTAAGCCCATTTTATATGTAATACCAGTCCGTTAAGCATTTTTAAATCCTCCCCCTTGCGGAGTATGCTCCTCACCTTTTTCAATGGAGGAATAAGTAGTGCAGCTACGCAAGAAATCTAAAATTCTTTTAGATTCTC
>NZ_AFIE01000063.1 GCF_000214135.1 Acinetobacter sp. P8-3-8
AAATTCAAAAAGCCCTGATCGAAAGATTGGGGCTTTTTTATTGTTTGATTTATATCAATTTTTAAGTTCAATTTTAATTACATGCTTTTGCTAAAGTGAAAACTTCATATTTCCCATCGTTACCGCTACTAGTCAATATTTAACTCATTCAATAGATTATGACTTTGGTATATTTTAGCAATTCAAACCACTTTACAACTTTCAGTTAAAGAATGATAAATGCCTTCAATAGAAGACATTGCATTACTTTCCTGATAAAAATTACCATGCGTTTTTCGCCATTCAACAGCTCCGCCACGTAAAGATAAAAGCATTGCTGGAGAAGAAAGAAGTGTAATAGCTTTGGTCGCTAGGAACTGCCAGTTCTCCCTGACTCAAAGAACTCTCCATTATATTGAGAAGTTATTATCGTTCTTGCTGCTTCTACGTCTGAACAGAGGGTTGCGACTCCCATAAATTGTGCTTCAAGCAACACCGAGCTAAAATTACCTTGCTTACGTGCATCAATAAAAAGATCGGCTTTAGCTAAAAGCGAACCAACACTAGAACGATCAAGATACCCCACAAATTGAACAGCATCACTCACATTCAGTTCATGACACAGTGCTAACAATCGGTTCTTATTCACTTGAAAAGGATGATCATCAGTGCCTGCTATTAATAATGTTACATTAGGAAATTTCTCTTTTATGATTGGAAGTGCTCGTATTATTTCATCAATTCCCTTTTCCTTAGTAAAACAGGAATTAATTGTTGCCAACAAAGGGGTTCCTAAATTTCCATACAAATCAGACTGATATTTCAATACATTTTGATCAAAACTTTGTGGAATAATACTGGTCGGAATACTCAAACTTCGGCTCTCTAATAATTCAGTAAAACTTTTTCTAACAGCCTCATTTGGAACAATAACATGGGCAATTGTTGAAAGACTTTGAATCGCCATTGCTGCAAGCCTTTTATCTTCAACCAATCCAATATTTAAATCACGGCCAAAACTTGATACAACGCAAGGAACACCTGTTGCTGCACTGAATGTTGCTGCTGCCAAACTCGTAAAAGAAAGATATTGAACATGGATAACATCAATTTTCTTTTGTCGATGTAGTTTTTGCAAGAAATCAAAACTACTTGAAAAAGAATACATCAACTGTTCATCTGTCACTTCCCTATCATTGATGATCGGATGATCTAGAATGTGCTCATCTATATAAATTCTTGACAAATATTCATGCTCAATATCTTTTGGCATTCTAGAGCCAATCATATGAACATCATGCCCCCGATCCAAAAGGCTTGAAAAAAGCCGCTTTGCGTGAATTATGCTACCAGAGTCATATGAAAGATCAGAGGATGGAATAAGCGCAATTCTCATATTTTATTCCGTAAAAAATCATTAATTTTAGTTTTCCATATTTATTATGATCAATCAGCATAGCTTTTTAAAGTAATAAAAAACCAATCCGAAGATTGGTTTTTAAACGTTAAATTTAAAGAAATTATCTTTCTCTTAACGCCTCTTTAGCTTTATTAAACGGTTTCAACAAGTACTCGATAATGGTTTTTTGACCTGTCCGAATATCAACCGTCGCAACCATACCCGGTGTAATCGCAAAAGATTTACCCGCTTTATTGACCAATTTATCTTTATTTGTACGGATATAAACACGATAGTAGAACTGATCTTGTTTTACTTCATCACGAATAGTATCAGGCGAAATCACCGTTACTTTGCCTTCTAAACCACCATAGATCGAATAATCATACGCTGTAATTTTCACCAATGCAGGTTGTTCAGGGTGAATAAAAGCAATATCTCGTGGTGAAATACGTGCTTCAATCAATAACTGCTCGTCAATAGGTACGATGGTCATCAACTTACCATTTTGCGGTACCACACCACCAATCGTGGTCACTGCAATTTCTTTCACTACACCACGAACAGGTGCTTTAAAGGTCGTTCGTTCTACGGAATCGGTACGCCCTGCAACCACCTGTTGTAATGATTGAATATCTGCATTCGCCCGTGCGAGCTCCTCACGTGACTTCACATAATATTCATTACTTTTGTCATTAATTTGGTTTTCAAAATTATTAATATCACGCTTTAAACGCAATACTTCAACTTCTGATGCAGCCCCTTTTGCAACCAGCGGTTGGGTCATCTGCAATTCATTCTGTACCAAAGTTAAGGCATGCTTTAAACCAGCAATAGATTCATCTAAATTGGCACGACGTGAGGTATAAAGCGCTGTTTCTTCTCGAACCAAATTTGGCATCGCCAAAACAGCTTTAGGAAAATGGATCGCTGTCCCATTTACCTCTGCTTCTAAACGTGCAGCAGTGGCCTGTGTTGCTAACAATTTGGTTTGACTTTCACCCACTTGTGATTCAAAACGGGTTGGATCTATTTGAGCCAGTGTTTGTCCTTTTTGAACAATATCACCCTCTTTTACATCTAAACTGGTCACCACACCACCATCTAAGGACTGAATGGTTTGCTCTTTAGATGAAGGAATTACTTTACCCGTACCTGTCGATACCTCTTCTAATTTAAATACACATGCCCAAATGATAAACGCTAATAAGCCTATCGCAACGATCCAAATAATAAAGGTCGATTTTGGTAATGGTGGTTCAGAAAACTTAATCGCAGAAGGATTGGTTGGGCGATGTAATACTTCAGGTGCGACTTCACTGCTTTGAGCTGTTTGTTGTTGTGGCACTTTTTGTTCTGGTTGCTCTTGACTCATGCTGAAGCTCCTCCCACTTTTGACTGATTAGGATTCAAAATTGCATCACGCGGGCCATCTTTTACGATTTTTCCGTCATGAATCACAATGATTCGATCCACAAGTTGCAAAACAGCAGGTCGATGTGTAGCAACAACCAAAGTACGATGACCTAACCATGCTTTTAAATGTTGAATTAACATTTTCTCAGAAACGTCATCAATCGAAGCCGTTGGCTCATCAAGTAGCACAATATTTGGATTACGTAATAATAAACGCGTCAGTAATAAGGCTTGTCTTTGACCACCTGAAAAACCAACACCACCTTCAAGCACCAAATGATCTAAACCTTCTTTCTTTTGTTCCACAATTTCCAGTGCATTGGTGATTTTCAAAGCATGAACAATTTCAGCATCCGTCGCCAAAGGCGCACCTAAAGTTAGGTTTTCACGAATTGTGCCAAAGAAAAGATGTGCATTCTGATTAAGCAATGCCATATCACGGCGCACATCATCAGGATCCAGTAAGGTTAGGTCAATTCCGTCTAATGAAATCTTGCCCTGTACCGGCATTTGCATGCCTGATAATAATTGCAATAGTGTCGATTTTCCTGCGCCATTGCGCCCCAAAATCGCAACCTTTTCACCAGGTTTAATTTTTAACTGGGGAATAACCAAAGAAGGTCTTGGGTCTTCATCGCCATACTTAAATACAACGCCTTTAAAATCATAATCCCCAACAATTGCTTTACGATGAATCAATTGCGCACGATCAGGATAATCAACAGGCTTTTTCATCAACTCATCTAAGCCTTCTTTCGCAACTTTTGCTTGCTGCCAACGACCTAAAACACCTGTGATTTGTGAAATTGGTGCAAGCATACGTGACGATAAAATCGAACACGCAACCAGTGCACCTGTTGTCATATCGCCTTTCATGACCGCAAAACAACCCACCAAGACAACGATGGCATAGGTTAAACCTTGGATTTTTTGCGTCCAAGCATTCAGCCAACCTGTAATTTTGCGTTGACGCATACTGATATCAGCAGAAACTTCATTCATATGATTCCACTGATTTTGGAATCGTGCCTCTGCTCTTAATAACTTTATATCTTCAATACCTTGTACAGCTTCAACTAAAATCGCATTTCGTATTGATGATTCACGCATCCCCTCTTTAGCCAATTGCGCCAGTTTCTTTTGTGCAAGAATCCCTGGAATAATCATTAAAGGAACCACCAGCAACATCACCCAGAAAATATTGCCACCAATAATCCAGAAAATAACAAGGAATAAGAAGAAGAAAGGTAAATCTGCAACTGCACTAATGGTTGTAGAGGTAACAAGCTCACGAACCCCTTCAAGTTCACGGATTTGTGAAATAAATGAACCGGTCGATTTAGATCGATCTTTATTGCGAATGCGTAAAGCATGTCCAAAAACACGATCAGAAATTTTCAAATCTGCTCGTTTACCAATAATGTCAGATAGATAAATACGTGCAATACGCAAGGCGAATTCAAAAATGGCGGCAATAAGCACACCACCCGCCAAGACCCATAAAGTCGGCACAGATTGTGATGGCACAACACGGTCATAAACCTGCATAGAGAAAATAATGGTTGCCAATGCCAGAATATTGGCAATCATCGAAGCAACCATAATATCTGTGTAACGCTTCCAGTCTTTTAGAACAATATCCCAAAACCAGCTTTTCTCGTATGGCTTGATATATTCATCCACACGTGCATCAGGAACAGACGTTTCTGGTCTAAAAATAAAGACTTGCTTGGCATTTGCTTGTAATTCACTCAAGCTAAATGTTTGTGATAAACCTTGATCACCACTGAGTTGTAAACTCGCATTTCCTTGGTTGTCTACTTTTTCAATAACAGCAACTTGTCCATTATTAAATTCAACAACAACAGGTAAGCGCCAAGGGTTTAAAACGTCGGCAGAAAAATCTGCTTTTCTGACATTTAAACCAATTTGACGTGTAATAATCGTAAAAAGATCATCAACCGTTTGGTATTTATTCCATTCCAACTGTAAACGAATTTGTTCTTCAGAAGGTTGAATTCGATAATGTTGTGCAACCGTTATGATGGCTTGAAGCCAAGGTTGATAATTTAATGTCTTATTCATGGCTGCACTTCAAACCCTTGAATTTTTGTATTATTTAAATGATAAACATCTCTACTTTTACCTGTTACATTGACGTAAACAGCCACAGTATCATAGATGTCATAGCGGGCACTTTCTCTTTCAATTCTTGAACTATGGTAAGATTGCTCAGAGCTTAATAAATCTAAAATAGACCGTTTTCCAAGCTTGTATTGTTCTTCATAGAGTTCTTTGGTTTTTGCTGTAGATCTCTCACGATCTAATAGCACCCAAATCTGTTTGTCTGTATTTTCAATATTTTCTCGAGCGGCTCGTGTTGAATTTAAAATATTCAGATAGGTTGCGTTCAATTTAGAACGCGCTGCTTGTTCAGCAAAACCAGCGGCCTTAACTTGTGAACCAACTGATCCTCCTTGATAAAAATTACTACTCACCGAAATAGAGATTGCACTGTCTGTATCATTGTCTATGCCTGTATTTGGATTTTTTCCATTTAAGGCTTTATTGACAGCTCCCACCAAAGAAACCGTTGGATAGCGACTTAATTCAGTTTGTTTTTTCTGACTTTTTGCAACGTCAATCTCAGCCTTTGCGGCAATCATTGTAGGGATTGTATTCATCTTAGGTTCATCATATAAGCCCGAAAGTTGAACAAGCTCATCAGGAATCACGAACTCTATTCGGCTTACATCAAAACCAAGTAAGGTTCTTAATTTTTGTTCTTGTTGACGTAATTGATTGGTCTGAGCCAATAAATATGATTTTGAATACTCTACATAACTCTGTGCTTGCACAGGATCGGCATTACTGCTAATCCCTGCATCTGCTCTTAATTTTGCAATTTGATATAAGCGAGTTACGCCTTTGACTTGATCTTGTGCGATTTGTACCAGCGCACGATATCGGAGTAAGGCCAATACTGCACGTGACGTATCGGCAGATATTTCATCAATACTGATGAGCACATTGGCTTGCTCAACAAGCAGCTTATTTTGTTGGGTAGTTACACTCGATTTAACTTTGCCAAAATCGTAAAGCAGTTGATTTGCTTCAACGCTATAGACCTGACGTCCTCTATCGCTCGATGTAAAATCACCTGTATTTAATCCTGCTTTTAATTGAGGATAATACTGTGCTTTTGCCACATCGATATTTGCATTTTGCGCAGCTAAAGTTGCAATCGATTCTGCAATATTTGGATTACGTTTAATTGCAATTTGCACAGCTTCATCTAATGATAAATTGCGCTTTGGCGCTATAGAAGAGGAGGTAAAAATTTCTCCTTGTTCTATATCGTTAGAATTTAACAAAGCGTCTTTTCCAGTCACCGACTTTGGTGCTGTCACCATTGGAAGTTCCGTAATCTGTGCATCAGGTTCAAAGACAAAATCAGATAACTGATTCATTTGAGCCGTTTTATAGGAATCATCTTCTTTCGGTTTAATTAAACCTTGAACGCCATTTTTAAAACTTTTTAAATAGCTTTGTTCTTGTGCGTATGAAGGTATCTGTATAAAAAGCATTGACCCAATTAATACGCTTAAACTTTTTACAGGAAATGATGGCTTCTTAGCTTTATACATTCGCGAATTTCACCCGGAAATAGCTTTTAATTTTTAGCATTGGAATAAAGTGTATTGATATTTGATCTATATAAATTCAGTACAATAAATGCACTTCATTTAATCAATATTTTATATAACTCGACTACTTTTCAGACATCGTTCAAACCTAAATTCTTGTCTTTTTAATGCATATCATTCTTCACTAAATTCGTTGCTTCCAATAAATCTAAATCCGTCTTATTCAGCAAAATATAGAATCCCTATTATGCTTATTTTTAAAATTAAACTAGATTTAACACATCGCGTATTTCGCATCTTAATACACAATTTTATTTATTAAAAACAAAATTCTAGCTACTTTTTTTAAATTAAAAAGAGAGCTTAAACCCTCTTTTTAATTTCAATTATCAATACGCATTTACTTAGTACAAAATACTGTGACTTTGTAATAAATCATCTAGGTTCAATTGTTGGTTTTGAAGCACAACAAGGTCTTTGGCAGTATATTGTGTTCCACTTCCATCAAGATCTACACGAATCACACTTGAAGACCCATCTTGAACAACTGAAATATATTGACTGATATTTTGATCGGTTACTGCTTGCCCACTTAATAATGAGCTCACATCAATCTTGTCACCTTGCACTTTTGAAAAATCAGTCCAAATATCTGCATGGTTGTCAAACTCATTGAATGCCGTGAACTTAACTGAATCTGCGCCAGCACCCAGCTCAAGTACCTGTTGGATTGCATCAGATGTCACATTATCAGCATAGGCTGTACCATGAACTGTACTTTCAAAGCCAATTTTCAATGTTGCGGTAGCAGTTTCACCATTTTCAGCCGTTACTTTGTATACAAAATTATCTGTAGCAGGCGTATTGCTGGTTTGAGTATAGCTATAATCACCATTTGCATTGATGACTAATTTTCCATACAAACCTTGAACGGTGCTGCTCGAAGTCACATCTGTAAATGTTGCGCCACCATCAATTGAAACCGCAAGTTTCTTAGCAAATATACCCAATGTATCTACATTTGCACTATCAGTGTCTAGACCAGTGAAAATATTCCCTGAAGTAGAACCATTCGAAGCTTGAGACCATTGATCAGTCAATGTTTTCGTTGTAACAGTCACATCGGTATCAAACTCTTGCGCACATGGGTGACCACAGTAACCAGACTTCGCAGTAAAATTCACACGATATTTTCCAGCTTCAGTGATATTTACATTGGCACTAAATAATTCATTACCGGTATAAACACAATTACCGCATTTATCAAAATATTTAGAACCTGACTGCCCTGCAACATTTTCCCATTGACTAGTTTTACTATTGTAACGCTGCAATTGCCACGTAAATGTTGTGTCATCTGCATCTTGATAAACTTTATATTGTCCAAAAATATTTTTCTCGTAGCCGCCTTTTACAGCAACTTTAACAACTGACTCAGACTGACTTGCTACAGTAAAACTACTCGAAACAACACTCGATGATTTATTGTAAGTTGCTGTTAATTCACCTGAAGTTACAGCTTGCGTAGATGTATTGATTTGCTTAAACAGATCAATGTGTACAGTATCTACGTCATTTTTTAAACTCAACATTTTCGCTGGTTGAGATGGATCATTTGGATTCCACTCTAATTTCACTTCATCTGCTTTAATTTGTACAAATACTTTTGCAGTTGAAACATTACCATTGGCATCTGTAATGCTGTAGGTAAACTGGTCAACTTGACCTACAACTTTGATATCTTTATTCGGTGTGTACTTATAAGAACCATCTGCCTCAATAACGATTGTTCCGTATTTACCCGCCAATGTTGTTCCAGTTGCAATCACATCAACTGTTTTTCCATCAGCATTGGTAATTTTTGTGACAACTTTACTCGCACCAACATCATTTAGCAGTACATCACCTTCAAGCACATTGACTTTTAAGACATCGAGAACATCTGATCTCGTTTCTGTTTTGTAGGTCACATTTAAGCAATTTACAGAGATAAAGCTAAATAACGTTAAATCTTCAGCAATAATCTTATAGTTCCCTTTTTCAAGATTCTGAGTAGAAATACGACCTTGCTCAGGGAAGAATAAGAAGAATTTATTGAATAAACCAACATCTTTATTTGAAACAACCTTCGCCCAAGAACCATCTGTATTTTGTTTATACAAGGTCACTTTAATTGCATCAAATAGACTGCTTAATCCAAGGTTTGTCGCTTTAATATCCACATTAGTTTTCTGAGTTTCGCCAACATTGAAATTAATTTCAGCAGCTTTACACCCTAAAATAGGCATACCCAAAAATTTAAATACTGAACCAAATGATTTCTTTTCAGTATATGAAGACGTTGTTGTTTTATAACCCAAGTCAACGTCTGCTTGTGCAACATCATTGTTTGCATGAATTAAAACTGGTGCAGTCGCATTTTGCGGCAGACTAATATTTCCTGCCTGATCCGTTGCTGTAACATTAACTGTTTCACCAAAACCATACGGCCTATCTAAAGTCACTGCAAATACGCCGTTTGCATCGGTCATACTAGTACCAATCACATTACCATTCACATCTTTCACAGTGATAATGCTATTTGCTTCAGCTGTACCCACAACTTGCGTACCATCTGCAGTAAATGTCGGTGTCCCTAAAGCTGGTGGTGTAATATCATCTGCAATCACTGGTGCTTCAGGCGATGTATTATTGGCTGCATCTTGTGCCGATACTTTTAATTCTTCGCCATTTTTCTGTGCAGGGCTAATGCCTACTGTAAAATTACCATTACCATCAGTAATACCTGTACCAATCACTGTTCCTGTAGAGTCTTTTACAATGATTTTTGAATTCGGTTCAGCCTTACCAGTAACTGTCGCTCCAGCATCGATTACATCTAAATCTGTTGGTGCATTCGGTGCAGTAATATCAGGTGCTGTCGCTTCATAAACTGTTGAAGACAATGGGTTTGGTGCTGTATCTGTCGCAGTCACATACACCTTTTCACCATTCGCTTGAGCAGGGCTCAAGGTAAATGTAAATGCACCTGTTGCATCTGTCTGACCTGTACCTAACACAACACCTGCTGCATTCTTAACAACAACTGTAGCTTGTTCAGATACTTGACCACTAATCGTTGCACCTGTCGTTGCATTTACTTCTGCAATGCTTATCACTGGTGCTGCGTTATCTGCAAGTGCTGAAGCAGGAGCAGAGGTATTCCCTGCATCATCTGTCGCTGTTAATGTTAATGTCTGACCATTGTTTTGAGCTGGATTGACTGGAATCGAGAAGTTACCACTTGCATCTGTGGTACCTGTGCCAATTACGACACCATTTGGATCTTTAATTTCAATTTTTGAGTTCGGCTCTGCTTTACCAGTAACTGTCGCTCCAGCATCGATCACATCTAAATCTGTCGGTGTATTTGGTGCAGTAATATCAGGTGCTGTTGTTTCATAAACAGTTGAAGACAATGGGTTTGGTGCCGTATCTGTCGCAGTCACATAAACCTTTTCACCATTGGCTTGCGCAGGAGTCAATGCAAAACTAAATGCACCTGTTGCATCTGTTTGACCTGTACCTAAAACTACGCCAGCTGCATTTTTAACCACAACTGTCGCTAGTTCAGAGACTTTACCTGTAATTGTTGCCCCTGTCGTTGCATCAATTTCAGCAATGGTGATTACAGGTGCTGCATTATTTGCTGTTGTAGGTGTAGGGTCTGATGTATTTCCTGCATTGTCTGTTGCTGTCAAACTGATGGTTTGACCATTGTTTTGTGCAGGGTTCAGGTTGACAGAGAAATTACCATTCGCATCTGTAGGTCCTGTTCCAATCACTGTACCTGTAGGATCTTTGACTTCGATAGTCGAATTTGGTTCTGCTTTACCTGTAACAACTGCACCATCATTGATAATTGTGATATCTGTCGGCGCATTTGGCGCAGTGATATCAGGTGCTGTTGCTTCATAAACTGTTGAAGATAATGGTGTCGTTGCTGTATCTGTTGCTGTCACATAAACCTTTTCACCATTGGCTTGCGCAGGAGTCAATGCAAAACTAAATGCGCCTGTTGCATCTGTTTGACCTGTACCTAACACAACACCTGCTGCATTCTTAACAACAACTGTGGCTTGTTCAGATACTTGCCCACTAATCGTTGCACCTGTCGTTGCATCAACTTCAGCAATGGTGATTATAGGTGCTGCATTGTTTGCGATTGCTAAAGCAGGTCCTGATTGATTTCCGACATCATCTGTCGCTGTTAATGTAATCGTTTGACCATTGTTTTGTGCAGGATTAAGATCAATTGTGAAGTTACCATTGCCATCTGTAGTACCTGTACCAATTACTGTACCTGTTGGGTCTTTCACTTCAATCGTTGAATTCGGTTCTGCTTTACCTGTAACAACTGCACCATCATCAATAATTGTAATATCTGTTGGTGCATTCGGTGCTGTAATATCAGGTGCCGTCGCTTCATAAACTGTTGAAGACAATGGGGTTGGTGCTGTATCTGTCGCAGTCACATACACCTTTTCACCATTGGCTTGAGCAGGAGTCAATGCAAAACTAAATGCGCCTGTTGCATCTGTTTGACCTGTACCTAACACAACACCTGCAGCATTCTTAACAACAACTGTGGCTTGTTCAGATACTTGACCACTAATCGTTGCACCTGTCGTTGCATTTACTTCTGCAACGCTAATCACTGGTGCTGCGTTATCTGCTGTCGCTGGTGCAGGGTCAGAAGTATTCCCTGCATCATCTGTCGCTGTTAATGTTAATGTCTGACCATTGTTTTGAGCTGGATTGACTGGAATCGAGAAGTTTCCACTTGCATCTGTGGTACCTGTGCCAATCACTGTACCTGTTGGATCTTTAATTTCAATCGTTGAATTCGGTTCTGCTTTACCTGTAACAACTGTGCCATCATCGATAATTGTAATATCTGTTGGTGCATTCGGTGCTGTAATATCAGGTGCCGTCGCTTCATAAACTGTTGAAGACAATGGGGTTGGTGCTGTATCTGTCGCAGTCACATACACCTTTTCACCATTGGCTTGCGCAGGAGTCAATGCAAAACTAAATGCGCCTGTTGCATCTGTTTGACCTGTACCTAACACAACACCTGCAGCATTCTTAACAACAACTGTCGCTTGTTCAGATACTTGTCCATTAATTGTTGCCCCTGTCGTTGCATCAACTTCAGCAATGGTGATTACAGGTGCTGCATTGTTTGCGATTGCTAAAGCAGGTCCTGATTGATTTCCGACATCATCTGTTGCCGTTAATGTAATCGTTTGACCATTGTTTTGAGCCGGGTTCAGGGCTACAGAAAAATGTCCTGTTGCATCCGTTATACCTGTACCAATTACCGTTCCAAAAATATCTTTAACTTCAATTTTCGAATTTGGTTCTGCTGTACCATTTACAGTTGCACCATCATTGATAATTGTAATATCTGAAGGTGGATTTGGTGCTGTTAAATCATGTGCATTAAATGGTGCTTTGGTTGATTCATTATTTGCAGCATCTGTTGCTGTTGCTGTCAAAGCTTCTTTATTAATTTGAGCTGGTGAAATGCTAACTTTGAAATTACCATTGGTATCAGTAACACCTGCACCAATTTCTACTCCCGTAGCATCGCGAATGATAATAATTGAATTAGGTTCGGCTTTACCGACTACTGCATGACCAACATCAACAACATCTAGATTTGTAGGTGCTGCTGGTGGTGTAATATCAGGTGCAATTAAAGATTTTGATGAAAAATTATTTGAACTATCTGTTGCAATAGCTTCAATTTTTTCAGCATTAACCAAAGCTGGATTAAGATTAACCGAATACGTTCCATCGGCAGCAACAATTGCCGTACCTAAAATAGTACCTGTTGCAACACTTTTGATTTGAACGGTAGCACCTGGTTCAGAGGTTCCAAAAACAGCTGTACCAGTCGCATTTACTGCTGCCTCAATATTAGGAGCGACATAGTCTTTTAACACCAACTCTTCAATTACAGGACTCCCCGCTCTTCCTGTTCCACTAATAATAACTTTTTCACCATTGATAAACTCTGATGTGCTATAACTAAACGAGCCTGTAGTTCTTACTGTAAGCGTGACTTCTTTTAAAAAGACACCAGTAATTGAATCATAAAATTTTAGGCTAACTAAACTATTCGCCATAAAATTGGAAGATGAAATAATATTTACTAAAGCCATAAATGTGTCCTCTATAAAGTTTTTTTTAACACAAAAAAATAGATGTAGTTTTTAAACTGGATTAATTTTAGCCATTATACATATTATTGTGATGCATTTCACATTTATATTGTTTATTTTGTAAAAAAGCCACATCGAAATGCGGCTATTTTATAGTTTAACTTACCAATTCAATTTTAGTGCAAGATGATGTTGTTATTTAACAAATCTGCTAATTCCAACTTACCCGTTGCTTCTAGAATCAAGAATTGACTACTTGCATACTTCGCACCAGCACCATCTCGGTCTATGCTTAATACTGTCGATATTGCATCAGTTTCTGCGTTCGTCACCGATTTAGCTGTTAAATACTGAGCAATATTATTATCTGTAATTGCAATGCCTGTCTCTTGTTCAATTTGCGTGATCCAATCACTGATATCGAGTTTGTCTTTCGTCGCATCAAAATGATTCCAAATATCAGTCACTTGTGTGGTTTGATCACCTGATGAGCCATCATAAATACCATCTCCATTAATATCGACAAAGTCTTGGTTAAACACGCCAATCACTCCATCACTATTTCTATCGATCCAATCATTAAGATTACTATTACCAAATGTGCCTAAATCAAATTGTGAGCCATAGCCATCTAAACCGATTGTAGTCCCTGTTTTTCCAAGATATGCACCACCACTATTCATTTCTTCAGTAATCGTATCCAATACTTTGTATACCAATGTCGTTGCAACACCATTTGAGTAGATCGCATCATTATCACGGGTACTGGTATATTCTTGATAAAGAATCGAATCATGCCAATCTTTGCTACCCGTCGTATCAGCACGACCTATGATGTATTGTACAGGTGAGTTAAGAAAACTATATGAACCAACAGTACCTAAAACCGTTGGCGGATTAGCTCCATCGATCATCATTTGATCAATTGATACATCGTAACGATAATCCGCTGTTTCATTCTGAAGCAAGGCTTGATCACCGATTGGTACTAACCTTAAAGCTGCTACTTCTCCCGCTGCAATTGGGTTGCTATCGTTATAACTAAACTCCCAGTATTCAGTTCTGTATCCATTCGTTTCACTCGCTGTCGTGGTGAGAACTGTGCCATTTGCTAATGTCAAGTAAATGAGCGTCTCTTTCGCATACCAAAAACCCTCATAGCGTGTTGCAAAACCTGCAAGATTACCTGCGTCATTGTAGAATTTAATACCATCCATTTCCATAAAGGCCGATGCACTAAACTCTTTCAGATAAGTGTATGGCGCGTAATACCAATTGACATAGTTTGATTGTCCAGTAAAAGCTGTAGTTGGAGTTGGAGTATTTTGGGCGAAATATTGAGTAACTGAAGTATTTCCTGCATTATCAACAGTTTCAAAAACATAGTTTTTAAAATTATCCATTTTGACAAGCAAGGTAGAAAGATCTAGCTTTCCATTTGCATCGGTCTGTAAGCCACTGCCAGTAGTAAGTTCCGTCAGTTGTTCAATATGTGGCCCTCTATATTCTTGATCATATACTCTAAATGTATGTACGCCTGTTTCATTCAATTGCAAAGAGGCATTCTTTACATCTATCCCACCCCGTGTTGAAAGCTTCTGTTCAACATAGAGGTTACCAGTTGCTGCCACATTATCAACACGATAGTTTTGTGCAGTTGTTTCATCTGTACCACCCACATAGACGGTTGCGTTATTACCTGCAATATCTGTGATCAGCGCACGGAATTTACGGCTTTGGTCATTGATTTGCAGTGCAGACCAATCCACGTCATACGATGAGGTATTATCAGTAGCTATCTTTGCTGTATGTAAATTCCTCCAAGTACCATCCTCCAAGGTTTGGTAAATCACTTGTGCGTCTGCTTCGCCTGTCACATTCAATGTAAACTGCGTGTCGTTTGAGTAGAAGTCTGTAGAGGAAACACCATTGTCCTGATAATTACTCATTGAAATTGCAGGTGTTGGAACGCTGATTGTAGTATCAACAATAACGTTTTGTGTATCTGTTGCTCCTACATTACCTGCTTGATCTACAATATGTGCTTGAACTGTATAAGTCCCATCCGCAAGCGGATTGGCAGTATGATCAAATGTCCACGTTCCATTTGCATCACTAACCACATCATTCCAAGTCACGCCACCATCTAAACTCATCTGAACTTTTTCATCAGTCCCTAATGCTCCATTGACTTTACCGTTAAATATTAAAGTATTGTCATTGGTAATAAAGTCACCTGAAACGCCACTATCATCAGTAATTCCTAAAATTTCAACTGTTGATGTCGGTGCAACTGTATCCACTGTGAAATTC
>NZ_AFIE01000062.1 GCF_000214135.1 Acinetobacter sp. P8-3-8
CCACATGTGTGGATTTTTTATCATTATAAATGCTTAGAATCTATAACCAAGTTTTAAACCATAAGCGAGTGCGTTGTTGTCAGTAAAGTCAGCAACATATTGATTTGTACCTGCTTGAGCGCCAGTTTGAGCTTTCGCATCACCTAACCAGAAGTACTTAACACCACCAGCGATAAAGGTTGATGGGGTAGGGCTATACTGAACACCTAAACCAACATTCCAATAACCTTCTGTTGGACCTAAAGTTGTCACAGGATTACCTGCGCCAGAGTCCCAACCTACAGAAACGTTACCAGCCCATTGTTCATTCAACTTACGACCAACACCTACAGTTGCAGTGTATTGATCATCTGAATATTCAACTAAGTTAAAGCCATTTGGTTTACCAATTAACCCGCCAACAGCTTCTGAAACTTTACCAAATTTTAATGGTTGAATTGAGAAGTCTTTCCAGTTCACCCAACGTAAGTTAGCAAAAGCAACAGTATTTGCCATGATCCCTGTTTGGAAATCAAGGTTAACAGACTGAGGTGTGGTAATCGTTGTTTTACCAGTTGCATTTGCAATATTAGCCGCAGTTGTAGCACCCGTTGGTCCTAATAGCGATAATGCACCAAGTGCTGAAAGTGATTCATCAACATCAACATCATGATCAATTTCAGAACGATAAGTCACAGATGCTTTTAATGCAATTTCAGGAATCTGGAATGCTGCACCCGCTAACCAACCTGTACCACCTGTTTCTTTAATGCTAGCATCATAACCATTGTATAGGCTGTATGCTTGACCACGTAGGCTTACGTTACCTTTAATGGTTTGGTAAACACCACCAGCATATACGTTAAAGTTTTTGGTTGGTTGATAACCGAAAATCATAGACAAGTTTTGAGTATCAACTTCAACCTTAGTATTTCCTTTACCTAATGTTGAATTTGCTTGTGCAATCCCTGCATCAACTCGTGAAGTTACGCCTTGTTTAACGCCTGCATCAATTGCAGCTTTAGTTGCTGCATCTGCATTGTAAACTGCTAATGTATTAGCTAATCGCTGTTGACCCGCAGCAGTTGTTAAATCAACATTTTGAGATTGTAGATATGCACCAACACGTTGCTGAGCTGATAAACCACTAAATGTGCTTTCAATCGTACGAGTACGAATTGCAGCCATTGAATCTGAACCTAAGATTGTATTTGATGAATTTGATACGAATACGTTATCACCATGATAAGCCGCATCTGCACCAAAAGGTTGGTCATATAATAAACCGAATGAAACTTTATCTGCTAATTGAAGTTTGATTGCTGCAGATGGGAAATAATAATCATCACCCATATCACCAATGTTTTTACGGCTTTCACTAGTTCCTGCTTCTTTACCTTCAACAGTTGGATCTAAAACAGAAATTCCAGCTTCAAAATAGTTGTTTGGTTGAAGAAATGCTGAAATAGATTGACCTGAACGGTCTAATGCAGCTGCAAACACACCTGTTGTTGGTACTGTTGCTGCAATCAGTGCGATCGTTAAATTTTTTAATTTCATTTTAATTTTTCCCTAATATAATAAAATGAATATTTTGAAGCGCTTAATGAATAAGCTAGAAGCGATCTAAATGTCTAAAAATAACCCAAAGTTACTTCTTTTTACAAAATAACATATAAAAATTAAGAGTAAATACTCTAGTGAGTGAATTAACAAAAAAAAAGTGAACTAGCTAGTTTAGTCCTCCTGTATAAATTATTTGAAAATATCTAAATATGATAATTGGTTCACATTTTTAATGGGTGTACATCTTAAATTAGAACGAAAATGATTCTTTAGTGTGTTTGATTTTTCTTAAAAATACTTGAGTTTTCAACTTGCATGATTTGACATTATTTATATGTATTAGACATGGAATATCTCTTTAGCAATGTAAAATCCAAGTTTTGTCGGGTTAAAGTATATTGGGGTGATCATAATTTGTACTTAACTTGATTTCAAAAGTTTCTGATTTTTATGTGAATTTTATTCTTATCGAACAGATGAGTGATAGTGAGTCTTTAAATTGCTTGTATCGAGTTTGTTGACGCTGAATGAAAAAATTAAATTAATTCTAAAAGTTTTAATGTGTCGAAATACTTTGTTGGTGTGGGACATTGTTCAGTTTTGCAAATACAAATATAAGAAGTAAAACTGGTCTGAGGATTGAGTTTGATAAATATCTTATTCACATTTAGAAAAAATAGACAAATACTATAAAAAAGAAATATAAATGCTAATATTATTCCTTATTGAATAAAGATCTTAAAAATTAGTATATAAAATTATGAAGCTCACCTTTTTCCAGTCCATCAAGGCAAAGTTGCTAAATATTGTTCCACAAGGAATGATGATGAATTGGAGTACATTTGATAAAAGTTTATTCATTTTAATTTTAACTGGATTAGATCAAGTCGTATGGTGGCTGTGGTGCGTTTATAGTTATTTGACACCAGAAGTTCGTGAATGGATTCGTCCTGACTATATGCTACAACGAATTACTGAAATTAGTATCACCATCATTATTACGGTTATAAGTGTAGTTGTTCTCCATAAATTTCGCCATAACAAGCTTCTCAATCAAATTACGCCAATGTTGGTCGTTTCGGTTTTTACCGTGTTGTATATACATGCAGCATTTTCTATAGGAATTACCAGTCCTACAACGATCGGAGGCTATATTAGTATTGTGTCATTGGGGTTTTTATTTATAGAGCGCAAATTCATTTATATCGTTATTTTTCCTTCAACATTATTTTTGCTTTATTTGATTTATTTAAGTGCGACCAATCAAATTGGCTATGCACCTGTTTTTAGTGAGAAATTAAACACCAGTAATATTTATAAAAATACCTTTTGGATAGGGAGTATGGCCTTTTTATATATGCCGATTTTTATTGTATGCACAGTTTTATTTGAAATACTGTTGACCCAATGGCGTAATAGAGAACAAGAAATTAAAATAATTAGTGAAAAAGATGGATTAACCAATGTCTATAACCGAAGAAGTATTTCTGAGAAACTTTTACTGCTAGATAAGCATGAATTATCTTATTCGATTATATTATTAGATTTGGATCATTTTAAAACAATCAATGATAGTTATGGGCATGATATAGGCGATCGTGTATTACGTCGTGTAGCATCAATTTTGGGTCAAAATATTCGCCATAAAGATATGGTCGGACGCTTTGGTGGTGAAGAATTTATTTTAATTTTGAATGAGGATAATTTAGATACAGTGAAAGAGGTTGCAGAGCGCTGTCGCCATCAAATAGAAAAAACTCAGATTCAAGTTCATAATGATTTGTCTATCAGTATTACTGCAAGTTTAGGGATAGCGATAGGAAATCAAGAGAAGAATAATCATGAAAATATTGTCCGCCTAGCTGACCAAGCATTGTATCTTGCAAAGAGCAGTGGCCGAAATCAAGTACGACATTATCTAGAAATCGTGTAAAGCAAGTACATGTATTATAAGCGAATAAAGTAAGGTAATATTGTCAAAATAGTGCCTATACCAACTAAAAGCATTGTATTTTCAATAAAATAAGAATAAGTCATCAGTAAAATACCAACGATAAATGGAACGACAATTTTTTGTTTTTTCCCATAAATAAAATAGCCTAAACCAATAGATCCAAAGAGGACACCGAATAATAGTTGAGTACTGTTCATGATTTGCCCCTCAAAGTGTTAAATGCTTATAAGTTTTAAAGATTAAAGTTTTTTTAAATTTTACAATACTATCGTTTTTTGATGCTTAATATTTTTTTGATAAAATACATGATTTGCATTGAGTCAAAAGTGTCTTTAATTAGATACTATAAATTATATTTACAAGATTTTGGAATATATAAAAATGACGACAATTTTACCAGTGGCTCAACGTGGAGAAGCAATTTTAAATCTGATTGCTACACCAGTCGCTGACGCTGAGTTTTCAAGTGACTGGCTTCAAGCGCTGTCTAATGCAATGCAAGCAACTATGTTAGATCGCAATGGCGTTGGAATTGCAGCACCACAAGTCTATATTTCTAAGAGAGTTATTATTGTAGCTTCTCGTGCAAATCCACGCTATCCAGATGCACCTGAAATGGATGCAATAACCATGGTTAATCCTGAAATTATTCAGAAATCAACGCAAGTCGTTTTAGGTGAAGAAGGTTGTTTGAGTGTCCCAAATGAGAGAGGGCAAGTCGAGAGAGCTGAACAGATTACAGTAGAGTATTTTACTTTAACCGGTGCAAAAATAAGACAGGAATTTAGTGGTTTTCCTGCTCGAATTGTACAACATGAAGTTGATCATTTAGATGGTATTTTATTTGTAGAGCGTGTTTAGGTTATTTGGTTATCATAAATATCTGTATGAAATCAAACTCAATTCAGGTTGATCTATATATAAAATGTCAAAAAATTGTTCACAAAATGTCCTTAGAATAAAGTGAGCTTCAACGGTTCGTTATCCATTACCGATGAGAATGAGTCCATCTTGCTCAGATAAAAAATTTAACTCAATTAATTTATCCACATCGCGATAAAACGTTCTTTCAACTTTACCGTTATATAATATCTGAATTTGTGGGTTTCGATATAAATCAGCTTTAGATAAAAACTTACTATTTTCCCCAATAGCTCTCATTAAGTTATGGATCAAATTAAATTGTCGATCAGAAATTTTCTTACTAAATTTGGCACTATTCAGCGCTGTTTGATACAGCAGAAATTCAATTAATTTATTACTTTCATCATGTAAATATTCAATAATTTCAAACATTCCTTTAAGCACAAAGTCAATAAATAGCTGGTTAGGATTCTCCAGCTTTTTATCTGCTTGTTTTCGACAATGATTAAATAACGCAAAATATTCATGAATATTGACTTGATAATATTTCCATATCGCAGAAGAACTAAATCCATATCCTGATTGTTCTAAGATAAACATTTCAATCAAACGACCAGTACGACCATTACCATCCCAAAATGGATGAATTAACTCAAAATAATAATGAGCTAAACACGCACGAATAACGACGGGTTGATTGATGATATGAGGACTATTCAGCCACTCTACCCACGCTTGAACTAAATATTCAATATCTTCTAAACATTTAGGTGGCCTATAAGTTCCCCCATGAGTATCATTACCAACGATTGTTTTTTGGAATGGCTGATTATTCCTTAACTGTCCTGCTGGATTATGTTGATCTTCTAAATTTTGAGATACAAGTGTATGTAGTTGGAACATCGTTGAAAGTTCAAAAGCTTTTCCCCTTGTAGGGCTTAATTGCTTTGAACTAAATCGTTTAATCCATTCAATAGATTCTTTTAAGTTGGTTAGCCTTCTTTCTTCTGATTTTTGAATAGTATTCGGATCTAACTTTAAAATATCTGCTGTTTCTTTTTCTGTAAATTGGCCACCCTCAATAGTGTTTGTACTATAAATACTACTAGCAAGTACTTTTTCTTGGACTTGGTCAATAATTAAAGAAAGACTAGGGGTTTTATTAAAGCGATTTTGTGAGTCATTTACTCTATCTAACATGGCTTGAACATTATTTAATTCAAAGCCTAACTGAAATGTAAAAGAGCCTGACTTATATGTCATAACTCTAAGAGTGGTATCATCTACCCAAGTTTTACTTTGTTCTGGCATAATTTGTCAGTGAAAATGTCAAAGAAAATGTCAAAGTATTAATATTTGATTTCATATATTTAGTCAAATTTTATTTGGAAAAATGTCAAAGAAAATGTCAAAGAAAATGTCAAAGAAAATGTCAAAGAAAATGTCAAAGAAAATAGGTTGTTTTTTATCCATTAAATATCAAGTTATTAAAAGCTTTTAAGCGACGGCGTTTAATATCTGTTCTTTTCAAGGCTTGTATACCAGTGAGTTCAATAAATATTGCAATGTACATAACAGTGTACACGGTGCATGTACACTATAGCTAGCTATGTTTGGTTATGTTTAGGCAAGAAAAAAGGCTTAAACCCTTAAGATTCAAGCCTTTTGTCTGTAAAACTTGGCATATTTTGCCATGTTTTGGAAGGATGGCGACAATTGAACTAAATTAATAAGACATTGTTATTTAATGATTAAAATTTATATAAAAATACAGGGATACAAGTAGGGATACAAATTACTTGTTGCTACTTGAAATTTATTCAATCATTTTAAAGCAGACCTAATCAAGCAAATAATCTAATATTTTTTGGGGTTCATCCAAATGAAACGGAATTGCTCTTAAAAGGGCTTTATCACATTCAACATTAAATTTAAACTCCAACTCATTATCAAAATGTTTCACCTGAGGATAAATTAAAATAACCTGACTAGAATGCTGTAAGTAATAATGACTATAAGCAAACATCTGTTGAATATCACCATCCTTCAACCCAAAACGTCCAGTTCGATCATTTTGGTTAATCAATTTCCACTTTGTGTCCAAGACAATAATTTGATTTGTTTCTTTATGTTGAATATGAATATCTGGTCTTAATCTAAAAATAGGTTGCTCTTCGTAAAAACATATATGTTGACTCGATATTTGAGTTTTAACATTCCAAAGAATTAAGTTACGACGTAAATGATAAGCAACATAATTTTCAAACAGCTTCTCCATAGGAAATAATAAACTCATACCTCGCCAGTTGCCGTGAGTAGAAACAGGTAAATATTCACCCAAGATCAACTCTGTCCATGGCTTAATTTCCTCATATAGTGCAAGCAACCGACCAGATTGCCATTGTCTAAAATCCTGCTGAATCTTTTGACTTCGTGGAATTTCACTGGTCATCAGACGTAGTTCTTGTGCCAATTTCCAATTGTTCGCATCATTGGTTTTTTTACAGACCATTTCCAATGCCGTACGAATCAAACGATTTTCTGGACGATTTAACTCATAAACATCATGCTCAATCGGAAATATGTGCTTCTTTGCAGGTGACTGACGCATGTATTTAACATGCTGTAATTGTCCACGTAAAAACTTTTGTTCTTCTTGCACACGGTTATAGTCAAAACGCAGACCACATTGCACTAAACGCTCAAATGAAACGAGGAATTGAGTAATAATCCACTCATGCAAAGGTTGGTTTTTAAAGCGGTTTAAATTGGCACTTCCTGCTTCTCTATATGGTAAATGCATAGATACAATCAGCATTTTTTGCAGGAGTTTACGCTCCTCTAAAATAACCGCTTGATCATTTTCTCCACTCAACTCTACATGCTTTGGTAATATTTCTATACGTGTACCACACGGTGTTTCAATTACACCCACATACTGGTCGAGCTTTAGCTTTCTACGTCCTGCGAGTTCAAATACTTTCGTACCATACTTAGAGAAAGTAGCTGAGAGCTTACACAGATGTTCAAATGCTTTTTCAGGAATATAAGCATGATCTAAGCTAGACGTAGGACAACCTTCATAAGCACCGCTGATAAAGGCATATTCTCGGATGGTAAAATCAGGCATATAGATCCCCGATTAATGCGTGATAATTTTGCTAAAACTAGCAATTGAATCAAAAGCTGTATCTACCAATTGCCATGTTTTTTGTTCCTCAAAGAACTCTTCTGATTCATTATTTACATTTGGAAATAATATTGAACGTTCAACAGGTTTAGATTTCAACATACCATTAGCATTAAATACCATGTTGATTTTCGCCCAATCATCAAAGAAGTATTCTTGTAATTGTGGAATAATTTTTTGTTTAAATATTTGAGCTAGGTCACCTAATTTTGATTCATTGCTTAATGACATAAAATTCGCATGACCAATACAATGATCCCGATCTAAAAGTACTTCAATACGCTGATTTATAACCTCTAAAAGTTTGCCAATATTCAAACCGTTCACTGTCACATCATTTAAAAGTTCTGGCTTAGGTGGCATTTCAATAAAGGTAAAACGACGACGTAAAGCAACATCTAAACCTGTTAAAGAACGATCTGATGAATTCATTGTGCCAATGATGTAGACATTATTTGGTACTGAAAATTCTTTTTTGGAATAGGGCAAGATTACTGATAACTGTTCTTCAGCATCCTGACGTTTAGAATCTTCAATTAAAGTAATCAGCTCACCAAAGATACGTGAGATGTTGCCACGGTTAATTTCGTCAATAATGAGAACATAAGGATTTACTTTTTCAACAGAGTTTGTGAATTTAACTTTTGAACGTAAAGAATTTGCAATAGCCCATTCATAACTCTTTTGATCTACAAGCATGTCACTTTGAATCTTCAAATAGTTACGAATATGTCTAATAGATAATGGGACATTACTCCCTGTTGATGTAAGTGCAACTAAAGTACCTGCAGAATGACTTGATACTTTAATTTCTACGCCACGTTTAGTGTGAAAAATTATTTCCTCTGTTTTAGCTTGAGCAATAAGTTGATCAATCGCACTATTGATGCTCGCTTCAATCGGTGCAGATGCATTATTTTGCTTTACGTCTATTTCTGTTTGGGCATCCTCGCAAAGCTCTTTAAAAACACCAGCTTTTACATCATAGCTTAATTGCCCATCATCCGACGTTTCAGCACGAATCCCTTCAACAAAATCTTCATAACTAAAACTTTGATGAAATGTTACAAATTTAATGCGACCTTGTTTTTTGTAAGCATCAAATCGTTTTTTTAATTCTTTGCGATCTAATTGTAGATCATACTCTGGATCTAAAATTGATAATGCGTGATTAATTGTATTGTAAGTTTTGCCCGTACCAGCTGCACCAAATAGAATACGATTTAATGAGTTTTCCATTTTTTTAGTTCCTGTATTTGGCTTTGTTTCGGTATCTTTCAAATCACTTTCACTTTGGTTTACTTTTTTATCGTAAAGTGACCACGCAAATAAGTTTAGCCAATATTCATCGGTAAAATCATTTTCATCTAAAATTTTGTTGCTAAAAATTTCATGGATTTCCTTTGTTAAATATTCGTTTTGTGCATACCAATTTTTCTCAATATTTGTGAAATCTAGAATTGCATTATCATTTAAATATTTAACAAATTTATTAAACGCATTTTCCGAAGGCATTGGTATTAAATTACTCGTGCATGAAGCACTTATACGATTAAATCGCAATCGTTGATTATCAAAATGATTTCTTTTAAATATATTTTTCCCTTTTTCTATTAACGTAACCCATGATTTTTTATTTGGATTGAGCATAGTTTCTTCTATTAAGTCTATAAAATCATTACTTCTCAATATGGCTCTAAGGTCTTCATCTGAAATTGGGTTACTTCCCCTTGACGAAACAGGATTATTTGAAATAAAAAAATGATCTAAAAACTCTTGATCACCGTTGTCATAATCTAATTTTTTGCCTTTTTTTATTTCTACTGTTCTAGCTTGAACAGTTTCAATAAAACTTTTATATCTGTCATGCCATTCTTGCATGGCATCTTTTCCATCAATATATCTATTAACAATAATTTCATCATACAACGCTAATAGCTTTTCCGAACTAGTCATAAACCTTTCTTTCACTAAATTTTTTCATCAACTTAAAACTGACCACAACTGTAATCAGTCGATACTCTAAAACGTTCTAAAGACTAATTAATTAGAATATTATCTCTGCTTATTCACCAACACATCATAAATAATATGAGCAAACTGCTTCATCTTCGCAGGATCGCTCATCAACTGTGTCATTTGCTCCATATGCGCTGAATTACTATCTAGTACTGCATCATCAAGCGCCGTATCAAACTCGCCTAACATGGCTTGTTCACGTGGGTTATTTTGAATCTGTGTCATCATACGGACGTTTTCAGCCATCTTATCTGCAACGGTATAGGCATAATTAATCATGTCTTGATCGGTCAGGTTATCCGTCACAAATAAATCATTCACACGGCGTAAAATTTGCGACAAGAAATCCTCTTTCTTATCCTTCGCCTTCGCCGTACCCACATCATTGGCAGGTTCTAACTTATGCTCAGTGCTATCGGCTTGTAGCTGAATATCTTGCTGACGTAGCCTAGACAAGCGGTAATGGGTCATTTCCACATTACTGAGGTCAATCGCATCTTCATCGGCAATTTGTTCACGTAACATTGGACGTAAGGCACGTGCGTATAGGCTCAGCTTTTCTAATTCCTTATCATCGTAATCTACGATCTGTGACATAAACTCATAGAAACGGCTAAAGCTCCCCAAATCCTTTTTAAAGATTTCCAAGGCATCACGTGCTTTCTTTGCATCCACAAATTCATTTTCAGCATTGGCAATTAAAACAGGCTCATTGGTGCGTTTGCTAATCTCCAATCTGTTTTTAGTTACATCATAATCATTCACTGCTTGTTTATAGCGTAGCTCCCAGCGTTGTAAAGCAGGCTTACAGATATTTGCCACCGCTGCAGGTGATTTGTTTTTGGCATAGAAGACTTCGCTAAATTGCTCAACCTCTGTCCATAGGAAAATCCCCGCCGATTTCAGTTTTTCGAACAAGTCATATACTTGGTCAGGGTTAGATACATCTGCCAGTTCTGCGGTTTGGTAATACGGTTGGAAAGCATCTAAAATGTCTTGTGGTTCATTAAAAAAGTCCAATACAAATGTACCTGTTTGCGCTTTGCTTGGATAAATACGGTTTAAGCGAGAGAGCGTTTGTACACACTCCACACCACCGAGTTTTTTATCCACGTACATGGCACACAGTTTCGGTTGGTCAAAGCCTGTTTGGAACTTATTCGCCACAATCATCACCTGAAAATCATCGCTATCAAATGCCTTACGCATCTCACGACCTTTGAGGTTCGGGTTCATATTGCTTTCAGTGAACTTTTGACCAAGTAAATGGCTACTATCTGAATCATTCTCGTTAAATTCGACTTCACCTGAGAATGCTACCATCGCTTGAATGTTTTGGTATTTCTGCTCAGTAATATACTTATCAAAGGCTTGTTTATAGCGTACAGCTTCTTTACGTGAGCTAGTCACCACCATGGCTTTGGCTTGGTTATTGAGTAAGCCCATGACATTCTTTTTAAAATGCTCAATGATGACCGCTACTTTTTGCGAGATGTTGTAATCATGCAAGCGCACCCATTGATTGAGCTTCATTTTGGCTTTTTTGGCATCGACCGTATCGTCTTTTTCTTCAATCTTCTGCTTCAGCTGATAAACCACTTTATAGTTGGTGTAGTTTTTCAGTACATCCAAAATAAAGCCTTCTTCAATGGCTTGGCGCATGGAATAGACATGATAAGCCTCAGGTTTGTTGGTTTTTGATGGTGGCATGCTTGGATCAGGCACACGACCAAAAAGCTGTAAGGTTTTATCCTTTGGTGTTGCAGTAAAGGCATAGAAACTTAAATTTTCACTGCCTTTACGTGATGCCATCACCGCATCGAGCATATCTTCTGTGGATAGGCTGTCATCTTCAGCACGTTCTTCCACCATTAAGGTTTCTTTAAGCTGACGCGCCGTGGAACCGCTTTGTGATGAATGGGCCTCATCGGCAATCACAGCGTATTTACGTTCTTTCAGGCTTGTGCTGTTCTCAATCGCACGTAGGACAAATGGGAAAGTTTGAATGGTGACAATAATAATTGGCTGTGCCATCTCTAAAGCTTTCGCCAATTTCTCCGATTTTGAGCCGTCACCTTCTTTGTTATTAATCCGACCCACCACACCATCAGCATGTTCAAACTGATGAATGGTGTCTTGTAGCTGTGCATCTAAGATGGTGCGGTCTGTGACCACAATCACCGAATCGAACTGCTTTTTATTATTGGCATCGTATAGGCTAGAAAGCTGATGCGCCGTCCATGCAATCGAGTTAGATTTACCCGAACCTGCACTGTGCTGAATCAGGTATTTTTGTCCTGTGCCTTCCTTTAAGGAATCCTCAACCAATTGGGTCACGACTTTCCATTGGTGATAACGTGGGAAAATCAGGCTTTCTTTTTTGTATTTTTTGCCTTCCCAATCTTCTTTTTCTTCAATTTGTAGATGAATAAAGTTGCCGATAATATTCAGCAAGCGATCAGGCGTTAAAACCTCATTCCATAAATAGCCTGTGGCGTATTCATTGATATTTTCAGGAATGTCATTGCCTGCGCCTTGGTCTTTAGTGCCTTTGTTAAATGGTAAGAAATACGTGCTATCACCATTGAGGTGAGTTGCCATATAGACTTCATACTGACTGACTGCAAAATGCACCAATGCACCACGTTTAAACATCAGTAAAGGTTCAGGCTTATTGGTTTCAGGGTCTTTCGGTAAGCGCGTTTTGCGGTATTGCGCCATGGCATTTTGCACGGCTTGTTTAAACTCAGACTTAAGTTCCATAGTTGCCACAGGAAAGCCATTGATAAACAGCACAAGGTCTATACGCCATTTTTTAGCTTGTTTTCCTGTGGCTTCGAGCTCGGTTTTGTTGGCGTATGGGCTATAAACAAGTTCTGGCACAACACGACAAATATTCTGTTTGTAGCGTTTGTTCAATTCAGGGTTTAAGCCATGTTCGGGTTTAAACTGACAAAATGAAAAACGACAGCCACGTGTACGAATGCCATGACGCAACACGCCCAAGGTGCCATAACTACGGGATTGGGCATCTGTGGCGTTAATGTCAGCTTTTTTCAGTTGCGCTTCTACCGTGTCTAAAAAATGGCGTTCGGTGTCATTAGGGAAAATGCCTTTAAACTTCTGCCATTCCTTATCTTGAGTGCGTTGTACAAAGCCCAATAGGTCTTGGGTATAAATGGCTTTTTCTCGGTTGTAGCCTGTACCTGAGCCAAGTTGCCAACCGTGCGACTGCATTTGGCGAATGATGTCTTGTTGGAATTCCGTTTCTAAGGTTGCATCCTTTCTCATGCGCCAAGCTCCGTATTCGCCTCATTGTTGTTATGGTTGGGGTTTTGCCAATTGCGAACGTCAATCTTGCCTGTCACCGCAGAGGAAATTAGGGCTGTACGGCGCTCTTGCATAAGTTCAATGGCTGACTTAGCTTTTTCAATCAATTGATCAAATTCGTGAATATTTTTCTGAATAAAATTAGTAATAGCGACTTGTTCATCTAAAGGTGGTACAGGTATTTTGACAAATTGCACTTCACCACAATTCAAGTGAGGGTGCATACCACCTGTACGTATTGAATATAAAGTTGCATATCCATAATCTGATTGAAGAGAATAAGCTAAATAACTTCCCGATAATTGTTGTTTCTTCGGTTGCAGAATAATTAAAGCATGACAATTGAAACCTTCCTCAGCTTCAGATACTAATCCAACATCACCAGTTCCTGCACCCGTTTGAACGATTAATACATCATCTTTTTTTAAGATTGATTTAGCATGATCCTTACTCCATTGTTCTCGTACAAAATAAGCATTATCAAAATTCACTTTCCCTTTTTTGATATGTGTTGCTTGTACATACGGAATACCTTCTTCTACTAAAATATCTCTAGTAGGTCCAACATAACCATTAGTAATTTTTTGGGTTACTTTGGATATGGCTATAACTTCCCAATGCTCAGGCACTTGCCCTAACCATTCCACCCCTGAATCTTTCATGTTTACATCAGGATTTAAACCTTTGGTGACGGCATGGCTAATCACCGCTTGACGCTTTTCTTTAAGCAGTTCAATCAGCTTTTCTTGTTTGGCAATCAGGCTGTCAATTTTTGCGGTTTCATAACTTAGAAATGATGCAATTTTTCTTTGCTCTGCCAAAGGCGGAATACATACAGGTAGATTTTCTAGCGTAGACATCCCTATATTTTGTTGTGTTCCAAATGTCCAACTCAATTGTACCGATTTTTGAAAAGGATCTGACCTCAAATAATTCAGCAAATAATATGGTTCAAAAGACTGCTTACATCGCATCGCAGCAAGTGGCGACCAAATATTAAAATCTTTTTCAGTTTCTACAATGGCTGTTACACCAGTTGTAGCACCCGACTTAATCATATAAACATCATGCAACTTTGGCTTATATTTTTGACTAAATCTCTTATCATCATCAGAGGTGATAAAACCACGAATTTTATTAAAATCAATTTTACCACTTGAAACTGCTTCAGCTGATACAAATGGAACTCCATCATCAACAAAAATAGGAGTTTCATGAGGACCATCTGTCATAGGTGTAGCTAACACGTGCTTTAATGCTGATACACTCCAATGACTTGGAATCTGATCGATCCACTGATTGTCAGTATTTCTATACTCAGCATATTTCTGATATTTCGCCATTAAGAATGCACCTCTTGAAGAAGTGCCATAATTTCACGGCTCACCGCATCCAAATCCGCATCAATCTCGCTTAAATTTCGTGGAGGTTCATACACATAAAAATGACGGTTAAACGGAATCTCATAACCCACTATGCCAATTTCATTATCTTGTGCATCACGCTTATCAGCATTGATCCACGCATCAGGCACATGCGGTTGTACTTCACGTTTAAAATAAGACTCTATTAAATCAGTGGTGCTGACACTTGGATTAAGCGCAATGTTTTCCGCATCACGTAAATCACCATCTTGTACAAACTCAACCACTTTGCCTTTACAGCTAAACTGACCATAAAGCGGATTTTCAGTGCCTTTCACCACTTTACTAACTACAGGCTCAGCATCGGCATTTTTCCATGTAATGGCATCAATAAATTGCTTTTTCTCTTTGGTTTCAAGCTTGATATTGGCATCTTTTAAAGCTTGCTTGAGTACCTCATCAAAGACATTAAAGTCATCATATTGCGCCGTGCCAATTTTGGCTTGTAAGGCTTGGGCTTTGGTCAATAAAGTGCGTTGCTCTAACCATAATTTTGGTTCAAGTACGGTCTTAATGTCTTTTTCTTTCAGTTCGCTAAATTCAGCTTTAATCAGCGCGCGAATTTCGGTTTCATATTCAGTAAGCTCGCCATAACTGTCGACTGTCCATGTAGTACCGTATTGCTCATATAGCTTTTGCATGACTGCATTAAAGGGCTTAGGTGCAAAACGTAACGATGCAACAGCCTCATCACTCACCTGAGCGGACAAACGCAAAGGACGCTCAATGGTCACACGGCGGTAGCCAAATTCATAACTGTTAAAAATCTTGCTTGAGAAGGTTTTAGTCGTTTCATTTTTAGGGCTAGCAGATTGACGACCACGATTCGATTTTACATCGGCAGGTTTATCCAGCTCACGCGCATCCATCACCTCAAAATTGCCATATGTGCGTGTAATTAGGGCAATATCGTCTTCGCTCATTTCATTACGTTTAGAGCCAAGCGACTTACGCATTTTGCTATACAGGTTACTACCATCAATGAGCTGTACTTTGCCTTTGCGCTCGGCATCTTTTTTATTGCTGAGTACCCAAACATAGGTGGCAATGCCTGTGTTATAGAACATATCTGTTGGTAGGGCGATAATCGCTTCTAACAAATCAGCTTCTAAAATATAACGACGAATTTCACTTTCGCCACTGCCTGCACTCCCTGTAAAGAGGGGAGAACCATTGAGAATAATCCCAATACGACTGCCTTGTTCATGCTCGGCATCTGGCTGACGCATCTTGCTCATCAGGTGCATCAGGAACAAGAGAGAACCATCCGACACACGTGGTAAACCTGCACCAAAACGACCATCAAAGCCTTTTTGCTCATGCTCAGATTTAATATCGTCTTCAATCTTCTTCCAATCCACACCAAATGGCGGATTCGACAGCATGTAGTT
>NZ_AFIE01000061.1 GCF_000214135.1 Acinetobacter sp. P8-3-8
TCTCAGTAGTCCCCCTCTTTTTTAAAGAGGGGTTAGGGGAGATTCTTAAATGAGTAACTACTGAATTACTCTTAACTGACTAGCATTAACTCGTTTGAGTGGCTTTTTATATATCCAGATTCAACAACAAGTATTAAACAATATGCTCTACAGCACCCTGAGGAATAGCACTCAACAAACGTTTGGTGTACTCATGTTTTGGTGCTCTATACAATTCATCTGAATTTTCAATTTCGACAATATCACCATGATTCATTACCATAATTTGATCTGAAATATATTTAACAACAGACAAATCATGTGAAATAAAGATGTAGCTTAAGCCAAACTCATCTTGTAAATCTTGAAGTAAATTCAAAACTTGCGCTTGTACAGATACATCTAAAGCAGAAACAGATTCATCACAAATCAAAATTTCTGGCTTCAATGTTAGACAACGTGCAATTGCAATACGTTGACGTTGCCCACCTGAAAACTCATGCGGATAACGATCAAAAGCTTGAGCAGGTAAACTCACACGCCCTAATAATTCAAGCGCCATTTTTTTACGTTCTGCATCATTCGCTCCAATGTGATGAACTTGCATTGGCTCCATCAGAATTTGTCCCACAGTAAATCGTGGATTCAAAGATGCATATGGATTTTGGAAAATGATTTGAATCTTACGTTGATATTGTGCAAATTCTTTTTCAGACATTGCTAAAATATCTTTACCTTCGAATAGTGCTTTTCCACCCGTAGACTCTTGCAAACGCATCAACAATAAACCAATCGTGGTTTTACCTGAACCAGACTCTCCTACTAAACCTAAAGTTTTACCCTTAGCTAGTTTAAAAGAAGCACCTTTTACTGCTTTAAACTCATCTTTTCCAAACAGCCCTTTACGGCTATAAAAAGACTTTTTGAGATCTTGAACCTCAAGAATGATCTCTTCATTACCAACTAAACCACGACTACGTTCAGCACGATTCGCATCAGATAAACTCAGCGCCTCTATCAATTGGTCGCCTTCTTGCTTCATAAAATCACTGATCATCGGCAAACGAAATGGACGATGTGACAGTTGTGGGCGACACATTAACAATGCTTTGGTATAAGCATCTTTAGGATGCTCCAAAACATCTTGGGCTAAGCCTTGTTCACGGATTTCACCATGACGCATGACGATCACTTCATCAGCGATTTCACTGACTAAAGCTAAATCATGAGTAATGAATAACATCGACATTTGACGGCGCTTACGCAAATCTTCAAGTAAATCTAAAATTTGCTTTTGAATAGTCACGTCTAGTGCTGTTGTCGGTTCATCTGCAATCAATAGCTTAGGTTCACAAGCAATCGCCATTGCAATCATGACACGCTGCTGTTGACCACCCGAAAGCTGACTCGGATAGGCATCAATCTTGGTTTCAGGTGAAGGAATACCCACTTCTTTCAGTAATTCTAAAGCACGTTGTCTTGCTTGCTTACGACTCATATTGAGGTGTAAACGTAGAATTTCTGCGATTTGATCACCAACTGTAAAAACAGGATTCAATGAAGACATTGGCTCCTGAAAAATCATGGCAATTTCTTTACCACACATTTCTCGCATCTTTTTAGGCGGTAAACTCAATAAGTCTATTCCTTCAAAAATGATTTTACTTTTTTCAGCAATTCGAGATTGCCCTACAGGTAACAAGCCCATTGTTGCAAGTGAAGTCACCGATTTACCACTACCAGACTCACCTACCAGTGCGACGGTGGTATTCGGCGGAATATCAAAAGAAATACCCTTCACTGTTTCAACAAATTGCTTATTTTCACCTTTAAAGCTAACACTTAAATTTTCTACACGAAGCAGCGCAGAAGTTGTAGTTTGCTGTTCTGACATCCTTACGCTCCTTATTTAAGTTTAGGGTCTAATGCATCACGTAATGCATCAGTAAACATTGAAAATGCAGTAACCAAAATCGCCATAGCGACTGAAGCTGCAACCAATTGCCACCATTTTCCTAAAATCAATTCACTTTGTGCTTCGTTCAACATACTTCCCCATGACACCACGCCTACAGGAACACCAAAACCTAAGAAGCTTAGAATGACTTCAGACTTAATGAATGCCACGACTAGAATCGACATTTGTACGAGAGCAATATGGCTTACATTTGGGAAAATATGTACAAACATACGACGGTAATGACTCACCCCAATTGCTTTGGCAGCGAGGACATATTCACGAGAAGTATGCTTCATATATTCAGCACGGACTAAACGAAATACCCCTGTCCATCCCGTTAATCCAAGAATCAGAACAATGGAGAGAATACCTTTTTGTTGTAACACCGCAGCAATTGCCAAAACCAACAATAAATAGGGTATCGAAGTAAAAATGTTATAGAACCAGTTCAGAACATCATCGACCCAACCACCAAAGTAACCTGCAATTGCACCTAGAATCGTACCAATCACCACAGCCACCAAAGCTGAAATCACACCAACAATAATCGAGGTTTCAGCACCTTTAATGGTTTTAAGCAGAACATCTTGTCCCCATTTGTCTGCACCAAAAGGCAAGGTTTGTTTTAATTCAGTTTGCTGATCTAATAAATGTCCACCCAACTGCTGATCAATTGCTTTCATATCATCAGCTAAAGGATCTTGAACACCATAATAATCAATCACGCCACCTGAACTTTGTTCAGTCGCAATTTGCGTATTCAACTCTTTGATCACATCTTTTAAAGGATCGACAGGATTTTCAGGTAATGCTTCAACAACTGCTGCTTTTTTAGCAGTATCCGTTGTACTTTGCTCTGCACCCATAAAAGTCGGCGGCGCATAGCTTACAGCAACCTCTTTATTCCAGTTTGATGCAATTAGTCCAGACATCGATAAAACGAGCATCACGAAATAACACAGCACAACAAATAGCGAAACCATCGCAATACGATCCGCTTTTAAGCGGCGCATCGCCAATCGCCATAATCCAGGAGAAGCTGAATGATCTTGAGCTTCAGCTTTGCTTTTTAATAAAGTTCCAAGCATGGCTCACCTACTTCAACTGTACACGTGGATCAATCACTTTATAAATCAAGTCAGCGATCAAGTTAAAAATCATGGTTGCAGCAGCAACATAAACCGTAATGGCTTTAATCACTGGAAAATCACTACGCTCTACCGCAATAATGACTTCTCGCCCAATACCTGGAATACCAAAGAAACGTTCAATCAAAAATGCACCAATTAACAATGCAGGCAAACTTGCCATCACATCTGTCACAATTGGAATTGAAGCATTACGTAATACATGGATGCCAAGAATACGACTTTCACCTACACCTTTGGCACGAGCAGTACGCACATAGTCTTGATTAACTTCATCCAAAACAAAGCTACGATATAAACGCAAAGTCGGCGCAATACTCACCACCAACATGATGAGAATAGGCAATAATGAGTATTTAAAAAGGTTTTCACTCAGGCTATCACTCCAGCCTTGCACTGGGAACCAACCAAGCTTGTAAGCCAAACCATATTGGAAAACAATGATATAAACCAAAATACTGATCGACATACCAATGGTACAAAGCATCATTACCATACGGTCAGTCAAAGAACCACGAACCGCTGCAACTGCTAAAGCAAGTACAATTGAAACCACTGTTTGTAAAATAACCAATGGAATCAAAATGGTAAGTGAAGGCCCTAAACGAGTCAGGATAATGTCCGATACAGACTCTCCCGTACTCCAACTAAACCCATAATCAAAAGTGACAATTTGCTTAATAAATATCCATAACTGCACATAATAAGGCTGATCCACACCCAATTGTTGACGAATATTTTCAATCTGTTCTGGATTCGCCATTTTCCCTGCAAGGATATACGCTGGATCGCCACCGACCCAGTTAAACAGGAAGAAGATGAGCAGAACGACACCCAGCATCGTGGGTATCATTTGCCAAATACGGCGTATGATATATGCCAACATAGTATTAATTCCTTTTAATCACGTTGACCAGTAATTTCGTCAAAGAAGGCTTTGTTATCAGGCTCACGTCCTAAGAAGTCCACCACCAATTGTGATGCTTTTTTCTGACCGCCTTGAGATAAAATCGTTTGACGATAGCGTTGCCCTACTTCTGGATTATTCAAATTATTTCCAAATGCCGACAACATATCTAAAGCCATCACCTCAGACCACATATAACCATAATAACCGACTTGGTAACCGCCCATAATGTGCCCAAACTGACCTGGGAATTCTGTGGTTGGTACATAACCTAAAGCTGTAGCGCCTTCGAGTTTTTTCCACACATCTAAAGGCTGAGTTTTTAGTGCATCTGCTGTATGCAAAGCCATATCAAATTGTGCATATAAAGTTTGACGCGAATAGAACAGACCACGGCCATAATTATTCACGGCTTTTAATTTCTTAATCAGCTCATCATCAATACGTGGGCAAGCAGGTTTACAATAATCTGCCAATGTAGATAAGCTTTCTTTACGACGTGCCCATTCTTCATACATTTGAGAAGGTGCTTCAACAAAATCACGCTCTACCGCAGTACCAGATTGTGATGCATAACGAGTATTCGACAAGATACCATGTAAAGCATGACCAAACTCATGTACAAAAGTTTCTAACTCATCGCTGTTTAAACCTTTGCGATTGAAGTTAGTAACAAGTGCTGAAATTGGCTTACGTTGAGTCAGAGTACTTCCCCCTTTTACCCCCCAAACTGCAGCATGACCATATTTCCCTTCACGAGGGAATTTGTCCATATACAGTCCGCCAAGCAACTCACCTGTTTTCTTATCAGTCACATCGTAATATTCAACTTCATCTTGCCAAACATCCACTTTCGCAGGTTTAAACTCAATACCGTACAAGTTAGATGAGATTGCAAATAACCAATCTTGAGAAGCTTGCGTTGGGAAATATTCACGCATTTTTTCTTGATCAATTTTATATTTGGCTTGGCGTAATTTCTCGCTCCAATAGCCCTCATTCCAACGATCAATTTCAGCTTTTTCTACAGGAATCTTTAAAGTTTCAGCTTTAAACTGACGTAATTCTTGTACTTCTTTACGTTCCAATGGTGCAACAGTATTGTGGACTTCATTTAAGAATTTATTCACAGTTGCAGGGTTTTTCGCCATACGGTTTTTAAGCGCCCAATCTGCATAGCTTGCTTGACCGAATAGTTGTGCAAGCTCATAACGCAAATCCATAGCTTGTTTTAATAAAACCAAATTCTTTTCTGTACCACGACGGGTATAGGCAATTTGATAGCGTTTACGCGCATCATCATTATCCGCCAATTCCATAAAAGGACGATACTCTGGCGAATCGAAACCGAGTAAGTAATTGCCCTTTTCATTTTTCTTTAAAGCAGCAATATAACTTTCAGGTAAACCCTTTAACTCAGCAGGTGTAAATTCTAATTTTTCAGGATTGTCACGAATATTACGTGCGTATTCTTGTTGAATCTTAGTGAGTTCATCTAGGATGACTTTTAAACGTGCTTGTTTTTTTGCAGGAAGCTGTACACCCGTATCTTCAAAGCCGTCTAAAATATCTTGACGATATTTTGCATCAATATCATTGCTGGTTTTGATTTTCTTAATTTGCTGATAAAGCTTTGAATTTTGATAAACTTCAGTTTGGAATTGGCTAATTTTAACTTCACAATCTTCAGCAGCTTTACGCAAATCTACACTTGGATCAACATTGCTAGCTAAATTGATTGGGCCGTAAAAATCTTCAAACTCAGCAAAAATCTGATCCCATTTGGCTAAAATTGGCCCTGCCTCAGCATTATTTTTTAATTTAAATTTTTCAAAATCTGTCAGCTTATTTTTAGTCTTGGCAATGGTCGCATCACACTGAGCAGGAATATCTTTGGCTTGAAACTTAGGTAAAGTGCTACGTTCAGTCTCTGCAAATGCAACTTGCCCGAGCCCCATGGTCAGCATACACAGCGTTGTCAGTTTAAATGCTTGAGTTTTCATATTTTCTCCAATTTTCAATTTATTCATTTTTCTACATCATTCATTTTCATTACTTTTTAATGTCGAAATACATCCATTCTGAAGGAATAATTGGATGCTTCTTGAATCCTATGACACGTGGTTGAGCGAGTGCATTTCTATAACGTGTCGATTCCATTTGAACTGGCATATAAACTTCTAAAATACGTGCCATTTTCCGATAGAGCGCATCACGTTCAGGTCCTGGATTCATTTTCTGAGTCTGTTCGTATAAACGGTCGAACTCAGGAATAGCCATACATCCATTATTGGTGGCATGAATATTTTTGCTGTAGAACAACTGCATAAAGTTATCAGCATCGGGATAATCAGCAATCCAAGCTGAGGCTTTAAACATGGTTTTACATTGCTTTTCGGCTTTTAAAGCTTCAGCAAACGGCATCGACTTGGTGGTCATTTTAATTTTGATGCTGTCCAAAGCTTTTTTCCAAAACTCTGCACCTTGCTGACTCTTTAATGTATTACCTGACAATGTCATTTCAATCACAAGGGGTTTACCATTCGGCAGCGTCCGCCAACCATCAGCACCGACTTTATAGTGATAACGGTCTAACAGTAAATTTGCGGCTTTGACTGAATAAGGAATACTGGTTTTATAGTTCGGGTCATGCCCCACAATGCCATAAGGAATTGGATATTGCAGTTTTTGTGCATCACCTTTTAACAAAATTTTAATTTGATTATCTGGTGAATACGCCATTGCCATTGCACGACGCAAAGCAATTTTATCTTTGGTCAAGCCACCAACCACAGGGTTTTGCATATTCCAATAGTGATAATCAATAGAAGGATCAACAATACGAGAGAGTTGTACACCCTTTTTAACTAATTCAGGCTTTAACTTGCCATCCTGAATTGCTTGCACAGTAAGCTCACCATCCAAAACAAAAAGATCTGTTTCATCCTTACTGAACGATAACCAACGAGATTGACCTTCTTCCATCACCTGAATATCGACAACGCCAATTTGAGGCATTTTTTTGCCTTTCATCGCATTGACGATTTTCTGATCTTCAGGTGAAGAGGCTTTGAAATCCCAAATATAGCCACGGAAATCTGGATTTGCTTTGAGAATAATACGTGAACCCGGCGTCCATTTAGAAAGCACATAAGGCCCTGTACCGACTGGGTTTGCCATCGCAAAGCCTGCTTTATCTCGATAATGTTCAATCACTTCTCTTGCCACTGCACCTGCGGGTTGATGCGCCAATAACATTGGGAAGTTTTGATCAGGTTGCTTTAGCTTAATCACCAAAGTATAGCGATCAGGTGCATATAAACCTTCAACGGGCATATCGTAATTGAACTTGCCAGTTTTTTTGGTTTGTGCAAGAACTTTATCCATGCCTACAATTTTGTCATCAAACAACCAACTGTTTGGTGAACGTAAAGATGGATCAAGCAAACGTTTATAAGAATAAACATAATCTTGTGCGGTTAACTCACGTGGTTTGCCTTTAAATACAGGATCTTTAGCAAAATAAATTCCTTTTTGCACTTTAAAGGTATAGGTCAAACCATCACTACTGACTTCTGGCATAGCAACCGCAGTACGAGTCACTAATTTTGCAGGATTAGCTAAATAATCGTAGGTATATAAACCTTCAAAAATAGAGTTATGTACATGTGCAGAGTATAAATCGTGCGTTCCAGCTGGATCGAAACCCGTTTCAGCCACAGGAAAAACATAACGCAAAACTTTATTTGGATCGGCTGGACTTTTCGCAAATACATTCATCGTGCCAGTGAGAAACATACTCCCCAATAAAACACTCACCCCGATTTGCTTCAATTTCCGATTAAGATTGTCCTTCATCATTTTCATCAACTTAAATATGGTTATTTTTTGATAGGCTGTACATCAAGATATTGCCATGTGGTATTCATCATTGGATGGGCTTTATAGCCTTGCACTTGAGGATGGATTAACCAGTTTCGAACACGCGTCGTATGCACAATCCATGGATTGTCTGCTTCAATTTGACGGTTCATTTGCTCATAGAAAGGAACACGTTTTTCAGGTAATAAGACCATTGCTTTGTCATAAAGTGAATCATAGGCTTTAGACTCATAACAGCTTAAATTACCACGTGCAGAATTTGGTCCATAAAGCAATTGTGCAAAGTTTTCACCTTCAGGATAATCTGCAATCCATGCACCGCCCCACATCATATATTTACATTGCATCGCTTCTTTCATGTTGTCGGCAAAGTTGCTGACTTTAAACTCAGCACGTACACCAATTGCATCTAAATTTTTCTTCCAAAGCTCTGAATGAATGACTGAACTTGAACTATTTTCTGTATTGTATCTAAGCGTTAAAGGCTGACCATTGGGCAAAGTACGATAACCATCTTTGCCTTTTTTATAACCAAAACGATCGAGTAATTTATTGGCAAGTAATGGGTTATAACCCACGCTGCTTCTATATTTTGGATTATTGCCTTGTACACCCTCTGGAATAAACATTTCAGCCTTAACCGCTTGTCCTTTGTAAAGCTGTTTTATAGCTTCTGTTTGGTTATACGACATACTAATCGCACGGCGTAAAGCAATTTTATCTAAACTAAAACCACCCACAATAGGATCTTTCATATTGAACATGGTGTAGGTGATTTCAGCATCCTTATTTGGAAAATGTTGAATACCCAGTTGTTGTAATTCAGGTTTCAGTTTATTTCCGTTTAATGCTTGCGGAACGGCATTTGAAGTCAGTTTATCAAAATCCAATTGCCCAGATTTAAAAGCCAACCAACGAGATTGTTCTTCCTCAATAATACTGACTGTAACCTTCCCGACTTGAGGCATTTTCTTGCCTGACATGTCTTTGACTAGCTTGTTATCCCAAGCTGTACCCGTTGATTTGAAATTCCACACAAAACCACGGTATTCAGGATTGGCGACCAATTCAATTTTACTACGAGGCACATATTTACTCAGTTGATACGGCCCTGTGCCTACTGGATGTTGTCCAACACGATCACCATAAAATTCAACGACTTCTCTTGCCGTTCCACTAAAAGCAACATAGGCGAGAATGTATTGAAAATTATAATCTGGACGAGTCAATGTAAATTGCAAGGTATAACGATCTAACGCTTTTAATCCTGCGATCGGTGCATCGTAATCAAACTTTCCTGTTCTTTTTGCATTTGCAACCGCTTGGTCCATACCAACGATTTTTCCATCAATAAAATTAAATGCAGGTGAACGGTTTTTGGGATCGCTAATACGTTGTATTGAATAGATATAATCTTGAGCAGTAAGTTCTCTGGCTTTACCCTTAAAAGCAGGATCAGCAGAATAATAAATACCTGGGCGAATTTTAAAGGTATACACCTTACCTTCTTGTTCAATTTTTGGCATGGCTTGAGCAGTATTTGGAACCAAGACCACAGGACGTGCAAGATAATCGTATTTTAATAACGGCTCAAAGATGACCTCAGCAATATTGCCACTATAAAAATTATAGGTTTTCACCATATCAAAACCATCATCTGGCGCTTCAAATGCCAAATTTAATACTTTATCTGGCTGAGCTGGTGACTTTGCAATGGCCACTCCCCCACAACTTATTGCACAACCCATCAGTGCAACTTGCAAAAACTTGAGTTCCAAATTTATACCTACATTTTTATAAAATAAGATTATGTTTTGACAGAACTTTTTACTGTGTTTGTCATCCTGTACTTCACTGATTTTAGCACTGCCTTACAACGCTAAATTAACCATAGTGAAAAATTGGACAACAGAACAGTGTTAAATGTAAAGCGAATTTCATGCCACCACTCCTAGTCCGGGCTTAATTTAGGTTCTTTTTACCGTAAAAATATCTACGATAATTCTCTATTTATCATGTATCGACATCCTATCGACTTCTACAATCATTACCTAAATATTAAATTCAGATAACTAATATCAGAACAGCTCATAATGCACAATTAAAATGCACTGCTGAGTCAAAATTGCTCATTTATTTTATCAAAGACTATATTTTTATACACAATCAATTGATTATAAATAATTTATAAATACAATATAACTTATAACAATAGGTTATATGTTGTATAAAATATATTAAATTCGTCCATTTATGAATCAAAATTGTGCTAAAAACCAATCAAATGATCACTTTTTAATCAAACCTTAATAATCCCTTAACATTTTTTTAAATGAATTCCAAATATTTTTTCATACTATAAAGTCACGATCGAATAATGATATTCAATACTAATAACGTAAATTTTTATCAATATATTGTATATTTTTAAAACTTATAATTATATAGTTGGCACTTGAATTGCTAGAAGGCAATGCAGCAATATCGCTAAGTACAACAAAAAAGGATGTTTCAAAATATGAAAATGAACAACGCTGTTCTTTCTTTGGGATCGCCAACGATTGGTAAATCGTTACTTAAATTAAGCGCGCTTAGTTTAAGTATGATGTGTCTATCGCTAGCTCACGCTGCGGAAGCAGAAGAAACAACTCAACCAACAAAAGTTGCAAAAGTAACTGTAACGGGGTCATCAATTAAAGGGGTTGCAGCTCAAAGTGCTTCACCGATTACTATTCTTAAAGGTGAGGATTTAGCGAAGCAAGGTATTACAACTGTCGAAGAGGCACTCACCAAAGTCAGTGCTAACCAAGCAGGTTTCACAACGTCTCAAAACGTGGGGGCAAGTAATACTGAAGGTTCATCTGCTAACCTACGTGCACTCGGTACTGATAAAACATTAGTTTTATTAAACGGCCGCCGTTTAGCGTATAGCCCTTTCAGTACATCAACCACCAACCTCAATATCATTCCGATGGCAATGGTAGAGCGTGTTGAAATTTTACGTGATGGTGCATCTGCTGTTTATGGTGCGGATGCGATTGCTGGGGTAATCAACTTTATCACCAAGAAATCTTTTGAAGGCTTAAGCATCAGTGCAGGCGCTCTTCAACCTGAAGAATCTGGCGGTGATCAACAAGATGTCTCTATCTTTGGTGGTTATGGTGATCTAGATGAACAAGGTTTCAATGTCTACGGTGTCGTCGATTATCGTAGAACCAACAACATCATGGCAAAAGACCGTAAAATCAGCCGTCGTGGTGGTGTTCTTCCAGAACTTGGCCTAGATGCAAGTTCTGCAAATGGCTTCCCTGCAAACTTTTACGATCCTAATGGTGGCCCATTAGGTAAAGATGGCAAACCTACTGGTCTTCTTGCCAATCCTTATGGAGATGCCAATTGTAATAACACTACAAATGTCGTTGCAGATGGTGGATTGTGTTACTTAAATACTCAAGCACTGATTGGTATTACCCCTAAAACTGAAACTGTTTCTGCTTTAGGTCGTGGTACATTCAAACTGTCTGATACGTTCAATCTTGTTGGTGAATATATTTTCTCACGCAATAAAGTAACAACTTCAATTGCACCAGATGTTTATAGCCGTTCTGTATCACTTCCATCTTCAAGCCAATACTACCCTGGTCAAGGAATCACACCAGGAGTGGATGGTATTAGCGGTCAACCAATTCAACTATATCTTCGTTCTCAAGCGGGTAACCGTATGAGTGAAACCACTACTGACTCACACCGTGTTTTTGCGGGTGTTGAGGGTGAAGCATACGGTTGGGATATGAATGGTGGCTTGACTTATGCTCAAAGTGAAGCAACAGATAGTTTTGTAGGTGGTTATCTAAACCGCTCAAACCTTCAAGCAGCGCTTAATGATGGTTCAATTAACCCATTTGGTGCTTCAGCTGATTCAAATCTTTGGAAGTCTTTTGAGGTTAATGGCGATACCAATAAAGGTAAACTAAAATCAACAACTGCTGATTTTACCGTATCTCGCCCTATTTATACCCTTCCAGCGGGTGAAGTTGGTTTTGCGTTTGGTGGGAGCTTCACTAAACAAGAATGGGATCAAAAAATCAATGCTTCAATTGTCAGCCAAGTCCCAAGTAGTGGTGTAGATCCAAACAAACCAATTAGTAAAGGTGATCGTGATATCTCAGCGCTATTTACTGAGTTCCACATTCCAATTTTGGCGAATTTAGAAGCTCAACTTGCTGCACGTTACGATGATTACAGTGACTTTGGTGATACATTTAACCCGAAAATTGCGTTCCGTTGGGAACCTATGAAAGAGTTAATGTTCCGTACTTCTTATAGTACTGGTTTCCGTGCACCAAGCTTATATGACATCAACGCGCCACAGAGTGAAACTTATACAGGTGCTAGATATGACGATCCTGTGCTTTGCCCAGGCGGGAAAGCAACAGATCCTAAATTTCAAACTGAATGTAATGTTCAATTCAAACGTATGCAAGGTGGTTCACCTGACTTACAACCTGAAGAATCAACCTCTTATACAGCAGGTTTTGTACTTGAACCAATCAAAAACCTAGTCTTTACTGCTGATTATTACAACATCAAAGTAGACAACCTGATTTCAACAATCAGCGATGCAATGATTTTTGATGATCCAACTAAATATGCTGATCGTTTTATTCGTGATGCAGATGGTCGTATTAAGTATGTAAACACGACATTAGTGAATATGGGTGGTATTAAAACTCAAGGTGTAGATTTGAGCTTAAATTACCTGACTCCGACAACTGCAACTGGTCGTTTCGGCTTTGGTATCGATGGTACCTACATCATGAAGTATGATCGCCAAGATGAAAAAGGTGGTAAATGGGAAGGTATTGTTGGTACTTATGATGACCCAGCGATTGTTCGTTGGAAACACGTTGCAAATATCAATTGGAGTTATGAAAACTGGAAAATGGTTTTTGAACAACAATTTACACGTGGTTATAAAGACCAAAATACTATCGGTGATGAGAAGTATGACAATCATCGTGTAAGTGATTACACCTTATATAACATCTCTGGTACTTATAGCGGATTCAAAAACCTAGAGCTTACTGGCGGTATCAAAAACATTTTTGACGAAGATCCATCTGCATCTAACGTAACGGATAATTTCCAATACGGCTATGATCCTCGTTATACAGATCCAGTGGGACGTGCGTATTTCGTAAGAGGCACATACAAGTTCTAAATGGGAGTTTTGCAAACATTGCCTAAGCTTTTTAGGTGATGTTTGCAAGATGTAATACTTCACATTAGCCAAACAACAAAATTGAAATAGCAATTTTTTATATAGTCACACTTTTACTATTGATTGTTTGTCTCTCATTTCAGGAGTAACAATGGGCACGAATTTTTCAGATTTAGAAAATAACTCTGCCAAACGCCTGATTGGTATTGGAGTAGTAATATTACTGCATCTAATCGTTCTCTATGGGTTAATCACAGGTTTAGCTAAAAATGGTGAAAAACCAGTAGAACAGCCTGTTGAGTTACTCATTATTCAGGACAAAAAACCAGATCCACCGAAACCAAAACCAATTGAAAAACCACCTGAGCCACCAAAGCTTGTCGATAAAGTATTGCAAACACCTGATCCAAAACCTGTGGTAAAACCAACGGAAAAAGTTCAGACAACACCAACTCCTACTCAGAATCCAACGCCATCTCCGAGTCCAAATCCATCTCCGAGTCCAAATCCATCACCAACACCTAAACCTGAACCTACACCAGCACCCAAACCAACTGGTGAAACACGTGGTGTAGCTGGCGGTGAAGCAGGCTGTAAAAAACCTGATTACCCTCGCGATGCTTTACAAAATGAGGAACAAGGTGAAGTACTGATCTCGGTTTATGTAGGTACGGACGGTAAGGTTAAAGAAGCTAAAGTTAAAAAATCTAGCGGTGCAAAATCTCTCGATAAAGCTGCATCCAAAGCATTTAGCTTATGTACTTTTAAACCTGCAATGAAAAATGGTGAACCTCAAGAATCTTGGTATGACATTCCTTATGAATTTGTACTGAATTAATGAATTGCATAAAAAATTTTGGAGATTATGAATGAATAAAATGATGAAACCTGCTCAACTATTTGCTTCAGCAACAATTTTAGCTGCGAGTACATTACTCCCAATTCAGTCAGCATTTGCTGAAGAATCAGCTGCACCAGCAGCGACTGCACCAGCAGCGGCGACAAATAGTGAAATACATACGCCACCACCAAAACCTGCGGCAGCACCTACGCATAACCCTTATGGTTTGGAAGCATTGTGGCGTGAAGGCGACATCGTTGCAAAATCTACCCTCTTCATTTTGGTGTTAATGTCGATTGGTACTTGGTACATCATGGTGACTAAGTTTATCCAACAAGCAAAAATTAAACGCCAAGGCAAACAAGCAGAAGCAAAATTCTGGGAAGCGGCTTCAATTGACACTGCTGCTGAAACACTAGATGAAGAAAGTGCATACCGTTTCATCGCTGAAAAAGGCATTAACTCAACGAAGAAACATGGCGGAAACTTACTAGAGCGTATTGATTTCAACACTTGGGTAACGATTTCTATTCAACGTGCGATTGATAAAATCCAAAGCCATTTAAGCGGTGGTTTAGCATTCTTAGCAACAGTTGGTTCAACTGCACCATTCGTTGGATTATTCGGTACCGTTTGGGGTATTTACCATGCATTAACTGCAATTGGTATTTCAGGTCAAGCATCTATCGATAAAGTTGCAGGTCCTGTAGGTGAAGCACTGATTATGACTGCAATCGGTCTTGCTGTAGCAGTTCCAGCGGTACTGGGTTATAACTGGTTAACGCGTCGTAACAAAGCTGTATTAGATAATGTTCGTACCTTCGGTTCTGATTTACACACTGTTTTATTAAGTGGTGAGATCAAAAGCGATAGCACTAAAAATAACGAAATTAAATAAGTGAGGCATCAGCCATGGGAATGATGATCAATTCAGATGGTGACGAAGATGATGTAATTGCAGCCATTAATACCACACCATTGGTTGATATTATGTTGGTATTGCTGATTATCTTTTTAATTACAGTGCCTGTTGCGATTCATACAGTTCCAGTCAAATTACCTGAGGAAAAGAACGTTCCTTATGTAACCAAGCCAATCAATATTCAAATTGCTGTGAATAAGGCTGGAGATATTTTTTGGAATGAAAAATATATCGCAGATAAAAGTACACTGATCACTCGTTTGCAGGCCGAAGCGCAAAAACGCCCACAGCCAGAAGTTCATATTCGTGGAGATCAAGTCACTAAATATGAAGCGATTGATGAGGTCATCAGTGCGACACAACAGGCTGGGATTGCCAAGATTGCATTTGTCACCACACCTGTTGCGGCACCATAATCGAATAGAAGGAACAACTTATGGGTATGAATGTAGGTTCCAATAAAGACGATGATGATGTGATGTTAGACGTCAATATGACCCCTCTTATTGACGTGATGTTGGTATTGTTGATCATGTTTATTATCACAATACCAATTCCGAATAACTCCATTAATATTGATTTACCTAACGGAGCACCACCACCAACCAGTGAGAAGCCACCTGAACCCATTACATTACGTATTGATGCGCAAGGTAAACTCTTTTGGAATGGTCAACCTGTTGAAAATAAACAAGCTTTAGAAGTTTTATTTGCAGGTGTTGCGCAGAAATCTGATCAAGATCAGATTAAAGTACAACCTGACAAAATGTCTGAATATAAAGATGTTGCAATGGTCATGGCCGCTGCTCAACGCTTAAATGTTAAAAAGATTGGTATTTCAGCCAATGGCAGTTGATAAGCAATAAGTAAAAAAAGC
>NZ_AFIE01000060.1 GCF_000214135.1 Acinetobacter sp. P8-3-8
GAGGAGGAAGGAGGGACTTAAAATGCTTTCCTGACTGACAATAGCTAGTCATGTCCTTTTTATGCCGATTATTCATGAGATAGTGATTTGAAATGTAAAAAGAATAGCCATTCAAAGTTTTATATTTAAAGTTTATATGTAGGGATTAGCCCACTGCGTCTTGCACTACAGTTAAAGCATTGCTTTAACTGAGCTCAGGCTCGAGGTACTTTTGTTTCGGCAAAAGTACCCAAAACCATTGTCATCCGCAAAACTCGGCAAATACCAGTTTCTAAAAGATGGATCGCAGAACCATTAAATAGCAAATTTAGTCTTGCCTCAAACACGTTGCGGATGACATTTCCGCGTATCAATTTACTTCTTAAAACATATTGAAAAGCTTTTAAGAACAACTCGCATATAACATCAGATAATTAATCAAGCTATCAATGCGCTTCATCCCAATTGTTACCTTTACCGACTTCAACCACTAAAGGTACAGATAACGTCACAACTTTTTGCATCACATCTTGGATTTGTTCAGCCAATTGATCTGCAATTGTCTCATCAACTTCAAAGACCAATTCATCGTGTACTTGTAGCAAGAGTTTAGCTTGATCATGCGGTAAGATTTTATTGACTTCAATCATTGCCATTTTAATGATTTCTGCCGCAGAACCTTGTAGTGGCGCATTAATCGCTGCACGTTCAGCACCTTTACGCACCATCATATTTCGAGCATCGATATCTGGTGTATATAAACGGCGACCTGTAATTGTTTCCACAAAACCTTGTTCCAACGCCACTTGACGAGTACGTTGCATGTATTCATAAATACCTGGGTAACGATGGAAATATTGCTTAATATAGTTTTGAGATTCTTCACGTGTAAAGCCAAGTTGACGAATCAAACCAAATTCAGACATACCATAAAGTAAACCAAAGTTCACGGCCTTCGCTTGACGACGTTGATCATTGGTCACATCTTCAAGTACGACACCCAAAACCTCTGAAGCTGTACGGCGATGTACATCTTGTCCATGCTTAAAGGCATCAACCAAAGCATCATCTTGTGAAAAATGGGCCATTAAACGCAATTCGATTTGAGAATAATCGGCAGCAAGCAGTACACGTCCTTTCGGTGCGATAAAGGCTTTACGAATTTGACGACCAATTTCCTCACGAACAGGAATGTTTTGTAAGTTGGGATCGGTAGATGATAAACGCCCAGTCGCCGTAAGTGCTTGATGGTAACTGGTATGAACACGATGTGACTCAGAATTGGCTTGTTTAACCAAAGCTTCAGTATAAGTGCTTTTGAGTTTGGTTAAACCACGATACTCAATAATTAATGAAGTAATGGGATGGTCGATTTTTTCTAAAACAGCTTCGGAGGTACTGTATTGCCCAGTCGCAGTTTTCTTACCACCTTTTAAGCCTAATTTTTCAAATAGGACTTCACCAACTTGTTTAGGTGAGCCGACATTGAATGATTCACCAGCCATCTCGATAATTTGATTTTCTAAGCTTTGAATCGTTTCAGCAAAATCTACACTGAGTTGATCAAGGAAACTTAAATCGAGTTCAATCCCATTCTCTTCCATCGTTGCCAAAACACTGGCAACAGGCATTTCGATATTATGCAAAATAGCGCTTAATTCAGGAATTTCTTTCAGTTTACGGTCTAAAACTTCATAAAGACGATACGTCACATGAGCATCTTCAGCAGCATAATGTGCTGCTGTTTCAAGCTCAATTTGATTAAAGGTTTTCTGCTTTGCACCTTTACCTGCAACTTGTTCATAAGTTGTGGTCAAATGAGTCAAATAGACACGAGCAACATCATCCATACCATGACGAGTGGCAACAGAATTCAACACATAAGAAGCCAGCATGGTATCGAAATACCAGCCCTCAAGGTGAATACCGTGATTCTCAAAAATATGCGCATCATATTTTAAATGATGACCAATCTTTTCAACTTTTGGATTTTCTAAAATCGGCTTAATTTGTTTGAGAATGACTTCACGATTCAGTTGTTGTGGAGCGCCCTCATAATCATGCGCTAAAGGAATGTAGTAGGCATCATTGGCATCGAAAGCCACAGAAAATCCGACCATTTCAGCAATACGATAATCTAAACTGGTTGTTTCAGTATCAATCGCAAAACGCTTTTCAGTGCTTAAGCGCTGAAACAATTTGTCCCAATCGGCTTGGCTTAAAACGGTATGATATTTTGCTTCACCTAAACGATCATCAATACTGCTACTGGTTGCATGGTCAGTTACAGCTTCTGTAGTTGTTGCTTGATCGGATTGCACAGATTTTTCAATCTGCTTAGACGCTTGCTGATAAGTTCCGTTGTTTGGATTATTTGGGTGATCTAAAGACTGCAATTGATTACGGAATTCAAGTTCAGTGTACAAATTACGCAATGCTTCAACGTCAGGATCACACAGTTTTAAATCTTCATAAGTGAGGTTTAAATCTAGATCGATAATAATACTTGCCAGTTGATGGTCTAATGCAATCCCTTCGACATTGTCTTTGATGCTTTGACCTACTTTGCCTTTAATGCTATCGACATTTTCTAAAATGCCACCGATTGAATCATATTCATTCAATAGCTTAGCGGCAGTTTTTGCACCTACACCCGGCACACCACGGATACCGTCCGAAGCATCACCCATCAACGTTAAATAATCGATAATTTGGTCAGGACGTACACCAAACTTTTCAATGACGCCAGCAATATCCATTGGCTTGTCTTTGAAGCTGTCTTCAAGGGTAACCTTTTCAGTTACCAACTGCGCCATGTCTTTATCACCTGTCGAAATCAGGACTTGATAGCCTTCTTTCTCAGCTCTTTTGGCTAATGTTCCAATGATGTCATCGGCTTCAGCACCGGGTAACATATGTAAAGGAATACCCAATGCACGAATTAAAGCATGTAAATACGGAATTTGTTGAGCAAGCTCTTCGGGCATGCTTGGACGATCACCTTTATAAATTGGTGAAAGTTCATGACGAAAAGTAGGTTCTGGTGTATCAAAAATAACCGCCATGTGTGTAGGTTGAATACGGCGCATGAGTTTTTGAATGGCAGAAATTGCGCCACGGATTGCATTGGTCTGTAATCCAGTTGATGTGGTTAAAGGTGGGAGTGCATGAAAGGCACGAAATAAAAAGTATGACCCATCGACCAATACAAATGGTGGCATGGCAATTTCTCTAATTGATTAAACTGGCTATAGTGTACATTGAAAATACGTACTTCGACTAAAGGGTGTTGCGAATAAAAACAATGTAATATGATGCTTTCTATAAAATGTATAAATAATTTGATAATTCGTGATGTAAATCTATAAATAACCGATCAAGGAAATCTATGCATTCACAACAAGAACAGCGTGGTCAACAAGGTTCTCATTATCGAACTAACCATTTTCGTACCAGCACGTCGAATCGTTATGGTTGGTTAGCGAAATTGAATCAGTTTGCTCTGGCAGGGTTTGTCTTGGCAATGCTTGCGATAGATGAGCAAGGATGGATTTGTGGCATAGGTGTATTCTTCTGTTTTATTCTTATTTTTGTGTTTAGAGCATTGTCTGAACAGCAAAATATGATTCGTTTTCAACAAAGACAAATTCAGGATTTAATTGCAGCGCAACAACTCAATAAACCGACTGAATCACAAGCTCCGATTGTTGAAGCCCGAATGCATGAAGCTATGCAGAGCGCTGAAAAAGCTGAACAAGAACAACTAGTCGAAATTCAATCTTCAATAGATCACAAAACCTCCATTCCGTTTGATCATCCTGTGCCTACGATTGAAAGTGCAAATGACCCTAGCATAGCCATACCTGATTCGGATGCATTACAAATACATGAGCAGGGTACAGTATCTGAAAACCCTCATGTGATTACGAGTGCTGAGCGTAATGCAGAGCCATTATCCAATATTCATTCGGAGATCAATCAAGATTCTGATGTACAACAAAAACAGCAATCTTTATCCAAAGACAGCCAGTTAAAAGACAGCGATCTTCTCAAAGACTTAAAAGGCATGACGTCTTTATGGAGTGCTTTTGTTGATTGGTTTAAGGGTGGCAACAGCATTGTTCGTGTTGCGATTATTATCTTATTCATCGGTATTATTTTATTACTACGTTTTGCCAGTGAATATTGGCAACCGACTTTGACCAGTAAAATGGTGGGGATCGCTGTTGCTGGTGTTGTTATGACGGTCGTTGGATATCGATTACGGCATAAGCGTTATGGCTATGCGATTAGTGTACAAGGGGCAGGGCTAGGCATACTTTTCTTAGTGCTATTTAGCGCGTTCAAATTGTCTGTGATTACTTCCGTTGGATTGAGCTATGGTCTGCTGATTGTATTATTAGTAATAACTTTGCTTTTAGCATTACGACAAAATGCGCTAATTCTAGCTTTTATCGCACTGGGCAGTGGTTTTGTTGCACCTTTTATTTTAAATACAGGCAGCAATAATATCCCTGCTTTATTTAGCTATTATTTGGCTTTAAATATAGCGCTTGCAGTGATTGCATTCTTTAAACCGTGGCGAATTTTGAATACAGTTTCGCTGTTGGCAACGTTTGGTGTCGGTGGTTTAAGTATTTGGGCCAAGGCTCAGCCAGACCAATATTCCATATTAACTGTGTTGGTGTGGCTACATTTTGCTTTATATCTGTTCATTTCTATACGTTACAGCTTAAACATTGCAAAATATAAAATTGCTTTTAAAAATATACCGTTGATTGATACAGGTTTAATTTTCGCTACGCCGTTTATGGCATTTACCTTGTATGCAGGATTGGTTTATCACAGCGCTAGCCGTTTGAGTTTGGCGAGTGCTGTACTGGCATTGGTTTATTTTGCGATTGGTTATGTTTTACATAAAAAATATCAATCCCTAACCTTATTGATTCAAAGTTTCTATGGTTTGGGATTAACCTTTTTAGCTTTGGTTTTACCTTTTGCTCTGGATGCACAATGGACCAGTACAGGATGGGCGGTTCAGGCACTGGCTTTGATTTGGATTGGTTGTCGTCATCAGCTTAAAAATAGCGTGTTGTTTGGGCTTGTTTTATTGGGTTTAAGCGTTGGTTCTTGGTTTAAAAGTATTTTTATCGATGAAAATATCAGCTTACTCGCAGTCACATTCTTGTGTTTTGCTTTGATGGCAAGTTTATATATTTTCTACACACCTGAATTGGATGAATCAGCTTCTAAATCATTTTCTAAGCAAGATATTGCCGAGAATGATCAATCGGACTCGGCGCTTCAACATAAGTTTAGCGCAGTTTTTAGATCCTTGATTGAGATGACACGAGTCTCTGGTTTTATTGCATTACAGCTTATTGTTCTAAGTTATAGCTGTACGTTGTATAGAATGGAGTTACTTGATCACAATGCAATATTGATGGTTATTCTGACCATTATGGCGATTGGAATTGCATGGCGAATACATCAAGTTCAACGACAGATTTCAACAACAGTACAGTTATTTGCAGGCTGTGGATTATTTTACTTTGCCATGATTCCCGTCATGTTGTGGCAGGCGGATATTATTTCACTTTGGTGGACAGTCCAAGCTTTAGTTATGGTGATGTTCACCAGTCGTTATGCAGTTGTAGCTTTAAGAAATTTTGCATCAATTATTCTATTCTCAAGTGCATTAGCGGTCGTTGTTGCGATTTTCAATGATGATGCTTTACGTTATTTTTCTGCGACATTATTAATTTGTAGCTTGGCTGTTTCAGCCTATTGGTTGAGATATCAAACTCGGCCTGTAGGCATGTCATCGGATCGTATTTTTGCATGTATAAGCCTGTTGATTTCATTCCTATTTACGCCGTATTTGGCGTATCAATTGTTTGATGTGCTGTCATGGGATCTGCGCAGCATTACATTGCCAATGTTATTGTGGTGGGCGGTCTTAACCTTGATCTATCGGTTTAAACAGCGTGTATTGGATCAGGTTTGGTTATTTTTCACAGTCGCATTATTGCTCTTAGGTACAGTTGAAATTGCTTTAGTGAGTCTATTTGTTGTTGATGATTTCCAGTTTTGGACAATTTCAGCGCAGTATCATTCAGCGATGTTAATGACGATTGTCATGTGGGAGATTGCCTTTATTTTTGTTTTAAAAGTATTTACTGCACAACTCAGTCGACCTTTAGCCCAATTTCTTATGTTCATTGCAGTTGTATTGATGGCAATATTTGGCGGTTTGCTTGCATCAAATACACTGTCGTTTACACCGCTATTGTTATTGTTCCCAATCGCCGTATTACTGGCTTCTTTGAAAATTAAACCTTTCCAATTTTTACAAGATTATTGGGTGAATAACATTGCTGTAGCTGGATTAGGTTTAGTTAGCTTATGGGCTGTGAGTTTGTTCCATGATGGGCGTTGGAATTTAAGTTATGTGACTGTATTGAATCCAATTGATCTATTGAGTATTGGACTGTTCATTATTTTGATTGTTTCGATTAAACCGATATTGCAAGGACAGCAACGTAGATTACAGATTGCGAGTGTAGCAGTGGTGATTCTGACAGGTTTGATGTTGATCAGTAGTATCATGTTGCGCAGCTTGCATCACTTCTTACAGCTCCCTTATTGGTCTGTGGATGCATGGCAAAATGGAACGGTTCAGGCCAGTTTAACCATTCTGTGGGTGGTTTTAGCACTTATTCTCACGACATTTGCCAGTAAAAAAGCCTTACGTCATGTATGGATGATCGGGATTGCAGTATTGGCATTGGTGATTGCTAAGTTGATTTTCTTGGATCTTTCTCATACGCATACCATTACTCGAATTGTCTCGTTCATTGGCAGTGGTTTGGTGATGTTGGTAATTGGTTATTTTGCACCTTTACCGCCTGCACACAAAGATTCAAGTACTGAAAATAAAGGTTAAAGTGAAGTTGAAAATGATGGTTTTATGAGGTTAATAATTTAGAGCATGATTTGTTATTGCTGAATGCTAAATAGAGATAGCCCTATTATTAGATATAAGGCTATCTCTATTTTTCATGGTGATTGGTGTTTAATCATCATGCTTAAAATAAATTTTTAATAATTTTTACAACTGCTTATCTTGCTTCTTCTCTAATTTAAGATCTTGAGCATTGGCGTAGTCATCAAGATCTTCATTGGGAGATGCTTCAGTGACTACTGGGCGATCCACAAAGCCAATTTTAGGTACAGCAATTTCAATTTTATTTTCAACAAAGCGATTTCGGATAAATTCATGGATTTCATCTTTGACTTGTAAATAATTGTCTTGCTTACACCATAAGGCAAACAGAATTTCAATGGATGATTCACCAAATGCAGAAACAGTGACATGTGGTTTAGGATCGGCTAAAACCAAGGGATAAGCATTTGCAATATTGATTAAAACCTCACGGACTTTGTTGATGTCTTCATCAAAGTTAATGGGCACAATAATCGGTAAGCGCCGTATAGGGAATTTAGATAAATTGTGTACGGGGGCGCGAATTAACTGTTCATTCGGCAGTCGTACATAAACATTGTCTAAAGTTAAAAGCTTGACCGAAAGTAGGTCAATTGAAATCACTTCACCTTCAATGGTGTTCCCACGAATGAGGGTGAGCTGAATCGTATCACCAACTTCAAAAGATCCTTCGCCGATCAGAAATAATCCACTAATCAAGTTCGAGGCTGAAGTTTGTGAGGCAAAACCTAAGGCAACCGTCAAGATACCTGCTGCACCTAAAAATACGCTGAGCTTAAAGCCTGCTTCTTTTAAACTGGCAATGACAAACAGTAAGAAAATAAAATAGAAAATACCTCTACGCCAAACCAAACGTTGATGTGCATTAAAACGTGCACCAATGGTTCGAATAAAAGTATTAGAAACAACTCTTGCAAGAACAAAACCGACAAAACATAAAATCAGTGCAACGGCAATTTCACTGAGACGGTCTACATTCACATTGGTAAATATGCCTTTCAAGCTGTCTGCAATGTCTTTGGCAATATTGGATTCAGCCATATTTTTACCTCAGCCTTAGAAGAATGAATCAAACATATTGAACAATGCGCCACCTGGAGAACGTGGTGGATGTACATAAGTTACTTCACCAGCCAATGGTGGAGTACGATTTTCAATTCTCACACGAGCAGGGCGATCATTCCCTTCATATAACACTTTGATTTGTGAGGTCCAAAGTCGTCTGGTACTTTCACTATAAAAAAGTGGGAGGGCAGGCACAGGGACATTCATGCGATCAAAACGCAATTGATGGCTACTGACATTGTGAAAATCTATAGGTGTTACCGCGCGGAAAGCACGTGGACGCAGTAAATTAAGCTCAGTACGCCCATCGACAGAAGTGGCATAACACATTTCACCATTTCGTTGATCAGGGCCAAACCAAGTGTCTTTGGGTTGAATAACTGGAATATCAAACAAAGGTTCTTTCTGTGCTTGTACAAAGCCAGAAACCCAAAGTGGCGTACTGATAAACAGTGTTCCTCGTTGTCCTGCTGGAATGTAAATGGGATCAACTGGGCGAATCACCACAGAACGATCTGCCAATCGAGGCATCAACCGAAAGGTGCTATGGGTTTCCCTAAACATATAGCGTTCAATATGCACAGGTTCAGGAAATCCGAAATTAACATCATGAATCTGATGCCATTGCTGCTCATAGTCATATTGGAAATGCGGGCGATAATATTCCAAACGCCATTCTTGCATACCACGTGTGAGTCGCAGCATCATTGAACCGAATTGCCAAGCTTTGCATTGCGAAAGCTCAAAGTGTTGCTCTCCCCACCATTTTAAATCAGGGAGTTCTGGCTCTAGATGTTCATTCTTTTTAGACAAAAGTGTTCATCCTTATCATTAAATCTTCAAAAACAGACTTCACGCTGTCATACGCATAGAGTACACTCAAAGCAATTTTAATCATTAATATAAGTTGTAAATGCAAGTCCTTAAACAATTACAAATACCATATAGTTTTGCAAAACGGCATGGAGTGCTGTTGCGTTATGAGGGTGACCAAGTTTTTATTGTTCGTCGTCAGGATACCGCACAAATTGCGATTCAGGAAGCACGCCGCTATCTTGGTCGTACAGCACAACATCAATTATGTAGTGAAATTGAATTTAATCATATGCTCAGTTCTAGTTATGCAGGAGAAACTGGGGAATCTCAACAAGTTGCAGCAGGTTTGGAAGATCATCCCGACTTGCTCAGTTTAGCGGATCAAGTCCCTGAAACTGAAGATTTGATGGATCAAGAAGATGATGCGCCCATTGTCCGTTTGATCAATGCTCTATTGTCAGAAGCGATTCGAGTCGGAGCTTCCGATATTCATATTGAAGCCTTTGAAAAGAAATTATCTGTACGTTTACGTGTAGATGGTCAATTGCGTGAAATCGTACAACCACGCCGTGAGCTTGCACCGTTATTGGTGTCACGTATTAAAGTTATGGCGAAACTGGATATTGCCGAAAAACGTGTTCCGCAAGATGGTCGTATTTCTCTACGTTTAGCAGGACGTGAGGTCGATGTCCGTGTTTCAACCTTGCCGTCATCGCATGGTGAACGTGTGGTGATGCGTTTGCTCGATAAGCAAGCAGGGCGTTTGAATATGACTCATTTGGGTTTGATGCCGCATGATTATGAGCGGTTAACTCAATTGGTTCATCGTCCGCATGGCATTATCCTCGTGACTGGGCCTACAGGTTCTGGTAAGACCACAACACTTTATGCGGCTTTGTCTGATCTGAATGATGGCTCAAAAAATATTTTGACTGCCGAAGATCCGATTGAATATCAACTTGAAGGGATTGGACAAACTCAGGTCAATACCAAAGTGGATATGACTTTCGCACGTGCTTTAAAAGCCATGTTACGTCAAGATCCTGATGTGGTAATGGTCGGTGAGATTCGTGATTTGGAAACCGCAGAAATTGCAGTTCAAGCCTCTTTAACGGGTCATTTGGTTTTATCTACTTTGCATACCAATACGGCGATTGGTGCAGTAACACGTTTAAAAGATATGGGTATTGAGCCGTTCTTATTATCGAGTTCTTTGATTGGTGTAATTGCGCAACGTTTAGTTCGTACTTTGTGTTCGCATTGTCATACGTGGCGTGATGCAGATCAATTTGAAAAAGATGTGTTTAGACCTATCAGCACGGATTTGAATTTGCAATTACCTGTACCGAATGGTTGTGATCATTGTTCGCATACGGGTTTTACGGGGCGTACTGCGATTTATGAAATTGTCCCGATTGATGAGCCTATGCGCCGTTTGATTCATGGTAATGCTGCGGAGTATGAGCTTGAGGATTATGCACGTAAGGATTATGGTTCAATTCGTGATGATGGTTTGCGTAAGGTGTTAGCAGGTAAAACCACGATGGAAGAGGTTTTACGTGTAACCAATGAAGCGGCGGAGTGATGTGTTTGTTTATTGCACCTAATTAAAATCGTGGAACAATGATCAAATACTTAGACGTGGAACGTGAATAATCACAGGAAAGCTGTTCCAGTGCGCTGAACTATGGAGCTGCTTTAACTAAGATATTGATGCTTATAGGAAAAGTTTAAGCATTTCGCATAAGGTGTATTATGTTAATTTTAGGAAAACTTACCATTAATTCAACTATTCAAAAAACTTCATAACCTAAAGAGAGACCATTAGGTCTCCCTTTACTAAAATTCACGTGCATCACATTAAATTAATAGGGTATCCTGCTCTGTCATCCACATAACAGTTCTCTATATAAATTCTTACTGTTCTCTACAAGTCGTATTCATCCCAATATTGATACAGTTATAAGTAGACTTATGTTTATTGAGCGCTGGGAAACTCTGGGTAGGTGTGTTATTACTGAAATTTTTATACATTTCTGCTTGTTGATTATAGCTATTCGCAACTCCGTTACTTACCTCAGTAATTGCATTAAATAAAGCAGTCCAGCCCTCTTGAGTCTTTTGTTGCTGCGCTAACCTTAATTGTTCTGCTTGTTGAACTTGAAGTTGTTGATTAGCCATATATTGTTGTACATCTGCTAATTTTTTTTGCTTTTGCTGATTTACAAATACCTTTCCTTGCTCGATTTGATTATTAAAGACTCCTAAAGATTTATAAGGAGAACAAATTGCAAAATAATTATCTTTTCCAACTTCTTTAAGATAGTTAGAAGAAGTACAAGTTAAATTGATATAAATATTAACCTTTTTTTCAGCACTCAAAGTATTTCTTAAATCTATATCATTGGTATTACTTGTTTTCTTATCAAGGAATGACATTTTATTTGTAATGAAATCCTGTAAATTCTGAGAAGGGGCTACTAAAATTGGGGCATTAGAACTCAAATCGATAAAGTTTTTTCTACCATTATTAAAAGATTCAAATGTATATAGTTTCTTCTGTTTCGCTTGCACTACTAATTGCTGTTTTAGTAAAGGATCGGAATTATAAATCTGTTCACTTATATTTAATCCACCTGTACTTGCATAGAATTTTCCTTGTATGCCTGCATCATCGAAAGACATTTTTTCATACATCTCCTTATGATCGTAGTCACGAAAAATAATACTTTTTTTAAACACATTGTTATTATCTAGCATACCTTGGAAGAGCAGTATATTTTTAGGTGAATTTTCCAAGTAACCTATATGGAATCTTTTATTAGCTTTATTAAATTGATAAAAATATTGAGGTAGCTTTTTTCCTCCTTCATATTCTCCAATAGCTTCAACATAGGTTTGTTTACCAATAGTAAATTCTCTTCCTAATCCTATTGCGAAACCATCTTTACATTCACCATCCCAATAGAATTTCACAGTAGGGTCATTTTTTTTAAATAGCGATGATGTAAATATTTTACATTTAGACTTTTGAGTATCAACCCAAGTTTCATTTTCTGTCTGAGGCTGAGGAAGGTTAATTTGAGATTTTATTTGTGTATCTTCATCTAAGTATCTCTGAAAATCCGATGGGGACATTGATTTTACATGTGCTTGATTTCTTAAAGGAGCAGAAGAATTGCAACCATATAATGAAAATATAACAACAACCCCAATAGCAATATTTTTCAACATTTTTATAGCATCCGATTTACTGAAAATAATAAAAGGTATAAATGGTGAAATTATAAACTACTTCTTAGAGAGAATAAGTTTATACAGTCTTTATTTTTGATTATTTTAAAAAATTGGAATTTTCCACTAGATCCATGCCCATTTAACATAATGGTGCTTATGCGAAATGTTTTATATTTTTAATATCAATTGTTTGATCAATTTTAAAACACCTATTCATAAAAGAGCCAATTAGAATCTAATTGGCTCTTTTAGATATAACTATCTGAATTATTTATTAAAAAATTAAACAATCACATTCAATGTCACATCAATATTACCACGAGTTGCATTTGAGTATGGGCAAACAATATGTGCAGCATCAACGAGTTTTTGTGCTTCAGCTTGCTCTAAGCCTTCTAAATGAATATTTAAAGTGACTTGGATACCAAAACCAGTTGGAATAGGGCCAATACCTACATCACCTTCGATAAAAACATCAGGGGTAATTTTTAAATGATCACGATTCGCAACAAACTTCATCGCACCAAGAAAACATGCTGAATAACCCGCTGCAAAAAGCTGTTCAGGGTTTGTACCACCACCTGCACCACCCATTTCTTTAGGTACAGCTAATTTAACATCTAAAATACCGTCTGAAGATGTGGCACTACCATCACGACCGCCTGTTGCTTTTGCATGTGCTGTATAAACTACTTTTTCTAAAGACATTTTGATTCCCTGAATATTTTATCGGAATCATTATCCTGTCTTAAATTAAAAAAAGAATAAGCAGTGTTTTTGTAAAATTATGATTATCTTGAGCATGAACCAATAAACTTTGATTTGTTTGCCTGAATCGTACAAAAGAGAAGAGTTTAAATGCAATTGTATTTTTATTTAATTTTGATCAATCGCAGGATCAATTTTGAATTGAATTTACAACTTAGAATGTGATTAATTTTCGATGTTGCATCAATGGCATAGATGCACGAATTGAATTTTGCTCTTCAAGATCAAAAGGTACAGTAATCAATTGAGCACCTTCTGCATCGACAATCTCTAAAATCTGTCCACGACTATTCGCTGCACCTGCATGTCCCCAAGTTTGACGTTTTTCACCATGCCAACCCTGTTGAGCTGCACCAAGTACCTGACATTGACTGTCCATTGCACGAGCTTGAAGCAACAATTGCCAATGCATTTGTCCAGTGGTAAAGGTAAATGCAGCGGGAGCTGTCAGGATATTTGCACCTTGCGCTCGAAGTGTGAGAGCAAGTTCAGGAAAACGCAAATCATAACAAACCATTAAGCCGATATTGCCAAAAGGGGTTTTTGCAACTACAGCATCTGTACCAGGTTCAAAGAATTTAGATTCCTGATAACCGCCCACAGCATCACCCACCTGTACATCAAACAAGTGAATTTTGTCATAACGTGCTTCAGTTCGTTCAGGGCTGATACAGAGGCTTACTGTGCGTACACGACCATCTGTAATGATTGAACCATCTGGGCGAAATGGGCAAGGCAAAGTCCCAGCAACAATCCAAATTTGATATTGCTGTGCTAATTGCTCAAGACGTTGTTGAAATTCTTCAAAACGCTCAGCAGTTTCCCTTTGTTTACCTGCGGCAAAACACACAAAATTTTCAGGAAAAACAATCAAAGATGCGCCATCTGCTTTACTTTGTTGAATCAACGACTCAATGACACTGAAGTTAGCCTCAATGTCATTTTGAGAATTCATTTGAACAACAGAAAGTAAAGACATATTGCATCCTTGAAAATATTACTTTGAAATGATGATTAAACGCTTTCCTGATTAGGCGCGGTGCATTTCATTGTATCTTGTTGCTTTTCAAGTTGTTTGACCAATGGTTCAAACATATTTTGATTGTTTTCATTGAGTTTCATTAAGGTTTTGTGCGCATCGAGAACAGTGCATAACATCGTATTATGCGTTACGTTGTCATCCAGCAACGCCTGCGTGCAAACCTGAGAATCACCACAATAATTTAAGATGACAAAAACCTGCCCTAAGCCCATGCTATTGGCTAGAGTGGTAATGTCTGGATTTGTAGACAGCATGACCGCTTGGATATGATGAACCTGTTTAAGCTTTAAGCCTAATTTGGCAAGTATTCCAAGAACTGTACTATCAATAAATGTGGTTTCGGTTAAATCAACAATAGCGCCAACGACGTTTTCTTGCTGTTCAATCCTCGCCAAAAGTTTGTCTAAGCTTATACAAGATTGGGCTCGCACTTCACCAATAAGTTTGAAGATATGCGTTCCATTCAAGCTTGCATATTCAACATGACCTGTTGACATATAAATGCCATTTGCAGAGAAGGATAGGAAAATTATCACATAGCGCAAGTCTATACTCAAGCATTTGCGTATAGGTTAATAGTCTATATTTGATTATGTTATTGAATTTTAAATTAATTCATTCTTCGAAAGCTAAGAATGGCAATATCATCGGCAACGTGATCAGGCGCACGAAATGATTGATTTTGCAAATGATAGACCAATTGAGCGAATTGTTCATTCAAACCACCTGTAAATGGTTCTAGCGCGCCATCAGAACAAATAATGAAGCGAGCATGCTTATTCAAAATACATTCGAACTCTTCGACTTCAAGATCTTCAGTTAGACCTAAAGGAAAACTACTGGTGTTTAAAACGCGAGGTGCTTGATTTGGCTCAAAAATAATTGGAGGAGGGTAATGCCCTGCACTAGACCATCGTAGTTGATGTGTTTCAAGGTTTAAAATACCAGCCAGCATGGTGATATGTTTTTCGATATTTTCTTGAACCAACATCCCATTTAATTTCTTAATCAACTCTCTTGGTGTTTTAGAACGGCCATGAAATGCAGCCATCCAAGACGTAAGTAGTGAACTAGTCACACCATGCCCTGAAACATCAGCTAAATAGAAAATAATTTCTTTATCGCTAATTTTCCAATAATCGTACCAATCACCAGACAAATAAGCAGAGGGTTGAAACAAAGTTTCAACTTTATAGTTCTGCAATTCCATTGGATTGGGTAGAAGCTTTTTTTGTAATTCAGCGGCAGAAGGAAGATCTCGGCTGTCTTGATTACGTTTATATTGAGCATCAATTTTAAATAAAGAATGTTCTAAATTTGCAGGTAAACGCGTCCAAATCCAACCTGCTAATGCACCTAATTCCCAAGCTTGAGAAAGTTCAGTACCTTCATTTTCTTTGGCAATGACAATAGTCGGTAAAGACCATTGATGTTGTAAAAAATCATGTACATCAGCAATGGTAATAATCGTAGGATCATAAAGATGAATGTCTTCAATGTTAATCATCTGTAAGCTCGGAAGAGCATTTAAGACGTGCTCAAGGCTAGAAATTTGACGACTTGGTTGAATGAAATACATAGAAGAGATTGATGATCCTGAAAATATGAACGGTTATAGCAAGTAGATTTACTATAGATAACGATACTTTGCTAGTAAAACGACACAAATTACTAGCAAATAAGTTTAACAAAATATTGTTGTTACGGAGTATCGCCTGAATCTATTGTGTCATCAGTATCATCATCTACGAAAGATACAGCTTCTTGGCCTCGACCTTTCTTTTCAGCAATTTGGAATGCTAAACGCTGTAGATAGATGTCACGGATCGCAGCATAACGGTCACCTTGCAAGACATCTTCAACTTCTAAAAGGTTAGAGCGAGAATCAATACCACTCCAGAATGTTTGCCCTAAAGCCAATCCTGTTTGATTGTTATTAGACAAAATATAAGTCATTGGCTTAGCATAACTTTCAGCAGGATAATCCAAAGCACCACGGAAAGTACTTGGTCCTAATATAGGTAACATCAAATAAGGTCCACTTGGAACACCATAATAACCTAAAGTCATACCAAGGCTTTCTTCTTCTGTACCTAAACCAAGACGACGAGCTGGATCGGCTAAACCTAAAGAAGTAATGGTATTAATTGTAAAGCGTCCGAGGCTTTTTGCAGCACGGCTAAAACGACCTTGAGCGACTTGGTTTACAGCATTCCATGGTTCACCCATATTTTTCCTAAACAAACGATATGAACTACGAACTTCGCCTGGAACTTTTTGTACATATTGAACTGCTAATGGTCGAGCAATATTACGGTCTAACATATCATTGAACTGATAAAGCTCACGGTTTAACGGCTGTAATGGATCTTTTACGCTGTCAGGCTGAGACGCATTGGCATTTACTTTTAAATCATGAGAATTAAGATTTTTAAGATCTTTTAAAGCATCAATTCTAGGATGTTTAGAATCTTGTTGTTCAACTACCGAATTTCCATCAGGAATCGCATCCGCAGTAACAGCCTCATTCGTTGCTGTTGATACAGTTTCATCAGCATCTGTTTGAGTAGATGAATTTGTTTGGGCAGATACTTGGCTTGTAACACCAATGCTGAGTAAACATGCCCAGAGTAAAGAATAAGGACGCATAGAATTCCTTGAGGTTTTCTTAATAGTAAAAGTAGTCAATAACAGTATTAAAGACACCGAATTATATTCTAACAAGAATTATCGCACGTGTATTAAAGCAAATTTGATCAAAAAATGTGAATAAATGTGATTAATGGGTAATAAATAGTCAAACACACCAAAAAAAT
>NZ_AFIE01000059.1 GCF_000214135.1 Acinetobacter sp. P8-3-8
TTGATCCGATTGGTTGGATTGTGTTGTTACGCCTGAGTCGGTGACATGAACAGTGATATTTACATCGCCCGAGCTAGAGCTATTACCACCACCCGAATTAATCGCACTCACAGCACCCATACCAACACGGTGAGTATCTGCAACCAGTCCACCTGTCGCATAACCTCGACGAATCGACTTGCGCAAATCCTCAAAGCCTTGTGGGCCACCTAGAGCCTTAACTTCCTCTTGGGTTAAAACACCTTCGCCTTTATGAACGACGCCTGCTGGTTCGTATTTACCACCGTGGCCTGTGTAGCCACCGTTAGCGAAGCCTTTAGGAGTGGCTGCCTCAATAGCAGATTGCAATACCCCCGTCTCTATTGTGGCCATTGTCACCGCGCCCATGTTGTAAGGGAACGGTGCAGAGGCCCATGCAGCAGAGATTGCAGTGTAGCCATTCATAATGGCTTGTGCTAAGTTGAAACTTTTTTGGATAGAGTAAAGCGCAGCATAAGCTGAGCTTGACCGATCCACCAAACCCATTAAAGACCCAGTAAGACCCGAAAATGCTTGAACCTGCATGCTTGCTTGCTGCATAACCAAAGCCTTTGTAGCTTCGTTATGCTCAGCGTCAATTTCTTGCAATCTTAGCTTATGGGCTTTGTAGGCGTCCTCAATTAACTCTTGGCGCTCTTTCTCTTGATCTGGTGCGCTATACTCATCCTGAATACGACCAACACTATCAGCCAAGAGAGTGTTATTCTTCCTCTTGCTAGTATCAGTATAAGTGTCAAGTTCTTTTGTTTTATATACTAAACTATCACGCCCATATCTAGCTGCGACACTCATTAGTTCCAGATTGACTTGCGAACTTTTAATACGGTCAGCAAAGTCTCGTTTAAAAGAATCGAGTTTTTCTTTCTGAGCAGCTCGGTATGACTCAACATCCCGATCATATGCCTCTTTAGCCTTCCTGAGATAAAGTTCACGATTTGCAGGGTCATTAACAAACCCCTTCTCGATCTCTTCTTTTGATTTATTGTAATCAATAAGAAGTCTTTCCTCTCGAGTTGCATACTCTCGTATTACTCCCTCTTTAGCTCTTTCGATTTCAGCTTGCAACCGTTCGGCTTCACGTTTTTGCTGTTCGGCCAATCGCTTGGCTTCATTTACTGCCTTGTTGGTTTCTGCCTTGCTAGACTTTGGTGCTTTAGCGGTTGGAAAGAGATTGTTGTTTTGCTCCGCACCACCACCAACACCCCCACCTTGCTCTCTATTGTATTTTAATTGAGCGTTACGGTTAGCAATTATAGCTTTGGTTAAAGCATCGTACTGACCAGTTTTAGCGTTAACAATGTTGCTCATGGAGTTGAATCCATTGGCTGTATTGCTCATCATGCTGCTTGTAGTGTCTACCGCATTATTATACGTCCCCTTAACCGCACCCCATAAAGCCTGACCCTTTCCTTTAAGGGTGTCAGCATTTGAGAAATTGACTGCTGCCTGACCAATAATCTTCATATGGTTGATAGCGCCAGCCATAAAGGTAACGAGGTTTTGAATTCCAGTCGCAAGACCAATAATTAAAACCGAAGTCCCTTTTGCAATTGTTCCAATAGTCTCAATAACCCCGCCAAATTGGGCGCCCTCTACCGATCCATTCATGAAGTATGAGAGGAGCTCACTTAGAGTCGGCATCATTTGAGATGCCAATTCACCCTTAAATGAAGAGAACCTCATTTGAAGAGATTCTGTTTGAGCGGTCAACTCAATGGATTTCTGAATAGCCTCTTCACCCGTGAGAATTCCAGCCTCTTCCATTGCTTTCTGGTAGTCTTTCCAAAGCTTCCCGCCATCCATTAACAGCGGTGCTAGTGCGGTTAAGTCAGAACCCATAGACTCAAGGTAGAATGACATCTCCTTTTGGTTTACGCCCGCTTCTTCTAGCTTATCAACATAGGTTTGAAGTGCGTCAATGCCGTCCATTTTCGACATTTCTTCAGCAAGCTTCTTGGCACCTTCAGCACCATCTTCCGTCTTGACAGCAATTTGCTCAAAGAAATCTACAGCTCCGCCCGCACCAATGGAATTAAATTCACCGATTTTTTCATTGAAATCTTTCAACATGTCGGCTGTCTTTTCTTGCGTCACGCCGAATGTTGCAGCAGCACCAGATAAACCCTGAAAATTGGCAATAGATGTATTTGCAATTGCTGAAAAACGCGCAAGCTCAACATTACCTCTAGCAACCTCCATGGTCATGCTTGCAAGGTAGCCACTCGCTACAGCAACACCACCAACAAAAGCACCTGCAAGTGAAGCACCAACAAGTAGCGCACCACCACTCAAACCAGATAGTTTTGTAGATAAACCCTGTATGTGTGAGCCAAACTTCCCATCATTTGCAGCTTGAGCTATTGTGTTTCTCAGCTCGCCCATTTTCCCTGATGTGGTCTTTGCTTCATTTCCAGCAGTTGAAATGCTTTTAGATAAATCGTCAACTTTTTTGGCAGATGATTTAGACTTATCCCCAGCATCAGAAATAACCTTGGCAGTGTCTTTAACTGATTTTTCTGTTTTATCACCCTGAGTTTCCACATCCTTTAAAGACTTGGTAACATCATCAGCGCCCTTTTTGGCTTTCACTGTGTCGATGACAATCTCTAAGCGACTTTGTTGTGCGGTCATGGTAACTCCTAAATTTTGGCAATAAAAAACCCCGCTTTCGCGAGGTTTCCTGTAAATAGCAATTCTTACTTTGTTTCTAGGCACTCTAATGCCAATTGATTAGCGAAATTTTCTATGATCTGCTGCTTGTTTTCATTGGAATCACTGATAGGGGTTTTATATGCTGCAATAACCAAATCTTTGTTTAGCTGCTGCACATCCTCATCATCCACACCAGCAATAGGCTTTATGGCTTCAGCTATTGGCATCCCCATCTGTCTTGATTCCATTACTGTTTTTGCTAACTCGTAAACCAAAGGACACATCTTGACATAATTTCCAATTGGCACTTCCGACTCGGCGTTAATGCCCGCTGAGCAGACCAAGCTAAATGCAAGTAGTATTTTTCTCATACCCCACCCCATATTTGTTATGGGAACAAGATACTAATTCCAGCACAAAAAAACCACCCGAAGGTGGTTTGTGTTTATTTAGTTAGGCGTTTGACTGCTGCTTCAATAATATCAGGCAGTAATTCTTTCTTTGGCCCTTCTCGATCACCAATCATTTTTGCAATATTCTGATCATCTAATATCCACGCATTACTTGGTACAAATTGAATCTCAGGCTTACCAGTCTGATAACCAACAGTAAGCAGCATTCGCTGACCCTGAACAATACGTGTTACCACAGCCCGAGCAATAGTCTCTTTATCAAAAACTGGAAACTCTGGAACATTACCTTTAAGTCTCTTAAGTTCTTCACACAAGCTATATATCCAGTCATGTACTTTATTGGTAGTATCCGCTGCCAACAATTCAAGCGACCTTTGCTCTGGATCAATTCGCTCAATTTTAGGAATGTACTCACCAATTAAGTGATGGACATATTCAACCGCTACTGGAATTTGATCATATGGAATTTCTTCAATATGCTTCACACCAAACCGCTGATGAATTAACCCATAAGCATCTGGATAGTTCAAAAATTTAGATTTAGCCACCAAAAGATTAACTGCATCTTTTAAAGGTACTCGTTCTTGCTTGGTGGTCTTGTCTTCAATTTTAAGTTGCTCTGATTTACTACCTAAAGCTTTCATCACCATCGCATCATAAGCACGAATCACCATCAAATGGAATTTTGCAGAAATCCACATTGCGTATGCGTAAACCATTTCCTTGACTGCATATGTACCGCGGTTATTACCACCATTGATCACTTTTACAGCACTTCTCATATCTGAGAACTGCTCTATTTCATTTATTAACTCTTGCGTTTGCTCAACTCGTAAAAAGTTTGATGGCTTATGCTTAGCTAGATTTCCACTAGCCTTGTGTAAGTCAGCAAGTGAGTAGCGACCCTCCTCATCCTGACGAATTGAAAACTCACCAATAACCAACGGTTGAGTATTTGGATTTACTAGATTTTGTGTTAAACTAGACATAGTTAATATTCCTTTGTTGACAGCAACTAGACCTTGCATTTGATTGGTAGTCGGGCAAGGTTTTTTTGTGCCTGTGGTTTTCATGCTTTCGCACTCTTGTGTTTTTCTACCAATAATTTAACTGCTTCATTCATAAGATAAACGATTGATCTTTTATCCTCTTTAGCAATCAGCTTGAGTTCTTTGTGCAGTTCGCTATCTAGGCGGCCTTTCACATAAACAAATTCTTCTTTCACTTCTCTCTCCAATGTCCCCATTTTGGGTACAAATCAATAGTACCCATTTCGGGGTTATTGGTCAATCCCCAATTTGGGGTTATTATCCATTTTATTTAAAAGCCATAATTATGACTGAAGATCAAAGTGCAGTAGTTACGCTTAAAGTGCGTGTAACTCCTGAGTTTCGAGAGAAAATTGTTAGCACAGCCAAAAATAACAATCGATCAATGAACCAAGAAATAGTTGCTCGCCTAGAGGAAAGTTTTACTTCTGGATTAGTTGCATCTGACCCGTATAAGAGAATGCTCTTAGCTGTCATTGCAGGTATTTTGGCTGAACAAGCTGATAGAGAAAAACCTTCATTCAAGGAGGCAATCGATCGAATAGTTAAAGCTATAATGATTGATGAAAATACTTTGCAAAACAGGTTGGGCACCAAAAAAGCACCCTAAGGTGCTTTTCTTTTGGCATTAAAAAACCACTCCGGGGAGTGGCTTTGTTTTAAGCATCTAAATACTTCTTAAATGCTGACTGCATCTCTTTGATGAATTGATTAGTATCCAAGAAGTAGTTTGGATAAGCTTTTTTAATCGCCTTCAAATCACCCACAGATACCAATACCACATCTACATCTGGATCACCTTTAACTTTCGCCTCAAGTGATGCATAAAAAGTCTTAGCTAGATCTTCTTGATTTTTGGAAAAAGGCATTACATCCACCTTCCAAGCATCTTCGTCTCTATATAGTCTTAAAATATGATACGCATACTTACTATTAGAAGTTGACTCAATGTGCTTAGCGGTAATTGCGATTCCCTTAAGTTTCTTGAAGATTTGCAGCTTTTCTTCAATTTCTTTTGCTTGATGCGCAATCTCATTTGGGGTGAGTTCTGCAAATTCCGGTAGCATCGGGGTTTGCTCTTTTATTGAAAAAAGTGCGCTGCTCAACTTAAAAAAATGCTTATGATCTTCAGAGCCAAAACCAGACTTTATAGATGCTTTTTCAATTACCCCAAGAGTCTCAACAGCTGTTGCCCAAGAGTGCTGTAATTTAGTCCTTATTTGCAACTCAATACTTAAGCCATCCAGTTCTGTGTGATCTCTACTCTTGTAAATAAATATCTGATGCAGGCTACGATAACCATCAGGCTTTGGTTTTTGAATATAATCATCACAAGGGAGTTTCGGCTCATGGCTAAATCTTTTGTTTATGTGGATCAAGTCATTGTGCAGTCGGTAAACATCCTGAATGCTAGGCAAAATCACCCTTAGCCCACCAATGTCCTGCATTCGAGCCAAGTTCATTCCAGGATATCGCTTCAATTTAGAGACAATTGATGGCAATCGCTTAAGTCTTTGCGCCACAGTTGAGTCTCTAAATTTCAACTCGCCACATCTTCTTCTCAAGGTTTTTTGAAAAGTATCAATTGGGTATGTATGTAAAGAACGCCATGCGGTTAGCACTTTAAAGGCTTCTATTTTTTCAGCTTCACTAGCTTCTGAGCTGATTAAAGTATTACCCGCTCGTCTTAAGACATTTGTACCTGGTACAACTATTTTTTCTGAGCCACTCATAACCAATACCTGGTATTCGATTTGACTATGAGATTAACATATTTTTTAATTTGGTGTTTTTAATTTTTAATAAATTTATGTTTTTCATCGTAAATTTAATGATATTTATTTTGTCTTAAGATATCTAAAACTAAAAAAGAAACCAACTCACGCTGATTTCTTACTCATCTTCTTATACGCTTCATCAATAAACCGATTATCCAGATCAAAGATGACCGCATTGAAAATATAACGCTCTACTGGTAGCTCGTATTGCTCACAATAAGCATTAAGGTCGGCAATGCTTAAGGCTAGTGGTGTGCCTTGCTCATATCGACGTGAGCGTGAAATGACGTTGTAGGCTTCAATTAAGGCATTGGCTGTATAGCTATACTCAGGCTTTTTCACCTCTTTGGGTGGTTGTCTACCTAATGCTTCAGCTATTGCGCGTTGTTTTTGGTTGTGCTCACTCGCTTCTTCTTCACTGGCGAATTGGATGTATTCGTAGAGTTCTCGGACTTTCCCAGAGCTTCACGCTTTTTTTTATCAACTTCAATTTGGATTCGCTGTGATTGAGTAATCACCCATATGCCTAGCTTCATCCCATACTCATCATCATCAGCCGTTTTCCCATAAGCAAGCAAGTCGTGAGCTAGTTGTGCTGAATATTCAAACTGTGCAGGAATATCACGCCAATCTAAAACTAAATACTTGCCAACAATGCCACTGAATACACGATTAGATTGCTCAACAAACTCGTCAGTAATTAAGGTGCCACTTTCTCGCACCATGCGCTCTTTTTGCTGATGACTGTCTTGCATGTACTGGAATGAAGGACGATTAATTCCCGCTATAAGATATTCGCCACCATCTGGATGAGGCACCCACTCCGATGGATGTTTTTCAGTGCTTAATGAATCTTTTGAGATGGTAATTTGCATTTTCTTTCCCGCTAAGTGATTTTTTTACTTATTACCGCCCGAAGGCGGCTATTGATTAAACTTTAGGTGTGCGCGTAAGTGTTGGTGCCTGATCCACAACCGTGTATTCAAATGTGGTGTTCAGGATGTCGTCTTTACCACCAGTTGCAAGCGATGCTTTAAGCTCAACTTTAGGAATATTTAAAACGTATTTATTCCCTGCTGTATCCGTGATTGGAATCGATAGCGAAATCGTTGCGTTTGTAAATTGGCCCTCATAAAGCTCAGCCGCCTTAGTAGACCAAGCCATAGTAAAGCTACCTGTACCCTTGGCTGACATTTCAAGAATTGCACCGACCTCAAGACCAGCACCCAAACATTTTTGTACTTGCATTGAGTTATCCCAATTGAATGAGAATGCTGTAATGCAGGCTGTGCCTTTAACTGATGCCCCATCGACAAGTAAATCACCGACAGAGATATTCGACATACGCGGATTTGATGATGCAGGTGTAATCGTTCCAGCGGGTGCCACTGCTGCTGGGGTTCGCTTAGTACCCATGAAGCCGAAGGTTAGACCGATCAGCCCCGATTCAGGAATATCAATTCCGAATGTATTTACATGCAAGCCTGAAAAGGTGTGATAGTTCGCAATGTCGGTATAACCAAGCAACACGCTGAATGTCTGGCGATTGGTGCCACCAAAAGTCAGAACATTGGTCGCCCAAGCATTAAAAGCTGCTGCTGCCATTAGATCATCATACGCACCATACTGAGCTTCTGCGCTCAATTCGCCTGAATACTCCGCCGAAGTAATCATGGATGATTGCTGCAATCGGTTATCCGTAATTGATGCTGACTCTGTTTTTTCGACACTTTGGTTTAATGAAATATCAGTAAATGCCAAGGTTTGACGTGCAAATGGCGAAGGCACTGTTCCAATAACAGTTTCCTTTGCAATCTGCACTAATTGTTTTGCGCCCGAACTCATGGTTTTCTCCTATTCAAGGCATAAAAAAACCACCTTTCGGTGGCATTGGTTTTGGTTGGATTTAAGCTAGTTCACTCGGAACTCAGCTCTAATTATTTTTGCGTAAAAATCTTGATCATCCATGCTTTGTGGTGCGTGGACTTTATAGACTTCAAGATGAGATACACCAAAGGATTGTAGAAATGAACGCCAAGCATCACATAAGGCGGTCATAGCAAGAGCCCCGTCATTCCTTGGTGTGAAGCACTGGATTGAAATAATGCCGTAATCTCGAATACACGGACCATTACCAATCGCTACCACCCGACTATCAGCGTACTGTACAAAAACTTTACACCAAGGTTTGTTGGTTGGCGCTTTGAAGTGCTGACCTCTTCCTAGTGGTTGGCTTTCAATGCGGAGATTGGCTTTCTCTACACCAGTGAATTGACCGATCTTTTTATAAATTTCAGTTTCAGCCTGAGTGAGTGTCATCATTTGTATTTACTCGCAACTGATTGGTAGGACAGTGCGTAAACACCATTGGGGGCTTGCTGACTCCAGCCATTTTCTAAACGTGTGCCGTATGGACTCAATGTTTGGATATACACAAGACCGCCTATTTTCGCTGTAGACGCTACTTTTAAGCCTTCTGATAGTGTTGCACCACCTGATAGGTCAAAGCCTTTCTCATACGTGCCTTGCGGTGAATCAAGCGTGACTTTATGCGATGCCCTGTATTCACCATCCATGACAGGTGAGCGTACAACGACTTGCTGAAGTGTTTCGCCTACAATCTTTTTGAGATGGTCATCTACATTCTTCACCACCTCAAGCGCAAAATTAGTCGGTTTGTTTTTCCACGCCATGGCTACACCTTTCTAAGTTGGCAGGTCCAGATACTTGATGTTGGGTCTGCTCCAATATTCACCACTTTAAAATCGCCTTTACTGGTAGCCCAAACATCATCAATCTGTGGTACAGCGGTTACTTCATTTTGCAGAACAATCGCTTTTGCATCTTCGGCTTGATAGTCGGCAGGCTTCACCAAGTCTTTTAAATAATTACCAAGAACGCCACGCCCTGAATATGATTCACTGCCCACGACTGGATAAGTTTGTGTTTCAAAATCAAACTCTCCCGAGTAGATCGGTTTTTCACAGGTGAAGGTGTCGACAGCATCGGCTAGATCCTCATCGAATGCGGCTGCGAGTTCGGCTTGTAATTCTTCTCTCATCACTTCACCATAAATGTATTAATTGCAAAGCCTTTTAAGAGGTATGGACTCAGCAAGTCATCAATGAATGTCATTGTTGAACTCTTGCCTTCCTCTTTCCCAGCCACATAGGTTTTGGAAACGCTTGTGCCTGATTGAGCTGACACTGTTTTAGATGCTACAACGCCATCCGCACGATCTTTATATAGCTCACCTTTAGCAGCCAACTGTGCAGCATAAGCCCCTGCAAGTAATACATCTTCTGGGATTACTTCAAATTGACGCAAACGCTTGGCACGAAGCCAAGCATTCGCTTGAGTAACTGCGAGATTAGCGTCACCAGATCCAGCCCAATCTGGGCCAAGGCTTTGAGTGACTGAATCAATAGTGACGTAATTCATAGTTATTCCTGTTCTAATAGAGCTACTAAATCAGCCTTTTTTGCATCAGCAGGAATTTCAATTCCTTTTGCTACAAGCTGCTCTTTGAGTTTTTCAACCGTTAGAGCATTGAAGTCAGTTGGTTGGGTGCTATCACTAGCACCTTCTGTACCACCGCCATTTTTACCAGCATCATCATCTTTAGGTGGTGTGCTTGAACCTGTAGATGATCCAGATGCTTTGCCTGATGCCTTTTTAGGTTGCTGAACCTTAAATCCAGCAACTACGTCTTCCCAGCGGGTTTTCTTTTCGCCTTTACCAATAGCCATGTTTAGCTCCTTACTTGGTTAGAATGAATGCCAATGGAATGGCTTTGCGGTCATAGACACGTGTCCAGTTTGCAGCCAGAGCAAGGTCAGCCCATGATGCAGAGACTGCCGGATCTTCCGTGCCATTACCCGTGATGGTTTCGCTAGTGAAGCTGTAGCCAAGCGGGTGAATGAATGTCTTACGACGAGACCAAATTGTTTCGACACCACCACCGTTTGCTTCTTCGTCTTTATAAGAAACAGTTTGAGCATTGTCTGGCTGACCAAAGCCATAACCAATCGCACCAGCACCCAGCAAGATTGAAAGATACTGACCTGAAATCATCGGCATACCATCATCTTTGATGAGACGCTTACCTTGGTAGGTAGCAATCTGAGTTTTAGCATCCGAATGCTCAACAAACTCAATCAGGTTTTGCTTTTGAAGGTCTGCATACTTTTTAGAGTGAACCACTAAAGCGCCTAAGCCCTCATCGCTATCACCCATGGTTGCACCAGCATCAATGATGATATCGGCATCCAGAGTACCAACCGCATCCGATACCACCATGTCGCTTGAATGGTTGGCTACGTTGTCAACATACACACCCAAAACGGATGCAATTAGACGACGCTGTACTTGACGCTGCCAGTAACGGTTTAATTTGCGACCTACTGCAGCAAGTGGATCTTGTGCAGTTAATTCCTTCACAAGGTTTGCAGCCGCCCAGCCTTCGTTCAGGTGAGCAATACGAGCTTTCATCACACCAGTGTTCAGCGCCAACGGAACGGCTTTATCAGCTGGGTTGTCGTTGCTGTAGTTTGGTTCGATAGATGCGTCCAGATCATTCCAGTACGGAACTTCCTGAATCGCAGTGCGTGCATTCAGCAATTGGCTAAATTCGTTATTGGTGACCAATACACCAGAATCAGCAAATGCAGTTTTTTCAAGGGAATCACGATCAATGTAGCTTGCCAAAAGGTCGCGGTTATAAATATCTGTAAGGCGAACTGATGCCATAAGATTAATACTCCAAATTATTTATTAAATTCGCCATTGTCTAAAGCAACCTTGAACCCTGACGGGTCACGTAATTGCCACTCTTGACGTTCGGCAGTTGTCATTTCGCTTGGTTTTTTAGTAGCACCGCCACCTTGACCACCAGAAGCCCCACTTCCTGATGCGTTCGACGCACGAATCAAAGGCTTGAATGCCTCATTCGCACGAAATTCTTTTTCTAAATCTTCAATGCTCAATGCACTTGGCTTGCCCTGCAAATCAAGAACACGGATTTTGATTTCACCATCTACAGTTTCAACCTGTAGGCGATTGCTAATATGTGGAAGTAAAACTGAATCACTACCTGGTACAGCTAACTTTGCTGCCAGTTCAGTAGCTTTACTTCCAACTGTTAATTTGTAGACCTGTGCTTCAAGTGACTGTTTTTCGTTTAACAGCTCGGTTTCGCGTGCTGTGAATTTTTCACCCCATGACTTTTCCAAAGCTTCGATATTGCCGTTCTTACGGGCATTTTCTTCCGCTTCTTTTCGGGCATTCTCTTCCGCTTCTTTGCGCTTTTGCTGTTCCGCTTTCTTTTCAGCAAGCAGTTCATCAACCTTTTTACGCAAGCCCTCATCGCTGTGTTGTTGAGGTTGTGGAATGCCTTTTACTTTTAGGACGAATTTGCCGTCCTTTTCTTCATAAAAAGCTTTCTGTGATTCTTCTAAGCCCTCTAGGCTATCGAGTTCATATTCAAACATGCTGCTCTCCGAGCGATTGTGCAGTCACAAACTGCGGGCATAAAAAAAGACCCGTTTGGGTCTAGGTTTGGATTTGGTTTATTTGCGCTGATTGCTCAACTCAATATCTTTTTGATTAATTGAGCTTCGCATAACAGGTGTCTTTTTCTTAGGTGGTATCTGGAAGGTTGCAGTCACAATCGTCATTCCATCCACACTACACTCAGCACTAACATTTGACTGAATACCTATCTCTTGTTTGGTTTCGGCATCCACAAGTACAAATTGATTGGTGCCTTCAATAAGCTTTAATTCAACGTCTTTCATAATCCCAACTCCTTAAACGTTTTAGCATCCAGCGCCTTCAACTCATCCAGCGTGTACTTAGCGCCTTGCGGATCGACAAACTTATCAATGTTGTAATTGCCTTCTTTGTAGAGCTTGTAACGCGATGGGCCGAGCCATTCTTTCTGAAAAAACTCATCAGTCTGGTCGAAAAACTTCTTAAATGATGTATTGGCATCCAGTTGGCCAATAATCCCCTCGCGTTGGTCTTTCGGGATATCACGCACCTTACGCTCATCCATCACAAAAGGACGTTTGCCAGCAATATCACCATCTTCATCACAGCCAACCAGTACAGACCTGCAGTTATAATGAAGTGGTGGTTTTGGATAGGCCTTATTAATGTCGTACACATTGGCATCCAGTGAGGCGCATTGCTTGGAGGTGCGACCATCCAAGGTGCTGACGAATTTCACATGAGTGAAACCTAGAGCTTTCCAGGTATCATCATATGAGATATTCGCCACATGACTTCGCGCAGTCCTGACAGTTCGCTCAATCTCAACCTTGGTCGCATCCCAGATACCACCAACATAAGCGTACTGATTGCCTACCTTGGTTCGCTTGCCACGGATGCGAGTAATGATTTCCTGATTCGTCTGTCCTTGATTGATACCATCACGAATAGCATACTCAACCTGCTTTCGAGCCTTATCTAACACAAAGCCAAACATCTCATTAATGAGCTGACCGCCTGCCAATGGAGTAGACTTCGCTTTTTTATAAAGCTGTTCACCACTGACCGAGGCTGCTGCGCCTGTCATTAATTGACTGACATACGATGCTTCATACACCGCCATGCTAACCGCTGACTGGTGAAAGGTTTCTGGTACATCGACTGAAATCTCTTTAAATCGGTCATTCAGTAGGGTGCGGATTTCTTTCAATTGATCAGTAGTGTATTGACCACTCGCCAATGCGATCTTTTCAGCCTCAGACAGGTTTTCAAGCAGTTCCCTTAACTCTGACACCATCTTATTGGATAGGCCGTAGAATCGGCTTAAAACCTCATTTACGGCTTGTGTTGATGCTCGATAGCTATAAGCTGAATGTTGGCTTAAGGCATTAAGTATTGCTTTCTGTGCTATTTGGTCGTTCATAGTTCATACCCGGTAAAGCACTGGCCGTTTCAGCTTCGATCCGCTGTTCTTCTTCCTTATAATCAATTTCAGGAACTTTGCCAGTCGTGCGGATTGTGTGGAAGGTTTGACGGCTCAATTTACCTTGCTGCACCAACTCGTTATAGAACTTCAGTGAATCCAGTGACAGCTTACCTTTTGCGAAGTCTTGCTTAATTGTGAACTTGGCTTTATCACCAGAACCGAAGTACTTGGCACAACAGCGTAAAACTACCTCAGACGCTTCATTGAGGTTTGCCACACATAACGACAAGACAGAATATTTCGCCATCGATTCATTGTTTGATTCGGTTGCAGTTTTCACCACTTGATTTTCCTCAAGAAGTTTTGCACCTAAAGCTTTCATGTGCTTCTCTTTGGCTTCCATTGCCTCTTTGGCAATCATCTGTTCCTCTGCCTGAGCAAAGGTGAATGTCGCCCCCGTTGGAAGCATCAAAGGAGTTGTAGAGCCTAGCATTACACCATTTTCTTGCAGCCAGTCGCGCCAATCAGTATCAAGACCAGTCATCACTGGTTGAATCTGACCGCAAAGGAACACACTGTTCTCGTACTCAGCCGAGTTGTGATAGTGCGCAATATTCATCAAAGCTAGTGACTCAAGCGGGATATTATCAATCTCCCAATCATTCGCCACCGAGCCAATCGGGATAAACGGAATCTCATTCCACTTGGCACCATTTGCATCAGTTGGATAATACGGTTTGCTATCAGCTAGCAGGGTGCCAGTGCGATCAGAATAAACCTGAACACAATATTCACCATTCGGATCCAGTCGCAATACCCGGTAGAGTTGAATCTCTTTTAAGCTGAACTCATCATTCGGATCGACAATAGAATCCTTCTCAGCAAGAACCACCAAAGCTGTTTTGAAGTGAGCACCAACCTTACGCACACCCCAGTTGATAATGCTTAAGGTTTTGTAGTGCACTACAGTCGGCAGAATACCTAAACGTTCTACCTCAGCAACCGAGGTCGCACCATCTGTCTGCGGATAATCCACAAAGAGACCGCCACGGCCAGCATCAAGCAATCCACCTAAAGCACTTTGCATCAAGTGGTAGTAAGACTTGCCAGTACCATCGGCATTGTACTTCAGGAAGTCCATGCCATCGGGATCAAAGTTTGGATCTTCCGAAAAGGCAATCCCAATCAATTCCTGTTTAGTGTCTTTGGTGATTTCATACAGCACAGCACGATCACGATAAGCCTGATTGCGTAAATCATTCTCACGCTGATCCTTGCTCACATTGATTTCAGGCAGATATAAAGCGCCTGCCTTTTTCACTGCATTTGCACCATCACATAGATCGTGAACGACCTTCCAGCGGCCTTCAAATTCAGCATATTTAGGATGTTTTGAATTGACTGCCATTTAGTACACCGTGCTTAATGAAATAGTTTTTGGTTGAATCTTCTTCGACATCGCCACAGCAAAATATCTAAATCCATCGGCACCATGCGAAGTATGGTCATGCAGGGGCTTATCTTTCCAGCAGCCCTTCTTGTCATCCCACTCTTTGCGGTAGTTTTCCAAATGAGAAATACCTTCTCCACACTTGGTTTCATCAAACTCACATCGCGGTAAGATTTCACGGGCCAATTCAATACCATCCATGATTCCAATATTGGGAACCACTTGGAAACGAACTGAATATTTCACCCCGTCAATCTCATAACCCTCTTTGGCAATGTCTAAACGAGACTTACCGTCATTCATTAATGAACGGTTTTGAATATCGTGTGGAGCGTAATGCGCTGAGTAGTTATAACCACGATCTTTCAGAACTTTGAAGTAATGACGCATGCCTTCACCTGAGTTTTCGTAGTAATCAATCACTTGATAGCGGTCTTCACCGATCTTGCGAATGAACCAGATCACCATGGAATCCGATACACCTAAATCCCAGAAGGTCATCACATCCAAATGAGAATTATCAGGTAATTGACCAATACGGCCATTCTCGTACAAGAACTTGAATTGCTTCTTGTAGTAAGCGCCCTCTACTGATTGAGCAAACGCCTCAGATGGAATAGATGGATACTCACGCTTAATATCTTCACCGAGCGTTTTCTCTTTTTGCCAGTACCATTGCTGCTGCTCTGGCGTGGTATGAATGTTGTATTTAGCTTTTAGCTCAGCAAAGTAATCTTTTAGGCGCTGTGGAATTTCTGTCGTTACGGGTAGCGAGTAGTCTTGGTTTTTCCACCATGAGAAGAAAAAGAACTTCCAGTCTAGGATGCCAAGCGTTCTGCCTTGTAGTTGCAACTTCTCAGCGGTCTGGCAATAGTCATAGAAATAACCAGACTTACCTTCGGCGGTAGACTCAAGGGTAATCTTCCCACCCAAGCCAACTGCTTCAAAAGCACCAGTGACAATCTCACGCGCCTTATCGGGATATTTGGCGCAAATCTTGCCAAACTCGGAAATATGTAACCGCTTAAGCGTTCCCCCACGGAATGAGGTACTGACTGTGACAGATCCACCTTTGGAGAATACAAGCTCCTCTTTGGTCTCAATGCTTAGTGGATTGGCTGCACGTAATGGATGCGGTAACTTCTCATAAGCGTATTTGACCTTTTCCCGAAACAGGCGCTTAGCATCATGTAGGGTATGTGCAATCAAGGCACATTTATCCGACATGAATAATGCGGCATCCAATTGAATGATGCACATCTCGGTGGTAAAGCCAAGCTGACGCGCTTTTAGGATGATGTTTCTCGACCACTCATTTTCAAAGTACTCAAGCTGCTCAAGTGTCATCTTAAACTTGACTTGCTTGCCGTTCTTATCGGTGATGTAGTAGAGATTATTTAGCCGCCAATGCTGATCAATAAGTTTTGCTCTATGCTCAGGTTTAAGCATATGCCCTCCTTATTAATCGCTGCTAAGTTCATCCATCAAGTCAGATAGTGATTGAATCTCAAGTTTCCCTGAGTGCTCCACTTTGTCTTTAAATGCGCCCACAGAGACATGCCTACCTAGTAACTCAAGATTCTTCACCTTGTCAGGCCACTTGATCTTTTTGAGCCAGCCTGCTTCATCTTCAAGGCTAATTGTCTCTATATTTGATATGTACTGACGCCAAGTCTTAGGCCAGTCCTTAATAGGTTTTACATTGCCGTTGTCATCCATGATGTCCAAGACATCCATTTGATCGATTTCAACCAAACGCCTTAAGACATAAGCTGCATCAATTTGGGTTTGTTCAGCACGTTTGTTTTGCGCTTCCTCAATTGCTTTTGCAATGTTAGGTTTTGTGAGGTTTTCGCTTCCAATCTCTTTGGCTGTCTTCTCACTGTACCCAGCACGAATCGCTGCTTGTGTTGCATTTAGGTCTATCAGATATTCTTCGACAAACCTCTGCTGTTTAGGCGTTAGGTTCGCCATATCTTTACTCCTGATAACACCACCTCAAATCATCCGGCACAGTTAAATGCACACCCAACTTCACCACAGCAAAGTCATGCACGTAATTCAAATACTCGGTCATTTGCTTAACTGTCGCCTTGGTTGTACTGCAAAGCCTGATGACCTGCTCACCGATAGCTTTATACTCATCTGGTTCGGTTTGCTTTACCTTAGCAATGGCATGACACATTTCAGCAAACTGCTGGTCATCTCGACGATAGATATAAATCAGAAAGCGTTTCTTAAACTCATAATGCAGTGAATCTTTATCCTGACCAGTCTTTCTTTCAATCTGGCCAAGCCACATCCAATACAAGCGATTCTGTGCAGTGGATCTATCATCCTGTTTCTGATCAATCACCACCCTTAACGGCTTACCCTCATTAATCGCTTGAGTGTAATTAGTGTGCATGTAGTTAATGGCTTTAGTGATATCGGCATGACTT
>NZ_AFIE01000058.1 GCF_000214135.1 Acinetobacter sp. P8-3-8
GGTAATGTTAATCTTTTTTTCTAACAAATCATTCTTTAATCAATTCAACAAATTTCTTTTAGAAATCCACCTAAACCTTTCAAGCTATTGATTTATCAGAAGTTTTATTTAACATCACCGCCGATGGATGTGCATTCTACAGCATTCCCAATCCAACACAACCCCCTTTTTCATTTATTTTTAAAATATCGCTTTGTTTGGTTGTTTATTCTTCTAAATCTGGCTTTTTTATTCAAAAAATGCTTTTTATGTTTAAAAAGCCAGCAGTAAATAGCTTATAACAAACCATGTCATTGCCAAAAGCAATGGAACGACACCATGTACAGTCTCTGGTTTTTTGAAAATGTATTGAATCAGCGCGACTGCAAAAAGCATAAATCCACCGATGAATACGCTATTCACCATACCATTTGTGAATGTAATCCAAATCCATGTCGGAAATGTTGCTATAAATGCAATTCCACATAAAGCCCTAAATTCAGACATATACTGTTGTTGTGTTGAAATACCTTGGCTCATCCAAAATCGCTCAGTGGATGTATAAGTGCTGGCTAAGGATATTTTAATAATGCTGATTTGCACTAAAATCATTGCCACATAAAAAGCACTCATGAGATTCATTAACGTGTGAGGGCTTAATTCAATATATATCAATATCCACGTGTCTTTTTGTTGTGCAAACCACGCCAATACCCCACAAGCACTGAAAGCAAAGAGCAAAAATAGTATTCGTTGTGCAATAACATTTTTGTTGAATATTTTCCGTAAACTAATCCGAATCCAATTCGAGCTTATAGAAGATAAGGCTTGAATTCGCAAAAGTTGCGGAAGTTGAATTATTCTTGGTTTTCTTATTTTACCGATCATCCATTGTCGAAAAGTAATCACGACCACGATAAAAGATATAAGAATTGACAATATTTCTATTTTAAATAGCACTAAAGACAACGGCGCAAGGAAAGAAGCAAGACATAAAGCAATAAGATATTTATTTCTTTGGCACACTAACATTTGGATAAATAAAAGCTCTATTCCCCATAGCAGAATCAAAAGGCTATCTAGGATTGATTGATAAATTGCCTGATAAGATGAGCCTGTTGTCCATACATAGATAAGTGCAATGATAAATGGTAATAAAATCAATGCGCTAAGTGATGCTAGAAACCTCAATTCAACTTGTAAGCGAATGACCAATGGTACAGGTGTCATTGTAATATATTGATAACCCTCTCCACCCTTTAATGCTTTTTGCTGAAAACCACTCCATAACAGATGTAACAGTAAAAATATTCCCCAGATTTGGATGCTTTGTTGGACATTTTCAGGTTGGATTAAGTGAAGTAGTGGTTTTGCTAAAGCAAGTAAAATAGCAAATATCAAAGGACCAGCGAGCAAGCTCACCAGTAAAATTAGATGTTTATGCCGTTGTACGGCATCAGCCGTGGTCTGTATATAAAATTTCCAACGATAGCGTATAAGCTGACGAATAAGCTTTCTTTCAGTTGAAACGGACACCGTTCTTTTGACCATTTGATTCAGGCTCATCCTGCTTTCAACCCATCAAGGATTGTGTCGATTGCATTAACGCTTTCTCGAAAGTTTTGATCATGGCAAGACATCAAAATCAATTTGGTTTTACTTTGTTGTATTAGGATTTGTCTAAACGACTGTAATGTTGCTTGATCTAAACCATTATTGGGTTCATCTAATAGCAAAACAGGAGCTTCTGTCATAAGTGCTGAAATTAACAGAAATTTTTTAGCTGTTCCAAAAGACATTTCTGCGAAAGTAGTCTTTAAAAAATCTTCCAATCTAAATTTTTCAATATAGCTTTGATAAACGCTTGGATCTAATTTTCTAATACTACAAATGAGGTCTAAAAATTCCTGTCCCTGCATAAATGAATAAATAGGACAATGATCAGGCACAAAAGCCATTAATTTTTTATATTCATTATTATTTAAAAGGCATTGCTGTCCATTGATAAAAATTTTTCCTGAATCACAATCTAATAACCCTGCAATCATGCTCAATATGGTTGATTTACCTGCACCATTCTCACCAATCAAGCTATAAATACCAAAACCTTGCCAAGTAAAATTTAAATCTTCGAAAATTGGTTTTTGAAGGAATTTCTTTGAAACTCTTTCTAATCGAATAGACACTGTATTGTTGTCATGGCTCATATTTTTATACTTAAACAATTGAAAATTTTATTTTTAATAATCTACAACACGGAGTATATGCATACAAGCATCGTTATTTCATATCTCTTTTAGTATTAATCTTGATGCGAGCCTTGTTCTAAATAAGCCAAAATCATCAATGTGAGTTCTTTTTTAAGTTGTTGTTCTGAAATTAGAAAATTGGCACTACTGACATATCTCATCATGGTAAATAAAGTACTGTTAATAATCACAAAAGACTTATTTTTCAGCGTTTCAAAACTCCAATGTTGAAAAAAGCGACTAAATACATACAGCCCCACTTCATAAAAATGCTTTTCCAAAATTTGTGCAGCTTCTGAATTGTTATAACCGTGCCAGTTTTTTAAGGATCTCCATAAAGAAGCCTCCATCTGCTTTCATCATATCAAAACCGAATTGAATACAAAGCGGGATAATTTCTTCTATTGCCAATCCTTCTTGTGTAATTGCAATTTGCTTCAATGCCAAGCCCAATTTTTCGCTTTTACGACTGAGTAATTCTTGAATAATTTCATCTTTATTTTCAAAATACTGGTAAATAGAACCTACACTAACACCTGATTTTTCAGAAATTTTTGGTGTCGTCACTTGCAACAAACCCTGTTCAGCAATACACAATTGTGCTGCTTCAAGAATATTTTCAACGATGATTTTTGCACGTTGTTGTTGTGGTTTTTTTCTCATTATTTTTCCATTTAAATGCGAATTGAATACGAATAAATATTCATATTAGAGTTGATTAAACAATAATCGGAAAAAAAGCACAATGCAAACTATTCCCAAACGCTTAGCACCATTTGAAAAAATGTTGCAGTCTGATCTAAAAGCCAAAATATTAGGCTATATGACCCATGATCATATTCAACCCACCTATGCAGAATATTTATCTTTAAATGAATCACTGCAAACGGGTGATATTGCCATGGATAAAGTCATGTCTTGGGTGATGCAAAATCCTAGAGAGCATCGTAAATACTTTGAAACGGCGTTACATCAAGGTCTCGAAAAATTACCGCATCAAATCACTGAACTGACTGAGTTTTTTAATTTGGTCGAACAGAAACCAGATTGGTATGATCAGCAAAAAATCGATGATTCACTACAGTTCACCTATAAACTCGGTACCAATAATAGTTTTATTTTAAGAGATTTATCTTTAATGACAGGGTATCTCTATCCTGGTTTCAATCAACCGCTGATTTTGACAGGCGCTTTGAGTCAACAAGCAAGTAAAAGACTGGCTGAAACCAGTAAATGGTGGATGGATATCACAGAGCCGCATGCTTTTGAGCGTTTCAATGCAGGTTTTACCTCGACGATTTATGTGCGTTTTATTCATTCTCTGGTTCGTTTTCAACTGAATAAGTCTGAAAAATGGGATGCTGAAACTTGGGGTACACCGATTAACCAATATGATCAAGCCATGACCAATATTGCTTTTAGTGGTGTAGTTTTAATTGGAATCCGTGCCCTAGGTATTTTCCCGAATAAACGTGAAGTCGATAGTTTTTTACATTTTTGGAAATATACAGGTTGGTTAATGGGAATCCATGAAAAATGGTTAATCGATAAAGAATCTGAAAGTTGGAAACTGCTTTATTGGCTTCGTTTCACCCATCCTGATGCAGATGAGAGCAGCATTTCACTCGGTTCAAGTTTATCGAAAGAGCCTTTTGAACGCCGATATCGTTATTTACGCCCATTACAACAAAAACTTGCCTACAAACAGCATCTTGAGCTTACACAATTTTTTATTGGACGTAAGCAGATGAAAAAACTGGGGTTAAAAGCACAATCAGCCTCTTGGTTTGCTTATTATCTATTTGCAAAAAACAGCTTACTTTATACAGGTGCGAAACGCTTTAAAGTTCTCGATAACTTCTTACTTAAAAATGGTCGTGAAATGCAGAAAATAGGACTCGAATTGTATAAAGAACAAGCTAAGCAATTGGCAAGCATGCATTAATTCTCTTAAAACTTAAATATCTAGCCTGATAAAAAGAAGGAAGCATTAAGCTTCCTTCTTTAATTAACGCTAAAATTTAAAATCATTATCCATTAACAAATGAATTATTGGTGATGATGCGAAGATGTAGCTTCTGATGCAGTTTGTTGCTGTACATAGGTTCATCATGTTGCATTGCAGGCATTTGCGCTTCAGTGTGTTGCATCTGCTTATTCTTTTGGCTCGGCATATAATCTGGCTCATTGGTAATCGCCAAATAGAAAATCACCATAAAAAGAAAGCCTAAAATAATTGCAATGATCAGTAATTTCCATCCCCAAAATGATTTTTCAGGAGAGAGTTTATTACTCGAATTCTGTTCATTCGCCATACATTTACCTCTTAAATTTAATCGTTCAAAATTGCTATTTCTACTCTTTAATCGCTTAGAACTTCATGCTGATTCGAGCCCAATAATTGCGACCTGTATTGTTAAATTGTTCTGTTCCCACTTGACCATCAACGCCAACACCTAACTTATTCAAATGCTCGGTATAAGTTTTATCGAGAACATTGTCTACGCCTACAGCAAGATCAACATCATTCATTACTTTGTAGGTTGCGTTTAATGCAAGTGTGCTAAAACCTTTGCTCTCACCAATGTCATAACCCACGATATTACCTTTATTCAGGTTAATACGATCCTGTTTCGCCACGGCACGCCACAATAAACCTAGAGAATATTTGTCTTGCACATATCTTAAATTGAAACGTCCTTCCAAAGGTGCAATTTGAGGCAGTGGATCATTATTATCAGAGATCTCACCCCATGCATACATGGTACTGATATCTGCTTGAATCGCATCAGTAAATTGGTAGCCAATTCCTGCTTCAGCACCTGCAATCACCGCATCCACATTTTTAGCACCTGCACTAAAAGAAGAACCATGACTATGCCCACCCATTCCAGTGGTTGGATGATTATGATAACTCAGTAAAATGAAGTCATTCACCAACCCTGCATAAGCAGATGTCCATAAACTAAATGCACCATGTTCTTGTTGATAACCCATATCTAATTGTAAGGTTTTTTCAGTATCAAGGTCGTTAAATGTTGGCTTCGACATACCCGTATTGCCATGTGCTGTACTGAATAACTCCCAATAATCAGGTACTCGTTCTACATAGCCCAAACCAATATATGATTTGGCATTGTGCTCAGGGTACTGATTTTCCAAACGAATAAATGCACTCGGTAGCGTTTCTTTACGTTCATCATTCAGTTTTAAAGCATCAATTTTAACTTGGTCAATTCGTGCGCCAGTCACCAATTTATAGGCATCATTCAATTGGTACGTCAGTTCGCCAAAAGCACCATAAGAATGAAACTTCATATTGATTGCGAATGGCATGTTTTTCTCAGGCATCGCATACATGATCATATTTCCGCCATGATGATTTTGCTGCGAATCAAGCCCTGTGATCAGACTTAATTTATCCCATTCACTGGTCATGGCTAAACGTGAATTCAACGTACGGCGTGTGACTTGCATTTCTGATGGATTCGCTACCATCTTGTGCGTTGTCATATCGTGAGTCATGGGTGGCGTGCGTAAACGGAAATTATCCATCACATGATCGTTATAGCTGTAGTTAATTTGCCCTTCGATCTTTTTAATCACATCGCTTAGATTTTTCTTTTCAAATCTTAAACCCAAACTTTCACGAGCAAACTGAGAGCCATCCATGCTACGACCAGCATATTCAGCTTCACCATCTGCTTTTCCGCCTGTCAATTCAACCCATGTATCGTCATCGGGTGTCCAGCCTAAAGCTAAATCTGTATTCCAACGTTTCCAAGCAGATGGAACCGTATTGCCATCGCCATCTTCATAACGATTCGATTCAGAACGATTGGCATTTAGACGAATATATTTTTTCTCATCACCCACCGCTGTTTCAATATTATGATCGAGACGACCAAACGAACCGATTAAAACACTGGCTTGCCCGAGATAGTTTTTATCTTTGGATAATTGTGGTTTTGTTCGTTCGAAAATAACCGTTGCAGCCGAACCTGTATTGGCATACTGGACGGTTTGTGGGCCTTTGATGACAGAAATACGATCATAACTTTCAGGTTGAATATAAGACGTTGGCGCATCCATACGTGCAGGACAAGCGCCTAAGTTTTCAGTGCCATCCGATAAAATTTTAATTCGTGATCCAAACATACCACGGAAGGTTACATCTCCGTTGGTCCCACCACTTTTAATTGAATTAAAACCAGGAATACTTTGTAAATAATCTGCGCCATCTGTCGCAGGAACAGGCTGAATCGGCTGTTTCGGATCTGCATGAATAATTAAGCCATTGGCATCATTATTCAGTTGAGCAGTGACCACGATTGGTGCTAATTGAGCAGTGTCATGATCTTGCTGTGCAGCCATGCCCGTTGAAGAATAACAAGCGATACAAATCGCAGCCGATAAGGGCTGTAACAAGAATTGAGGTTGAGCCATTTTCTTTCTCTTAAATCATAAATATGAGCTGCGGTTAAAGCAGCGCAAGGACTAGAGTCAATGAAGACCCTAGAAAATTAAGTTTTGATTTATGCGAAAAGTGGTGGGGCTCGCCCTTGAGGCAGAAGAAAAAGTCGTTGTAATGCAAAATAAACATGCCAAAACGTGTCTTGAAATGCAATTAAACGAACTTGTATACGATCTAAAACAGCTTTGACCTCCAGTTCAGGCGGTAAAACTAAATTGCCATAGACCGTACAATATTGGCATTGATGGCTTGCATCATGATGATGTGAGGGAGATGCAGTCTGAACACTATGTACATCATGTGACATCGCATGCTGATGATGCGTACTATGTTGATGGTGAGTGCTATGTTGATGTTTTTCGTAAAATTGGCTTTCCGCTAAAGCTTGAGAAATAGTTTCACAGACCGGAGCAATTTGATATTGCTTCGGTAACAAAGGCTGTAGAAATACAGCAATCTGTAAAAATACTGCTATAAAACCAAGCAGTAAGCCCATTCTCAACAAAACGTTCTTCTCAACATTTTTCAGGCTAGAGTATAACAAAGCCCAATCGAAATTGGGCTTGTATTTACAATGAATTTTTAACTGTACTGAAAAGCAAAGTTCAAATCATTAACGCTTTACTGCAACTTTTTGCTTTTCACGTGAACGCACCACTTTTTCAACTTTCTCACGTGCTCTTTGACGTTTTAAAGGAGATAAATAGTCTACAAACAGTTTGCCATTGAGATGATCCATTTCATGCTGAATACACACAGCAAGCAACTCATCCGCTTCCAACTCAAAAGCGTTACCTTCAAGGTCAATTGCTTCGATTTTTACACGTGACGGACGCTCAACTTTATCGTATATTTGAGGAACGGATAAACAGCCCTCTTCATAAGGTAAAGTTTGTTCCGTAAGTGGCGTCACTTTGGGGTTAATGAACACCATAGGCTGGTCTCTATTTTCAGACACATCTATAACGATAAGCTGAATATGTTGATCGACCTGTGTAGCAGCCAGACCAATACCTGGCGCTTCATACATGGTTTCGAACATGTCTGCTGCCAACTGACGAATTTCATCAGTTACGGTATCGACAGGTTTTGCAATGGTGCGCAAACGGGGATCAGGAAAACTTAAAATATTTAATAAGGCCATACTGTACCCTCTCTTGCTATGCCATTGATCTTAAAACTAAATGAAGGATATGCTTCATTAAAAAAATGTGTGTAATATGCTTATTATAACGCATATAGATACATAATTTTAGGAATTATGATAATGAAAAAGGTTTTAACTGGCATAACGAGCTTTCATGCCAAGGGGTTCAAAAAGCAATTACTTGCTGTAACACTATGTTTAAGTGCAGGATTCACTTACATGGAAATGACGCATGCAAGTCCAAATGTTAACCCGCCTGCACTCAAAGCCAGTGCACCCAATGTCTATGTGGTTAAACGTGGCGATACTTTATGGGGAATTGCTGGAAAGTTTTTAAGCAAACCTTGGCGTTGGCCTGAAATTTGGGCAAGCAATAAGCATGTTAAAAATCCACATTGGATTTATCCTGGGGACAAGCTACTGCTTTGTACTTTGGATGGTCGTCCACTGATTGGTGTGGATGAAGGTGATGGCTGTGAAGGTATTATCCGTCGCCACCAAGGTGGAACATCTTTACGTCCTCAAGTGCGTGTTGAATCTTTAAGCAATGCAATCTCTGTGATTCCACTGTCAGATATCCAACAATGGTTAGAGCACAGTATTGTGATCAGCCCTGAATCTTTACAAAACATTCCATATACCATTGGCGCAGCAGATAATCGTGTGATTACAGGTGCAGGTCAAACAGTCTATGCACGTGGTAACGGTTTAGTTGTAGGTCAACATTACGGCGTGTATCGCGAAGGGCAACCTTATGAGTTTGTCGATGCGAATGGTAAGAAATTCAATGCTGGCATCGAACTCACTGAAGTTGCTTCAGCCGTTGCTGTTGCAGGTGAAAATGATGTCACTACGCTCGAGTTAACTGACAGTTATAATGCAGAAGTTCGTCGTGGTGATTATGTCTTACCGCGTTATGATGCTGAATTACCAAGCTTGTTCTATCCAACCACAACCAACGAAGTCACCGCTGGCGGTAAAGTTGTTCGTGTTCAGGGCTCTATTGGCACAGCAGCACAACATAGTGTGGTGACGATAGACCGTGGTAGTTTACATGGTGCAAAACCGGGTCAAGTGTTTAGCGTTTACCAGCAAGGTGAAGTTGTTCGTGATCCTAAGACAAAAGAGTCAATCAAATTACCAAGTCAACAAATTGGTAGTGTGATGATCTTTAAGAGTTTTGATCAATTGAGCTATGCCTATGTATTGGAAAGTAATTTACCAATCAAAATGGGTGCAGAAATCAAACCACCTGCAATCACAGACGGCGCAGGCAATTAAACCAATGTCTCAGTCATAGTTGTAATTTATTGATGTTGAATCAAATACCTGATGATCAACTAGATACCATCAAGCTTTGGTATTTGGTTCAACACTCATTTTCCAGTTTTCGTAAATTAGAAAAACATTTTGGTTCTATCTCCAATGCAGTTTTACCTGAAAATTTAAAACGTTGGACTGAACTTAAAATACATAAACATCATCTTCAAAGAGCTGAAGAGTTTGCAACAACAACTGGACAAAGCCAGTTTCAAAACTGCCTAGAAAAAATCAAACAACATAGTGACTTTATCGTCCTCGATACTGAACAGCACTATCCTCAACAGCTTTTACCTTATAGCAATCATCCACCTATTCTATTTGGAAAAGGCTCATTTCAAAATTTAAGCCAACCGCAGATTGCCATTGTCGGCAGTCGCAAACCCAGTCCTCATGGCAAACAAGTTGCCTATGATTTTGCTTATTATTTAAGTGAAAAAGGCTTTTTTATTACCAGTGGCTTAGCGCAAGGCATTGATGAAGCTGCACATATGGGTGGTTTAAAGAATCATCGCACCATTGCTGTCATTGGTTCAGGTTTAGATCTTGTTTACCCAAGTCAGAATAGACATTTACAAGAACAGATTTTACAAAATTCAGGTACGGTAATCAGTGAATATCTCCCTGAAACTCAACCTATTCCACGCAATTTCCCACATCGCAATCGTATCGTCAGTGGCCTAAGCCTAGGCATTTTGGTTGCCGAAGCTCAGTTAGGCAGTGGTTCTTTAATTACGGCGCAGACAGCAGCGGAGCAAGGTAAAATTATTTTTGCGATTCCAGGGCATATTTACAGTGAACATCATCAAGGTTGTCACCAATTGATTCGTGAAGGTGCAATTCTGGTTGATCATCCTGAGCAAATTGTTGAAGATCTTGCACTACCAACGCAATGGCATTGTGCTCAAAACACTGAAAATGAAAAACAAATCCCTGAAATTCCGCCACATCTATTCAAGATTTACCAGCACTTAGACTGGATTGGACAAGACTTGGATACTCTTGCGATCAAATTAGCATTAAATACAGCAGAATTAACCAGTTACCTGATGGAATTGGAACTTTTGGGTTTATGTATTCAACAATCTGGGCTTTACTTACGTTGCCGAGTCAGTCATTAAGGTTCACAATAGCTGCTCTTGTATAAATGAACATGGTGAATTTAGATGATTACAACCTCAGTCGCTGAAGCTGCTCAGGTTCTTCAACAAGGTAAAGTATTGGCCTATCCTACAGAGGCCGTATGGGGTTTAGGTTGTGACCCATTCAACGAAAATGCATTTTTAGAAATTCTTAAACTCAAACAACGCCCGATTGAAAAAGGTGTCATCTTATTGGCAGGTCAAATCTCTCAAGTCGAACATTTACTGACTGACCTTGATCCAGACATTCGTAAACAAGTGATTGATTCATGGACACAGCATTCTAAAACTGAGCGTGCCACAACTTGGCTGGTCAATGCTGATGAACGTATTCCACATTGGATCAAAGGCAATCATACGCAAGTGGCTATACGTGTCACCAATCACCCTTTATGTACTGCTTTATGCAATGCTTTTAATGGCTTCATTGTCTCCACCAGTGCCAATCCAGCAGGTTTAGAGCCGGCAAGATCGCTACAAAATGCGAGCCAATATTTTGGTGCTGAATTGAATTATTTAAATGGTGATTTAGGCCTAAGTCGTGAACCGAGTAGAATTATAGATGCTTCAACAGGGCAAATTATACGTGCCTAAATACCTTTATTATTGTGAATAAATATACATTTTTCTTATAAAAAACACTTAAAAAAAGGCAAAAAAAACTCAGCCAGATATAGGGTTGGCTGAGCATAAAAAAGGATGGGTAAAACCACATCCAGAGGGTATAACAAAACTGTAAAGATTTAAGATTAAAAACAGCTTAATCAATCTCAATGAAAATATTATGCTACAAATACTGTTTCAACACAAATGCAATATTTTCCTCTCATTAAGACTTAAAACCTATAATAAATCCATTCCTTATCAATCAATAAAATTAAGTTATTCAATTTATTTTATTATTTAATTTTTTAATTAAATAATTCTTAAATTTTCATACCATTAGATAAAAATTAATTATACTAAAGTTATAAAATAACATTTCATTTGTTCATTTTTCACACGATGTCGGTCTCATTTTATTCGACTAATGCACTTTTTTTGACACTATTTGACTTTTTTTGCGCCATCACAATGCCAACTAAAATCACGACACCACCGATCGTATGATAAACCGTCCATGCTTCATGTAACCAAAAGTAAGCAATGATCGCAGTAAATACAGGCATCAAATTCATAAAAATACTGGTTCGATTTGGCCCTAAATATTGAACAGCAATCATCCACAATAAAGGTGCAACCAATGATGGAAATGCACCTGCATACAATACGCTTGCGACATTGTCTTGATTAATTGGATCTATTCCTAAATAAAGCACAAAAGGCAAATGATAAAGTAGCGTAAATCCGATCTGCACATATAAGCTGATCAGTAAAGGGACTTTCAATTGCCATTTTTTAAGAAACACGCCATAGAAAGCATAGAAAAATACGGCTAAGACCATCAATAGGTCGCCCCAGTGACCACCTAATCGAGCCAAATTAGAAAGATTGCCCTGCCCAATCACATACAACAAACCAAAGAAAGAAATGAAACTCCCTATCACGGCAAAGCGACTCGGGATTTCTTTCAAAATCATAATCGAAACAAAAATCGTAAAAACAGGAATGAAAGCATTGATAATGCCCATATTGGTCGCTGTCGTATAATGCGCTGCGCTATATGCCAATCCTTGATACAACGCCATCCCAAAGGCACTCAGCACTGCAAATTTTCCCAAATACTGTCGAATGAGTTGGCGCTCTTTCCAAACTTTTGGCAACATGAATGGAGTCAAAATAATAAATGCCACAGCCCAACGATAAAAACTAATACTGACTGGTGAAATATAGTCGGTCACATAACGTGTCACCGCAATATTCATCGACCAGATCAACACAGCGATGATCGGTAAACATACTGCCCACCACATAGGCTTGGAATTGGTATACATAGTTTTAGCAATTGAATAAGAATATGAGAAACATTATCAATTAAGTCGAGATTAATTTAAATACGTTATTTCAGACATCTATAGCGCGATTCAGACACCTTTCTCCATATCACACCGTGATCACTATTTAATCATTTTAATATCAATATTTTATTGTATAGTGTATGCAATCTGATCGTTTTGGCGTGATTTCAATCTTTTAAGCATAACTTAAATCATTCCCAAACAGAGATGTACTGCAATACTCTTGAAACATCATATCGGTTGATATTTAAATCATGCAATTTGAATCAAATCAAAATTTCCAACTCAATTCGATGATTTCTATAGAAGAGTTTTTCTATAGAAAAGATGAGATCGTCACGCCTCATTCAAATTTATGGGGTGATTTCAATTTGAGTTTAAATGGGACTTTAGAATTAAAAGTTGCTGATCAAACTTATCTCTCTCCTCCAAGTTATGGTCTGTGGATTCCTCCCCAGACAGAGCATTGTTGTACAGCTGTGGATGATCAACTGACCCATTATATTTGTATTCGAATTCATCCTGATTTATGTGAAGCGCTTGCCCAAGAAACCAAAACTTTAAATATACGTCCTTTTCTAAGACAAACCATCGAAGAAATTTTAGATCAGCAAAAGCAAGGTATTCCTTCAAATAGGTATTATGAGCACCTGCTTCAGTTACTTTTAGATCAAATTCAGAATAGTTCTTGTTATGAGCATTATTTACCGCAAAGTAACCATCCAATTCTCAAACCTATCCTGCAAGATTTATCAAATCCGACGTATTTTGCAAAAAGTCTGCATGAAATTTTGAATACATTCCAAATTACTGAACGTCATGCACTCAGACTGTGTCAAGAACAGTTAAAACTTCCACTCTCTGAATGGCGCAATCGAGCTAAGGTGATTTATGCAATCTCCTTGTTACAACGTGGCTATTCCGTGAAAAAAATTGGTTTAGAATTGGGCTATCAACATAGTTCAAGTTTCATTGAATTCTTCAAACGCTACACAGGGCAAACCCCTGCTCAAGTGCGAAATATTTAATATATCTCTTTCTATTTTCTAAGAAAATTTTAATGAAGAATTCAGTTGTGTACAAAACTACTATAGAAAACTACGTTAAATATGGGCATTTTTTATGAGGTGCTCAACATTCAACATCTTTGTGTTTTGAACTTGGAACAAAATTCCAAAGTATCTGAACTTATAAAATTAAGGGTATAAATAATGAAGAAAGTATTAATCGCTACATTGTGTGCTTCTGCATTTGCTTTAACTGCTTGTGACAAAAAACCTGCTGATGCAACGTCTGCTTCAGACAGTAAACCTGCTGCGGCAGCAGTGACACTCAGTAGTAATAATGCTGCGGACATTAAAAGTGATCTAGCCCAAATTCAAACGCTGTCCACAACCAAAGCCAAAGAAGCAATCGATTTCCAAAATGAAGTGATGCAAGCGGCTCAAAAAGGCGATAAAGCTGCGTTAGAAGGCGTAGTGGGTAAAATGAAAACGTATGTTGATGGTTTCAACAAAGAACTAGATGGACTTGCGTTAAAAAGTTCAGAAGCAGTCTCTGTCCGTGAAAAAATTAAAGAATCAAATAACTTAGGTGTAGAGATGTCGGAAGCTGGATTAGCAACTAAGCCAGATCCGAAAAAAATTGAGGAGCTTCAAAAGAAAGGAGCTGAGTTACAAAAAAGCCTGTTAACTGAAATGCAAGCACTTCAAACCAAGGCCAATACTGCACCATAACTTTGACTCCATTTTGCTTGAGATGAAGAAGCAGATCACACGATCTGCTTTTTTATTACTTGAGACATACAAATGCAACTTGCTGTTTTTCAGGATTATCGTTAAAACATTACTATTACTTCATTCACATCCGATCAAACTAAATCTATTACGCATTAGGACAACAACATGAGCAGTTCAGTTTACGACATTCCTGTAAATACCATCAAAGGTGAAAGCAGCACGTTAAATCAATATCAAGGTAAGGTACTCTTGATTGTCAATGTCGCATCAAAATGTGGTTTAACACCACAGTATGAAGGACTTGAACAACTCTACAAAGACAAGAAAGATCAAGGTTTGGAAATTTTAGGTTTCCCTGCAAATAACTTCCTTGCACAAGAACCTGGTAGCGATGACGAAATTCAACAATTTTGCTCACTGACGTACAATGTTGACTTCCCTCTTTTCTCTAAAATTTCGGTTGCTGGTGATGACAAACACCCACTTTATGACACGTTGATCCATGCTATTCCAGAGCGTATTGGAGAGGGCCCATGGTGGAAAGACCTTGTCGACTATGGCTTAACACCAAATCCAAAACCAGAAGTGTTATGGAATTTTGAAAAATTCTTAGTGAATAAAAATGGTGAAGTTGTTGCACGTTTTGCACCAGACATCACCGCTGATGACCCACGTATCACTTCTGCAATTGAAGCTGAATTGAATAAGTAATCAGCTCAACTGTTAAAAAAGGGTGCTGTAAATAGCACTCTTTTTGCTTTCATTTTCTAAAATAGCCAATTCCCGTTACAAACTGTATATGCTTTGCAACAATCCTCAATCTCTCCATTTTTTCATCCTATATTAATGAAAGACCAAATCAATTTAATTTTGGATAATGATGAAAAAGCTTTTACAAGGTGCTGTTTTACCTTTTGTTATTTTTACTTCTGGCATTCTTCTTTTAGGGTGTGACCAAGCTGCGTCTCCATCACAACAAGAGCAACACGCTTCCCAATCTGAAACAACACGTTCCGGTTCAGATAGTCATCATTCAACAGAGGATTTAAAACAAGGCAATATGTTCTATATCGCACGGGACGTTGCCAATGTTCAACTCAAGACTGGCGACTATGTTGAAAAATTACAGCAAGCTCAATCAGACTTACAACAAGCCATCGAAACCAAAGACCAAGCGGAATTACAAACTACAGTTCAGACTTTGACTCGTGAATTACAAGGGTTTAATACCGCTTTGATTTCGCTAGATTTAAAGAGTCAGGAAATTGATGGTATTCGTCAGCAAGTAATTCAAACCAATAAGCAGGTTTTAAATTCATCACTTTTAAATGGTGATATGGATATTTCCAAAGTTGACTTTAAGAAAATTGAACAACAAATGAATAATATTCAAACAGATATGCTCAAACTTGCAGCTATGATGATTCCAACATCAGGCTCTGATAAGCAATCAGAAAGTTAATCTAAAATTGTTTTTAATGGTTTGGACATACTAATCATGCTCATTATACATTTGAAGATATCTGTTCTATTTCTAAATGCTTATAAAGCTTGAGCAACATTGCATTGCGGATCTTGTCCTAAGGCACGTTTAACATCCTGTTTTAAACGTGCTTGCGCAAACTTATAGCCCGATGGTAAAAATAGCGTCATCCGAGTTTTATCTTTACCTACAGATTCAACAAGTGTTTTTGATAAATACGCCCCACCCTCTGTACGTGCAAATATCGTCCCCATTTCTAAATCTTTTTCTAACTTATTGTCTGTAAATACAAAATCATCTTCGGCTGTGAATGCGACGCATTGGTTATAAGCCATTCTTAGATTTTTGAATGCAATAACATAATCAATATTTAATTCCGCTTCTAAGCCATTTCCTACAGAATTTGCGACTAAACTTGCTTCAGTCGGCAAATTCGGAGTGCTGACAAACTGATTACTTTGACAGCCTGATATATAGAATGAAATAAAGAGTAAAAACAATATTTTGCTGTAATTTTTCATTTTGATTTTCTTTTAGCTTTATACATTTTTATGGTCATGAATAAATTGTAGCAAAGCCGATGACATGTTTTAATGCTGAAATGCTCATTTTTTGTAGTCGTTCATGCAACTCATTATTTTTACAGGCGTTCAAGCTTCAGGAAAATCTACATTTTATCAGCAATACTTCTATCATACTCATTTACGCATCAACCTTGATATGCTGAAAACAAGGCATCGTGAAAATATGATTTTTGAAGCAGCTTTGGCTTCTAAAACTAAAATGGTGATTGATAATACCAACATGACCCAGTCTGACCGTGCTCGATATATTCAACGTGCAAAAGAGTGTGGCTTTGAAGTGATTTCTTATTATTTTGAAACGGATTTAAACAGTACTTTACAGCGCAATGCGCAACGCGAAGGCAAAACCAACATCCCTGAAGTTGGAGTAAAAGCCACTTTTCGTAAATTACAGATCCCCAATATTACGGAAGGTTTTGATGAGCTTTTTACAGTAAAACTAGTTGAAAATAATGGTTTTTCTATTCATGTGACAACAGCGAACTAAATGCCTTTTATTGTTGAGTACGCCAAATTTTATATGTAGCTTGAAGCTCTTGCTGAATTTGTTCAGAAACTTTCCTTGCTTCCAAATTCGAAAAATCACCTCGATAGGTTTCAATCACAATTGAATTTGCGAGTTCTTCGATCGAAATGCGTCCATTATTTTGATAATTCTGAATTTCTACTTCAGTTAAGGCTATATCCCAACAGGATACAACTGAACTCATATCTACAGCGATGCTCAGGTAGTATTTATCTCGATTTTGATACAGCTCCCAAAAGTGGGGTTGTTGTTCGATGAGGGTCATTATATTTTATAAATCCATTTATAATTATTAAGATTATGCTAAAACTAATAGATGAAGAAATATAACTTTAGCATGATAGCAACAAAGAAATTGAACTATGAGATTTGATGATCTAGATACACGACTACGTGTTTATGAAACAGCTTATGATTTTTGTATCCCTCCAGAACAATATATTGTTGTTCGTTTGGATGGTCGAGGATTCACAAAATTGACCAAAGATACTTGGAAATTTGAAGCACCCTTTGATATTCGTTTTAGAGACTTAATGGTCGAAACTACAGCTCATTTAATGCAATGCGGTTTTAATATTATTTATGGCTATACACAAAGTGATGAAATTTCATTACTTTTTCATTCAAATGAAGATAGTTTTACACGCAAAACCCGTAAAATAATTTCGATCCTTGCAGCTGAAGCAAGCGCAAAATTTAGTGTATTGCATAAAAATATAGCTACTTTTGATGCTCGAATTTGCATTCTACCCAATGCAAAAATTGTCGAGGATTATTTCCGTTGGCGACATGAAGATGCGCATCGTAATGCTTTAAATGCACATTGTTATTGGATGCTACGTAATGAGGGTGAGAATATAAAAAAAGCAACTCATCAAGTTAAAGGACTTTCACGTCAAGAAAAGCATGATTTGCTCTTTAGTCGAAATATCAACTTTAATGAATTACCTTCATGGCAAAAACGTGGTACAGGTTTATATTGGAAAAATATTGAAAAAGCAGGTTTTAACCCTAAAAATAATCAACCAACAATATCAACTCGTCGACAACTTTTTAAAGAT
>NZ_AFIE01000057.1 GCF_000214135.1 Acinetobacter sp. P8-3-8
GAGCGGGAAAGGAGACTCGAACTCCCGACCCCAACCTTGGCAAGGTTATGCTCTACCAACTGAGCTATTCCCGCATGCGGTGTATAATACATCAACAGATAACAGGGTCAAGATTTTTCTGCAAAGACGACGATTAATTGCATAAAATAAAGACATATTTATTAAAAAAGACAAAAAAAAATGAATTTTGAGCATTCAGTTTCGGTGGCTTTACCCAAATTGGAGTAAAAGCATTGCGAATCAAGCAAGCGAAATAAAGATAATCCGTTATACTAAAGTCAGATTAAGATCATTTTTGGGAGTACAGCATGAGCTTAGAACAACAACTCATTGAGCAAATAAATCTGCTTGAACCTACTCATTTGGAAGTCATCAATGAGTCGGCTGGTCATGGTGGATATTTCCCAGGTAAAGAGTCACATTTTAAAGTGGTGATTGTGAGTGAACAATTTGCAGGCTTGCGTTTGGTGCAACGTCATCAAAAAGTTTATGCTGTAGCGAAAGCATTACTCAGTCCTGAAAAAATCCACGCTTTAGCGATCCATGCCTATCTTCCAAGTGAATGGCAAGGCCAAGCGCCTGCAAGTCCTGAATGTGCCCATGCACCTAAAGCTTAAGATTTAGGGTCAAGACAATGGATGCACATTTAATTGTAAAAATTATTCATATGAGCAGTGTTACATTGGCATTAGTGGTCTTTGTATTACGCGCATTAACCTTATTTATTGGGGTACAAGGACAACAACCGAATCCAAAAGGTCGAGTGGCCTTTGTTGCACTACAACATTTAAGTTATACGCTTGTCATACTGACAGGTATTATTTTACTGTTTATGAATCACTTTGAAGTACAACCATGGTTCTATGCAAAAATAATTCTGTTCCTTGTACTACTGTCTTCTCAAATTAAAGCGTATAAAAAAGATGACAATATTCTACTTGCTCAACGTCGAGCAGGGATTGTTATTGGTGCAATTGCTTTTATTGGATTGCTTGCTTTAGTCATGATTAAACCAGTTTTTGGCTGATTGTTAGACATGAATTTCACAGTTATATAGTGTCTAGGTTAAACTATATACAAGCTTAAAAATAAAGACATTTTGGGAAAATTGTATGTTGACTCGTGTGGTATTTAATCAAAAAGGTGGTGTCGGGAAATCCAGTATTGCAGTCAATCTTGCAGCGATTAGTGCTTATCAGGGTTTTAAAACCTTGGTGATTGATTTAGACCCACAAGCCAACTCAAGCCAATATCTTTTGGGAGATGATGCGACCTATTCAGCAGATAAAACCGCATTAGAACCCAATATTGAAAATTTTTATGATGATGTCTTAGGCAATAATCAGCAAAAAGGTTTAATTGGTAATGCGATTGGTTCTTTATTAAAGACTAAAAATAAAGGCTTTGACCAATATATTCATCGTTCACCATTTAAAGATTTAGACGTATTACCTGCTAGTCCGAGTTTGGGTAATTTAGAGCATGCTTTAGAATCCAAACATAAAATTTACAAGCTACGTGATTCTATTCAAAGCTTGGCAGGGCAATATGATCGAATTTATATTGATACACCACCTGCGTTTAACTTCTTTACCTTATCTGCCTTAATTTCAGCAGATCGTGTGTTGATTCCATTCGATTGCGATGTATTTTCTAAACGTGCTTTACAAACATTGATTGAAAATGTCATTGAAACTCAAGATGATCATAATCAACGTCTTGAAATTGAAGGTATTGTGGTCAACCAATTCCAAGCGCAAGCGAAATTACCACGTGAAGTGGTACAGCAGTTAAAAGATGAAGGTTTGCCTGTTTTGGAAAATATGCTACCGCCATCGGTGTTAATGAAAGAGTCACATCATAAAAATCTTCCATTAATTCATTTAGCTACAGATCATAAATTGACGCAAGCCTATCAGGCGTTGTTCAATGAGATAGATAAGAAATAAGCTCGAGAAATATATGAATTATTCTAATACGGTTACTGCCAAATGGTCTAAATTGACCTTTAAATTAACAAAGTTATCTGCAATTGCAGTAACGGCAATTTTAGCGACAGCGTGTGCAACAACGGTTAAACCAACCTATGTGTCGCCAACGCAATATCAAGCCATGAGTTGTGCGCAATTGACAGGCGAATTTGATCGTATCCAACAATATATTAACAATGGTGTACAACCTGCAAAACGCACTGGTGTAGGCGTAGGTGTAGGTCTTGGTGGTGGTTGGGGCAGCGGTGGCTGGGGTTGGGGAATTGGTCCGAGTATTTCTGTAAATATGGGACAATCTTCAAATACCAAAAATACTGAACTTTCTCGTTTGTATGGTGAGCAAGACGCTTTGTCGCAAGCTGCTCAGTTTAAGAATTGTCCTTATGTTCCAAAACGCCAAGTGGCTCAGAAATAGCAACGTCAGTTCGGGATAAACTTTGATGTAAGTTATTGAAAAGATAGATCAGGCAAAGCGGAGTCTTACCGTTTAAAAGTCAAATGCAAGGATTAACCTTTGGTTCGACCTACTTTTCTTTCGGAAAAAGTAGGCAAAACCATTTGTCAGTCGCCAACTCGACAGATACTATCAAGTACCTAATATATCGCAAAAACAGTATATTACAGATGCAGCCCTGCCTCGAACAATGCGACTGACGTTTCCGTGTATCAGATAGTTGGAAACATATCTTATATCGAACTCAGGTTAGTAGAATGCCAATGATGCAGGATTAGTAAGATTGCATTGTAAATTCAAAATGTAAAAAAGCCGATTTTAATCAATCGGCTTTTTATTGATTTAAAAATATGTATTTAAATCAATTTATTTATGTGCAGCGCCTTTATTCTTATCAAAAAACTTATGGCGTATATAACCAAAAATTCCTGGAAGTACACTGATAATAATAATACCGAAAATTAAATGGGTAAAATTATCTTTCACGATTGGCATATTACCGAATAAATAACCCAAAGTAATAAAAGAACCCACCCAACAAATTGCACCAATGACGTTATAAGTCAGGAAGAATTTGTAATTCATGCTACTTGCACCGGCAACAAAGGGTGCAAATGTACGAGCAAAGGGAATAAAACGCGCAAAGATAATGGTTTTGCCCCCATGACGATCAAAAAACTGTGAGGTTTTAACCAAATGCTCTTTATTAATAAAGCGTGATTCAATCTCAAAAACACGTGGGCCAATATATTTACCAATATGATAATTGACTGTGTCACCGAGGACTGCTGCAATAAACAGTAGAATCACCAAAACAACGGGATCCATTGCACCCGTAGACGCTGCTAATGCACCTGCTGCAAAAAGTAAGCTATCCCCAGGGAGGAAAGGCATCACCACCAATCCTGTTTCTACAAAAATAATCAGAAACAAGATACCGTAAACCCATCTTCCATAATTGGTAATGAATTCAAAGAGGTGCTCATCTACGTGCAAAATAAAATCAATCAGATCCATAAGGGAAAAACTATGCGAAATTGTGCACAAATCCTAGCAGTGTGTGCGGTGAAAGTCAGTATTAAAACGTAAATAATTAGGGTGATACATTCAACTTTTTAAGCGTTCTATTTATAAGACGATAAGTCTGAAAATCAGCATTTCTAAAATTAAAAAACAGCGTTAATATAAGTACATATTTTAAACAAATTCAAAAAGGGTCTAAAAATGTTTAATCCAAATGTTATTGTAAAAAACATTGTAAACCAACCTAATACCGATGCAACTTTAGCTTTAATCGCACGTGTATTGATGGCTTATATTTTTCTTGTTGCGGGTTGGGGCAAAATCACAGGTTATGCTGCGACCGTTGGCTATATGGAGTCGATGGGTGTTCCGGGAGCACTATTACCTTTAACGATTTTAGTTGAATTTGGTGGTGGTTTGGCGTTGTTATTTGGTTTTCAAGCACGCTTTGCAGCTTTTGGTTTAGGTGTGTTTAGTATCATTACCGCTTTTATATTTCATGGTGGTGCAGAAGATAGTATTACTTTCATGAAAAACTTTGCAATGGCGGGCGGTTTATTCTTCCTGATGTTGCATGGTGCAGGTAAATTCAGCATTGATCATGCGATTGAAAAATAATTTGAACGTTTGAATTTTCGAGTAAAAGCCAGATTTGTATCTGGCTTTTTTGTGTTGCTATTTTAATCTAAATGAATTGAAATCATTTAAAAACAATCAACAATTTCAGCGTAATACTGAATAAATTCTGAAAATCGTGTGAAGTTGATGGAATGATGTGCGTCTAGCGTATAAAAATGCTAGAATATGGCGCTTATATTCGTTTGCCTGCATAGTTGTTTACCCATGACTACCAATACTCAAATTACTGAAGATCGCATCCTCATCTTGGATTTCGGTTCTCAATATAGCCAGCTTATTGCACGCCGTGTACGTGAAGCTGGTGTATATTCTGAAATGTATGCTTTTGATATGTCTGAAGAAGACATTCGTGCGTTTAATCCTAACGGTATCATCCTGTCAGGTGGCCCTGAGAGTGTGCATGAAGAAGGCAGTCCACGTGCGCCAGAAGTTGTATTCAATTTAGGCGTACCTGTATTGGGTATTTGCTATGGTTTACAAACCATGTCTGAACAACTTGGCGGAAAAGTAGAGCCGGGTACAGTGCATGAATTTGGTTATGCGGCTGTAGATGTATTGGTTCGTGATCAATTGCTTGGTGATTTGAACGATGGCGATGATAAGCTTAATGTTTGGATGAGCCACGGCGACAAAGTCAGCGCAATTCCAGCAGGTTTCCAAGTGACTGCAAGCACGCCAAGCTGTCCATTTGCGGCAGTGAGTGATGAAGCTCGCCGTTTCTATGGTGTTCAATTCCATCCTGAAGTAACACATACTGCAAAAGGTGCAGAGTTATTGTCTAACTTTGTCCATAGCATTTGTGGATGTCGTAACCTTTGGAATTCTGAAAACATCATTGACTTACGTGTTGAACAATTACGTGAGCAAATTGGTGATCAAAAAGTTCTGTTAGGTCTTTCAGGTGGCGTGGATTCATCTGTAGTTGCTGCACTTTTACATAAAGCGATTGGCGACCAACTCACTTGCGTATTTGTAGACAATGGCTTACTTCGTTTGAATGAAGGCGAGCAAGTGATGGACATGTTTGCGAAAAACATGGGTATCCGAGTGATTCGTGCTGATGCTGAAGAGCGTTTCTTAACGGCACTCGCAGGTGAAGTTGATCCTGAGAAAAAACGTAAAATCATTGGTCGTGAATTTATTGAGGTTTTTGCTGAAGAAGCACGTAAGCTTGATGGCGTAAATTTCCTTGCACAAGGGACAATTTACCCTGACGTGATCGAATCTGCTGCGACTAAAAATGGTAAAGCACATGTGATTAAGTCACACCACAATGTGGGTGGTTTACCAGAAGATTTAGCTTTTGAATTGGTTGAGCCGATTCGTGATTTGTTTAAAGATGAAGTACGTCGTTTAGGTACAACTTTAGGTTTACCACATGAAATGCTTTATCGTCATCCATTCCCAGGTCCAGGTTTGGGCGTGCGTATTTTGGGTGAAGTGAAAAAAGAATATGCAGATATTCTTCGTCTTGCAGATGACATCTTTATGCAAGAGCTTCGTGCAAGCGGTTGGTATGATAAAACTGCTCAAGCCTTTGCCGTATTCCAACCTGTGAAATCTGTAGGTGTGGTGGGTGATGGTCGTCGTTATGCATGGGTCATCGCACTTCGTGCAGTTGAAACGGTAGACTTTATGACAGCACGTTTTGCACATCTTCCTTATGATCTTGTAGATAAAATTTCTACACGTATCATGAACGAAATCAAAGATGTTTCTCGTGTGGTTTATGACGTTTCTTCTAAGCCACCAGCAACGATTGAATGGGAGTAAAACTGGGGTTTCAAGCAGCAACGCTGCTTGCCAGTTTTACGCCAAGCGCTCTGCGCGCGGCAGTGAGGGATTTCAAGAAACGAAGCTTCATCCCAGTTTTACGTCAAAGGCTATGTCTGCGGCAGTGAGGGATTTCAAGAAGTGAAGCTTTTTGCCTGAATTACGCCATGAACGAGTTTTAAAGTGAAACTTTAAAACGAAGTGCAAGATGCCTGTCGCAGTGATGATTTTAATTGAAAAGCCGACTTAGGAAAAAGCCGGCTTTTTTGCTTTTTATCGGAAAATGTAATTTAAATTATTGATTTTGTTGAATAATAAAATTAGATTTCGGATGGGGCGTATTATGTTGATTTTAGAAAATATTAAGAATAATATTTAATTGGCTACATAGCCCTTAAACTTAAACTTATATTTCCCAACTTCAATATATCCTAAATCTTTATTAAATAGGTGCACATTAAAATTATGAGGTTGTCCAACTCCAGTTGTCACACTTAATCTAGATTTATCAGTTTCTATACCTTTTGTTTCAATAAGCTCTACTTCAACAGTAGGAATACAATCAAATTTTGGATCAAAATGCCCAGTAAAAGTAGCAAATCTATTAGTTCTTGTTACCTCAATTTCGATTTCACCCTCATGAACTCCATTGTTTGTTATCTCACTAGATTGATCCAATAATATAACCATTGGAGTTTTTTCATGGCGATTCAAGCGTATATTTTCATTCGTCTGTGACTTTAATTCTGATCTTAAACTTTCAAGTTCTTCTTTCTGTACATTTATAAGTTGTTCATACGCTTGCCTAACTTTATCAATACTTTTTTCAGTTTTTGATAAGTTATCAATATCCAATTGCAATTTTTCCTTTTCTGCTAAAAATTGTTTTTCTTTTACTGTACGATCTTCTTCTAATTGATTATTTTTTTTAATTAACGCTACTAATTCATTTACATAACTTCCCATTTCATCAGCGCTTCCAGCCAATCGATTAAAGATAGTTAAATAGCTCATTAAATTTTCATCTTCTGAAAAATCAGGGTATCGTACTTTATGATCAATTTCACTCCAACCTTCTTCAAAAATAGTTCTTGTTTGAATCTCGCAAAAGATTTGTTCCGAATTTATTTTTGTAGCAGGAACTAAATAATGTATTGAGCGATAATTATAAAAATGTATTTTTTGCTCACATTCTGGATATTCTTTATAAATATCCATGATGTCACCTTTACGATGATAGATTGTTACTTGTTCATCTTCTTTAGTAATCCATCTGGATAAAATATGCTTGTGAACAATTTCCCAATCACTTTTAAAGAGATAAATTGCCCTCACACCAATTAAGTCCGTTACAATAGTTTTGTAATTGTTTGCATTAATACCTCTATATTTTTCAGAGGGTTCTTTACCAATAAGTTTTCTAACAATTTTTTTAATTAAATGAGAAACACTTTTTATACGCCAACGTACAGAGTGTACTGATTCACAACGCTGAATTTTTTTTGCAATGTACTCAGCTTCATCTAATAAAATAAGCGCATTTTTTTTATAGTCTTCCGCAATTTCTTGTAGTATTTCTATTGATAACCCACTCTCTTCAACCTCAATTTCCGTGATCCCCATATCTTTGATAAATTGTAATGTATTATCTTCTAAACTCATGAAATTCCCCAATAATTTTTTGTTTAAGATATATTGACTAATTAATTTTGTCTAAATTAATTATTAGTAAATAATAGTACCCATTTAACATAATGGTCGCTATGTGAAATTAAATTTAAAAACTGAATTTTTTAAATTGTTAGTAACTATATCAACACTCTATAAAGAGTAGAAAGGAGGTTTTTTGAAACAATTTGATTGTTTTGCAAACATATCTGATACCTATTGCCAGTAACAAGAGCACTCAGTGCTTTTTTATTACTTAAATTTTCTAAATTGCTCCCTAAAAAATAAATAACTCATTAAATATCAAAATTATAAGATTTAAAGAGATATCTTAACTTTACAAAAGATGTATTAAGATATATCTTATTAATCATTAAAGATACAGATATAAAAGCAAATGATCGAAGAACAGCATCATCATGGGCGCCGTGGGCGCCTGTTTGAAGCAGGGCGAATGAAGCTATTGGTCTTGCATTTAATCCAGCAATCACCGAAACATGGCTATGAAATCATTAAAGAAATTAGTGATTTGGTTGGTGGTGGTTACAGCCCAAGTGCAGGAACTATCTACCCAACATTGAATTGGTTGGAAGATATGAGCTTTGTTACTGTAGAAAATACAGAAAGTGATCGTAAGCAATATCACATTACTCAAACAGGTATTGAACATTTGCAACAACAGCAAGCTGTAACACAAGAGCTACTTGAGAAATTGCAAACGCGAAGAGAAATCCATAACAACGACCAACTTTTAGATATACATCGCGCAATGGAAAATCTAAAAACATCCTTACGCTTAAAACTGAAAGCACAAGATTTTAACCCTGAACAAGTTCGACAAATCGCTGAAAAAATTGATCAAGCCGCTGTTGAAATCACTCGTCTGTAAATTTTAAATTGAGAAAAAATATGAAACAACATCAATATCATGTCACAGTACAACACCTTGCCGATGCGCAAGGAAATCCATCCAGCTATACAGAAAAACTAGAATTTGATGTCGGCAACCATGACGATATCTTTGTCATCTTAGAACGATTACAACAGGCTGAATTATTTGATGAACAAACCACAAAATCATTTGCAGTCGGTCTAAAGCTCTTTGGTGAAGTGATGCTCGAAAATAAAGATCACGAATTGTTTAAAGATTTTAGACTTCACTTCGGACAATTTATGAAACAACTTAAACAGCATGTTAAAAAGGCAGAATGACTTTACTTTACATGCATCGAATAAATTTAAAGAGAAAAAAATGCAGAAAAACAAAACCATGATGATTGGCACTATTCCAAAATTACCAGCTCAATATGCAGCTTGGATCATGCCGTTATTATTATCAGGCTTAATGAGCGCCACAATTTCCATGTTTAATTTATGGAAAAACCTAGGAATGATCGACGGATTCTTTTCCAAATGGTTTTCCATCTGGTTATTTTCATGAGCAATTGCTTATCCAACAGTGCTTATTTTCCTTCCCATCGTGCGCCGATTAACAGGTTTCATTGTAGATATGACGCCGCCAGAAGTATCGAAATAAGTGATTTAACGATGTAATGGCTGAAATGCATCAAGGATGATGCGCATAGATTGTTATAAGAAACCTTTGTACACGAATGTATTTATCTTAAAAATAAAAGAATATTTACAACAAAAACAAAACTCCTATTGTCCTATAGATAATATTCAGCGTATTAAGTTAGTTATAGGTTAATACGGATTTAACCTTTATGATCAGAAAATCAAATGATGTTGAATAAGGACTGTTGGCATCGAATAGTCGTAAAGATAGATGCGCTGCCATTAGACCCTAAACATCCTAAGCTGATGAACAACTTTAGGATAACAAAATGACCAATAGCAACTATACCGAAATTTCTAACTCTGACGATTGTGAAAAATACGTAAATCAATTTATACAAGATTTTCCGATTCGTTCTGCAGAAATAGGCAAAGGCACTGTCATTAAGCGTGCTTTACCCAGTCGCCAAAAGCGTATGATTGGCGCATGGTGTTTTCTAGACCATGCAGGCCCTGTGACTTTCCCTCAAGGCGATGGCTTAGACGTTGGACCGCATCCTCATATCGGCCTACAGACATTTACATGGTTGATTGAAGGAACCATGATGCACAATGACAGCATCGGTTCAAAGCAGTTAATTCGACCTAAACAAGTCAATTTGATGACGGCTGGTCATGGTATTTCGCATACTGAAGTCGCACCTGAGACCGAAACCAAAATGCATGCGGCACAACTTTGGATTGCCTTACCTGATGATAAGATCAATATGGCGCCACAGTTTGATCATTATCCAGAACTGCCTGTAGTTGAACAGGACGATGTTGAATTTACCGTTTTAGTCGGTGAGTTTATGAATACAACATCACCTGTGAAAGTACATACTGAATTGGTTGGTATTGATTTTTACGCAAAAGAATCAACCACAACACGTATTCCGCTCAATCCTAAATTTGAATATGGTTTCTTGGCATTGGAAGGGGAAGCGGTCATCAATGGTCATGAGTTAAATAATGACAATATGGTGGTACTTGAGCCGGGAATTAACCAAATTGAAGTGCAATTACATAAAGGTTCACGTTTATTGCTGATCGGTGGAGAACCATTTGAATCACCAATTCTATTGTGGTGGAACTTTGTCGGTCGAACTCAAGAAGAACTGAAACATGCAACAGAGCAATGGATTAATCAAGATGCACGCTTTGGTAGCATTCCTGAGTATGATGGGCCACGCCTAGAAGCACCTGCTTTCCCAGATAAAATGCGAGCTTCAAAATAACGCTGTAGTTATTGATGTAAATTATTGATGAAAATGAGGATAAGGAAAATAACATGGCAGTCATTTCAAGTGCAAAAGTAAAAACCTTTCCAGAACAATGGTCAGGTGAAATCAGCAGCGGTAAACACCGTTTCATTACAGATAAACCAGAGTCAATTGGTGGGCAAGATAAAGGGCCTGCACCTTATGATTTTATTTGTTCGGGTTTAATTTCTTGCACCATGATCACATTACGCATGTATGCAAAACATAAAGAATTTGATTTAGGTGAATTTACGGTTGAAGCTTTTTTCAATGCCAATAAAGAAGGTAAAGAATGGATTGAACGCCGTTTATCCTTTGTTGAGCCATTGTCGGAGGAAATGCAGCAGAAGGTTTTAGACATTTGTCAAAAAACACCTGTGACTAAAACTTTATTGAGAAGCGTGGAAATCAATACCTCAATTATCTGATTCGATTCATGTAGCTGAGAATGACATATTGAAAAGGGTTTGTGAACAATTCGTCTATGTTTGCGACTTAGAGTGTTTTTTAGGCGATACTAGGCGCGAAATACGAAATTTAGTCATTCTAAATGAGTAGTTCGCAACAACGTAGCGTCAAAAAACACTCTAGTCCCGAAGGGTTGTGTCTAAAATTATCTCAGCCTTCGTTATGAAACTTGCAAATAGTCTCGCTATTCTCTTCGTTTCATTCCTCGTCTGCTCAATTTTAGCCTACAACGCAAGCCATTTATGAAATGTTCACAGACCCTAAAACAATGTGTCATTTTTTTTTATGTAAATCCGTTATAGTCGATGTACAAAATTGAGGTCACAAAAATGATTACATTACACCACTTAGAGCAATCACGTTCTTTACGCATTTTATGGGCACTTGAAGAATTAGGTCTGGAATATCAAGTTAAATTTTATAAGCGCCTACCGACTTTTGCGGCTCCACCTGAATTAAAACAAATTCACCCTTTGGGCAAAGCACCTGTGCTTACGGATGGTGATTTAGTGATTGCTGAATCCGCAGTCATTTTGGAATATCTCCAAACCACTTACGATACTGAAAATAAATTTAAGCCTCAAAATCCGAAAGATTTAATGCAATATAATTACTGGATGCATTATGCCGAAGGTTCTTTGATGCCTTATTTGGTGATGACTTTGGTCATGAGCAATGTGCCGAAACATGTGCCATTTTTAATTAAACCGATTGCCAATAAAATCTGTGATGGTGTCAAAGGTGGTTTTATTAATCCACGTTTGAAAGAACATGCTGCTTTCCTAGAAGATTATTTGTCGCAACATGAATATTTTGCAGGTGATTTTTCTTTTGCTGATATTCAAATGAGTTTTCCAGTCGTTGCGATGCAAGAGCGAGTTAAAGCCAATAATCCTCAAATGGTGGCGTATGCAAAACGTATTCAACAACGTCCTGCATTTCAAATCGCCAAAGCAAAAAGCAATTTTTAGAGAATGGTGTGGATTTGCTAAATGGTGTAATGAATAAGTAGTGTAATGAATATGATTTTCTTAGCGGGTGCATCAGGTAATACTGCATTTTGGCAACCTGTAATCAAGCGATTACCACAAGAATATGAGAAGGTTGCGATTGCTTACCCAAGCTTTGGTGGTCATCCTGATCATGTTGCTGTACAAAGCTTTCAATCACTGCAAGATTACGTACTTGAGCACATTAGCGAACCATCCATTGTTATTGCACAATTTATGGGTGGAATTTTTGCAGTACAAGCAGCTTTGCAGAAACCTCAGCACGTCAAAGCATTGGTCTTAGTTGCAACATCAGGTGGGATTGATTTAAGTCGTTTTGATGTTGCAGATTGGCGAAAAGATTATCAACAGACTTTCTCTGTGCCCGATTGGTTTGTTCAGCATCAACCTCATTTAGATGATTTCCTTGATCAAATCACTTGTCCTGTATTACTGATTTGGGGTGATGCAGATCCAATTAGTCCTGTAGCTGTGGGGCAGTATTTACACAGTAAAATAGTAAATTCGGAATTGCATATCATTGAAAATGGACAACATGACTTAGCAGAAGTTTATTCTGATCAGGTTACTGAGTTAATTCAGAATTTTCTAATAAAATATTCACTCTGAAATGATCAATACGTAAAAAAGGATGCCGAAGCATCCTTTTTTATCGAGTCATTTATCGTCAATTTAATTACGCTTAACGACAATAGAATCAATACCACTGTGTTGCAAAGTTTGTTGTGCAATCACAGCCGCATTTTGCGAATCATAAGGGCCTGAAATCACACGATACCAAGTTTTACCACCCTCAGCGCTTTGTACAACATCGGCAGATAAACCATTGAGAATAATTTCTGCACGACGTGCATCTGCTGCATCAGGATCATCATAACTACGAACTTGTAAAATATATTCTGGCAGGGCAGCTACAGGTGCAGTAGCTTGTTCAGAACCATCAACGCCAACATTGACTTCATTCGATTGAGTCGGTGCTTCCACAATCACAGGCTGTTGCTGAGGTTGAGTTTCAGGCACAGCTTGATCAGGAATCGGTGTGACTTGCTGTTGTGGTAACAAATCATAGAAACGGTAATCTTTATTGGTATCTTCTTGATAGTGCTCAGAAGTGATTTCGTTTCGAGGTTGCACAGGCGCCCACGGTTTCCAGAGCAATAATGCAACTGCAAAACTTAACACGATTAATATAGCCACAAGCATGCCAAGCCATTTAGGAATCAAAGGCTTTTTAGGCTTGTTCGGCCGTTCAGATACACCGCGTTGCGTTTTTCCAAACACGTGGACTTCCTCTTATTCTTTATTGTTTACATGCTTTCAGGCGCTGATACGCCAAGCAATGTTAAACCATTTTTTAATACTTGTTGTACATTTAATGATAACAATAAACGTGCTTGTGATAATGCAACATTTTGATCATCAATGAATTTAACGCCATCTTGTGCATACCAACCATGGAATAATGCCGCAAGTTCTTTCAAATAATTCCCCACTTGGTGTGGTTCATAATTATTTGCTGCACGAATCATGACTTCTGGGTAAGCCGCAAGCTTGGCTAAAATTTCAGTTTCAGTTTCTAAAGTCAACAGTTCAGCATTTTCACGCGCAGTTGCGATATTAAAATCAATCCCAGCTGGACCTGCTTTTTGCAAAATACTTTGAACACGTGCATGTGCATATTGAATGTAATATACGGCATTGTCTTTACTTTGTGAAACAGCAAGATCTAAATCAAAATCAATGTGTTGTTCAGACTTACGCATCACATAATAAAAACGAGCAGCGTCATTACCCACTTCTTTACGCAGGTCACGTAAAGTCACGAATTGACCAGAACGAGATGACATCTGTACCATCTCGCCGCCACGCCATAAACTCACGAACTGGACTAAAAGTACGGTTAATTTTTTCGAATCATAACCCATCGCATCGATTGCAGCTTTCACACGGGTAATATAACCGTGGTGATCAGAGCCCCAAATATCAACAAGATCGGTATAACCACGTTGTAATTTATTTAAATGGTAAGCAATGTCAGATGCAAAATAAGTGGTTTGTCCGTTACGACGTTTTACCACACGGTCTTTTTCATCACCAAATTCAGTTGATTTAAACCAAATGTTGCCATCTTTTTCATAAAGGAAGCCACGTTGGTCTAAAGTTTGTAAAGCTTCATCAATTTTTTCTGTGAGCGAAGCTTCACTAAACCATTGATTAAACGTTACGCCAAATTCACCAAGATCATCTTTAATATCATCTAAAATGGCACGTAAAGCAGCTTGATGGAAAACACGATAGCCTTCACCAATTAAGTTTTGTGAATTAAAAATTAATCCATCAATGTGCTTTTCTTTATCACCTGAAACAACAACTTTGTTGCCTTCAGCATCAAGTTCTGCTGCGTACTGAACATCTTCAGGAACATTGAGGTAAACATCAGCAACAGGGCGTACATAAGCATCGCCATCTTTGTCGATAATGCTTTGCGCGATTTCTTTTACATAGTCGCCTTGGTACGCATTTTTAGGGAAAACTAAAGTTTGGCCTGTAAGCTCCAAGTAACGTAAATACGTCGATGTTGCAAGGATGTCCATTTGGCGACCTGCATCGTTGACATAATATTCACGGTCAACTTTGGCACCTGTTGCTTCAAGCAAGTTCGCAACAGTCATACCATACGCCGCACCACGACCATGACCTACGTGTAGGCTTGACGTCGGGTTTGCAGAAACAAATTCAACCTGAACTTTTTTCGCTGCATTGGCTTGGGTTTTACCATATTGGTCTTTTTGCGCTTGGATTTGATCCAAGACAGCAAAGCGTTGGTCAGCATTTAAAAAGAAATTGATAAAGCCTGGGCCTGCAATTTCTGCCTTAGAAATATCAACCACTTCAGGTAAGTTCGCTAAGATTTTTTCAGCAAGATCACGAGGTTTCATACCCGCTGCTTTAGCGCCAATCATTGCAATGTTTGAAGCGAAATCACCGTGGCTTCGGTCTTTAGTTCGCGTCAAAGTACTGGTGTTACTCCAGTCAGATGGAAGAGTCCCTTCAGCTTTTAGGGATTGCATTGCATGATCAAGAGCTGCTTGTATGGCCGTATTCATAATCTATCGGAAAATAAATGTCGCAGAAAAACGCTAAATATAGCAAATTTTGAGAGCTTTAGGGGAATGCATTTGTATAGAATAAAAGGTATTCGATCTTAAATATTAAACAACCAAGATCAAGCAGACTTTTATTGAATGATTTAAGCCGTATGATGGCGCTTTTTCTTTATCATTCACGGTGTTGAAAATTAAAAATAATTTAATAAAAACAAAATTTTATGCCTTTATTTTTAATATCATCTCTTACAAAACAGTATAAAATCATTCTCTACAGGTCACAGGCTTATTTAACAGCTCAGAATGCGCATTTTCAAAAGTATAAAGTTTTGAATTGTTGAAGATTTTAATTGTTTTGGCTTTTTCTAGTGCTTTTTTAAAGCTAGGTAGTTTTTTTGCATCGACTAAAGTGAATGGATTTCCATAATTTTTATTATCAATTAAAAACTGAATTTGACCTATTTTGGGATCATGCGCCTTAATCAAATCTTTGCCGTCTTGATCTTGAATACTAAAGCCCGCTTGTTGTGAAGGAATTTTACAATTGAGGCGAAAATACAGCATGTGACCATCAGTCGATTTATTTTGAAGTGTATAGATACCTTGTAGATCATTCTCAATATAAACCCATTGACCTGTAGGCATATTCAGGGTCATTTGCTCTAATTTTTCCAGCGTGGCTTTGCTGGCATCAACCACACCTTGTTGGTCTATTTCTGGAGGAGGTGTTTCCCCCAAACCCACTAGGCTTTTGACTTTGTCTGTCGTTTTGCTGACGCCATTGGAAAGGTTTTTCGCTGTTTGGCAACCAGAACAAACAACAACAGTGCTGAGGATAAGAATATTTAATTTAGAATTCATATTGTTATAGATTTTTAATTGTATAATCACCTGAATAAAATAGAACCAAAGCCAAAATAAATCAACGATTGATTAAAAATTCTAACAAATAAATCTAAGCATTTCCCTCATTCAATAGGTTGTTTCATATTTGGCAAAGCAAGATATACTATAATTCGGCACTATTTTAGTGCTTAGAAAACCATCAAGCTTAATTTATCAATTTGTAAAATACTCTAAATATCATTATCACGTATCTAAATACCCATTTCATAGAAAATAGGCTTAAGCTTATATGCGACAAAAGTCGAAGTTAAGCAAAGTACCGAAGTTGAATCGATTGTTGACTTCAAAATGAGAATGGAAATGACAACGGAAAATTTGAAAAAGCATCCTTTATATATTCCTTATGCAGGAAATACCCTGCTGGAACTCCCACTGCTCAACAAAGGTTCAGCATTTAGTGAAGAAGAGCGTATCCGATTTAACTTGCATGGTCTGATTCCTCAAGTAATCGAGAGCATCGAAGAACAAAGCCAACGCTCATACCAACAATATTGCTCATTTAGTGAAGCGATCAATAAGCATATTTATTTACGAAATATTCAAGACACCAACGAAACACTTTTTTACCATCTTATTGAGAATCATCTCAGTGAAATGATGCCCATTATTTATACCCCAACGGTTGGTGAAGCATGTCAGCGTTTCTCTGATATTTATCGTCGTCACCGTGGTGTGTTTATTTCATATCCTGATCGTCAACATATCGATGATATTCTCCATAACGTCAATCGTAAGAATGTCAAAGTTATTGTGATTACGGATGGTGAGCGTATTCTTGGATTGGGCGACCAAGGTATTGGTGGTATGGGAATCCCGATTGGTAAATTATCGTTATATACCGCATGTGGTGGTATCAGTCCAGCTTATACATTACCGATTACCCTTGATGTTGGAACCAACAGTCAGCAATTATTGAATGATCCTATTTATTTAGGCTGGAATGAGCCACGAATTAATGGTGAAGAATATTATAACTTTGTTGATGATGTACTTGCTGCAGTTAAACGCCGTTGGCCAAAAGCATTGATTCAATTTGAAGACTTTGCACAAAAAAATGCCATGCCTTTATTGGAAAAATATCGCGATAAAATCTGTTGTTTTAATGATGATATTCAAGGAACAGCAGCGGTTTCTGTTGGAACATTGATTGCTGCCAGTCGTGCAGCAGGAAAACAACTGAAAGATCAGAAGGTTGCTTTTCTTGGCGCAGGTTCAGCAGGCTGTGGTATTGCTGAACAAATTGTTGCTCAGATGGTGGCAGAAGGTTTAACGGATGCTGAAGCACGTGCACAAGTGTTCATGGTCGATCGTTTTGGTTTAATCACTGAAAATCAACCGAATCTGTTAGATTTCCAACGTAAATTGGCTCAAAGAACCGATCAAGTTGCACACTGGGGCAATGCGGATGAAATCATCTCTTTGCTTGATGTTGTGAAAAATGCCAAACCAACTGTATTGATTGGTGTATCGGGTCAGCCGGGCTTATTCACTGAAGAAATCATTCGAACTTTGGCTGAAAATTGTGAATATCCAATTGTTTTACCATTGTCGAATCCAACCTCACGTGTAGAAGCTGTTCCTGCTGACATTATTGAATGGACAAATGGTAAAGCGCTCATTGCAACAGGTAGTCCATTTGCACCTGTGAATTATCAGGGTCAAACCTTCAATATTTCTCAGTGTAATAACTCTTATATTTTCCCAGGTATTGGTTTGGGTGTGATTGCCGCTCAAGCGACCCGTGTGACGGATAATATGTTGATTGCTTCAAGTACAGCGTTGGCAGATTGTTCACCAAAACTACAGGATAAAAATGCAGACTTGTTGCCTGATTTAAATGAATTACAGCAAGTGTCTCGAATCATTGCTTTCAAAGTAGCAAAAGCGGCAATAGCCGATGGTGTTGCGCCTTTGATCACTGATGAGCAATTACAGCAAAATATTGAAAAGAATTTTTGGAAACCTGAATATCGTGAATATAAGCGAGTTCCTTTCTAAAATTTATTTCTATTTACACAAAGGGGGCGATATCGCTCCCTTTG
>NZ_AFIE01000056.1 GCF_000214135.1 Acinetobacter sp. P8-3-8
TGTTTTGATGACTTTGAGCGAATGTCAAATAAGCTTGATATCAAAGATGTTATGGGTTTAGCAAACCAACTTAAATTAGAGAAGAATTGTCAGATTATTTTGATTTTAGATGAGACTAAAACTGAGGAGAAGAATAAAGAAAAATACGCTGAATATAAGGAAAAGTTAATAGATGAAACAATAAAGATTACATCTGTAGAACCTTTGATTCGTGAAAATGCAAAAGACATAGATGATTCATTAGTTGACTTAATGGTGAAGTTTGCAGATGAGTTAGGTATTCATAATTTTAGGTTTTTTCAAAAAGTCATTAAATTATATAAGCAATTTCGAGAACAATTACCTGAAACAGTTGCAGACTCGACAAAAGAAATAATTTTTGTTCGGATTTTACAAGGCTATTTTATTGAGGAATTTGGAATTTCTTATGAGTTTGATTGGGAAGATGTAAAAATAACAATAAAAGATAAGCAAAAAGACTGGTCAGAACAAAAAGTTAAAACCTATGACAGTCTATTCTCGATTAATTCATACTTTTTATGGTCAGATGAATGGCTTAATGAATTTAAAAAATGGTTTAATCAGGTAGGTATGTTAGATTTTGAATTATTAAATCAATTGGCAAACTCTACTTTAATTTCGGAAGAGAACAATAAACATAAAGATAATTTTCATCAAGGCTGTGAAGACTTTTGGGGATTAAAGGTTGATAAAAAATTTCCAGATAATTTTTATGAAAAAACAAGGCTTGTGATAGGAATAGAGAATCTAAGTAATTTAAGTTTTGCTTTAAAAATTTTAGAAATTTTCAACAAAGATGTAACGGCTTTGGAACAAGAAATTATTGATTGGCTCAACGAAAAAATGGAAAAAAATATATCTCAATTTCGAATAAATGAAAGTTTTGGTGAAATAAGGACAGTATTTAAAGATTTCATACAGAATTTTGAATCTACTAAAGAAAAGCTTCCACAACTAAAAGATGCAATTTTTAAAATATATATTAATCAAGCTTGGAGTGATAAAGATACACTATCAGTTAACAAAGCAACTAAGGACGAATGGGAGAAATTTCTTTTCCATGAGATATCTCAAGATTTAAGATTTGAATCATTTAATAGTAGCTATATTGTTAAAAAAGTATTAAACAGAGAGGAAGACTCTGAAATTAGTAAAAAAATTCGTGAAATAATTACTAATATCTATAGAGATAAGGCTCAGGAAGATGAGTTTTTTCAAAAATATATGGAGTATTTAATCCAAAGATTGGATAACTAAAAAGGGCTCTTACGAGCCCGTTTATATCACTTCAACAACGGCTTCAAAAACTTCGCAGTATGTGAAACTTTAGATTTCACTACATGTTCAGGTGTACCTTCTGCAATAATCATCCCACCACCTGCACCACCTTCAGGGCCCAAATCAATCACCCAGTCAGCAGTCTTGATCACATCCAAATTATGCTCAATTACCACAATGGTATTGCCCTTATTGCGAAGCTCATGAAGGATATCTAACAGTTTAGCAATGTCATGGAAATGTAGACCTGTAGTGGGTTCATCCAAGATATACAACGTCTTACCCGTATCACGCTTCGCAAGTTCACGTGCCAATTTCACACGCTGCGCTTCACCACCTGATAGAGTCGTTGCAGACTGACCTAAACGAATATAGCCCAAACCCACTTGATTCAATGTTTCCAAACGACGATGAATGACAGGAATCGCATCAAAGAAATGCATGGCATCTTCAACTGTCATATTCAGTACATCTGAAATATTTTTACCCTTATAACCCACTTCTAAAGTTTCACGGTTATAACGTTCACCATGACAATTATCACAAGGCACATACATATCAGGTAAAAAGTGCATTGCCACTTTGATCATGCCGTCACCTTCGCAGGCTTCACAACGACCACCTTTCACATTAAATGAGAAACGTCCCGCAGCATAACCCCGTGCTTTGGCTTCAGGTGTTTGCGCAAACAATTCACGAATCGGGGTAAACAAACCCGTATACGTTGCAGGGTTAGAGCGAGGTGTACGACCAATCGGGCTTTGATCAATATCAACCACTTTATCTAGGAATTGCAGACCATCAATCGAGTCAAATTTTTCAGCCGTTAAAGTAGTTGCACCATTGAGCTGTGTCGCTGCTAAAGGTAATAAAGTACGATTAATCAACGTTGATTTACCTGAACCAGACACACCCGTGACACAGGTCATCACACCTAAAGGAATAACTAAATCCACATTTTGTAGGTTATGACCCGCAGCACCCATCAATTTAATTTGTTCTTCTGGTTTTGGTGGTTCAGTACGCTTTTTCGGCACTTCAATTTTCAATTTACCTGATAAATACTGACCTGTGAGCGATTCACTATTCGCAAGGATTTCATCATACGTCCCTTCAGCAATCACATGACCACCATGAATACCAGCACCAGGGCCAATATCGATAATATGATCTGCTGCACGAATCGCATCTTCATCATGCTCAACGACTAAAACGGTATTCCCCAAATCACGTAAACGGACTAAGGTTTCAAGTAGGCGATCATTATCACGCTGATGCAGACCAATCGATGGTTCATCGAGGACATACATCACACCCATCAAACCTGCGCCGATTTGCGAAGCCAAACGAATACGTTGCGCTTCACCACCAGACAATGTTTCTGCTGAACGAGAAAGACTTAAATAATTCAAACCTACTGAAACTAAGAAATGTAAACGCTCACGAATTTCTTTAAAAATCTTATCGGCAATTTCGCCTTTTGCACCATCAAGATTTAAATCTTGATAATAACTTTCAGCATCACCAATCGACATTTTAGTAATTTGGGCAATGGTTTTGTCTTTAACCCGAACATGGCGTGAAATTTCATTCAGACGTGATCCACCGCAGGCATCACATGCCGCATTAGACAGGTACTGTGCCAGATCATCACGGACATAGTTTGATTCTGTTTCACGATAGCGACGTTCTAAATGTGGCAAAATCCCTTCAAAAGGTTGCACACGATTATGTTTACGACCACGTTCATCGATATAACTTAAATCTACTTTTTCTTTGCCTGTACCATATAAAAATTTCTTTTTGGTATCCGCATCCAATTCATTCCAAGGCGTATCCAAAGAAAAGCCAAAATGCTCAGCCACTTTTTGAATCATGCTGTAGTAATACGGGCGTTGTCTGTCCCAACCTCGGATTGCACCTTGGCTGATTGATACATCAGGGCTTGGAATTAATTTTTCAGCACTAAAATGACTACGTGTTCCTAAACCATCACAGACAGGACATGCACCAAATGGATTGTTGAATGAGAACAGACGAGGCTCTAATTCCGCAACAGCACGGTCACATTGAGGGCAAGAGTGTTTTGCTGAAAAAACACGCTCAGGATGTTCACCGTTCATCCAAGATAAAACAGCAATATCACCACCTAAGCGCAGTGCGGTTTCAAAAGATTCTGCAATGCGATTGCCTAAATCATCACGAACTTTAAAACGATCGACCACCACTTCAATGGTGTGTTTTTTCTTTTTATCCAATTCAGGTGGTGTATCAATATCAATCACTTCACCATCGACACGTGCACGAACAAAGCCCTGACTCTGCAATTGTTCAAATAAATTACTGTATTCACCTTTACGCTCACGTACCACAGGAGCGAGCAACATCAGCGCAGTGCCTTCTTCAAGCGCTTTAACTGCATCAACCATTTCAGATACTGTTTGTGCCACCATCGGTAAATCATGTTCAGGGCAATACGGTGTCCCTACACGTGCATAAAGTAGACGCAAATAATCGTAAATTTCAGTAATTGTTCCCACCGTAGAACGTGGGTTATGACTGGTTGATTTTTGTTCAATTGCAATCGCAGGACTTAAACCTTCAATTGAATCAACTTCAGGTTTTTCCATTTGTGAAAGGAACTGACGTGCATAGGCAGATAAGGATTCTACATAACGACGCTGACCTTCGGCATATAAGGTATCGAAAGCCAATGACGACTTTCCTGAGCCTGAGAGTCCCGTAATTACCACAAACTTGTCGCGTGGAATATCGAGTGACACGTTTTTTAAATTATGGGTTCGTGCGCCTCGAATACGGATATGACTTTGGCTCATAAAACTTTCTCGAAATTATGCAAATGAAGGTGGTATATGATAGCGATTTAATTTTGTTCAAGCTGTAAAAAATATTTTTTTAGCGACAATTTGTGTCTTTCAAATTGAAATACACAATAGCTTTATTTTGAGACATGATAACAAGCTGTCATGGATTGTTCTATTCAGCATTTGAGTAAAGTTGATTAAAGTATATTCTCAATAAATATAAAAAATTAATTAAAACAATATATTGCTTGGCTTTAGTGTCAATGATCTCAATAAATCGAATAGAGAACTTTTGTAATATTGTTTTTCAAGAGAGATATCAGATTGATGCCTTTGAGGTGGTTTAATGCATATTTCATCAATATTTATGAAGGACTTAGCACATATATTGAAACTGAATTGAACATCAAATACTTAAAAATAGGGATATACAACTTTTAAGCAATCATCAATAGTAAAGCCATTAGATGAAATGTTTTTCAAGAAAGTTTAATTAAATGAAGTAATTGTATGCTCATCTGAGCAAATAAATTCATTGTTTATGCATAAGTGAACGCATTTGTGCAGAGATGAATCACTACATCCTAAGCATGTTTGTTGCGGGGTTAAGGTCTTTTTGACATATGGTTTAATTCATCATTCATGTAAAAAAGAATAATCGTTAGACAATGTTGTTGTGATGTAGGGTGTTGGTTGTGTAAAATATGCGAATAAAATCACATTTGTGGGGTGGAAAATGGATATACGGAAAATCATGGTGGTGATTTGTTGTACATTTTCTAGCTATGTGTGGGCTGAAGAAACCTCACAAGTGGTATTCCAACAAATTCTAAAAATTAAACCAGAACAACGCTACGAAATTGAATTGGAAAATGTTCAAGCGAGCGATCATATTTGGACAGCGGTTTATTTGATAGGAAAGCAAAATTATCCAGGGCCGACATCCAAAGTTGATTTTTTAATTGAAAATCAAGGTTTATTAAATAAAGCCAATGCCAGTGAGCATGTACTTAGCAAACAATTGATTGCAGAAGATTTAACGGAAACACGTTATTATTCTTTGAATCAATTTAAACAATTAAGACAATTTATTGAAAAAGAAACCGAACAAAAAATTGAAGATCCAATTTTGGAAGAAGAAGATACGATTCGTATTTATAGTCAAGTGAATGATTGGATTCCTGAATACAACAGTTATGAACCGACAAAAGTAAAAATAGCAGTTCAAAACCCTGTTGATTTTAATATCGTGGCGGCTTATGTCTTGGTGGGTAGAGGTGATAAACCTGCACAATTGAATGAGTTAGACTTTAATCGTGTCTTAGTCACAGATCATTCCAATTCAGTAAAACCGATAATTTCTGAAAGCGCTTATCGTTCAGATATGAGCATGGCTCGCTCCAATTATAAATTGATTTGGTTTTTTGGTATTGCTTTGGTATTTGCTTGTTTTGCCTTTATTTACCGTAATAAATTACGTCATCGGGTTTAATGCTGCATAGTCTCATTTAAATTAAATTTAACCTGAGTTCGGGATAAGATATGTTCCCAGCTATATGATACACGGAAACGTCAGTCGCATTGTTCGAGGCAGGACTACATCTGCAATATACTGTTTTTGCAAGATATTAGATACTTGATGGTATCTGTCGAGTTGGCGACTGACAAATGGTTTTGCCTACTTTTCCCGAAAGAAAAGTAGGTCGAACCGAAGGTTAGTCCTTGCATCTGACTTTAAACGGTGAGACTCCGCTGTGCCTGATCTATCTTTTCAATAACTTACATCAAAATCTATCCCGAACTGACGTTAACTTTAGCCTAAACATTGAAATGTAATTCTAATTTCCTAGACTTGGCGTAAACTCTGTTACTTGTTCTGTAGCGCAGAGTTTTTTAATGCTGTCTTTATTTTTGAAATGTGTCTTGGGTGCAGCAGTTGTTTTATTGATTTCAATCCTTTCAAAAAGTAAAGCCTTTTATATTGCAGGCTTAGTGCCTTTATTTCCTACTTTTGCATTAATCGCTCATGTCATTGTCACGCAAGAAAAGGGTGCAGAAGCACTAAAACAAACTGCATTATTTGGTTTGTGGTCTTTGATACCTTACTTTATTTATCTGCTCTTGGTTTATCTATTGGCAACCAAACTTTCGATGTGGTCGTGTTTAGGCATTGCAACTTTGGGGTGGGCTATTGCAGCTGTAGGTTTGATTTATAGTTGGCAAATGTTTCAACATTAACGAATTAACGAATTAACGAATTAACGAATTAACGAATTAACGAATTAACGAATTAACGAATTAACGAATTAACGAATTAACGAATTAACGAATTAACGAATTAACGAATTAACGAATTAACGAATTAACGAATTAAAATGTAATACCCTTATTGAGATCTATAAAAAAGCCCTTTTACAAGGGCGAATGGGTTTCAAGTATTGCTACAAACTTATGCAATAAATTGTTTTGGGGATTTCAAACTTTTAATTGCATTCACAATTTGATCTGCGTGATTGCATACAATCAGTTTGGCACGATGTTGAGGAGGTAAAAAACCTTCTTCTACGGCATGATCCAGTTGCGCAATCATAGGGTCATAAAAGCCATTTACGTTATAGAGCATCATTGGTTTTTGATGCTGATTCAATTGCCCCCAAGTGGCAACTTCTAAAATTTCTTCAAAAGTCCCAAGACCACCAGGTAGTGCGACAAATGCACTGGCACGCTCTGCCATCATGGCTTTACGCTCATGCATGGTTTGTACAATATGAAGTTCGGTCAAGGTGCTATGTGCAATTTCATAGTCCAACATGAATTCTGGAATTACACCAACGACTTCACCACCGTACTCAGTCACTGTATCTGCGACTTGTCCCATCAGACCAATACTTGCGCCACCATAAACAATACCAAAACCTTGTTCAGCAAGGCTTTTTGCAAGATGAATGGCTTTTTCTTTATAAATCGGCTTATTTCCAAATCGAGAACCACAATAAAGCGCGATTAAAGTTTGAGTCGTTTTTGGGTTGGATTGGTCGAGTTCGAAAGATTCGTTCATCATTGCAGGTAATACACTATTCATAAATTATTTTTTCACCTTAACTTATCATGTTCTTATACTTCGCACTACTCTAAGGCCCATCTAAGACGGAAATATGACAATAGCAGAGCATGACCCTTAAATTTTGCAAGTTTTTGTATTGTTTCTGCATGGGTTTGATTCATATAAATCAACATAAAAAAGATGAATTTTTTATCTGAATTGCCTATACTGAACGCTTGTTTCTCAACAAATGAATCAACATGGGTAGTGGTTGTAGTCGCTTAGAAAGTGCTCAATTTTCCGACATAATAAAAGTACAAAACTTGCTGAAGTACCGCTTCAAATCTTCTTTTTTTAAAGCAAAATCAGAATCAAATGCAATGGAGCTCGATCAATGATACTCGAATGGATGTCTGATCCATCTGCATGGGTTGGTCTTGCGACTTTAGTCATTCTAGAAATTGTTTTAGGGATCGATAACCTTGTATTTATTGCTATTCTTGCGGAAAAATTACCGCCAGAACAGCGTAATAAGGCTCGTATTCTCGGACTGCTCTTAGCGCTGTGTATGCGTATGGTGTTATTGGCATCCATTGCATGGGTGATTACCCTAACGCAGCCTTTATTCTACATCGTAGATCATGCCTTTTCTGGGCGTGACTTAATTCTATTGTTCGGTGGCGTGTTCTTATTGTTCAAAGGAACAATGGAATTACGCGAACAATTAGAAGGTCAGGGGCAGATCAAAGAAGAGAATCCTGTACATGCTGCATTTTGGATGGTGATCGTCCAAATTGTGGTTTTAGATGCAGTTTTCTCTTTGGATAGTGTCATTACTGCTGTAGGAATGGTGAAGCAGCTTTCCGTGATGATGATTGCTGTTGTGATTGCTGTAGGCGTTATGTTGTGGGCTTCGAAACCACTGATGGAGTTTGTGAATAAGCATCCGACCATTGTGATTTTATGTCTATGTTTCTTGATGATGATTGGTTTCTCGCTCATCGTAGAAGGCTTTGGCTATCATATTCCGAAAGGCTATTTGTACGCTGCCATTGGTTTCTCCGTGATGATTGAGTTCTTTAACCAAACCATGCGGAAAAACCAAGAAAAGACTGTGACGACGACAGATTTACGCTTCCGTACCGCTTCTGCTGTGATGCGCATGTTGGGGGGTAAAAGTCTAAACACGACAGACAGTCAAAACCATAAAGCTGACAATGTCCTTGCAACGCAAGCCTTGGCTGATGAGATGTTTGATCCTGAAAATGGCGTATATCACAGTGTCATGGTGCAAGGCGTTTTGGGGTTATCTGAGCGTCCTGTGAAGTCCGTTATGACGCCACGACCTGAGCTTGAGTGGATTGATTTAGATGATGATGCTGCTTCAATCAAAGAGAATTTAATGTCGATGACGCACTCTCGTTTGATCGTTGCTCATGGTGAACTCGACAATATTGCAGGTGTCGTGCTCACTCATAAAGTTTTAAATGACTATATTGAAACGGGTATCCTAGATTTTGAGAAGCATTTACGTGAGCCTGTTATTGTGCATGAAAATGCACAAGTGCTGATGGTGATGGAACAGCTTCGTCAAGCACCTTTGCAAATGGCGATTGTTCTGAATGAATATGGTTCAATCGAAGGGATCGCAACACCGATTGATGTATTGGAAGCGATTGCTGGTGAATTCCCCGATGAAGATGAGCTAGAAAATGCAGCAGAAAGTCTTGCAGATGGGTCTTTAATACTAGAAGGTTCAACTGATATTCGTCATGTGTCTTTGCTACTCGGTCGTGATTTGGTGGATGACTCTGAACAGTATTCAACGCTTTCAGGTTATATCTTGTTCCATTTAGGTCGTTTGCCTGAAAATGGTCAAAAACTTCAAGCAGATGGTTATGAGTTTGAAGTGGTCACGATGGATGGCCATAAGATTGAGAAGGTACATATTATGGCACTTAAACCTAAAGATGATGAGTAGCCATTCATGTATCGTAAGATGTATTGAAATTGAAGTCATATAAAAGAAGCCAGTTGAAAGACTGGCTTTTTTTAAATATAAAGTATGTAAGAAATAGAAGTCTAATTATTAATAATATAAGTGCAAACAAGATGATGAAATATAGTTCAGTAACACCACAAGACCCAATCATTGAAATATTTCCACAAGTTTATTTGTTACGTGGCAGTATAAAAATTGCACCAATGTTGCAGATGAATCGTAATATGCTCATTGTAAAGCAAGAGGAAGATTTAATTTTGATTAATGCTGTTCGCTTGAATGAACAAGGATTAAAACAATTGAACCAATTAGGAAAAGTTAAACATTTAATTCGTTTGGGCGATTTTCATGGTTTGGATGATCAGTTTTATATAGATCAATTTCAACCGACATTTTGGAGTCAAGATAATCATCGAACTTATCCTGATTTAATACCGAATCGAATAATTGATAAAAATAGTATTTCACCCATTAAAAATAGTCAGTTTTTTATTTTTGAATCAGCAAAATATCCAGAGGCCGCACTTTTGTTAGAAGATCATCAATTGTTGATTACTACGGATAGTATTCAATATTGGGATGATTGGAAGTATATGAGTTTTCTCAGTAAAATTATGTTGTATCTAATGGGATTTCGTTTGAAATTGTTTATTGGAGGACCTTGGTTCAAAAAAGTCTCAACACAAAAAGACAGCTTGAAATCTGACTTTGAACAGTTATTGAATTTAGACTTTGTACACGTTGTCGCTGCACACGGTAATCTTTTTAAAAATATTGCCAAAGATGAATTAACAAAAGTTGTTATTTCTACATTTAAATAAAAAATTTAAGAAAAATTCTGATCTTGAATTATCATTTATCGTATTCAACTTTTGAGTATTTACATGACCAGTCTCTCTTGCCCATGTGGTTCAGCACTGTATAGTGAATGTTGCGAAATTTTGCATTCAGGCAAAAAAACAGCAGAAACAGCAATACAGTTGATGCGTTCACGCTATAGCGCATTTGCTAAGTATCAAATTGATTATATTGTGAAAACTACTGCAATTGGACAGCAACAAGCTTTGGATGTTCAAGCTATTGCGGACTGGAGCAAAGCCAATCAATGGTTAAAACTCGAAGTGGTTCAATCAAATGAAAAAATAGATAAAAACCATGCCCAAGTTGAATTTAAAGCACATTACCATGATGGAAAACAAGCTCAAATTCATCATGAAGTTTCTCATTTTGTAAAACATGATGGTGCATGGTATTTCTTAGATCCCACGACTAATCAACAGATCACCATGAAACAGGCTTGTATTTGTGGATCTGCGAAGAAATTTAAACAATGTTGTGCGCAATACCTGTAGTTTTTTTCAAAAGATGCCTTAAAATAGCGCGCATCTTTTACCCATCAGTGGATGAAGGGAAATGTTACTCACTATAATTTATATTATCGCCATTACAGCAGAAGCCATGACTGGTGCGTTATCCGCAGGACGACGCAGTATGGACTGGTTCGGAGTGGTTTTGATCGCTTGCGTCACTGCATTGGGTGGCGGTTCAGTTCGTGATGTTTTATTAGGGCATTATCCGCTCACTTGGGTTAAACATCCTGAATATTTAGTTTTAACGTGCTGTGCCGCTTTTGTGACCATTATCATTGCCAAATGGATGAAACATCTACATTCCATTTTTCTACTACTGGATGCTTTAGGTCTGATAGGTTTTACCATCATTGGTTGTCAGATTGCTTTGCAAATGGGACATGGTTTTGTGGTGTCAGCCGTTGCAGGTGTATTAACTGGGGTATCAGGCGGTATTTTGCGTGATATTTTATGTAATGACGTGCCTCTCGTTTTCCGCCGTGAGTTATATGCTTCAATTTCTTTTGTCGCTGTGATTTTCTATTGGTTCTGTATTGATGTCGGTTTATCACTGGAAATTACCGTAATTTCTACGTTGGTCTTTGGTTTTGCATTACGTTGTATTGCCATCTATTTTGGATTGGAAATGCCTAAATTCATTTATAAAGATGATGATGAGCACTCTGCATCATCTAAAGATGAAAGCTGATTAAGAAAGATAAAAACTTCACTTTTAGATTTACGATATTAGATTTACGATAATTGAAACGATGATCTTGCTATCAAGATCATCGTAATCACGATTAAAATAAGAAATCTTGTTGTAATAGCAATCCCTCCACTTTTAGCATGGCCAGAGAAATCGTTATGGATTTAGTATCGCGCGTACAACGTCTTCCTATTGGTAGATTTCACTATACCTTGCTCTGGGTAATTGGCTTGGGGTGGATGTTTGATGCGATGGATACAGGTCTAATTTCGTTCATTCTCACTAAAATGGCTGAAGAATGGCAGATGACACCAACTGAAAAAGGTTGGGTAGTGTCTATCGGCTTTGTTGGCATGGCGATTGGTGCAGTATTTTCTGGCGGACTGGCAGATAGAATTGGACGACGTACAGTATTTGCGATTACTTTGGTGACCTATAGTATTGCTACGGCTTTATGTGCTTTTGCACCGAATTTAACATGGCTCTTGGTATGCCGCTTTATTGTCGGCTTGGGGTTAGGTGGACAACTTCCTGTCGCAGTGACATTGGTCAGTGAATATATTCCTGCACAAGTGCGAGGGCGTTTTATTGTTCTTTTAGAAAGTTTTTGGGGTTTAGGCTGGTTAGTTGCCGCTCTTATTTCTTATTTTGTGATTCCAGATTATGGTTGGCATATTGCCTTTTTAATTGGTGGTTTGCCTGCGCTTTATGTTTTTATGATTTTAAAGAAAGTACCTGAATCTATTCCTTATTTGATTAATCGTGGACGAATCCAAGAAGCACATGAATTAGTACAAAAATTAGAACGTCAATGCGGTGTGGAAGTCATAGAAACCATTGAAGTCAAGCCTGTTGCAACGAAGCAAAGTGTTTCATTTTCACAGCTTTGGTCAAATCCATTTGCAAAACGGACACTCATGCTATGGTTGATTTGGTTTGGAATCGTATTTTCGTATTACGGTATTTTTACGTGGTTACCAAGCCTTTTAGTGAAGCAAGGCTACAGCATTGTGCAGTCTTTTGAATATGTTTTGGGAATGATTTTGGCGCAATTGCCAGGTTATGTTGTTGCCGCTTGGTTGGTTGAAAAACTGGGCCGTAAAGCGACATTGGCAGGCTTTATTGGGATGTGTGCTGTTTCGGCGTATTTCTTTGGACAGGCTACCTCAGTCAATATGATTATGTTGTGGGGGTGTTTGATGTCGTTCTTTAATTTGGGTGCATGGGGCGTTTTATATACCTATACACCTGAACAATACCCAACCAATATTCGTGCATTTGGTTCAGGTTGGGCATCTGCAATTGGGCGTATCGGCGGTATAGTTGCACCTTTGGTTGTGACGCATATGATGGTGGCATCGAATGGTTTTAGTGCAGTGTTTATGATGTTTACTGCGGTACTTTTCGCTGTAGCTGCAGTGATTTTAATTTTGGGTGAGGAAACCAAAGGCAAGACTTTAGAAGAGATCGGGTTGTAGGGCATTATTGAAAATAATATAAAAGAAAAGTGTATAAGTGAATGGGTAGGTGATCTATATCATCTATCCATTCGTTTAGTTTTTTTAAAGTTAAATGTTAAGAAAATATGAATAATAAATATTTTTAGATAAATTTAAAAATATTAAGGAGAAAATAGTGAAAATTAAGATAGGTATAAGCCTTTGCATTTTATATATTTTAGCGACTTTATTTTGTCTTTATATCGCTTTAGATCCAATGACAGATAACAAAGGAAATTTTGTTTTCTTACAGTTACCTATTGTGACTCAATTAGCAGCATTAGATTTTTTAGGATTAGAACCCATATTGGTGAAGCTGAATTGGGTTATGGCTTATGTTTTGATTATCCCGCTTACTTTATTTTTTCTATATGGTGTTGGTTGGATCGTGAGCTATTGTATTCAGTCGGTAAAGGCTAGGTTTGTGAGATTAAATAAGTTTAAGAATATTTAGATTATTATCACTTTGAGGATAAATGGCTTTTAACTTAAAAAGATAAACTTAAATAAAAGTTGCTCATTTCCCCAAAAATGGATAATTTTACGTCATTAGAAAGATCTAAAGACGTAAATTGTCGTTGAGGAACATAGTTACACTTGTGTAGTTAGACCTTGCGACTTAGCATAAGAACTTAGATACATAAACATTCATTTAGAACGAATTTATTTAGGATAAAAGGTTGTTATGACAAGCCTTGCGCATCATGCGACAGAAAACCGTTCCGTAGCAGAATTTACTGAACAAGCTTACCTAAACTATGCCATGTACGTGATTATGGATCGTGCATTGCCACATATCAGTGATGGTTTAAAACCCGTACAGCGCCGTATTGTCTTTGCAATGAGTGAGCTGGGTTTAAAGCCCACAGGTAAGCCAAAAAAATCTGCACGTACCGTCGGTGATGTATTGGGTAAATACCACCCTCATGGCGATTCAGCATGCTATGAAGCCATGGTGTTGATGGCACAACCCTTCAGTTATCGCTACCCATTTATTGAAGGGCAAGGCAACTGGGGTTCACCTGATGATCCTAAATCATTCGCAGCGATGCGTTATACGGAAGCCAAGCTTTCTGCTTATAGTGATTTATTACTTGCAGAATTAGGTCAAGGCACTTGCGATTGGCAAGATAACTTTGATGGTTCGATGAAAGAACCTGTAAATTTACCTGCACGTGTACCGAATATCCTTTTAAATGGTACGACAGGTATTGCGGTCGGTATGGCAACAGACATTCCACCGCATAATTTACGAGAAGTCATTAAAGGAACGATTGCTTTAATTCGTAATCCGAATTTAAGCGATGAAAAAGTTGCCGAATATATTCCAGCACCTGACTTACCGACTAAAGCCGAAATTATTACGCCACCTGAAGAATTATTAAAAATTCAAATTACAGGGCGAGGTAGTTATCGCACACGTGCAATTTATAAAATAGAAAAAAATGAAATTGTGATCACAGAGCTACCTTATCAGGTGTCAGGCTCGAAAGTGATTACTCAAATCGCAGATCAAATGCAGGCGAAAAAATTGCCTTTGGTCAGTGATTTACGTGATGAATCCGATCATAAAAATCCGACTCGACTAGTGGTTGTATTACGTTCAAATCGTATTGATGCAGAAGCAGTAATGAGCCATCTATTTGCAACCACAGACTTAGAATCGAGCTATCGTGTCAATATGAACATGATTGGTGCAGATGGCCGTCCACAAGTTAAATCGATTCGCCGTATTTTATTAGAATGGATTGAAATCCGTAAGAATACGGTCACTCGACGTTTGCAATATCATCTCAATAAAATTGAAAAGCGTTTACACATTCTGCAAGGTTTAATCATCGCCTTTTTAAATATCGATGAAGTGATCAAAATTATTCGTGAAGAAGATCAACCTAAACCTGTGTTGATGGATCATTTTAATATTGATGAAATTCAAGCCGAAGCCATTTTAGAACTCAAGTTACGCCATTTGGCAAAACTTGAAGAAATGGAAATGCGTCGTGAGCAAGAAGAATTAGAAGCTAGAGCAGCGGTGATTCGTGAACAACTTGATAATCCTGAATCATTAAAGTCTTTAATTATTGATGAATTAAAAGAAGATGCGAAAAAGTTCGGTGATGATCGCCGTTCGCCAATCGTGCTACGTTCAGAAGCGCAAGCCATCAGCGAACAAGACCTCATGCCTGCTGAAGCTGTAACGGTTGTCCTTTCAGAAGCAGGTTGGATTCGCTCTGCTAAGGGACATGAAGTTGAAGCTGAAAACCTGAATTTCCGAGCAGGGGATCAATATTTAAGTCATGCTCAGGGCAAGTCTAACCAAAAAGTGTATATTTTAGATGAAACTGGGCGGAGTTATGCTTTAGCAATTAATAGCTTACCTTCGGCACGAGGTCTAGGAGAACCGCTCAGTTCAAAACTTTCTCCAGCCAATGGTGTCGGGTTCATTCAGTTAATTATTGGCGAGAATGATCACGAAATTATTGCTGTAAGTTCTAATGGTTATGGTTTTAAGTCAACTGCGAAACAGTTAGATACAAATGCTAAAGCAGGTAAAACCTTCTTAACAGTAGCGGATAATGCTAAGGCTATGCCACTGTTAATGATTGAAAATCATACACATTTAGCTGTGCTTAGCTCGTCAGGTCGCTTACTTTTAATTGATTTGTCAGAATTACCTGTTCTCAATAAAGGTAAAGGAAACAAGTTGATACAACTTGAAGGAAAAGAACAGATTTTATCCATGACAACTGTGAGTTTAAATGAAATAATTCAAGTGCTTGCAGGGAATCAGCAATTAAAACTTAAAGGGGAAGACCTGCAAAAATATGTGGCTAAGCGTGCTTCAAAAGGGCATCTCTTACCACGCGGATATCAAAAAGCAAATAGACTGTTGGTTCAAAGATAAAACTAGCATCCAGTGATCGAAATACGTTATATATGAGAGGTATTCGTGAATATGGATGTAATATTGAGCAGAAATAAACTAAAAAATTATGTTCAGTATTGATAAATAGTTTAAAACCAAGGATTACTGATTGGAGAATGTGGCATTATGGAAAAGATTTGGTTCGCTGAATACCAAAAAACTGGGATTCCAGAGACAGTAGAATTGCCGCCGGAAAATACCTCGCTGATTGACATTTTTGAGCGTAATTTCCAGAAATTTGGTTCACGTGATGCCTTTATCTTTATGGATAAAGTGATGTCGTTCAGTGAACTTGAACTAGCAAGCCGTAAATTTGCTGCATATCTTCAAAGCCTTGGTTTAGCAAAAGGCTCTCGAGTTGCAGTAATGATGCCAAACGTTCTTCAATATCCTGTTGTTGCCTTGGCGGTATTCCGTGCAGGTTTGGTGTTGGTGAATGTTAACCCACTTTATACTGCACGTGAGTTAGAGCATCAATTGAACGATTCTGGTGCAGAAGCATTGGTTATCGTAGAAAATTTTGCAACAGTTTACCAATCAATTATCGGCAAAACACCAGTGAAGCATGTTGTTGTTGCTTCTGTTGGTGATATGTTAGGTACCTTAAAAGGAACTTTGGTTAACTTTGTTCTACGTAATGTACGTAAGCAAATTCCAGCGTGGAATATCCCTGGGCATATCAAGTTCAATGCTGCATTATCTAAAGGAAATCCAAGTAACTACAAACGCCCAAGTATGACGTTAAGTGATACTGCTGTATTGCAATATACAGGTGGTACAACTGGCGTTTCTAAAGGTGCTGAACTTACACATCGCAACTTGGTTTCAAACTTATTGCAATGTGATGGTATTTTCCAAAGTAAATTTGGCGTTGGCGATGGTGCAAAAGATGATCGTATCTTCTGTGCATTACCGCTTTATCACATCTTTGCCTTCATGGTTTGCGCACTTTACGGTATGTACAAAGGTCAGGCTAACGTTCTGATTCCGAACCCACGTGACTTACCTGCGGTAATTAAAGAATTACGTAAATATCAGCCTGGTTTCTTCCCTGCTGTAAATACATTATTCAATGCATTGGTACATAACGAAGAATTTAGACAGCTTGATTTCAGCAAACTTAAAATGGCGATGGGCGGCGGTATGGCTGTATTACCATCGACAGCTGATGCTTGGAAAAAGTTAACAGGTACGATTATTATTGAAGGTTATGGTTTATCTGAAACTTCTCCTGTTGCAACTGCAAATCCACCTGCAACAACTGAGTTCAGTGGCACAATTGGTATTCCATTACCATTAACTGATGTTGCAATTTTAGATGACGATGGAAATCACTTACCGCAAGGTGAGCAAGGTGAAATTTCGATTCGTGGCCCTCAAGTAATGAAGGGTTACTGGAACCGTCCTGATGAAACTGCAAAAGTCATGACAGCAGATGGTTTCTTCCGTACGGGTGACATCGGTATTATGGATGCTCGTGGTTACTTTAAAATCGTAGATCGTAAAAAAGATATGATTTTGGTATCAGGATTTAACGTATATCCTTCTGAAATTGAAGAAGTGATTGCAACACATCCTAAAGTTCTTGAAGTTGCTGCAATTGGTGTACCTGATGAAAAATCAGGTGAAGTGCCTAAATTGTTTGTTGTGAAAAAAGATCCATCTTTAACAACTGAAGAAGTTCTTGAGTATGCTAAAGAAAACTTAACAGGTTATAAACGCCCACGTTATGTTGAATTTATGGATGAATTACCAAAATCAAACGTAGGTAAAATCTTACGTAAAGATTTACGTAAATAATTGATTTAGTATCAAATATAAAAAAAGCGCCAAATGTGGCGCTTTTTTATTGTCTCGGAAAATATTCTTTAGAGTTGGTTGTTTTTAGAACGAATATACCACCCGTCAATATAAGGGCGACTATAACCTACGATAGCGGTAAAAGTCAGCATGGTACCCATTTGGCGACCTAAGGCAGAGGGCGGAATACTGCCATAGCTAAAATAAATATCAATTAAACAATACACGGCAATAATGCCTAACCACAGATATAAATTCATCCGTTTAATACCTACAGCAATGAAAGCAACGGTCAGAACAATCAAAGTGCCTAGGGTAGATTGCCAATTATAATTTGCGCAGATCACACAGAGGAGAAAGGCCATAATCGGCAAAGCAATTTTCAATATGCGATCAATTTCAGCCTGCTGTTGCCGTTGTTTTTCCAAAGTTTCAAACAACTCTTTTTGATCTTGCTGCACGATAATGTCCTCTTTGCACAATTTTGCAAAACTCTTTATTTAACAAAAATTATTCGGTAAATGCCATGCTATGATAACCCGCATTAATACTTCATGAGAACAGATCATGGCTGGGATAGATGGCATCATATATTTAATTCTAATTGCCTGCATACTTCCTTATGTTTTTACCATCATCGCAAAAGTTGCTGGCGGTTTTACACTTGCAGATAATCAAAATCCACGTGAATTTTTAGCCAAAACGACAGGATTTGCTGCACGTGCCAATGCGGTGCAACAGAATAGCTTTGAAAGCTTACCGCTGTTTATTGCGGCTATTTTAATGGCTGAATATATGGTGATTCCACAACATCTTATTATGATGCTGGGGATTGCTTATATTGTATTACGCATTATTTACGGCATTTGTTACCTTGCCAATATATCTGCACTTCGTTCGATTATTTGGTTCTTGTCGATGGCTTGCCCGATTCTGTTATTGTTATTGATTATTCGGATGATCTAAATTTTTTCTGATTTTTTTCTGGTTAATGCTAGGTTCATTTTCATGAAGCAAAATGTATAATCGGCAACTGTTTACGCAATTTAGCGTTATAATCGACAAGATTTTAAATAAGACCTCACTTGAAAGAGTATCCTATGAGCTATAGCAATATCCCTGCTGGTAAAGATGCACCAAATGACATCTACGTAATTATTGAAATTCCTGCAAATGCAGCGCCAATTAAATATGAAGTAGATAAAGATTCAGATGCGTTGTTTGTAGACCGTTTTATGGGTACTGCAATGTTCTATCCTGCGAACTATGGTTATGTTCCAAATACTTTGTCTGAAGATGGTGACCCATTAGACGTATTGGTTGTTACACCACATCCATTGGTTCATGGTTCAGTGATTCGTTGCCGTCCTGTCGGTAAATTGAACATGGAAGATGATGGCGGTATCGATGCTAAACTCATCGCTGTTCCACATGAAAAATTAACACCGCTTTATAAAGATGTTCAAGAATATTCAGATCTTCCTGCATTATTGATCAATCAAATTGAACACTTTTTCCAACACTATAAGGATTTAGAACCTGGAAAATGGGTTAAATTAACGGGTTGGGAAAGTGCTGACGTTGCTAAAGCTGAAGTATTGAAATCAATCGAAGCTGCAAAAAAATAATGTTGATCAAGGTTTAAATATTTCTAATTTTTTTGAATATTTAAGCCCATAAAAAAA
>NZ_AFIE01000055.1 GCF_000214135.1 Acinetobacter sp. P8-3-8
AAGTATAAAAAACATATGAATAATTTAAAAATAAAAATCTAATCTTAAATAAAAACAAGTTTTAATTTAAAGAAAAATATTCATTTAGTCTGCCAAATAGATCTGATTTCGACCTGATTTTTTCGCACGGTATAAGGCTTTATCTGCACGTTTAAAAACACCCTCTACATTTGCATCATGCATTTTAACTTCAGCAATACCAATACTCACAGTGAGGCAAATCACGTGTTCATCATAATGAATTTGCATCATTTCAATTGCTGTGCGGATCCGTTTAAAAACCTGAACTGCTTCGGTGCTTAAACAGGCGGGTAAAATAATCGCAAATTCCTCACCACCAATCCGTGCTAAAAAATCATTTGTACGTAGAACTTTTTGAATACGTTCTGACATCATTTGTAGAACATGATCACCTGCTTTATGTCCATAACAATCGTTCAGTGTTTTAAAATGATCAATGTCTAAAATACCGATACTAAAAGGAATATTAGATTTATAGAATTGCGACATCGTTTGGTTACTTTCTTGAATAAACACTCGGCGGTTAAACGTACCTGTAAGCTCATCTATTGAAGCCAGCACTTCCATTTCCTGAACTTGTAGATGCAATTTAATATTCAGTGCAATCCAATTGGCGAGACATTGTAAAAGAATCGCTTGCTGTAGGCTGTAATGATGCTTTCTTCTATCTGCGACATTCAAAGTGCCAATGCAAATATCATTATGGATCATGGGAGCATCCATACAGGTTCCCATGCCATGCTGAGCAAGCATTTGACAATCAAGTTCATCCGATTGAGTAACATCATCACAAATCATCAGCTTTGCTGTTGCAAAAGTTCGCCCAACGAAAGTTTGATTGATGGGAATTTTAAAATCGAGAGGGATGGCTTGATTTCCAGAGATCGAATAAAGCTTAAGATATTCCTCATTTTCTTGAAGGGTAATACTGGCACGATCTGCATTAAAAACGTGAGATATCCAAAAAGCAATTTTATTCAGAACAACTTCTAAGGAGTCGGCTTTACTGAGGTCATGTATAAAGTCGACAGGTAGTTTTATGTAGTGTGCCTCGTTAAATCCAGATAATTGGTTTGGATTAAACACACGCTCACTAACTTCTTTCTTATTTATCATGTGATTATGTTTCTCGATAAAAAAGTATTCGGTTTAATCGCTATTTGTTTTAGATAAGATAAATGTATAAAAATACACTTTTTGAGTTTAATAATGCCTGATAAATTGATGATCTCCAACTAGAATATAATGAATTTGATTATTATTCTATTCTCGTGATTTTTTATGATAAAAATAGACACTAAATTGGCAAAATTTGGTCTTTAATTTGCATTTATTGCCACAAATTAAAAAAGAGCACTTAAAGGTGCTCTTTTAAATTCAAAATCTTTCTTGGGAATTTATACTTTTACAAAAGTAACCGTACCATTTGCCAGTGATTCAACACGAGCCAATGATTCAACACGGTAACCTTTTTCAAGCAACAAATCACGACCCGGTTGGAATGATTTCTCAATAACAATACCAATACCGACCACTTCAGCTTCAGCTTGATGAATTAAATCTGCTAAACCTAAAGCCGCTTGACCATTTGCCAAGAAGTCATCAATCACTAAAACTTTATCGCTTTGATTAATATGCTTTTTAGAAATCGCAATCGTGCTTTCAACTTGTTTAGTGAAAGAGAATACTTTTGAACGATATAAATCATCTTTTAAGGTTAAAGATTGATATTTACGAGCAAAAATAACAGGGACACCAAGCTCTAAACCAGCCATAACCGCAGGTGCAATACCAGATGCTTCAATGGTAATGATTTTGGTAATGCCTGCATCTTTAAAAAGACGTGCAAATTCCTGACCAATCAGTTGCATCATCACAGGGTCAATTTGGTGGTTTAGAAAAGAATCGACTTTCAGAACTTGTTCAGATAGAACGATACCTTCAGCTAAGATTTTCTGTTCTAGTGCGTGCACAGGGAGAATCCTCTAGGAGCAAGGTGCTTTTTCAAGCAAAAGCGTATTTTAAAAAGCACCAAAAAAAATGCAAGCTGAAATTAACTAAAAGGTAAAAAAACTCTTATTTTTTGTAACTTGTTAGGCTCAAATTATAAGAAGTTTTACCATCAACATGTGACATCTTCACTGGTAAATAGTCCAATTGTGGTGCTAACCAGAAAATTGAACTTTTTTCGCCATTGTCATGGGTTAATACAACTTTAACGGTATTGTAAGTTCCAGCCGCTGTTTTAATGGTTTCATTGCCTTGTTTTACAAAACGACGAGAATCCAAACCTTTGGCGTCAGCAATCAAATAACTTGATTTAAGTCCTGAACCTTTTAAGTCCTCACGAACTTGCAATTCAGCATTTAACTCATCCAAAGCACCCGCTTTCCAAGCAAAAGAACGAGGCTGATCTTTTTTCTTGGTATTAATGGTTTTGGTGTTTGGATTAAAATTAATAGTCATCGTATCGTTATGGACTAAAATTTTACTGGTACGACTAAAACTACTTGAATTAATTTGGCCATTGCTAAAGCTAAAACGACTGGTTTCACTCGCAGAGGCAATGGCTGCCGCTTTTGCAGCAAAAACATAAGTCCAGTTATTACCACTTTTACTTAAAGTACGAGTAGCTGAACCTAAGTTTTTCCCATTGTAAGAGAATTGATAGCTGGCTTGGAAAGGGCTCATGGCAAGTGCATTGCTTGAGAATGCAGTCAATAAAAGAACACTTGAAAGGCCTGTTGCAATGCTTAATGTTTTTGAAAATATTTTAGCCATAATTAAATGTCCTATGCATTTAAAAGTATCATTTATATGTTGTGATCATTATGCAACTCAATTGCGAAGAAAATAGCAAAATTTTCACTCAAACTGTGAATTTATGTATAGATATTGAGAGTAATCCCTTGAAATTTGAGTATTACTTTTTCTGTTCAATCGGCGTAACTTCACCTTCAATAAAATCATCTGCATCATCATCCCAATCTGTCACACGGCTTTCTTTAAAATTACTCAGTAAAGCAGCAAGATTGACATTACCTAAAACGACCAATTCAGTTTCGCGTAATTCAGCATGATTGACATGAACTTTTGATAAAGTGTCGATGATTGAACGACTTTTGCCTAACCAGCGATTTAAATCCAAATGTAATAGGTCGTCTTTGACTTTGATCACATTGAATTTTTCTAAGATCATACCCAAAGGGTCTTTTTTGAGAACTTTTTGGTAGAAAAATAATCCCCAAGTGACACCTAATTTATGCCAAATATTTGGATAACTTGCTTCGATGACTTGAGTATCACTGATCTGTTCAAAAACAATCAGTTGCATATCTTTATTAAATTCCATCTGCACTAATCTTAGATCGACAGAAAGCACCAAATGCATCCCTTTTACATTGAGCGTTGCGTATAATCTTAGCCAGTCATAGTGTAAGTCGGCATGTAAATCTTCTAAAATTTTGACATTGTCAGTGACATAACGCTTAAATGTGGCGTTCAGGAAGACTTGAGAAACGGGAAATTCACGCTCTTCTTCTATAAAACCTTCGGCTTTTTGGTATACTTGTCGAATTCGTTTGGCAATGTTAGAAAGCAGCGTCGGCATAAGTATTGTCCCAAATCATCATCATTTTAAGGCGATAAACTTGTCGATTATTAAAACAAACCAAGTCTAACGATTGCAGTTTAACAAAAAACATTGCACCATTTTTAATGGTTTGAAATTAGGTTATATTTTTCATTAATTGTGTCACAGTATTTGTGCTAAATGTAAGAGTAACCTAATTAAATTATTTTTAAATTTGGCGATTGGGGAATTTTGTCGGATTAATGTCATGATAAAAAAATTATTTGCCAAGACACAGCATTTTGAATATTGGTGGCAAGACTCATTATTCATTGGGGCTGTATCCACAGCTGTTATTGCACATGGGTTATTTCTATCCATGCAATTTGGCATGCCTCAAGAAAATGATACGGCAACGAAGGAAATTGCGGTGACATTGCGACCAAGTGCAGAAAAAGTCAAAGAGGCTGATTTTTTAGCGCAGGCGGATCAACAAGGTTCTGGAACGTTTAGAAAAGAACATCGTATGTCGAGTGACATGCCTGCTCAATCTGAAGATCAAAGTGCAGGAGACCAACAGCTTGAAGCTTTGGAGCAAATTCAGCAAAAACGTGAATTAAACTTTGAAGAAAAAGTGTTGATGACGGTTTTAAGTTGGCAAAAACAAGCTGAACAAAACGACCGTAAAAAAGCCATGGATGAAATGCAAAGTCAATTTCAAGCCAAGGCTGCGATGGTGGCAAGTTTAGAAGCGCAGTATTTACAAAAACAGCAAAATTTTAGTAAACAACAGAAAATCAAAACTTTAGATGGCATTCAAGCGAAACAAGATGCATCGGCAGGGTACTTGGATAAGTTCCGTGAAAAAGTAGAAATGTATGGTAACCGTTATTATCCCGATCTTGCCAAACAGCAACGTCTTTCAGGTGAAGTGCGTTTGATGGTGATTTTAAACAATGAGGGTGGTATTCGCGCGATTCGATTGATTGAAAGTTCGGGTCATTCTATTTTAGATGAAGCTGCAAAAAATTCGGTTCGTAAAGGTGCGCCGTTTGGACGTTTTGACGCTAAGATGAAGGATATTTCAGAGTTACGTATTATCCGAACGTGGCGTTTTGACCCTGCTGAAGCAGAGTTTGAAGTGCGTTGATAGCGTTAGAGGTGATGATATATTCAATCATCGTATATATAAAACCGGATACTTCAAAAGTGAATGAGTAAGATCTAACATAGGTCTTATAATGTGTAAATATTCTTGTCCTATTGTTTAGTAAATATTAAAAATAGAGTAAAATTTAACCTCATTTATTATTAGAAGACGAAACATAATTATGAAAAATTTAAATATTATTAAATCTTTATTTCTTTTCCTTATAGGAAGCTCTGTAAATGCTGCCTATATACCTTCAACTGCTGTGAGTTACGCTGTAAATAACTACAATTTAGCTTATGGTTCAACAACGAACCCTTTTATTAATGTTTCTGGTGTTGGTGGAAATTGCACTAATTTTGCAAATCAAGCGATATCAGGTGGATTGCTTGGAATAACGAATTCTAAGACATTAAACCAAAACTTACTTTCTCAATCGGTTGCTGTTAAGTCGGTTCAAAATACGAGTGTGTTTTATAAGTGTAATACAGTAAGTAATACTTGCCAAACAGCTGCTTGGCGTGGTGCACAACCTATGTTTTCATATTCAGCTAACAGTATAAACTTACAATCTAAAGGACTGCGATTAAACCTTACGACTAAGACTGCTTTAGTAAATGGAACATTACTACCACTTGATTTGTCAAAAATTAAAGTTGGCGATATTGTTTATTTAGACTTTGATTTTGTGATTGGAGCTTCTAATAATTCTGTTGATCATACTGCTGTTGTAACTGCAGTGAATCCTGAGTCTTGGTACGTTGTAACTCAAAATATGAAATACAATAATATTAAGCTTACTTATCAATCAAGTAATGTAACGAATAAAGGTTTAGGGGATATGGGGGCAACAGCAATCTATATATATCGCCCTTTTGTTTGATTTTATTATTCACTCTTTATTGAGAAAGCATCATTTATATTGAGTAAATGGTGCTGGAGCTTTTTTTGAAAAAAATAATTATTCTTTTTATAGTTTGTTCAATTATTTTAATTGCATTCTATCTTTATTTAAAACCTGAAAAGAACCGATCACTTGCTGAATTACAGCTGGAGAGTGTTATTCATTCTAGTGAGAAAAATACAAAACAAAATCTTTCTGAAGCCTCTAGTCGTAATAACGTGATTTTAGTGAAATCACTTCAGGATTTCATTGAAAAAGCACCCTTTAAACAAGAAGATACATATTCTATATTGGCAAGAAACCCTGAAAATAACCAAAAATATTTGATAGAATTTTCTAATTTGATTAATCAAAAAATATTAAAAAATAGTCAGTTAAGTAACAATGAAAAAGCAGAAACTCTATGGAAAATGTTTAAAGAATATAATTGGATTGGAGAAGATAATGCTTTTAAAGCAATAACTAAAGATAATTTAATGTATCTAAAAAATCAGTCTTTAATTCCTGAAATTACAAAAACTTATGATGATATTTCAACACTGGGTGAAAAAAGTGTAAATGCGCGTCATGATTTATTAGAAATCATTAATTCTGTGGATATTGAGCCAAAGCATACAAACAATCAGTTGGTTATTGAGATGCTGAGGTCTGATTTAAAAGCAATTAATGGCCGAAGTGAAGCTCAAAATCTAAGTGATATGGCTATAACGATGTTGTATGACTATGGAAAATCAGAAGAGGTAGATACTATTCCTGATATTGTTCAGGCAGCAAATAATAATACGCAGGCCAGCTTAAGTTATATGAATAGTGCTTTAAAGCTTACTTTAGTGGATACAGACACAAACCAGTTAAAAAACCTTTTACAGAGTAATATGTCTCAATCGACTAGAGATGATTTAAACCATACAATTTCATTTAATTTAAAAGAGGATGGAAATATTCCAATCAGGACTATAGATCAAAAGACGTTAGTTATTTTAGATCAATATTTAAATAATGAGCTTTCTAATAGTACTGAAACTAAGAAAGATGTAAATTTGCAACAAGTCTATGGGGCTATTAATCTAGCACTAAAGAATAATTAATCATCAATTTATAGATTAAAATGCTAGTAACTATTGGATATTATTATATTAACTTGTAATAAAGCTTCTATTCTAAATAAGATTTTAAAACCTCACAAATCTCAACACTAAAACTCTCATACCAACGTTGTTTACCTAGACGCTGAGCGACTTGATGTTCAGCATCTTTATGCCAAGCTTGAATATCTTCAAGTGAATTCCAATAAGACAAAGCAATTTCAAAATCATGTTCAGAAACTGCTTCAAATTTTTGACAGTTAAACTCAGTTAAGGCTTTTTCACGTAATAGATTGGCTGTGTCAAAATATTCTTGATCAAGAGATTGTATTTTTGCTTTGAAAATAACGACGTATTTCATGAGTTTTCTTTATCGGTGAATTGTATTCGATCTTATATTGAATAGCCCCATTTCATAAAGAAGGGACTATTCTTCATTAAATAAATCAGCTTTCTTTTACAGTATAAGGATTTTCAAATCCTAATTTTTTCAAAATCTCTATTTCCAAAGCTTCCATTTCTTCAGCATCTTCTTCAGAAGTTTCATGGTCATAACCCATCAAATGCAAAGTACCATGGACTAACATATGCGTGAAATGCTCAATCGGTGTCTTTTGCTGTTCAATGGCTTCTTGTAAAACCACAGGAATGCAAATCACCAAATCACCAATCGGCAAAGCGTCTAACATCGGTAAAACTTCTTCGGGAATATCGCTTGGAAATGACAACACATTGGTTGATTTGTCTTTTTCACGATATTCGAGATTGAGCTTATGACTTTCATCATGATCAACACAAGCAATCCCGATTTCACAATCTTGATCGACATCGATATAACGTAAAGTTGTTTCAATCACTTTTTTCAAATAAGCACGTTTGAGCACCAATTCAGGTGCTTCAAACGATTGTTGTAACGAGAGGCTAAGTTTCAAAACCAGTCCTTAAACATTTTCCTGACTGTGGGGTGCTTGCTCAGTATGTTGAGCATCGGCTGCCGAGTCATTTTCAGAAATTAAGGCTTCTTGCCGTGCTTTACGTTCTGCACGTGCTTCGGCACTTAAACGGTGTTGTTCACTGTCCCATCCTTCATAAGCTTCGACAATTTTCTGTACCAGCTGGTGACGAACGACGTCACGGGAGTGGAAGCGAGTGATGTGAATTTCTTTAATTTTGTCGATGACACGTAAAGCATGTGCCAAACCAGATTGTTGACCACGCGGTAAATCAACCTGCGTGATATCACCTGTAATGACTGCACGAGAGCCAAAACCTAAACGAGTAAGGAACATTTTCATTTGTTCAGGTGTAGTGTTCTGTGCTTCATCAAGAATGACAAAAGAATGATTCAGTGTACGTCCTCGCATATAAGCAAGAGGAGCAACTTCAATCACTTGGCGTTCAATCAGTTTCGCAACTTTTTCAAAGCCAAGCATTTCGTATAATGCATCGTAGAGTGGACGCAAATAAGGGTCAATTTTTTGGCTTAAATCACCCGGCAAGAAACCGAGTTTTTCACCTGCTTCTACAGCAGGGCGGACCAAAAGAATTCTTTGAATTTCATTGCGTTCTAACATATCTACGGCAGCAGCCACAGCAAGATAGGTTTTACCCGTACCTGCTGGCCCTATACCGAAAGAAATATCACTTTGCAGAATGCGTTGTACATAACGCTTTTGGTTTGCACCGCGCGGATTAATTCGTCCTTTGCGCGTTTGCAACCAAACTTCATCTAAGCCTGTATGCTCATTATCAGAAAGGTCTTCTTGAAATTCACGGTCAGTCTGACTGCCTTGAATCATCAAATGAATGGTATCTGCGCTGATTTGCTGAGAGAGTTCAGCTTCAGCGTGTAAACGCTGCAATAAACTCTCTGCTCGCTCAACAGCTTCTAATTCACCATCGAGATAGAAGCTATCTCCACGGTGAGAAATACTGACATCTAAACGTTGTTCGATTTGTTTCAGATGACCATTATAAGCACCTAACATGCTTTTTAAACGCTCAACTGAAATACCCGGAAAAGCTACTGTACGTCGAATCGCTGCAGTCAAGAGATATCCTTCTTTGAAGTTTAGTCTATACCCTTACATTACGCCACGTCAGGCTCAAGATTCAAGAGTTCTCCATAAACTAAATTTAGGGTCTTAATCTCTGTAACCTCAATCTCTGCAAAGCGTCCGACCCAAGAGGCGTCACCTACAAATGTTACTAAACGTGTATTGTCTGCTGTACCGACCAATAAATTAGGATCTTTATTGGAAACATTCTCAACCAGAACACGTTGAATCGTACCCAACATTGCATCTGTTTTTCGAATACTTGATTGTTTGATCCAATGTTGAACTTTTGCCAAACGTTCTTTTTTCACATCGTCCGTTGTGTCATCTGGCAAGTCTGATGCAGGCGTACCCGGACGTTTTGAATAAACAAAACTATATGAATGGTCAAAGTCTAAATCTTGGATAAACTGATAAGTTTCTTCAAAATGCGCATCTGTTTCACCCGGGAAACCAATGATGAAGTCTGAAGACAAATGCATATCAGGGCGAACCTTGCGTAGTTTCGCAATCTTATCGATATAAACATCAATGGTGTGGTTACGCTTCATGGCTTGTAACACATCATTTGACCCACTTTGTACAGGTAAATGTAAATGCGAAACCATTTGCGGTAAATCACGATAGCATTGAATCAAATCATCATTAAATTCAAGTGGATGTGATGTCGTATAGCGCAGACGACCAATACCCGGAATTTCTGCAACTAAGCGCAATAAGTCTGCAAAAGTACAGATTTCACCTTCAAAGGTTTCACCACGGTAACCATTCACATTTTGACCTAAAAGCGAAATTTCACGAACGCCTTTTTCTGCCAAGCCTGCAATTTCAGCCAATACATCATCCAGAGGGCGAGAAACTTCTTCACCACGGGTATAAGGCACAACGCAGAAAGAACAGTATTTTGAACAACCTTCCATGATCGAAACAAAGGCTTTATAACCTTCGACACGTGGTTCAGGTAAGAAGTCGAATTTTTCAATGTCTGGGAATGAAATATCAACCAGTTTGATTTTATCTTTTTTCGGTTTTTCCAGTTGATCGACATGTTGATCAAGCATTTGTGGTAAACGGTGCAAAGTCTGTGGTCCAAAAACCATATCGACATAAGGCGCACGTTTTTGAATGTTGTCACCTTCTTGCGAAGCAACACAACCACCGACACCAATCACCAGATCAGGATTTTTTTCTTTTAACTTGCGCCAACGACCCAATTCAGAAAACACTTTTTCTTGTGCTTTTTCACGAATCGAACACGTGTTCATCAGCAAAATATCGGCATCGCTTGGATCAGCCGTGAGCACATAACCGTGCGAATCGCCTAAAAGATCTGCCATACGATGACTGTCGTACTCATTCATCTGACACCCTTGCGTTTCGATATACAGTTTTTTAACTGTACCGTCGGCTGGGGTGTGCTGTGGCTGGGTAACAGTGTTTTCTGAGGCAGCTTTGGCACCATTGGGAATGAAGGTTTGAACCGTCATGGAGGCGTCTATCCTATAACTAAAATAAGGGAATTCTATATTTTAGAGTCCGTTGTTTTATTGGACTCATAAATGGCGCACCATTTTACAGTATTTCACACAAGCTCAGGAGAAATATTTATTTGGATTGTTTTGTCTTTGAAAATTATGGATAAAAAATAGAGAAGAATATTGATGATGAATCATAAGGTTACATAACACAACAGTAGAAATGGATTAGAATACTTAAACTAAGCACAAATAAGTGCATCAGCTAGTTAAAGGCAAGTCATGCAGGTTGAGAGAAAAACAGTGTTAAAGCAACAGTTTAGGCAGAATAAATTTAAAATTTACCTTGTAGGGATCATGGCATGCACAGGTTTGCAAATCTCTAACGCTGCAGAAGAGCAATTTAATGATGCTTTAAGAAGTGCGAATGATCCCAGTGCATTGGAACAATATCGCTTTGCGATGCAAAATGATGCACTCGGCTATTATCCTGAATATTGGTCACTGAATTCTAATTTAGCGTTTCAACCTTCAGCAAATATTGTCAACTTTGCACAACGCTATCCACAATCGGCAATGGCTGAGAAATTATCTGCAGATTATGTTGAAGAAAAAGTAAAACAAGCTGATTTCGCCAGTGCGCAACCTGTATTGCAATATGTGACCAATGCCGATCAGGCGGAAAATTGTGCAATTGCCCAAGTTCGTGCAAAAACGGGTGATGCATTGGTATTTGCAGAATTTAAAGACGTATGGCTCACTACAAATTCACAACCTGAATCGTGTAATGGTTTAGGTCGCATGATGTTGTCTAGTCCATTGATGACAGCGCAAGATCGTCAACAACGTTTATATGCACAACTGCGAGCAGGTCAGTCGGGACAAGCGATTGCTACAGCACAAACCATAGGGATGAATTTGTCACTGGCGCAATTCAACCAAATTCAAGCAGATCCTTTGAATTACTTATGGTCTGCACCTAAAAATAACACCCAAGATTATGCTTATTTGGTTTATGCATTGGGACGAGCAGCGGATACTGATTTGACGAGTGCATTGCAATCTGTACCCAAATTGGTACAAGGCGTTCCAAGTGATGTGCAAAAATATATTTATCGTACTGTGGCTTATATCGGTGGCACAACGGTAATGAAGAATAACTTCAACCGTGAAGTCTTACAAAACTTTGATGCAAGTTATGGTGTGCCATTTAGTGCAGAAGAAGCTGAAATTTATGCACGACAAGCGATTCGTTTTGGATCCTGGGAAAGTGTGATTCGCGCGATTGACAGTATGAGTGTGACGCAAAAACAAGAAGATCGTTGGCAGTATTGGTTAGCACGTGCTTCGGAACAGCGTAACGATGCACAATCGAAAAAGGCAGCCAAAGAAATTTTCCAACGTTTAGCGATGTCAGGCGATGACTATCACAATCTCTTAGCGAAAGATCATCTTGGGCAAAAATACAATGAACGTCTTGAAAATGAACAACCTTCAGCAAATGATCAACAACGTTTAAACCAAGATATTCATTTCCGTAGAGCATTTGCTTTACGTAATATTGATGCACCTGCAACCTATACCAATCGAGAATGGAACTGGGCGGTACGTCAGGCTTATTTAAAACATGATGATGGCTTATTACTTGCAGCAGCAAAACGTGCCACCGACATGGGTTGGTACGATCGTGCTATTTATGCAGCAGATCGTACTGAGAAAAAACACAATTATAGTTATCGCTATGCCACACCACATCAAGCCATGGTTGTGAGCCATAGTCGTAATGCTGGAATCGATCCTGCGTGGGCCTATGGTTTAATGCGTCAGGAAAGTCGTTTTGTTACCGCTGCACGCTCACATGTTGGCGCAGGCGGTTTAATGCAAATCATGCCAGGAACTGCAAAGTTAGTGGCAAGACAGATGGGTGAAACGTATAATCCAGCGGCTTTGAGTGATGCCAATACCAATATTCGTTATGGAACATTCTATTTGTCGATGATTCATGGACAATTAAGTAATAATCCTGTGTTGGCAACAGCAGGTTATAATGCAGGTCCAAACCGTGCTAAACGCTGGCAGCCTGATTATCAAAACCTTGCAGCAGACCAATATACCGAATCCATTCCACTCAATGAAACACGTGACTATGTAAAAAATGTCATGACCAACGCAGCGCATTATGGAATTTTATTGGGACAAGGGCCTCAAGCGATTGAAAGCCGTATGCCAATTATTCCAACCCGTGCGATGCAGTAGTCAATAAATTTGAGCTTATAGAACTTTATTGGTATATCAATGATTTTCAAACTTTTGCGTAAATTGAAAAAACAAGTAACAGCATGGATATTATGCTGTTCAGGTTTCTTTCTGTTTAATTCACAGTTGCTTGCTGCACCACAATTGCAAGGCTATGTGATGCAGGTTCAATTGACACCTGCAGTATGTGCTTTAGAGCCTTCTAAGCAGAAACAACGTAAATGTTTGGAAGGCTATTCATTGACGATTACAGGGTTATTGCCTGAGGCAACTGAACGAAGCTGTAGTACCAATAGTTCTGCAAATCTATCACCTTTGCAGGCCAAAGTTGTGGCAAGGGTGATGCCAGAAGAAAATGCACGTATTCAGTTGTGGCGCAGTATCGGAGCTTGTGTGCCGATGAGTGCCAGTCAATATTTTAGAACAGTGATTAATTTAGCAGATCGGTTAAAAGTACCTGCTGACTTAACCAGTCCTGAAAATAAAAACGTGCAATATAATATTTTGAAAAATCAATTTGTAAAGTTAAACCCAGGTATGAATAACAATAGCATTCGTTTTACATGCCAAAACTCGCAAAATGATCCTGTTTTGACAGAGATTCAGATTTGCTATCGAGTGAATGGTCAGTACAAACAATGTTCGAATCATATTGTTTCAAATTGTCCAAGTTCATTCTCGATTAAAGGGACTTATTAGTTGTTTAAACAACTGTTATTTATAATTCCTATCATACTTTTGTTGAAATCCATTCTCTTTTATATGCAACTGCTGAAAGATTGGAGTACAATCTTTGCCGTTTATGATAATTCGATTAGAGCGGATTTAACCGTTTAATCACATTAACGATCCTCAAATGGAGATAATTACATGAAGCAACCCGTTCGTGTTGCCGTTACAGGCGCTGCAGGTCAAATTGGTTATAGCTTATTATTCCGTATCGCAAGCGGTGAGATGCTAGGTAAAGACCAACCCGTTATTTTGCAACTGTTAGAAGTTCCATTTGAGAAAGCTCAAGCTGCGCTTAAAGGCGTAATGATGGAATTAGATGACTGTGCTTTCCCATTATTGGCTGGCATGATCGGTACTGATGATCCTGAAGTTGCATTTAAAGATGCTGACTATGCGTTATTAGTCGGTTCACGTCCACGTGGTCCTGGTATGGAACGTGCTGACTTGTTGAAAGTAAATGGCGAAATCTTCATTGGTCAAGGCCAAGCACTAAACAAAGTTGCTAGCCGTGATGTTAAAGTATTGGTTGTAGGTAACCCTGCAAATACAAATGCTTATATCGCAATGAAATCTGCTCCAGATCTTCCAGCGAAAAACTTTACTGCAATGTTGCGTCTTGACCACAACCGTGCGTTGACTCAAATTGCTCAAAAAGCTGGTGTTGCTGTAGCTGACATCAAAAATATGACTGTTTGGGGTAACCATTCTCCAACGATGTATGCTGACTACCGTTTTGCAACAGTAAATGGCGAAAGCTTAAAAGACAAAATCAACGATGCTGATTGGAACGCTAACGTATTCCTTCCAACTGTTGGTAAACGTGGTGCTGCAATCATCGAAGCTCGTGGTCTTTCTTCTGCTGCTTCTGCTGCTAACGCTGCTATTGACCATATGCGTGATTGGGCGCTTGGTACAAATGGCGAGTGGGTAACAATGGGTATTCCTTCTGATGGCTCTTATGGTATTCCAGAAGGCGTGATGTACGGTGTTCCTGTAACTTGCGAAAATGGCGAATACAAGCGTGTTGAAGGCTTAGAAATCGATGCATTCAGCCGTGAACGTATGGACAAAACACTTCAAGAACTTGAAGAAGAGCGCGCAGCAATTGCTGACATGCTTAAGTAATTAAAAGTTAATCTACTTTAGATTAATTTTGAAAAGCACTCCATTTGGGGTGCTTTTTTATTTTTAAACCAAAGACACTCAACAAAAAAATAACAAGAATAAATCAAGAAAGAGTTGGAAAATAAAAGAAATATCGATAATTTAAAACCTATTCATATGTATTGAAAATAAACTTGAGGGAAATAAAATGTTTGATGAACAACCGACTTTAGAACTTTTATTTGAACAATTGGGTTTAGACGCAGACCAAACGTCGATCGACAATTTTGTAGCATCACACCAACTACCAGAAGGGGTGATGATGCATCAAGCAGACTTTTGGAGTCCTTCTCAGCGAGAGTTTTTAAGTAGTCATTGGCAAAAAGATGATGAATGGGCGATTGTTGTCGATACCTTGAACGAATTATTGAGCCAAAATTTACAGAAAAAATAAGGAATGAAATCGATATTCAGTTTGTTTACCTTTTGATCACAAATTGAAACAACAAAAATAGCCGAAAGGCTATTTTTTTTCGTGGTTTTCTTATAAGTTAATTGCATAAAGAATGACAATTATATTTATATGAGGAGTGCGCCATGCTCAGGACGAACAAACCATCCTTAGAATTACTTTTTGCACAGCTTGGTTTAGCCAATAGCCCAGCTGCAATTGAACTATATGTGCGTACACACCAGCTTTCAGCCAATCAAAATTTACATGATGCGCCATTTTGGAGTCGATCTCAGCGAGATTTTCTGATCAGTCATTTAGTGCAAGATGATGATTGGGCAATTTGGATCGATGAATTAAATCAACAACTTCATATGGATGCATATAAATTACAAATTGCTTAATTCTTTTGAGTTTTCCCAAGTGCAACAAAAAAGATGGCTGTTCAGGCCATCTTTTCTTTTGTGTTGAGCATGGTTCTTTCAAGTGATTTCAGAAATAACACATCCAATGCATCCAACAATTGAACTCAATGCAATTTATTTTGAATCAATTGCGTAAACCAAGCTTCATTACGCACAGCGTTGAAGGCAGGGTGTTGTTGATATAACTCTAAATCAAACTCACTCGTTTTCACATATTTGCTCAACCAATGACGGGTTAAAGCAAAGTCATTTTTACTGACCGATGCATAAGCCAACATAAAATAAATATCACCATTTTCATGTTGTGTCATTGGTTTTAAAATTTGCTGAGTAATCAAAGCATAACGTTTTTCTTTCGTGAGTTCGAAATAAATCATATAGGCTTTGGCTAAGTGCAAAGAGAGCTTTATGTACAATGACATTGGCATTTCATCATATTCAAAACGCGCTGTTTCAAGTAAAACTATTGCTTCTTGAAGAAAATGAACTTGTTCCTGTTTAGAGTTACTGATGGTGACCAGTTGTAAACGTAAATCACCACGCTCAAGTGCGAGTTCAGGCGTATTGTTTGACAAATACAATTGGTCTGTTTCCCCAATACGCGAGATGATTTGTTTTGTATTTTCAAACATGTGCTGAATCCTCTTAATCTATGTTCATATTATGCAGGCTATTTTCATAATTTAAAGGCTGAGTAATTGATATTCAGCGTTGCAAAAATAAAACTAAACGTAGCAGTATTATAAATCGACATTATAAAATGGCTTGGTCGCTTCTCAGCCATGCTGTAATGGAAAGACGTTGCTGCTTGGCTTCTAACACTTCATGTAATAAATCACTTTGAAACATAGCGATACGATTTGGTTTAGGTTTTAACGTATGCCAAAGATTATTTTTATCCTGTAAATGAAGCTCACCACCCCAATCATCCTGCCATTCTTCATGCAGATAATAAACAGTAGAAATCATTCGACCATTTTTGTTTTGCGGATTATCACGATGTAATGCATAGAATTCACCTGCGTTATAGCAAGCAAAATGTGCTTCTACATCTTTAATTCCTAAATAAAAATAGCGATTTAAAAGCTGAGAAAACTGTTTTAATGTATCGACATGTTGTTGTGCAATGTCTAAATTTTCATTGATCCATAAAATATGATCACTACGGATATTGCTCACAACACCATTTTGAATCGCAGCTTCACGGAAGCGATTTAAATTGGAAGTACATTCATTCACCAGCTGATGTACATAGTCATGTGAATAAACATCATCAATCACAGCAAATCCATGTTGATCCAAATCATCTAAAATTTGATCAACATTCCATGACTTTGGGAGAGTGGTTGCTTCCATAAATTTCCAAAAAAACAGGTAAAAAATTATCGATCTATCTTAGAACAAACGATGGACAGTGAAGAAATATTTTTTCGTGCTAAAATGTCCGTTGAACTCAGGAATTATTTGAAACATGAACTACCGTCACCATTTCCATGCAGGCAACTTTGCAGATGTCATGAAGCATGTGTTATTGCTCCAACTTTTGACACGTTTAAATGCCAAAGACAAACCTTATCGCTACATAGATACACATGGTGGTGCGGGTAAATATGATTTATCAACCTCAGAAGCACAAAAATCAGGTGAGTTTTTAACAGGGATTCATCGTTTGGTGAAACTTGATGATTCGATTAAGCGCAATGCACCTGAAGGTGTAAAACAATATCTAAAAGTTGTTGAAGATATGCGTGCAACTTCTGGTAAAGGTGCTTATCCAGGATCACCTTGGTTTGCTTTAGAAGGTATGCGTGATATCGATAAAGCAACGATTTTTGAAATGCAAAGTGATGTATTTCAACAGCTTTATTATAATATTCGCGATAGACGTGCGGGTTTGCATGAGCGTGATGCTTATGAAGGCTTACTTGGTGTGATTCCACCAAAAGAAAAACGTGGCTTGGTGATGATTGATCCACCCTACGAAATGGAACGTAAAGATTTTCCACAATTGGTTGAGCTTATTGCTGCTGCACATAAGAAATGGTCAACGGGTGTATTTGCAATTTGGTATCCAATTAAAGACCGTGCCATGATTGAACGTTTTGAAAAGAAAATGATCAAAACAGGCATCCGCCGTCAATTGGTGTGTGAAGTTTGCGTATGGCCAGATGATACGCCAGTGGGTTTAAATGGCTGTGGTTTATTGGTGATTAACCCACCTTGGAAATTCTCTGAAGATGCTGATGAAGCATTGCAATGGTTATTCCCTCATTTACGTATGAGTGAAAATGGTGGACATGCTGCCGTGCGTTGGTTAGTGGGTGAATAATCTAAGTAAAATTGGTCGTTGAATAGTTGAATGAATACGATCAATGATGCGAATTACAAAATTTAGACCATTTAAATCGTGTAGTTCGCATTTACTTTATTTAGAAATAAACGCTGTAAATAACGAGTTAGAATATCAACAACTCCTTACTGAGTTATAGATAGGATTCAAGAATGACAAATATAAATAAACCAGAAAGCCCGAACCCTTCAGATCAAAACCATGGTTTTGATGGAATTACCTTTGAGGTAGAAGAGGAAGAGCATACGCATGAAGGGCAGAAGGTGAAACGTCGAGGAATCTATTTATGGCCGAACTTGATTACAACCTCTGCGTTGTTATCAGGCTTCTACTCGATTATTGCCAGTATGAATGGTGATTATATTCAAGCCATTTATGCAATTTTTCTTGCTGCACTATTTGATGGTTTGGATGGTCGTGTGGCGCGAGCAATTGGCGCGCAAAGTGCTTTTGGTGAGCAATTTGATTCATTATCAGACTTATTAGCGTTTGGTGTTGCACCTGCAATATTGATGTATAGCTGGAGTTTGCATGATTTAGGCCGTATCGGCTTAGCTGCTTGTTTTGTTTATACCGCTTGTGCTGCTTTTCGTTTAGCACGCTTCAATGTTCAAATTGGTGTTGTGGATAAACGTTATTTTATCGGTGTTGCAAGTCCGTTGGCTGCAATTATCATTATTGCTTGGGTTTGGGTTGGACAGGATTTCCCTTATATCTTTGATTTAAAAGATAAGGCAATTCAGGCTTTAAATGCGGCAGCAATTGTTGCTGTTGGTTTGTTGATGATTTCTAATATTAAATATTATTCATTTAAAACAGTGGATCGTAAGCGTGTTCCATTCTTTGTATTGCCAATTGCTGTGTTTATTCTTGCAGCGATAACGTATAATATTCCTGTTGGAATACTCGTAATTTCAATTATTTACGCGATTTCTGGTTTTGTAACAACCTTTCTAGCAAGAAAAAATACAATTGGTGAATAATAAATAATGACTTTATAAAAGTTCAATCTTGGTAAGGAGCTTGATATGCGATTGTTTCAAGATTTCTTAGATCAGTCTAAACAACTGAATCAAGCTCGGAAGCCTGTTGAACTTTTTTATCACCCACCCAAAGATAAATATAAAATTATTCATCAAAAATTAGTGATTGCAAATTTACCTGCGCCTTTACATTACATTAATTTTTTTAGTTTGATTGGACAGCCGAATAATGCTGTGTTTTGTAATCCAAGTGAAATTTCCACATATGCTTTAGATACTGTTACGACATTGGCTAGTTCTAGTCCGCATATGGTTGGGCAACTCAATGCCTATTCCATCAAAAAGCAATGTAAGTTCCAGCTTGATGAAAATAACAATACGGATTTTAAGTTTGGAGAAAGAGAACGCATCTTTGGACAATTTCCAGATTTTAAAATACAACGTCAAGACAATGAATTAAGTTTAGACTTAAATATAACCACAACACCGTTGCTATCACATTTTGTTCATCTTAAATTCGGATTTGCAGAACATTGGTCTTTGCTTGCACATTGCGAAGGGCAGATTACATATAAAGATCAGAAATTTGAAATTAAGCAGAATGGTGCATTTGAATACGCTCGATTGGTTAATTTTCCGTATTTACCCTATGCCTTATATGTATACCAATTAATTCAACTCACAGATGAACGTCAACTGATCTTGATGCATAGCCGTGATCAGATGAACAATATTTTACACTCTCGAATTTATATCCGAGATTTGAAAAGTAACGAAGCTAAGATGGTAGACCAACGTGTATATTTTAAAATTCATCGTGTATTTCCAAAAGTTAAAACCGTAAACCAGCAAGAAATGTATTTACCAAGAGAATTTGAATGGCAATATCAGGATGAAAATATTCAAATCGATATTCAAGCGCAGAGCCGGGGTGATTATAAATTTGGATTAGCTGCAGGCTATGTAGGAAGCTTTAGCTATCAAGCAAAAATTAATGAAGAATGTTATGAAGGCGAAAGTGGCTATTGTGAATATATCGATTGTCGTCCTTTAAAGTGGCAAGAAATAGATAAAGACAGTAAATTATTTAACAAAGCGACAAATCCAGCGCTAATTATGCTCAAAAAATAATAAAAAGCACTTATTTTGCTGAATAAATAGTCAAACAACACAATAATTAAAAAATAAATAAAAAAGGGGGTTGTGTTGGATTGGG
>NZ_AFIE01000054.1 GCF_000214135.1 Acinetobacter sp. P8-3-8
CTGATCTGACTGATTAGATTGAGTTGTTACGCCCGAGTCGGTGACATGAACTGAAATATTGACATCCCCACTACCATTCTTCTGATTGGCAATCATGCCTTTCAAATCAGCATTGGTTCGACTATCAACAACACGTTCACCTTTATCCAAAAGCCATGTGCCTTCTTTCGGAATGTTGTCGATACCGTCGTGGGCCATGCCTGCAATGGTTTGACCGGCGATTAGGCCGACAGACGCGTAGCCTGTTGCCCGAACCACTCCAGCTAAAAGCGAACCGTAAGCACCACCTTGAGCAAGCGCTTTCGTTGCGCCCTCTTCAGTGTTCACAATTGCTTGAGCAATAGACGCAGCTTTACCAGCCAGAAACATTGTTTTATACAGCGCATTAGATTCACCAACCGAATCTCTTAGCATTCCAGCCATTTGGTCAAAGGTTTGAGCGGTCATTCCAGCAATTTGAGAATAAACTTGCATTTTTGTCTCAAATTGCTCCTGATCTAACGCTCGCTCCTCCGCGTTATATTCCTCTGTTAATGCCTTTTTACTATCCAAATAAACCTTATAAGCATCATTCAGCTGAGCATATTTTTCCGTTTCACTCAGAAATTCATTATTCTCAATGCCTGAGCGCGCAGAATATAGATCATCTCCAAGTTGAGAATAGCCGTCTTGCTGCTCATTGTTAATCTGCCATCTTTGATATTCCTCTGGATTCATGGATGCTCGGGCGCTAGCTTCCACACCCATCCCGATCATGTCGCCGATAGGGTTATTGGTTGAAGCAAATGCAGCATCACGTTTCTGCTGTTGAGCCTTTCTAAACTCAGCAACGTCTTTTTGATATGCGAGCTGCTGAAGCTTTAAATACTTCTCACGGCTTGGGTCGTTTTCAGCAAAAGCGTCTTTGATTTCTTGGATAGAAACACTGTGGTCAAGTTCCATCCTTTCCTGTTCATTCAGGTATTTCAGGACAATTGATCGTTGGGATTTATAAACCTCCTCAACGTACTTCACCGCATCCGCTGCTGTGGTACCTACGCCTTTTAAGGCTGCATCCATATAACCAAGAACATTTTTTACATATTCCCGATTAATTGGCCCCAAGCCAGTGCCGCGCTCAACATTACCTTCACCAGCATGATAGGCTGAAATTGCCTTTTCCCAAGTTCCAAATTTTTGGTAAAGGGATTGAAAATATTTTGCCGCCGCTTCTGCTGATTTCCCTGTATCAAAAACAGCATTACCAATAAGGCCAAAGCGTTTTGCAGTTCCATCAAGAAATTGAAATCCACCTTTTGCCTGACCGTATTTGGTCATAGGGCCTATGGCGTTTGCATTACCACGGCTTTCCTGCATGTTGATTGCTGACAAAAGACCTTTTGGTAATTGGTATTGGCCCTCAATTCCAGCAAAATTATACTTGGCCGCATTAGATTGAACCTTTGCATTCACCTGTAATTGCTTGTTTAGCTTTTCGGTTTCTTTTGCGGCCTTTTCTTTGGCTTTTGCGTTTTCATCGGCTGTTTTGGTATCTAATGCAAGACCCTTTGCGGACTGCTGTGCAGCACTATTAACATCAAGAATTGCATTAACTAAATCGTTGGTAGATTTGGTTGCGGAATCACCAATTATACTAAACGAATCAATGCGATTACCGTAGTCCGCTAAAGTTTGCTCAATATCATCAAACATCATATTAACGGTTGCAATCTTATCCCCTTTTAAGGCAGCAATTGCAGCGGCTACCCCGCCAATGATTTTACCAGCAATCGTGAATGCAGCCGAAACCCCAAGGGCAACTTTTGCCACTGCTTTCATCACAGAGCCAATACCAGAGCCAACACTTTGCAATTGCTGTCCATTTTTGGAAGTGCTAAAGAATGCATTAGCAACATCAATAATGGCAGGCATAAATCCTGAGACTAGTTGGTTTTTCCAGCCTTGGAATTGCAGATTCACTGCTTTAACTTGAGCGGCCAGCAACTGAGATTGTTCTGCTGCCTCTTTTGTGGTTTTTAATCCAGCTTGCTGAAGAGCCAAATCAAATGCATCCAATGCCTTACCATTCTCTGCAAATATTGGTGCTAAATTGGCTAGGTCACTTGCTAAACTCTCAAAAATAAAGCGGCGCTCTTGCGATGTGACTCCAAGCTCATCCATCTTATCGTTAAGCATTTGAATAGCTTCAATGCCATCTTTACCTTGCAAAGTTTTACCAAATGACTTGATTTGACTTTCTGTCATCTTGGTATTGTTTTTCAATGCATCAAAAAAGTCAGCAGCCCCACCACCTTTAGTTGCACTAAATTCACCCAATTTTTCTTGAGTATCAGCCAAAATAGAGCCAAGCTGATCTTGAGAAACCCCTAAACCCTCGGCAGCGTACTGCAAAACTTGAAAGCTTCCAATGCTTGTATTTGCTCGGTTTGCCAAAACCTGAAGTTCATTATTGGCTTTTGCTGTCTCAATAGCCATTTTACTAAGGCCAGCGACAGCCAAAACCGTACCACCTGCGACCATTCCTGCCAAAGCAGCACTAGCAACACCAATCCCACCACTGAGTGAGCCAATTTTTGTGTTAAAAGAGTCAACAATAGAACCTAATTGAGTGCCGCCCAGAGCGTCTGCTACCTGATCCTTGAATCCAGCGAAAGCTTTATTCATATTATCAGTGGTTTGCTTGGTTTTGCGCTCTGCCTGCGTCATGCCCTGTTCAAACGAACCGAGTTTTACTGCTAAATCTAAGGTCAACCGACCAAGGGATGCTGCTGCCATAACTTTTCCTCAGGCAATAAAAAACCCCGCATAAGCAGGGCCTGTCTAATCAATTAAATTTATGGTTTATGCTCTAAACACACAGTTTTGATTTTATCAGCGAAACTATATATAGCCTCGTTTTGAAGCTTTCCTTCAGTTTCTACATCAACACTTTGGGCAGCCACAGCTATAGCAAAGACTCGCTCAAAAGATTTGGTTAATACCCTAACCTCTGAAATACTATTTGATTTTTTTATTCTTTCTACATATCCATCAATTATTGGCCTAAAGGCGATAAAAAAATTAGAATTAGATTGCCTCTCCCTCATCGTGTCTTCAGCTATGGTGGCCATCTGCTCACATTCTTGATTTGCCCAAACAGGAGTTGGAAGGAGTAGTGCTATTAATAAAAATTGGTGAATTTTTTTCATTTCTCAGCTCCCATTAAACAAGATCATTAACATTATTGATTGCGAGCTTTACACCATAACTACCAATGCTATCTCCATCATCCCAGCCACCATCTATGACCGCCGGCACAGTTTTGTTTACCACCTTTCCTGCTAGTTTGACTGCCTCACCTTTGCTCAAGTAACCCACAATCAAACCATTGATCTCAACCTTAACAGCATTTTTATCATACTGATTAAATGGCTCTGAGCTGACTTTTGCGTAGCATTCAAAAAACTTCGACTTTTCTTCTTTAGGGCCGGCTATCTTTTTTAAGTTATTTTGATAGGACTGCTCACCCACAATGTTGTAGATGTATGGGGCATTGCTTAAGGTTGGATTTATGTTTGTTTCGTTTGCTGCTTTTTTGCCTTTAAAAATAAACCAAATAATCGCACCAATCACGATTGCTATTATTATTTCCACTGCATATCCTAAATATTAATTATTCAGGACAAGATACTAATTCCAGCACAAAAAAACCACTCCGAAGAGTGGTCTTGTTTTATTCAGGTATTAAATATAAACCGGATAGACTTTTCTAAAGCTGGTGATATTAGCCTTAAAAACTTCTAAGTGCTTATATTTATCCTCTAGTACGGTTTTAGCATAAACCTCACCATGCCCGATATATGCTCTTTTCCAAATACCATCCGGTAGCCTTAAAAGCCAAACATCGGCATGAGGTATGGATACCAAGGTGTAGCCATCATGCACCGCCTCAAGCTCTACCACTGGATCTTCAATATCTAAGCGCTGCATGAACTCAATTTCTTCTTTAACAATATCCAAGTTAAGAATTTGCTTTGCAACATCCAAGTAATTAAGCGGTATATTTGAAAAATTTAATACTTTCATGGCTTTTTATTCATCTCCGCTAACATATAGCGCCCTACGCGCAGTGTATCTGTTCCATACAGCAAATCTAATACACTATCAAAGCGTTTAGTGAATTCTGCAATGTTCATTGTTGGGTAAAAACCCGGTGGCAATGGCATTGCGGTCAATACACCATTACGAGCACTTACATGCCAAGAATCATATCTAGAATTTTTAAATTCCCGATTAATCTGTTCGGCAATTTGAATAACCTCTTGTGGATAAGGTAGAGCCTTAACTTCCGGCTGCTTTGAACTCACCCTTAATTCCATAAGCTCTAAATAATGTTTTGCATCCTCAAAATGAATGGCACGCAATTCACGGTAGCTCGCAGAGTATTTAAAGTGATTTTTTAGGCGACTCCACATTTGTTTAATCAAGCCTTGATTGCCACCAGCGCGTGTATGAACAATATTATATAAAATTCCACACTGCTCTACCGAGATGGTTTGCTTGGAATTTACCTGCTGACTCGTAACTTCACGATCCAAAACATCCAACACCCATTTGCGGAATTGTTTTGCGATTGCTGTCTTGGAAAACATTGCGATTAAGTGAGCACCGCGTAAGCTGAAAATCCGCAGCCTCAAATTGAGGCTCTGGGGATTATCAATGACTTGCGTCATAGATTGATTAAATTCATCCTGATTGCGCTCATAAACCTGAGTTACAGCATTTGCCTTTGCATATCCTAATGCTCTAGCAAGTTCGCCGGCGGTCAACCAAATCTGGCCATCTCGCTCTACTGGTGAAAAATTTACTTCGTTAAAACTTAATGCTAAACTAGACATAGTTAATATTCCTTTGTTGACAGCAATCAAGCCCTTGTTTTCCAGACGGTGGGCTTTTTTGTTGTCTATTGATTTCATGCTTTCGCACTCTTGTGTTTTTCTACCAATAATTTAACTGCCTCATTCATAAGATAAACGATTGATCTTTTATCCTCTTTAGCAATCAGCTTGAGTTCTTTGTGTAGTTCGCTATCTAGGCGACCTTTCACATAAACAAATTCATCTTTCATACTACCTCCTATTTATGCCACAATCTGTGGCGTTTAATAACTATAGCCACACTTTGTGGTAATGTAAATACCTACCGTGAAATATTTACCACAATTTGTGGCATTGAGGTTTTTAGATGAGTAATCAAGCTGATCACACTATAGTTAGGTTGCGTGTACCGCCTGAGCTAAAACAAAAAATTGAAGAGTCAGCCGAGAAAAACAATCGCTCTCAAAGTGCTGAGATGGTTGCCCGCCTTGAGCAAAGCTTTGAGCCTGAAATACAGGTACATGAAACTTTAGAATTTAAACTAATGATGCAATCGTACCTTGATCAAGCAGAGCAAATTAAGGAACTTAAAACAATGCTTGAGCAATTTTTAAAGAAAGGCTGACCGTAATCAGCCTTACTCGCCACCGTATGCCTGCATCATGTATTCCTCAAGCGACATTTCCTGTGGCTGATCTTCGTGCGGCATAAATGACTGTGCTTTCACATCCTTAGCGCCTTTTGAGCCAAGATAGGTTGCTATCAAATTACCAAAGCCTTGTTCTATACGCCTTCCAGTAAAAAAAGAGCCGCGTTTATTTCTAAACGCAACCCATTGCGAAACCTCAGCATTAGTCATATTGGATTTAGCTTCAGCGATTGTGCAACCACCAATCCCATTAAGAACTAATTCACACCAGAATTCATCATCTGGCGTTAATCGGGCTTTCCCTCATCATCTTGCGGGGCTTTTTCGATACCTAGAATTGTATTGAACACAGCAGCAGCAAGAGCTTGAGTAAAGTTGGCAGCAACCTGTTTTTTGGTTAAGTAGGTTTTCCCATCATCATCCACCAAGGCGGCAGCAATCCAATCAGCAACAACATCTTCACCCTTATTTAAGCGAGTAAATAGTGGCTCAGTCACAGCATAAGGTAGCTGCTTAATCACAATATCGACTGTTTCAGTTTTCCCATTGTGCTTAAATTCAATAGTCTTTGGATGGGTTGAATTTACCAAAGAGCCATGGATGATCTCATTTAGATTTAATTTAGACATTATGGAGTCACCACGCGTGGAGTTGTTACAACTGCTGAAGTGCGAACAAGGGTGAACGTATAGCCAACCAATGCATCTTGTTCAATTGTTGGTGCGGCTGGGTTGATATAACCCTCAAATGACCACCAGATGCGATCTTCAGGTAGGTCGATACCTGCAACAGCCTCATAAGTTGGTGGTGTCTTAGAGTGACTTGAACCTACATGCCACTTCACCTTTTCACCTGAATCAGCAAGCTCAATTAGTTTCAAATGGCTTGTGTTTGTATCATCAAGATCAATTTGAATAGAGCCTTCACCTGGATCGCGAAGACCGCGATCATAATCTTTAGTGTCCGAATCTAGGCAGGTTGAATCAATCTTTGAGAACGAATCCTCACCGAATGAAAATGCTTTAGGGCAAGTGAAACGAACCACTGCACCACCAACTACCGCAAATACTTGTGTACCTTGCGCTTTAACATGTGCCATGAGTAGATCTCCTCAATTTTTGGCATAAAAAAACCACCTTGCGGTGGCGTTGGTTTGAAATAATTTGGTTATTCAACTTTCATGGATTTTGGTTTCTCGCCAGTGGAATGCTTGGCCGACTCGACTATCACTAGGTTTGATTTCAGCCTTTTCACCAAGTGCAAGCAATTGAAATTCTATATCCTGCTTTTGCATTGCCAATTGAATAAGATTTAAAACAAACAGATGAGTTGTAATAAGTATGTTGTCCGGGCGATAGAGCTTTAGATCGCTCTCTGCATCACTAAGACCAGACATATCAGTGCGCTCGATAGCCTCAATCACTAAATGCTGATCATTTATAATTAAATCAGTTTCATGATCAGCATCTGTAGTTGGTCGGCAAGAAATAACAAGAAAAACCGGATCATAACTATTCATTATTTACCCTCCATGTAGGGTAATGATGGCTGCAATTCACTTTCTAATTGCGCTATCTCATCATCAAGCGGATGCTTTTCATGTTTCCACACGTTCATATCTCTGGCTGAGCAACTAACTTGCTGTTTGCGATTTTCGCGATAACCAACAATATGGTTATATCTAGCCCATTTTGATTGGAAGGCTTGAGTTATTTGGTTTGACATCCACTCAAATGCATCAATAAATGATTCTTTGATAGCATCGGCTTTTTCACCACTAAACCCCATGACAAGAAACATGAAGCCACGTTCTGTCATTTGATAAAAGCCCGTATTTCTCTTCGTATTACCTATCTGTTTGTTTTCTAAGGTAAACGCAAAATTGCGCTCACGGAATTTCTGCGAGCACTTCATATTTTTAATTGCTCGAAGCACATCGGAGTGTCGTTTTTTAAATGCTTCTGCTACTGCGTAACTAGTTGTCTTTGGTTCGCCATTTTCATTTGAGACCATGGCGCGTAAATTTAATGTTGTCATCATGTTCATAAGATTTCCTTTTATATGTTCATGTTCAAAAAAAGAAACTGGCAGGCACGCTGAACATGGAAACGTGCTTTTCGAACCGTCGTTCTAGCCAGTGGTTTGCCTGAAAACAGGCATAAAAAAACCGCCCAATAAGGACGGTTTAATTAAGTGGTGAAGCTATCTATCCAAAAACCAATTCGCATCAAAGCCGCGACCAAAAATATTAGTGTCGGCAATGCGCTCAAAATGGTTCGGGTGAATATTGGTAACGTAGCAATGTGGCTCTAAAGCTTTTCGTATTGCAGCTCGAATATCCGATGCTCTTTTCTGCTCGGTGTCGTAAACCACGATTTGGAATGACACATGATCAGTATTCGCTGGGCAGTCTAAATTGTTTTCAGGATTGGCTGTGACCACTGACCAGACTGCATAGGGATATCGTGTTTTGTGTGGTGCAATGTCTTCCCAGACCTTTAAGGGATTGGTGCCAAGTAAATCCGTAACTTCCTTGCTGGCTTTCAATGTCGGAACTACAGGTAAAATGTTCATAATTTTGCGAGTTCCTTGTCGATTTCTTTATTGAAGTTTTCAGCAAAGCTATTGGTCACGGCTTGGATGTTGTTTTGTAAGGCTGGGCGCATGAATGGAGTTGGCGGATTATGCACAGAGCCAAACTCTAACCAACGCCAGTGCCGAGTGTCGCCACCCGGTGTATTGGGTGGATTCTTATTTGAGAATGACGCCCCACCACGCACACCGACACGCATCACCACTTCATTTGGATTTCGTGTTTTACCCGCAGCAATAGCAATGTTTTTCCAAATCTTTTCGGCTGTTTCTGGATCATCAATCCCTTTTGCTGCATTGCGAGCGCTATCTCGTACAATTGCCATAGCTTTACGCATGGAGCGCCTTGCGGCATTCTTCATCATGCGAGGATTGCTGAGTCGTTTCAGCTTTTCCTGAACTTCATCCAAGCCTTCAATATTTACTTCTACCGTCATGACCTACTCCACTAATGACAACTCCAGCGTCATATAAATACGGCCGTTTTCGTTGTCAGGTTTTGGTGGTGAAACAATCTGGAAAGTCTGTCCATCGAATAAAACACGCATACTTGAGTCAATATCATCACGCTTGCGCAGTTTTAGCCGTGCTGTGGTTTCTGATCCTGCTGCCTTGGCGTTTATCGAATCTTTTACTGAAAGAAAATCCAGTTTACCCCAGAGCTTTTTAAACTCAGTCCAGGCTTCGGTTTCGTAGTTGTATTCATCATAGGTCGTGGTTTTATGTTGAATCGTCACACGGTGGCATAGTTCGCCTGCTCGTTGGGCCATACAACCTCCTATGCAATTTTTATCTTAATTGGCGGTGGTGGTGGAACATATTCAGGCTTGGCTAAGCTCTCAGAATTCGAGTTTTTGCAACATTGGCAACATTGGCAACACATATCACACCCCCATATTCCGGTAAGGCTGGATTAAGGACCAGTATCCTAAAGGCAATTCAATCGTTGCCTGAGTGGTGGCTTCTCGATTGGCATAAAGGTGCGCAACAAAGAGAAGCCGAGCAGCATCTAGGGCCTTGTTATCAACCAGATCATTTTCATTTACTCGCTCAACCTCGGTTGCGATAACTTTGCGATCTAAATGTGCTTGAATTTGCTCATTGGCAGCATCGATATATGCCTGTATCAAAGTATCTTCATCATCATGATCCACACGACAATGCAACTTAGCTTTTGCGAGATCAATCATTCTGGCTTCGCCTTTGTTAAACGTTGATTTGTTTTAACTTGCTTCGTTTCTTTATTTTCATCAAGAAATTCAGCCAACACACCTTTATTTAAAAGATGTTGAACATCATTAGGGTTTGCTTCACGCTCTTCACCTTCATAATACATACGATCGCCAAAGTGAACTCGTTTGACTAAATATTTCATAACCTTCTCCTGAAATGAGGGGTTACCCCCTCACAGTTCAAAATTACGGACCAGTAGCAGGTTTAAGGTCGCCATAGATAAACGCTTCAGGACGATATACCGCTAATGCCAAACGCTCTTCGGCTAAGATTGTTACCAAGTTATTGATAAAGTCGTCTTCGTTCTCTGTTGCCACTTCTACTCGCGACAACCAACGATCAAAGATTTGAGCACCCATTGAAAAACCGCCAGTTAAGAACTTACCTGCTGTAATAGCCTGAGTTTCAACTACAGGAAGGCGCCATAATGTTGGTGATGCGGCACCTTGTGGATTGCCAATAATATATTGCCCTGTTGAGTCTTTCAGGGTTTCAATGCTTGCCCAATCAATCGGGTTAAGCACATGGCCGCTTGCTGGATATTCAGCTAAAACCGCTTGAAGCATTGCATAACGCAATGTATCAATGATTGTTTCAGATGATGGAGTAACACCTGTAGGGCGTACATATGCAGTTGCTTGAGGAATAATCCCTAAAAGGTTCTGGCCTGTACCATCACCATTAAGAATTTGCTGTTCTTCTTTGAATGCAAGGCCATAACGTAAACGACCATCAATATATGATTGAAGCTGTGACGCATCATCAAGGATTTGACGAGAAGCCTTCATGTAGTGCGCGATTACTTTGGCAGTGGTGCTGACTAAATCAAATTTAATATCTGATTGAGGTTTTTTGGTTCCTTCTGCAACCATGCCTGCATTATTCGTGAATCCAGTTTCACGCACATATTCGAGTGCATTACCATCCATACGACCCTGCATTAAAAGATCACGGATTGTAAGCTTACGATCTGGTGGTGCAATGATGCCTGGTAAGCGAGTGGTTTGCACCAAATCACCAGCAGAACCTGCAGCATCAGTTGTTAATGATGTAATTGTTGCCTTAACTTCTAAGTTTGCTTTACCACGTTGACCAGCAGCACCTTTAAGAGATTTGAATTGATCACTTTCAACAAATTGGCAACCCAATGATTTAACTTCATTCGGTGTTTCGTTTGGACGACGCGCCATTTTTTGCTCAAGCTCATCTAATTGAGCTTTGGTTTCGTTCAACTTAGTGATTGCTTCATCTGCAGATTGTTTTGCACCTTCTGCAATTTTGTCACCGTGTTCACGTTTGCCTTTGAAGTCTTCCGCAATCGCTTTAACTTCATCAACTTGTTTTTTAAACTCTTGAGCGAGTTGTTCTAAATTCAGATCAGTCATTACTGACTCCTTTTAAAATATTTAATGCACTTGAAATTGATTTCGCTTGTTGTATTTCATCTTCAGACTCGCTCAAAAGATGACGCAAACCCTTACCAGCGATTGCAGTGGCTTGCGATTTTGAAAAGCCTGACTCTCTCAGGAACTTTTCAAATTCAGGTAAAGATGGCAGCTCACCACCTTCTAATTTTGATTTAACAGAAGTAATAAGGCTTTCTTCATTTGCAGGGGTTGTTACGATGGATATCTCACCCAAACCAAGCTCAACTAGCTCTCTAATGCCATTGGTTTGCTTGTTTGCTTTCTTAGTAATGTAGCCAATGCTCAAACCATCAATTGCGCCTGCTTTTAACAAAGCATGAGTAGATTTGGCTCTAGGAACATCGTCAATTAACAATCTTCCCTCAACATATAAGCCCTTTGCGTCTTCATAAATCTTTGTATAGACACCGATTGGCTCACTATCGTTGTGATTCCAAAGCACAGGCGGAAACTTATTTTTTGATGCCCATTCTTCTAAAGTTTTGGAAAATGCACCTGGTAGAATTACATCGTTATACCAATCAACATTCCCAAAAACCGCACCATAACCCGAAAAAAAACCGTCCTCTTGGACGGCTTTAATTTCTAAATTAAAACTTTTTCTATTCATTATTTGCACCTTGTTCGCTTGCCAAAGGAACCATTTGCATCTGCACCATTAATTTATCTGCGCTTGGATCATTAGCTTTAGGCATATCCTCTAATTCTCGAACTTCATTTCGAGTGTAAAGACCGTTTTGAGTCATCTTCACGTAAAACTCTGCCCTTGCAGCATTGTTCGCACGTAATAAGCCATCTACGGCAAACTTCGGACGGTACTTATACTTTTCATGAGGTAATAGTAATTTTCTGGCAATTGTCTGCTCATAGCGAACCAATGATGGATTTAGTGAATATGTTAAAAATCCCTGATTGGTTTGCTCTAAACTTGATGCCCACGAACTTGCTTTACTTGTGTGTCCAATCAACTGAGGTGGTACACCAAATGCTCGACAGATTTCCTCAATACCGAAATAGCGACTTTCTAAGAGTTGGGCATCTACTGGATTAATGCGGATCGAACTTGCACTTGCTACCTTCATATTGGCTTCAAGTACCATGTATTTGCCAGCGTTTTCAGGTCTACTGAATTCTGACAAGCTATTTCTTAAGCTTTGGCGCTGTTCTTTAGTTAAAGTCTTTTCACCAGTCTCTAAGAATCCACCAACCTTTAACCCATTTTTAAACCAATCTTGTGCCTGATTATTAGCATCAAACTGCATACCGATGGTCTGAGCAAAAAACTGAATTGCTGAAAGCCCTATCAAACCATCGAGCGTAAAACCTTTAAAATGAAGAATCTTGTCTTCAGAATAAATAATGGTTTTCCCATTCTCTGTGTAATGAAATTCAATTGAACCAACTTTATTTCGCTTAACGATCATTTCACTTGGGAAAAGGGGTTCAAGCGCAATCACTTCACCATTTGAACGTCTTGAAATTAAGTTATAAGCATTTCCCCACAAGTCCAAACATGCGCTTTGCACCTGCCAAAACTCGCTTGCACACATATCTGCATTCGGAGAATCGTGCAAAATTCGATATAGGCTATGATCAGTTGCTATTTTTTTATCAGAATCATAAAGTTGTAAGGGTAATGTTGAGATAGTTTCAGCTCTTAGCTTTACACAAGCCCACACTGCAGAAAGCTTCAATGCTGTTTCTGGTGTAACTACCGCACCACCTGAAGATAAATAACTGTCAAATGGATAGGAAGTATCACCTTTTTTTAGTTGAGTTCTTCCAGTCAATCGTGACCAGAAACGAGTCCAAAACCCCGTATCTTGTAAATCGCTCATGCTATCACGATGTCCTCTAAATAACCGTCAATATCATAATTCTTAGGCTCAGGATTCATACTCATCAAAGCCACAGCGTTAAATGTGGCAATCAATGGGTCAATCTTCCCGACACCCGATTCCTGTTTGCTGATCATCATGCCGTTGCCTTTCACGACTGCACGCGCATTCCCAACACACCAGGTCATTAAGCCTTGGCCTGCATGGTAAAGATTGCCTTCAGCCAATTTGCGCTCAGTGGTCATGATGTATGACATCAACTTAAACCCTTGAGCTACTGCAATCATTTTGTCTTCAGAAATACCAGCATCAAGTAGGCCATCTAAGAGGCCACCTAGACCCAGTGGATCCAGTCCAATTTTGTCGAGCTTGCCAGAGTCGAAACACTTCTTCGCAATGGCCGCCAACTGATCAATATCATCACCGATACGCTCAACAATGGTTAGACTGCCTTCCTTTTCATAATCGGCATACTTTGGCGCATTCTCTTTACGTCGCTCAACTGCAGTTTTATTGCACCAAGCGTGATTCCAAAGCCACCATTTACGGCTTTTTGCGTGCCGACCAAGTACAGCAAAGCCAAGCAAGTCATCAAGGCCACCACCATCAATACCGCAGGTGATGACATCTGATTGCTCGATCAACTTATCCAAGGTGAATTTTTTAGATTGCTGCAGCCAGTATTCAGCACCAGCCCAACGGTTGGCTCGGAGGTTTAGGCCAATTGGTACGTTTAAGTGTTTTGCAAGGAAGTCACGCAGTGACTCTTCGCCAGCGTCTTTAACCTTCTCAAACTCGTTAATCAGGTAATCAAGATCAACCGATGCACCCAAGTTTGGATTGGTGACATAGAAGTTTTCGGGCTTTAAGTGTTCACCTGCCTCAAGCATCCACTCAGGAAACTCGTAAATCAGCGGCAAGAACTGAGGATTGACTTTTACACCATCCCGAATATCACGCGCATAGTCCAGCAGCTGCTTGAACACACCGCATGGCGTTTCATCTGACATGGTAGACAGGTAGATAACACAACCTTCAGGCCGTGATGCCAGACCACCTTTTGCTTCACGAAACATTGATTCAGCGTTTGATCGTTTTCCAAACAACCAAACCTCATCGATCAGGATGATTGAAGCCTTTTTACCCGCAGCAGCATTACTTTCCGCAGCAATCACTTTTAAGGTCGCATTGGTACCCAAGTGAGTGACTGTTTTGGTGTGCTCGGACACATTGAACATTTCCTGAAGCTCAGGATCTGCTCGAATGAAGTCTCGAATTGGATTAAAACTATTGTCTGCGACCTCTTTTGTGGGCGCCAACAGAATAAGCTCAGCCGACATACGATCATTTAAGATCAAGGCCACCATCATGATTCCAGCCGCAATCGTTGACTTGGTGTTTTTCTTGGAAATCAGAAGGAAGAATTCACGAATTAAACGCTTCTTCTGTTCTGGATCGTAAGCACCAAAAATTGCCCGGACAAATTCAATTACCCAATCGAGTGTGACCTCGCCCATTTTCGGGCTACCCATCACATCGACCAGAATTAATTCTTTAAAAATCCGCTCTGCTACATCGGCCACTTCTGGGAAAAGCGGTTCACATGGCATGAGTGACTTTTTAGCGACAATACGTTCCTCCCAGTCTGGGCAGGAGGTTGTCCATTCTGGGAGCATCGCTGACATAAATTTAACTTCTCAATTGTGAACCCAATGTTCCAAACTTCCCGCCTTGAGTGGCTTTTTTGGCTTCATCGGCTTTGGTTTCTTTCTTGCCTTTTTCAGCAACTTTGCCGTGGAAATATGGAAGGGCTGCTTTTGCCGCATCCATTCGCATCTTCATATCTTCAACCGGATCAGTCCAAATCTCTTCTAAAAATTTGAGCGGGTCAGAGCGACTACCAGCAGTTTCAATGTCTTTTTTGGTGATAATTGGCTTCGGATCGGGCTTAACATCAGTGTTAACACCTTTAACACCTTCAAGCCGCTCAATGTGAGCAATTACATCTGGATCTTTCGCCATTCTTGAGCCAGCTTGTGATGCTGTTTCAGGGCTACAACCCGCGAAAATAGCGGCTTCTTTGTTATTTGCACCATCATGTTTAGCTTGGGCAAATGCCTTTTTTTTTGCTGTTAAAGCCATGTACCCTCCTTTAACATATTCGTGAAATGGGAAATTTTTTTATAAGTGAGATCGTGGGCGGTGTCCGCTGGCTCAGGGTTTCAAACTTTTTGACTCCCCCCACCGTCTTCAACCTTTACAACCACATACCCATGTTTTAGAAATGTTTGAACAATATCATTTATCGCTATCTCATCAATGAAGCCCTGCACATCTCTAGTTACGTGTGCAAGATCACTTTTGAGCTCTTTGAATTCTTCCGTTTTGCCTATGTGAAACCAATTAACCTCATGCAATGCTTTGCTCACGCCCGACTCTCCTTGCTCGTCTTCTTCTTATGACAAGGCACACACAACGACTGAAGGTTTGATTCATCATCCGTACCACCTTGAGCCACATTAACGATATGGTCTAACTCAAGCTCCATGGTTACACGACCACATGAACAGCAGGTCCACTCATCACGTGTATGAATCTTCTGCTTGAGTCTGCGCCAAGGTCTACCGCCACGGCCTTGACCCCAATTGTTCTTAGGCGGTCTCGGTGTCTTCGGTGTCATCGCCTGTAGTTTGTTTTGCAGTCTCGGTAGCTTTGCCATGGTCAATCTTCCCAAATAGTTCTAATACCTGCTCATTAGTAATATGTGTACGAACAGTCACATCAACCGTCCACATATCACCTTGGTTACCATTAAGAGATAGGTCCACCACACCACCAAGATACATATCATTGCTCAAGCGAACTCGAGTACCTTGTGCTCTGTGCTTGTTATTGTCTGGCACCTCAATGCCTGTGACGATTAAGCGCTTTTCCATGTATTCCTTATTGCTCATGTTTAACCATCCAAATACTGTGACTTAGGCTTATCATCCTCACCGCCTTCCAACTGAATCAGTAGCTCATTGATCTGAGCATTCTGTTCATTGTTGATCTGGATGAGTTGATTGTTTTGCTGAATCAGCTGGTTGTTCTGTTCTATTAGCTTTGGAAGTAAGTTGTTCAATACACAACCGCATTCTTTCTTTTGATCGCTCATATTGTTCTTTCATCCATTTACGTCTTGCTTCACAGCCTTGGCATGTCATTGATTAAACTCCCAAGCAAACTTCAAATCATCGGGCGTATTCAACCAACACCCATGTTTATTACAGAATGCATGAATGTCATTCAGGTACTCAGTAAACTGATCCACACTCGCATCCGTGGTACTGATCAATTCATTTAATCCATCAGCCACTTGCTGATACATTGGGTGCTTTTGATCTTTCAAAACCTTTACTGCTGCAAATGTATTTCTGTATTGACCAACATCATCACGGTGATAAATACGAGCTAAAAATTGCTTCTTGAAAAACAAATGCTCTGCGTCTTTATCTGCGCCTTGATGTTTTGCCCACTGATTCATCCACATCCAATAAAGGCGGTTCTGCGCTCTACTGCGGTCATCTTCTTTTTGGTTAATACGAACAACCAACGGCTTACCATCACTTAACGCATTCGCATGATGCTTGTGCATATAAGCAATCGCTCGACCAACTTCTTCAAATGACTTGATAATAAAGCAAGCGGGTTCGAGTCTTGGAGTAGACTTTTTTTGCATTTCTTACTCCAATAAAAAACCACCTTTCGGTGGTCTTATGTATCGCTATTCTTTAAAACGGCTCGATTCTAACTTGAGGGTTTTTCTCTACTGGTGGAATCAAATCATCCACCGACTCTTGGGGCTCAATACCCAAATAAACCTTAACAATTCTTTCAGCGACTTCTATATCACCTTCCGGATTGATTTGTTTTCTAAAAACCTCTGCGATCTCTCTTATGGTTGCATTTGGGGTTTCTTCCTTATAAGAACGAATCCATTGGCCTTCAGAGGAATGATATGAAAGCAAGCCGTATTGTTTTGACATTATATTTCCCATTATTAGATTGATTTGAAAATCCAATATATCAGAAAATACTTGTATTATTTTTTGTATTAAGCATCCGATCCACTCTCACCAACCACCTCTCAAACATGGCTTCACTTTGTTCTCGGTTGCCCAACTTGTATTGATCAAAATCAGAATGGCACACGTGACACAAAGGAACTGTAAACGAATCATCTGCTTTTATCCCTCTACCCTTACCATGCTTTGCTGAATTTGAATGAGCCGCTTGTGAGTTTGGATTACCGCACCGAATGCATGGAAGCTTTCTAATGTCAGCGAGTCGTTTTGGGCTACGCATACAATGCTTCACGTAAATTCTTAATGCGCTCTTTTAGCTTAATCATGATGCCGTCAATCGTTAGCATCTCTGCCCGCGTCAATCCCGATCTACTGAGATTCTGATACTTAGACAGCTCAGCACTGCAAAATTCTAAGTCTTGTTTCGCTTGTACTTTGTCTGTCATACTTTCCTCTAGGCATTAAAAAACCCCTCGGAAGGGGTTTAATCTTAAAGATGAAGTGAATAGCTAACTTAATTCTCACATGTGGCGGTTGAATGCGTGTCGTCATATCTCATCAACTCAAATTAAGCCATCAATGCTTTGAACAGTGGTATTGACGTAATACTGCTAGCCTACTGCCTTTTTATTCACTTCTCTTTAAAATCTGTAATGGTTTAATTTTCCCACACTTCCGACACTCTCTGACCGTAAAGAAATCTGAATATTCCCAAACGTGACGGCAGAAGATTTGTTTTATTCGGAGCATAGATACCTCTAATAAATAAGGCGCTTAGGCGTCTTAATTTTAAATACGGGATAATCCCTTATTTGATCTGCCTTGCCAGCTTCTCAGCTTCGACAAACGCATCATGAAAACTTACTTTATCTGAAAACCAAAACTTATAAGTCTTTTCACCAATTATGATTGACTGTTGAAAGTAATCGTTCGGGCTTTTCTCTACAACTTGACCGTTCTGTTCACCACCGATGCAAATATTCATGTGTTTTCCTATTTATCGGTGGGAGTGTAGCACTTTTGGTTGGTATGAAATGTAAAAACCCACCTTGCGGTGGGCTTATCGTCTTTGCACAGAACGAATGATCAATTTAAAACCTAACAACTAAATAAGATATTAACTAGATCACAATAAAAATATACTATGCAAATTTGGTTGTTGCAATATTCGTAGATAAATTTTAAGCAAAAAAATACCCACTTATTGGAGTAGGTGGGTAGCAAAAACTGTCTTGGTCTCGGATGAACCGTAATACGACCAGAATATAAAAATACTACCTTAATGAGAAAAATATTACCAGCTTTACATTTCAAATTCTTTGTAAGTATTTTTCCGATACTTTTCAACAGCCTCAGCAGCACATTTGATTGATGTTTCTAAAGCAATAATCATCATATTTTCGTACTGCTTCCAAGTACGATCATAGGCCTTTAACGTCATCTGATAAGACCTAACGCCAGCAGCTAAATGCAATCTTCCTTTTGCGGTGAAATTGCTTTCATGTTCAGGATCCATTGCAAACGCTATGACCATGCCTGCGACCAGCCAAGATAAATGATAAATCGCAATATGCTCTGGCTCACGACGTTTATCTTCGTATGCCCCATTCATCATAATTTTAGCTAGATGATTACGGATAAACTCATAGTCACTCTTGGCGTTTTCACCATAGATGATTAGAGATGTTACTGATTTCTCCAACTGGGTTTCCATTGACGCAATAGCACCCAAGCGATCTTGATAGTCCAAAGGTTTCTCTCCTGTACCGTGTGCCTCATCCCCGAATTGCGGTGACTTGGCAGTGATGCCATGAGTCAGCCACTCGAATGGTTCAAACTTCTCTGCTACTGCGTTCATAATTGCCCCTTAACCTAATACTCTTACTGCCACTATTGCTGCTAAAAACATGACCACCACAATGATAAAGAAAACCCAATCCAGTACTGCACCATCAGGAATTTTTACGCCCATCAAGAAAATGAACAGGAAGAAAGCTAAGATCCATTGCATTAACCCATCCCCCAAATCAACATACCTGCATCACGCTGTTCTTGGTTCGTTCTGCCTTGCCAACCTGTAATACGGTTAAATTCTTCAGAGTTCTTTTTGGTTTTGGTTGGTCTTACTTCAACCACCGCCAAACCGAAAGATTTCGCCATTTCTACGAGTAATTTGCCTGTTGCATGGTTCTCACCTACATTCTTAGCAATTCGCTCACCTGCGCACTTAGATTGACCAATACGACTATGTAGATTTGATTTTCTATTCATCCACCCTGCCTCGATCACTACTTTCTTGATCTGATCTTGGTGACTGCGGAATAGCTCAACAGTTTCAGCAAAAGTTAAATTTTTCAGCTCGAATGACTGCCCTAAGACAGCCACCCCCGATTTTTCTAAGTCTGGATCAATGCCGATGATGAGACCTTTAGGAATTTGCATTGTTGCCTCTCGACATCTGAATAAAAAAAACAGTCGTCCAAACTATTAAAACCAATCCAAGCCAATTTGTTTTAAACTCAGAAAATAAGATTGCATTACAGATCATGAGCACAGCGACCTCTTGCTGAAACTTATTCATGCTCACCTCGCAAAGCCTTAACAACTTTTTTCAATTGCTTCAAAGAACTCCATGTGCTTTGAGTTGCTAAGTGATGTGCCAATTCAAATCGATCTTTTAATTTAGCTAGCTCTTCTTGAATACTGTTGTAATGAACTGACTTCACCATTAATTTTTGAGCGTTATCATCACGTTGGTTTTTATAAGAAATACATGACCTTTCAAGCTCTTCAATCCGCTTGTCTTTCTCTTCTAACCCAGCTTTTAAATTTTCGTTTTCGTAATACAAACTGTGAGCATATTCATCCTTTTCTAAAAGGCCTTTGAGTTGGTCAACCTCAGCCTGTCGAGATTGCTGACCAGCCAAATACATAGCCTTAGCTAGATTTTTAGTTGACTCCCACACATGCCTATTTTCTTTCCATGCCTCTTCAAACTCATCCATGACGTTCTGCCTCCAAATCCTTGACAATCGTACTCGGACTAAGATGATTGCGAATGTCGGTGACGTGGTCTGTGTCATGCTCTGCAATGGCGGTGCGGAGGTCGTCCAGACAATGCATTAAATTCAGAACCATAATGTTTGCTGAAAACCACTCATGTGTGCTATCCAAATAAACCTCTTTTGTAAGCCTATTGATGTAGCGAGTTTTACTAGTCCAAAAAACATAATCTGTTGATAGTTCAGGCGCTCCCTCCACAATCTCCCTCGCCTTTTCAATGCCGCCTACTTTCTCAATCAAGTTTTCAGAGTTGTTTATAGTTGTCATAGTGCCACCATTTGATTTAAGCGATTGAACAAAACAGCAGCAGGGTTTAAATCCTCCACCATTCCCACACATGAGGCTGTAGCCCATGCACTTACAGCGGTTAAGTCTTTTAAGTCATGATCAACAGCATCAAGCCATTGCTTAGAAACACCAGACCAGCGCACCTTAATTCCACCCTGTCC
>NZ_AFIE01000053.1 GCF_000214135.1 Acinetobacter sp. P8-3-8
TTTTTTTGTATAAATTGTAAAAAAATTATAGGAAATTTATAAAAACCTAGTAAATTAGGTGGAAATATATATTAAATTTTAATGTATACTTCGTCACATAAAAATTACGCATAAATAGAGCGTGGAGATACAAATGAGCATTATTTCAGAATTTAAAGAGTTTGCTATCAAAGGCAATATGATGGACTTGGCTATCGGTGTAATCATCGGTGGTGCTTTCAATAAAATTATTGATTCTTTAGTGAAAGATATCATCATGCCATTAATTTCTGTGATTACAGGTGGTGGTGTTGATTTTACTCAAAAGTTTATTGTGCTTGGGGAAAACCCGAATAACTTAACCTCTTTAGATGAACTAACTAAAGCAGGGGTTAACGTTTTAACTTATGGTAATTTCATCACGATTGTATTGAACTTCCTTATTTTAATGTGGGTTGTATTCTTATTGGTTAAATTCTTAAATAAAATTCGTAAACCTGCGGAAGAAGCACCAGCAGCGACTCCAGAAGATATTGAATTATTACGTGAAATTCGTGACGAGTTGAAAAATCGTCCACAAGCATAATGATGGATCATTCCTCATAATTAAACGGCACTTTTAAGTGCCGTTTTTTGTGTGAATCGTTTATGATCATTCTTAAAGGATAATAGGAATATCAGAATGAAAAAAAGTTTAATCATTGCAATGATGCTTTTGGGATTAATAGGATGTTCTGAACCACAAAAGAATCAAGAAGATACTCAAAACAAAACTAAGAATTTAAGTTTTGAAGATATGCCAAATGAGAAAACTGTTTTTGAAGTGATCGAAGCAAAATCAATTGATGAAAATGATGCTTTATTGGTGGCCTTGCAGACGCAATTATTAAAAGATCAATTTGAGTTTGTTGAAAAAGAAAGTGGTAGATCATGGTCTGAAAATGATTGCACCAATAATAAAATTATTCAGGTCAAAGGGGATGGGATACGTTCATATAGAGCAGAAAGTTTAGTGGATGTCGGCCAAGAAAAAGTGCGTCCAGATTTCAGCTTATTGGTTTTTGCTTTTGAAGATGCACAACAGGCTGAAAAGAATTTTATCAGTTTGAAAACTGCGGTTGAGTCTGATAATGGTTTTTGTAATGGCAAATCCCCTGAAACGATTGTGCGTAATGGTAATGAGGTTTTTTATTTCACCACGCGCGCTGAAATGTTTAGACCTTATATCGATCAATATTCTCAATATGTTGAAGATTTTAAAGTTGAAACATCACATTAAAGTAATTTGTATTTTCAACGCATTTGAATATATATAAATGGTCAAAAAGGTGGTTTAAAAATCCATACGGAACTTAATTTCAACTAAGTGAAAACCGAACTGGCTTTTAACAGGGCCATGCAGTACACGCTCTGCTGCTGTAAAAACCAGTTTATCAATCACAGGAACCAATTGTCCTTTTTTGACTTCACCCAGTTCACCACCACGTTTGGCTGAGTTACATGTGGAATGCTGTTTGGCAATTTTTGTAAAATCAGCGCCATCTAAAATTTTCTTTTTGAGTTGTTCTGCCAAATCTTTATCTTTTACTAAAATATGACGAACAATGGCAGTTTTCATTTAGATTTACCTCGCTGAATTTGGGATGTGTTCACTTTTTTCAAAGGTTGGCATTGTGGGCAAAATACACTTGCACGCTGTCCAAGTTTTATATTTTCCAGTATTGTTTCACAGTTCACACACATCTCACCTGCACGACCATAGGCCAATAAGGTTTGCTGAAAATAACCATTCTCACCCATGGCATTGCTATAGTCTTTTAAGGTTGAGCCACCTAAATCAATGGCTTGTTTTAAAATACGTTTAATTTCCACGACCAATTTTTGAACTTGGTCTGTAGATAATGTTGAAGCAGGTTGCGCTGGATGGATACCTAAATTAAATAGGCTTTCTGTGGCGTAGATATTGCCAACACCGACCACAACATGATTATCCATAATTGCAATTTTTATGCCGACATTCTTATTTTTTAATTTATTGATTAAGTATTCTGTATTAAACAAATCACTTAATGGTTCAGGGCCTAGTGTATCAATTAGTTTAGCTTGGCTTTCTTCATTGAGCCAAATAATACAACCAAAGCGACGAGGATCATGGTAGCGCAATTGCTGATCTTCAAATTGAATAATCAGATGATCGTGTTTTCGTAATTCATCTTGCGTCTCACATAGTCTAAAACTACCTGACATACCCAGATGCCAAAGCATGCTATGTGTTTCAAACTCAGCCAAAATATATTTAGAACGACGGCTTAATTTTAATAACTTTTGCCCTTTTAAGTTTTGAATATCTTCAGGAATAGGCCATCTCAGACGAGATTCTCGTACTTGAACATCAATCACTTTTTGTTCCAGTAAGGGGAACAAACTGACTTTTGTTGTTTCAACTTCTGGTAGTTCAGGCATGTTATCATCAAAATACAAAACATTGAGGCTATTGTATTGGAGAATAAGCTTTGTATAAAGCAAAGCCGTTTATGACGGCCTATTTTGATTGGAAAATATAGGTCATTGTTATTGTGCTTTTAAGAGAAATTGGAAATAAACATTTGTTATTGATCATAAAGTTTATTAATAAAAAAAAGTTTTGAATTGTATAAAAATAATCTGATAGTTATATGTAAAAAAATGTGTAAATTTCTAGTGAATTATTTTGGTTTGAAAGTATTAAAGCTGAGTTATATCAACAGTTGTTGTCATTTTAAAATGGTATTTTTCTATTAATTTTTATTGATTTAAATATGCTGATTTAAACATATTGTTTGATTGAACTGGCTTATACAAATGCTTTAACAGTGTTCTCTTCGATTTAGGCTTTCTCTATGAAAAAAGTTGTTCCTTCACTTTTAGCAATCTCCATGACAACCATGATGACACATACATTCGCCGAAGATGCTTTTGATCTTCATGGAAATACCATGACAGGTGATTGGAGTGGTGTTCGAACTGAACTTGCTGAGAAAGGGGTTAAATTTGATGGCACAATTGCGACAGATGGTTCATACCTTGCAGATGGTGGTTATGATGCACATCAAGCCCCAACTTTTGGAACTCAGTTTGGTTTAGGTACGACATTGGATATGTCCAAACTGGTGGGTTGGGATGATGTCACCATTCGTGCTTTGATTACGGCACGTCAAGGTCAAAGTACCAGTATTGAAGGGATTCAAGCGCCTGATGCACCACAATGGGCAAATTCTCAAGCCAATTGGGGGCGTGGAAACTCGGGTAGTCGCTTGAGTGAATTGTATATTGAAAAGAATTTTAAAAATCAAGGTTTGAGCGTTCGTTTAGGGCGTATGGGTTTGGGTACAGAATTTAATACGATGGCATGTGATTTCCAAGGTAACGCATTCTGTGCAGCACAAATGGGGAAATGGCAAGGTAAACTTTGGTACAACACGCCTGTTTCACAATGGGGCGCACGTGTGAAATATCAAATTAATCCTGAGTTATTTACCCAAGTTGGCGTGTTTGAATATAACCCTGAAAATGCTTTAGAACGCCACGGTTGGAATCTAGATACAAAACATGCAGATGGGGTAAATATTCTTTCAGAAGTGGTTTGGTCTCCGAAACAAGGACTGAACAATCTTCCAGGAAGTTATCGTTTTGGTGCGTTATATAACACTGCGGATGATGCAAAGAACCAATATGATGTGGCCTATAAAGCAGGAACGAAAGGTGAAGATCGTTCTTATGGCGGCTGGTTCGGCTTTGAACAGCAATTAACATCGACAGGTGAGGGGAAACGTGGCTTACACAGTTTTGGTAACTTTACGGTACATGATCGTACAACGACTGCTGTGAATGATTCACAACAACTTGGCTTGAAATATTATGGCTTACTGGAAGAACATCCAAACGATATCTTAGGTTTGGCTGTAAACCGTGTGCATCTGAATGATCGTTATCTCAGTTATGTGAATAATAGCCGTTTAGGCACAAATTTGAGACAGTTAAATGAAGATGCAGAGTATAATATTGAGCTAAACTACTCATATTACCCTGCTAAATGGTTCATGCTTCGTCCTTTAGTACAGTATGTTGTACATCCAGGTGCGACAAATCAAGTGGATAATGCATTGGTCATTGGCTTAGGGTCTAAAGTTATTTTCTAAATACCCTAAAGGATATTGCAGATGCAAAGCGTGAATCATTTAAAAACTAAAACAACACTGCTTTGTTTAACAGCATGCATTGCTCAAAACTTATATGCTGAAACGGAATCGTCGAATTCCGTTCAGCTCTTACCCACGATTAAAGTTGAAGCAACACGTTCAGAGACCAGTTTTCTGAATACACCTGCTTCAGTTTACCGAATAGACCAAGATCAAAACCAAAATAATATTGGCGTTAATCTTTCTGAAACGCTCAAAGGTATTCCCGGGTTACAGCTCAATAACCGTGAAAACTATGCACAAGATTTACAAATTTCTATGCGTGGTTTTGGCGCACGTTCAACATTTGGGGTACGTGGGATTCGTTTATATGTCGATGGTATTCCTGCAACTATGCCAGATGGGCAAGGTCAGACATCGAATATTGATTTAAGCAGTTTGGATCATATCGAAGTGCTTGGTGGGCCATTTTCATCACTTTATGGAAATTCTTCTGGTGGTACGATTTTAACCACAACCAAAGAAGGCCAAGGTCGGGATTCGATCGAGTTGGGTTATTCAGGTGGGAGTAATCATAAAAATCGAGCAAATATTATCTTGCAAGGTGGTGCGGATAAAGCCAATGAACCAAGTTATGTAGTGAGTTCATCGTATTTTGATACCGATGGCTATCGTGAGCATAGCGATGCGCAGAAGGTTTTAAGTAATGCCAAATTGACGTGGAATTTAGATGATGGCTCTAAAATTAATTGGTTAATGAATTATGTGGATATTTCTGCCAATGATCCTCAAGGTTTAACACGTGACCAATGGAAAGCAAATCCTAAACAACAAGTGCCATTTTTAAAACAATTTAATGTTCGTAAAGATATTAACCAAACACAGACAGGTATCAATTGGACGAAGCCAATTAATGACCAAAATGAAATTTATTCGATGGTGTATTTAGGTCATCGTGAAGTCACACAATATCAGTCTATTCCAATGTCAACGCAAAACAACCCACGTCAGGCGGGTGGTGTGATTGATTTTGAACGTGATTATTACGGTGCAGATCTACGTTGGACAGGTAAAGACTTATTGCCAAATACACGTTTTAGTGTGGGTTTGGCATATGATGCCATGAATGAAGATCGTCAAGGTTACGAAAACTTTATTTTAGAAAATAATAAACCAAGTTATGGCGTTAAAGGTGATTTACGTCGTGATGAAAAGAATACTTTATGGAATTTAGATCCTTATTTACAAGCTTCATGGCAATTTTTACCGACGGTACGATTGGATACAGGGTTGCGTTATAGCAATGTGCATTATCAATCTGAAGATCACTATATTGAAGGTGTGAATGGTGATGATAGCGGTAGCACGGATTATCAGAAATTTTTACCTTCAGCAGCGTTTACATGGGACATCACATCAGATTTAACAACCTATATCAGTTATGCCAAAGGTTTTGAAACACCCACATTTACCGAAATGGCGTATCCAAACTCTGGCACGGCAGGTATTAATTTTGCGTTAAAACCATCGACCAGTGATAACTATGAACTGGGTTTAAAAGCACAAAATCAACTGGGTCATTTCACTGCTGCGGTTTTCCAAAGCAATACACAGGATGATATTGTTTCTGCGGGATCAGTTGATGGTCGAGCGACCTATCAAAATGCAGATAAAACTTTACGTCAGGGTGTTGAACTGTCGTGGAATAAGCGTTTTTGGAAAGATTTAACTGCACAAGCAAGCTATAGTTTCCTAGATGCAACATTCGATGCAGATATTCCAAATTCAGATCCTAAAAAAGTCATTAAAAAAGACAATTACATTCCAGGGATTGCTAAAAACCAAGCTTTTATCTCTCTCGGCTGGCTTCCTGAAACTGGTTTTAATGCAGGCCTAGAAGTTCGTTATATGGATAAAATCTATGTCGATGATCTAAATACTGATGCTGCGCCAAGTTATACCCTAACCAGTGTGAATGTGGGCTATATCTGGAAAGATAACGATTGGAAAATTCGTAGCTTTGCTCGTGTTGATAATTTATTTGATAAAGACTATGTGGGTTCTGTGATTGTGAATGATGGAAATGGTCGTTTCTTTGAACCTGCAGATGGTCTAAATTGGAGTGCTGGGCTGAGTGTCACTAAGCAGTTTTAATCATCTTTCAGCATTGTATTGAAAAAGTAGAGGTAACGTGTCCGTGTCTATATCCGTTAATTCGTCTGTAAAATCAAAACTATTTGAGCAAATTCAGTTTGGGACACTTTCCCTTGTGAATAAAATCGTCATTGCACCGATGTGTCAATACTCTGCAACTGATCAAGGTGAAGTTACGTACTGGCATGAACAGCAGTGGGGCAGTTATGCACTATCAGGTGCAGGTTTATGTATCGTTGAAGCAACAGCAGTACAGGCTCAGGGACGAATTAGTTATGCCGATCTTGGGCTTTGGAATGATACCCAACGTGACCAACTTAAAGCTTTAATCAACAAGGTGAAAACGATTTCACCGATGCCTTTTGCAATACAGCTTGCACATGCAGGACGTAAAGCATCTACAGAAAAACCGTGGTTAGTGAAAAGCGGTAAAGGTCAGATTGCTCCTGAGCATGAACATGGTTGGCAAACTGTTTCAGCAAGCAATATTGCATTTAGTCAGAATGATGTTTTACCGCATGAATTAAGCATTGCTGAAATTAAGCAAATACAGCAAGACTTTGCAGCGGCAGCGGTTCGTGCAGTTGAGGCTGGTTTTTCATTAGTTGAAATTCATGCGGCGCATGGTTATTTGCTACATCAATTTATGTCGCCATTGTCGAATCATCGTCAGGATGAATATGGTGGTAGCTTTGTAAATCGTATTCGTTTTACTTTAGAAGTGGTTCAAGCCATCCAGCAAGCCGTACCACAAGATTTTCCTGTGGGGATTCGTATTTCAGCAACGGATTGGATGGAGGCTGAAAATAGTTGGGATATTGCATCAAGTATTGAATTATCCAAAGCATTGGAACAACTTGGTGTTGCGTATATTCATGTGTCTTCGGCTGGTTTACACGAAAAGCAAAACATTAAAATTGGTGCAAATTACCAAGTTCCATTTGCAAATGCAATTAAGGCACAAGTCAATGTTCCAGTGATTGCAGTGGGTTTAATTACCGAAGCTGAGCAAGCAGAGCAGATTCTACAAAATGGTGAAGCTGATGCCATTGGATTAGCACGTGTCATGCTCTATGATCCTCGTTGGCCTTGGCATGCAGCGACAAAGTTGGGTGAAAATATAGAGATTGCACCACAATATTTGCGTTGCCAACCACATGGTGTTAAAGCGTTATTTTCAGCGTTCTAATGTACATTATTCACCAATCAAGATTTACTTAAAATATATAAGTATTTAAATATTTGAAAGATATGTCTGAGGATATATCTTTCGAATATCTTCAGGAAAGGACGCAGTTGAATGATTTTTTCGGTAATATTTCCTGTATTTTTCCTGTTGTTCCTAGGTTTCCTTTCAGTTCGAATTCAACTCATTACTAAAGAGCAAATTACAGCCCTAAGTGCTTTTGTAATTAAAATTGCTTTACCTGCATTGTTATTACACGCTTTAGCCTCTAAAAATCTGCATGAAATTTGGTACCCATCCTATTTCTTTGTTTATGCAGGCGTTACAGCATTATTATTTACGCTGTCATTTATGATTGGCCTCAAAGTGTTTTCTAACACCTTCACCCATGCTTCAATCTTGTCACATGGTGCATCTATGTCGAATACAGGGCTACTAGGCGCAGCAATATTGACCTTGCTTATGGATAATGAAGCAATGATCTATATTTCTTTAGTGGTGATTATTGAAAGTGTTCTTTTGGTGCCAATGGTTTTAGTTTTGGCTGAAATAGGACGGCAAAATCAACCAAATTTTACCGAAATATTTAAAAGTATCTTTTTGACTTTATTTAAAAACCCATTGTTTTTGTCTGTCTTTATTGGCATGGGTTGCGCCATTCTACAGCTACAGATTCCACATCACTTAGACCAAGTTTTTGTCATGCTTGGGCAAACAGCAGCACCATTGGCACTGTTTATTATTGGTGGAGGTATGGTTGGATTGACGATCAAGTCTGTCAATACTCAGACCTTGTATTTGGTCTTTTCTAAAAATATCTGTATGCCGATACTGGTGTATTTGGGGCTACGCTATTTTACTGATTTAGATCAAAAAATGATTTATGCAGGGACGCTTATTGCTGCGCTGCCGATGCCATCCATATTTGGTATCTTTGGGCAGATCTATGGTTTAAATGAAAAAGCACTGACGCCGTTGATGATCAGCACAGTTTTAAGTTTTATTGTTGTTAGCGTTTTGATTGGTATTTGGTGGTAAAAAATACTCTCCATAGAGAGTATATTTTTCATAGCATATATTTTCTAAAGAAAAAGCTTATTTCTTAGGTGCAGCAGCTGGTGCAGGTGCTTTCGCTTTGTCTGCAATGAGCTTGTTCACCACTTCCAAAGACTCTTTCGCTCTAGGAACATTTTGTTTTGCTAATTCACCAAAAATTTTCTGAGCTTCAGGCAAGTTTTGATTGATCAGATTGCCATTGGTCATCATATTTGCAACGGCCATCAGCGCAGGGATATAGCCTTTTTGCGCTAAGTCTTGGATCGCTTTTAAGCCTTGATTTACTGTGACTGCATTTTTAGTCTTTAGACCATCAGTGATGTCATAAAGTGCTTTGGCATGAATAGCAGGTGGAAAACCTTTCTTCAATAGTGGGTCAAGCTTTTGTACTGCTAATTTGTCAGATGCAGGTTTGCCTTCTGAAAATAATAAAACAGCCAATTCAACAGTCGCATCATCAAAACCTTGCGTAGATGCTTTTTCTAAATATTCACGTACTTTTTTAGGGTCTTTCGCTAAGCCCAATTGTCCAGTTGCATAGCTTTGAGCTAAAACATAACTCGCAACAGGGTAACCTTTTGCCGATGAATCTTGATAATATTTTAAAGCTTTCTTATCGTCTTTTGCTGTACCTTGACCCGTTTGAGTCAAGTAACCGATATTGTACATTGCTTGCGCATTACCAGTCTTCGCAAGTTTGTCCAACTCTTGGTAAGCAGCAGTATAGTTTTTAGCTTGGATCAGTTCTTGAGCTTTGGCAAATGCTGGATCTATATTACTTTTTGGCGCATCTGCTGCAAAAACAGTTGCACAAGTAGATAAGCTGAGTAGGGTGGCTAAGAGAATTTTTTTCATTGTGAATGGATACCTTTTTTTAATCTCAACATCATTCCATTGGTGTGTTTAGAACACTGTTGAATCTGTGTTTAATCATAAATTGAAAATTGTAAATGTAAATATATCAATTGTATAAGTTGATGTATTTCTGTCTAAATTGTTTATATAGAAAAATCATTAATAAATGCTTAAATACATCAGGACAGACCTAAATTTTAAATCTGTCCTTAAAACGATTCTATTACTTTTATTTCACAGCTTTTAATAATAACTCAATTTCACTTGCATCACGTGCGCCTGAAATACGGCTACCATCTTTTAAGAAAAAGGTTGGTGTACCATCAATTTCGAGTTTCTTGGCAAGTTGAATATTCTTTTCGATCGGTGTCTTACATGTTTTCACTTTTGCAGGTTGTTTTTTATCAACTGTATAGTCTTGCCAAGTTTTGTATGGATCTTTTGAACACCAAATTTGATCAGCTACAGTGGCTGCATTTGGATGTAGTCTAGTAATTGGGTATAAAAATAAATAAATGGTGACGTTATTTATATTTTTAAGTTCTTTTTCAAGATGCTGGCAGTATGGGCAATCAGGATCACTAAATAAGTAAATCACACGTTCGCCATTGCCTTTGACATGTTTAATTGCTTGTTCTAAAGGTAAAGATTTAACATCGATACGGTTTAAAATCTGCTCACGTACTTCGGTTAAATTCTGTTGTTGTTTTAAATCAATCAAATTACCGACAAAGAAATATTGTGCATCCTCATTGGTATACACAATACGTCCACCCATATAGACTTCATACATATCTTTAACAGGCGTGCTATGTACTGATTTCACAGGAATTTCAGGGTATTTTGTCTTTAAATTCTGCTCAAGCGTTTGAATGTCAGCATGAGCTGCACTTAGTGTCATTAGGCTTAATGTTAGTATCGATAGCCAAGTTTTCATGGTTTAACTCAGTGAATCAGTAAAAAATCAGCTTATTTTGCATTAAAGCATGATCGAAAATATATTGAGATCATGTAATTGTGATTTCAATATTCAGTTGATCTTGCAGTTAATTTAACTGAGTGCTTTGAATGCCGTTAAGGGCTAACACTTTACTAAGTTGTTGGATATATTGATTTAACTCTGTTTGTGAGTCCGCACGTAAACTTAATTTGCTACTAAAATTAAAAGTTTTCGAACGTTTTCCAGTGCGCAGTAAAATTTGAAAATGTCCAATATAACCACCTGTGTGTGTTGTCCTAGACGTACTAAACTCAACTTGTTTGATCTGATCTAATGGATAAGAACTCATCATTAAATGGGTGACGATGAGTTTGTGATTTTGAATATAAAATGGGGCAAAATTTAAATTAAATTTTTTAAATATAGCCATGATGATGCTGAAAATAACAACGAAAAGAATTGGAATGAGCAAGCCCCAATATTTATCTGAGTGTTTAGTGGTTTTTGCTTCAACCAATTCTGTGTGTTTGGCTTCAACCAGCTTTTGTTCATCAATCCATTGTCGAATATCATCGGTACGTGGTTGAGCTGTTAATAGGTTTTGAATAGTGTGTTGATCAAGGATATGATAAATCGTGGCTTTGACCAGTTGGCTATCTCCTAACTGATCAAAATAATAAAATGCATTTCCATTCTTCCATACAGAACCATAGTTGTAATTCACATCGCCCAGTTTTTGCCAAGTTGAATGAAGTGGTTCATCTAATTTTAAAATACGCGTTACTTTTGAATATGATGAACCTTTACGGCTACGATAGGTTTTGGCTTGTACATAGAGCAATTGTTTACCATTGGAAAAAACCAACGGTGCAATTTCTTTAAAAGATTGTCCTAAAAATGGATTATCACCTGCACGATGCATTTTTTTCTTATTTAAATCAAAATAATAAATACCCGTATCGTTATAGAACAATGCATGATTGATGTGATTGCCATGTTGACTTAACAGATGATATGGCGCGTATTGTGGATCAAATGCAAATTCATTGACATAGACCATGCCATCTATAGGATTAACCAAGTAAGATTGGTTATTTAAGCCTTCTATTTTAATCGTATAAAGTTTTTCATTGGCTTTTAAATTGAGCAAGGTATTGTCGTAATACACATTTTTGCCATCAGCGCGATAGGCATTATTTCGCTCACCAGTGACCAATTTCAATTGATTTGGATTGGCTCCTTTTAATAACTTCCCTTGAAAATATGTTGATGTTCCATCACTTGCAGTCTTATTTGTTAAATTAATGCGATAAGGCTGTTGACTGCGTTCAAGTTTAAAATATGGATAGAGATAGCTTTGTGGTTTGGAACCGATTGCAAAATTTTGCAACATGATTTGCCAAATTTCTTGAACGGCATTTAAATTTTTGTTTCTCTCGGTCATAGGTGAACAATACCAAGTATCTTTTCCGTCTGTAAAATAGCCTGCGCCGATGGTTTTTAAGTGTTGAGGTTGAACACCTTTTAAGATGATATTGCCACAATAAACATGGCGTTGATCTGCGCCAAGTTGTCGATACTGGTAATCATCATTCGGTAAATAAAAGCTATGGATATCTGCCTCTGGGATCAGATAATCACCATTGCTGGGTACTGCTGCATAGATTTGATTGTTGTATTTTTCAAATATTCCAAGTTTTTCTGTTGTCGCACCATAAGGAATTTTATCTGAGCCTGAATCAGTAAATTTAAAGATAAAACTTAAGCTGAATAGAAGCACACATGCCGTAAAAATCAGCATTAAATTTTTAATGATTGAAAATATTTTAAGTGGATTTTGCATCATCTGTTTATTTTTAAAATACTTACAGGATTAAGTTACAAATATTTTAAGTTATTTTGCCATAGTTTCAGTTGAGAATTCGTTTCACTGTTTTATAGCAATGCTTGTTTAATTTAAGGCAAATAAGGTTGCATGACCTGTTTTAATATTTCAATTAATTCTTCATCCATATATTGGTAATCATCCGGAATATCCAAAACAATCACTTTTTTGTGTTGTAATTGGTTTGGAAATTTCTCTTTGATATTTTGTTTATGCTTTTGTTCCATGACAAAAATTAGATCTGCCCAAGCAATGTCTTTGAGGGAAATGGTATGTTTAGCATGCTTACTGGTTCCAGCAGAACGAGTTGAAATACCATAACCCACACTAAAAACTCGTTCAGCAGAGGGACTGCGCCATTGGTTACGGCTACAGATAAAAAGGGCGTTCACGTTGAGATTTTCCTATTTAGATTTTTAGGGAATTTCACTGCTAACAATTAAAAAACAATAGATTCTCAAAGTTTACTCAAAAATGATGAAAAGAGATTTGTTTTTCGCTCAGCTTTTGGTTAAATCTGCCCTTAAATGAAATTGTGAGAAGACCGATGTTTATTAAAGGCATTAGACGTAATTATGACAAGATTAGTCAAGATGACAGTATTGCCGATGAAGATAAAATTGATGCTTTATTGATGAAACTTGGTGCTGAATTTTTAGTCAGTAAGAATGACCGTGTTTATATTTTTGAAAAAGATGGGCAGACTGCAAAATTTGATGCAAAACATGCACGTGCATTTCATTTTAAAGATTACCTTTGTAAAGATATGAATAAATTATTCCATGGGTTTTGATCTTTAATATTCATTGAAAATGAGTGAGTTATTAAATAGCGATATAAAAAACGGTTTAAGCACTTAGATGAGCCTTTTGTCCAAGTATTGATTGTTGTAAGGGATTTCTAAAGTAATCCCTTTTTTTTTGTTGTAACTGTTTGATTTGTTTATGTCCTGTTTTGATATTTTGTTTATACCGACAGAACGAAAGTGAATGCCTTAATCCACTGCAAAGATGCTTGCAGTGGTTGGGCTAAAAATTAATATAAAATAATAACTTGTATATAAAGAGCCTATATTTGTTTTACCAAAAGCATTTGACTATGTACTCATCATTCAAGTTATATAGTATAAAAAAGAAGCTGTTATTCGTAAGATGAATCGAGACCGATCTAAAATGATGAAAATATTCTCAATCTTATTTCTAAGTCTATTTTGTTCAATGGCAATTTTAGCAGGGCAGCCAAATCTTGTTCCTCATCAAATTAACTTGAAAAATGGGAAGCGTTTTTCTTTAAATCTTCCAGCAAATTACGAAATCATTCCAGCGGCTGAGGGTTTAAAACGAGTTCGTTTTTTTAGCAAAGCGCCCGACGGTAGAATGTTTGTAACGGATATGCACGATTTATCCGACAATGAAAAAGGCATCGTTTATATTTTGGATGAATGGAATGCTGAAACTGGAAAATTTGGCAAAATCATTCCTTATATGACAGGTTTGAAGAATCCAAATTCAGTTCAATTTTATACCGATTCTTCTGGACAAGATTGGTTGTATCTAGCTGAAACTCATCAGCTCACCCGACGAAAATTCACCCAAGGTGAAATTAAACCCACGGCTAAAGCTGAAGTTTTAGCGAGTTTTCCTGATTATGGTTTAAGTTATAAATATGGGGGTTGGCATTTAACACGAACTATTGCCGTAGGTGGAAACGGTAAAATTTATGTTTCAGTTGGCTCAAGTTGTAATGCTTGTGTCGAGAAAGAAAAAGTTCGAGCGGCAGTTTTAGAAATGAACCCCGATGGTTCGGAACAAAAGATTTTCGCCAAAGGCTTACGCAATGCAGTCGGTTTGAAATGGGTGGGTAAATTTTTATTTGCCACCAATCAAGGCGCAGACCATTTAGGTAAAAATAAGCCTGATGAAACTTTTTATGCACTGAAACGTGATATGGATTATGGGTGGCCATCTTGTTATTCGTCGAATGGTAAAATTTTTGCAGATCCAAAATTTAAACGTCCAACAGGATGTAAAAATGTACCGTCTCCTTATGCCTATTTCCCCTCGCATTCATCTGCACTTGGCTTTGACTATTTTGATGATCCGAATACGGATGACACGATTAAAAATTCTTTTTTAGTTGCTTTACATGGTTCTACGGATGCCACAATTGGTCATGGTTATAAAATTGTGATTATGCGTAAAGGGCAAAAACTTGAAACTTTTATGGATGGTTTTTTAGTGGGGAATAAGGTGAATGGTCGCCCTGCGGATATTTACCGTATAGATGCAAATTCCTTTTATTTTTCAGATGATAAGGGGGGTGTGGTTTATTTTGTGAGGAAGAAAGGGTAGTTGTAAAAAAGCCAAAGTGTTTTAAACTTTGGCTTGAAGTGATGATTGTTTTATCTATTACATTTTTCAATATGCTGAAAAATATGTTCGCAAAGTTCTTTTGCTTTTAGTGTCAGTTGCCAATCAGGATTTTCATCAAAATCTTTGATGATTTCACGGCAAAAGTCTAATTTTTTCTTAATCGTTCCGACCCCAGTACCGTCTGCAAATGGATTTTTAGAAGGAATTTGATTAGGTATTTTAATCGCTTCATCTAATAAACGTCCAATACCAAATTCAGTATTATCGAAATAACTGTTATCACTAATATTATTTATTAATTCAATATTGTAGCCATCTTTTGTTTCACTATTCATTCTTTCAAAACGGTTTGTTGCGACACGAATAATTACATTAAAAGGCAATGTGTTTTCTGTCTCTTTACATGACAATATAAAATAATTTTCAGCGTTTAATTCAGATTGTAAAATCTCTACACGATCAGCTTTGTTTTGGATATCACCATCTGCAATGAGGAGCATTTCACTTGCTACAGCCTTTGCGCTGAGCCCTTTGTCATCTAAATGATCTGCATAATCATCACTAAATGACCAATGTGTTAAATTACTTCCAGCATATTCAACAAATGTATAGTGATAATTCGGCATAAAACGACGGTATTTTTTATAAAGTTCCTCGTCAGAAATTTTTAATTCATCTAAATATTTTTCCATATATTTAGTGATATACAAACGGTCGGTAATACCTTCGACCCAAATGGTACAATTCGCTAAATAAACAGAAGATGGTTTTACACCAAGAGAGGCAAGTAGGTCACGATCTCGGTCACAACGATAAATTTTAAAATCAAAGCCATCTTTAGGATTCTCTTTTGGTTGTTTTACGAATTTCTGAATGATGACTTGATCTGATTCATCTGCCATATCTAAAAGATGGTTGGAGTGTGTGGTAAAGAAATAATAGTGTTTAGTTTCATTTAGATAGAAATTCATGAGTTGTCGAACCATACCTGCATGCATGTGTAATTCAGGTTCTTCGATAAAAAAGGCATGAGTTTCATTATTTTTGATAAATGCTTCATAGGTAAGAGTAATCACTTGCTGTAGACCATCACCTAGTTGATAAATTGGAAACTGTGGTTCGTCACCAATTTTTATATGTATGACATCATCGTTAATTTTGGGGATTAGAGTTATTGTTTGGTTATCAAAAAAATAACTAGATAATTTTATTTGATAATTGGCGATCAATTCACGATCTTCAGGTTCACCAAGTAATAGTTTTAGTAACTCACCGTAAAATGATTCACCAGTTAGAATGTATTTGAACTCTTTACTTTCAAACTCATATTTTCTAGTAGGTGAGCTACTTTTGCTGAGAAGCCTATTTGTATCATTGTCAAATGAATATTCTTTAAAATAATCATCAATAGTTCTATTCGTGATTATTGCTGTTTTTTCACTGGCAAAATTTTCATTTTGAAAAGGTCTCATACCTCTAAGTATTGGAATATAAAATACTTTATTGAATATATTTTTTAAGCTTTTTTCCATTAATTGTAGTTCTTTATATATTGCTTCATAAGCATCGGTTATTGAATAATAACCAGATCTTAATTCCTTGAAATAATTCAAATTTTTTATAGTGTAATCTTTGCTTTTACTAGTGAAAAAGAAATCTTGTAATAAAATATTTAATTGCTCTTTATAATTTTCTATATCTGTAAATTTTTGAGGAATAGTAATTTGATTATTTTGAGTTATAAAATCATCAATTGAAGTTAAGATAATTCTCTTTTTTGAAGAGTCAATAATAGGGACGTATTCTTGGGAGGTATTACTAGAGATGAAAAGGTTTCTTAAAAATCGACTTTTGCCGACATTATTTTTACCAATAAAAAAGTTCAATCGCTTTATTTCAATAACTTGGTCGTAATTCTGTACATTATCAGAGCTATAACCGTCTAAATTTTCCGCCCAATAGTATAATTTTTCAGTCATTAAAAAGCCCCAAAACTAAGAAGAAGTTTTAGAGGCTAATGTATCACAACATTCTAAAAAATATAAAGTTACTGCGGTCTCGCTACATCACCATTTAAGCTTTCAGGCAAGTCTAAAATATCTAAACTTAATTCTGCCAAAGCAGCAGGTTTTGCAATCACTAAAGCTTTGTAAGTGTCATCTAGTTCGATGCTGTTGACGATCTGTGTATTATCATTCAACAAGGTCGCAGGAGCAGGGGCATGCCCACCACCTAAAACCAAATGTAACCAACTTTTTGGTTTTGCCTTAAACCATAAACGGGCAATAATTTCCTGACCCAAATAACAGCCCTTGTCATAATGCACACCATTACGCTGATGTAAACGTAATTCTTGAGGCTGAAACAAATGCTCAGTTGCAGCTGAAATCCATGCCTGACCTGCATCTATGGCTTGTAACTGCCATGCATTCACATCCGTTTCAGTCGTTGAAAAGTCAGTGGTTGCACCATTCAAAATAGGGAAAACTTGAGCTGCTTGTTCAAGCTTCATTTTTGAAAATGCACCAAACTTTTTAATGTGCTTGGCAAACTCTTCCGCTTGGTCTTGTGTGGTTACGATTTCGAAATGTTCAGGATTCAGTTTTTTTAACCAAAGTCCAAAATGAATACGACCTTTTAAATCACAAATCGCTGTGTATTGAGAAACATTTTCAGCCAAAGCTTCAACATTTACAGTCACTTGCCCTTGCAGAAATTTGAGTGCATCTACACCGATTAACGTGAAAGAGGAGAAAGCTAAATCGCTCATGAAATGCTCGCTTGTCTTAAATCTAATACTAAAGAATGATTCTTATTGTCCGCTATTTTTCAAAAAAGAGAAGTTTTAGTGCAAATATTTTAATGTAATTGTTACTAAATGTTTCTAAAACCCCTGTTTTTATATGTAAATACATGAAATATAAACGATTTGGGAAATGGGTTTTCGACAGTGTACTATTCAAGCCATTAGACACGCAGTACAAAATGATGCAAGAGGCACACCCGATGAATAACAACTACCGTAAACCACTGCAAAACACCCAGCTCGAATACTTCGATGTGCGTCAAGCCGTAGAAGACATCCAGCCAGGCGCTTATGCAAAACTTCCATACACCTCAAAAGTATTGGCTGAGCAGTTAGTACGCCGTTGTGACCCAGCCATTCTCGAACAATCTTTAAAAGAACTGATTTACCGTAAACAAGACCATGATTTCCCTTGGTATCCTGCACGTGTTGTGTGCCATGACATTCTTGGACAAACAGCACTTGTAGACCTTGCAGGTTTACGTGATGCGATCGCAGACCAAGGTGGCGACCCATCTAAAGTGAATCCTGTTGTCCCAACGCAGTTGATCGTAGACCATTCACTTGCTGTGGAATACGGTGGTTTTGACCCAGATGCATTTGAGAAAAACCGCGCCATTGAAGACCGTCGTAACGAAGACCGTTTCCATTTCATCGAATGGACTAAGACAGCTTTTGAAAATGTCGATGTGATTCCTGCGGGTAACGGCATCATGCACCAAATCAACTTGGAGAAAATGTCTCCAGTGGTGCAAAACCGTGATGGCTTAGCATTCCCAGATACTTGTGTCGGTACAGATTCACATACACCACATACCGATGCATTGGGTGTAATTTCGATTGGTGTGGGTGGTTTGGAAGCTGAAAATGTCATGTTAGGTCGTGCATCTTGGATGCGTCTTCCAGACATTATCGGGGTTGAATTTGTTGGACAACGTCAAGCGGGTATTACTGCAACAGATATCGTTTTGGCTTTGACTGAATTTTTGCGTAAAGAACGTGTTGTCGGTGCATATCTTGAGTTCTTCGGCGAAGGCGCAGACAGCATGTCAGTGGGTGATCGTGCCACGATTTCCAATATGACGCCTGAATATGGTGCAACTGCGGCAATGTTCTATATCGATCAAAACACCATTGATTATTTAACCCTGACAGGCCGTGAAGCTGAGCAAGTTGCACTTGTTGAAAACTATGCCAAAGAAATTGGTCTTTGGGCATCAGATATGAAACAAGCTGAATATCCACGTGTACTTCGCTTCGATCTTTCAACAGTAACACGTAATATTGCAGGCCCATCAAACCCACATGCACGTGTTTCTACGGCTGATTTAAAAGAAAAAGGCATTGCAGGTGTTGTTGAAAATCGTACCGATGGTTTAATGCCAGATGGTGCTGTGATTATTGCTGCAATTACTTCGTGTACCAATACATCAAACCCACGTAATACGGTTGCAGCAGGTTTATTGGCACGTAAAGCAAATGAATTGGGTTTAACGCGTAAGCCGTGGGTGAAATCTTCTTTTGCACCTGGTTCTAAAGCTGCTGCTTTATATCTTGAAGAAGCCGGCGTATTGACTGATTTAGAAAAACTCGGTTTTGGTATCGTGGCGTATGCATGTACCACGTGTAACGGTATGTCAGGTGCTTTAGACCCTAAACTACAACAAGAAATTATTGATCGTGACTTGTACGCAACTGCGGTACTTTCGGGTAACCGTAACTTCGATGGTCGTATCCATCCTTATGCAAAACAAGCATTTTTGGCATCTCCTCCGCTCGTTGTCGCGTATGCGATTGCAGGAACAATTCGTTTTGACATCGAAAAAGATGCATTGGGTACAGATAAAGAGGGTAAACCAATTTACCTGAAAGACATTTGGCCATCAGATGCAGAAATTGATGCATTGGTTAAAGAAGCGGTGAAACCTGAACAGTTCCGTAAAGTGTACATTCCAATGTTTGATTTGGGTGTTACTGAAAAAGCAGCAAGTCCTTTATATGACTGGCGTCCACAAAGTACCTATATCCGCCGTCCGCCGTATTGGGAAGGGGCTTTGGCTGCACCTCGTACATTGTCGAATATGCGTCCGCTTGCGATCTTGCCTGATAATATTACAACGGATCATTTATCACCATCGAATGCGATTATGATGGATTCGGCAGCAGGTGAATATCTACATAAAATGGGTGTACCTGAGGAAGACTTTAACTCCTATGCAACGCATCGTGGTGACCATTTGACGGCACAACGTGCGACTTTTGCCAATCCAAAATTGTTTAATGAAATGGTGGTGCGTTCTGACGGTACGATCAAGCAAGGTTCGAAAGCACGTGTTGAGCCTGAAGGCGAAGTGATGCGTATGTGGGAAGCGATTGAAACGTATATGAATCGTAAGCAACCGCTGATTATCATTGCGGGTAAGGATTATGGTCAGGGTTCTAGCCGTGACTGGGCTGCCAAAGGTGTTCGTCTTGCAGGTGTTGAAGCGATTGTTGCGGAAGGTTTTGAGCGTATTCACCGTACTAACTTGGTGGGTATGGGCGTGTTACCGCTTGAGTTTAAAGCAGGGACTGACCGTAAAACCTTGAAGCTTGATGGTACTGAGTTGTATAGCGTGATTGGTAATATTGCACCTCGTTCTGACTTAACTTTGGTGATTGAGCGTTCTACCGATGATGGTAAAGAACAGATCATTAAAGTGCCTGTCACTTGTCGTTTAGATACGGAAGAAGAAGTGTCTGTATATGAAGCGGGTGGTGTATTACAACGCTTTGCACAGGATTTCTTGGAAGGGAATGTGGCGTAGTTATTTTTTAATAATGTTGAATCTTCCCTAACCCCTCTTTGATAAAGAGGGGAACTCCCTCCTATAAAAGG
>NZ_AFIE01000052.1 GCF_000214135.1 Acinetobacter sp. P8-3-8
TATTTATTAAATAAAATTATTTTTAAAATTTAAATCTCAAACGATGAATCGCTTCGTACATCATTAAACGTATACTGCTTGATTAAAATGTACATGCAATAGCACCATTTTTCAACTTTGTGATATATTTCACATATTTAACTTTCAAAATAGTTGGTTTTAAAAGTCACCTCATAATTTTCACCTAACCATTTGATTATTTATAACTATTTTAAATATTCAACCCTTTCATATTACCCTCTCACACCTGTAACTTAAGCTCTGCCTTAGTTTGTCTCGCTAAAATCCAAGCCAGATACGCCCCCACTGAAACCATTAAGACTAAAAGTAAATAAAAAGGTAAATGGATCGAATAATGATATAAAAAAGTGCTAAATAATGGTGCAATAATTAAACCAAGTGCTTGAATAGCCGTACATAAACTCGCCATTTTAACTTGCGCATTTTGACTTACAGATTGTGCTGCACCTGTGGTGAAAGCAGGAAGTAGACATGCAACGCCGATGCCATATAATCCATAACTCGCTTGGAAATAGATCATCTGATTCGCATTTAAAGACAATAATATTCCCGCAATCATTGATGTCAGACCGAGTCCAATCAAAGCTTTTAAACTGAGTTTGACCACTTTCACGATCATTATTTGTGTCAAAACTAAACTAAAACCAACAATTAACATACATTGTGCAAAGTAACTTGCACTCTGTTGTGTGCTGAGTTGAAAACGGTCTTGAATATAAAATCCTGCTGTCATATTCAAAGTCACGATTGCCACATAAGTGCTAAAACCAAGGATTAACCACGGTAAAGCTGGTTTAATTGAAAATTCTATTGATTCAAATTTTGAGCTTGCTTGCTGTATTGAATCTCCAGGCACACTGACATCCTTTTGAAAAAAAACGGTCAGTAGAAGACTAAATATAAACAGTAGAACAACTGCAAACCACATCGATAATAAAATCCCACCGATTAACAATACAGACGTTATAAATGGTCCAATAATCATCCCTAAACTGTTCATTGCCCCATACATTGCCATTTTCTGACTTCTTTGCTCAGTATCGATAACATATTGCATCACATAGCTTTGTAAACCAATTTGTGGCATTGCCATGAATGCCCCTGTACTTGCACGGCTAAGTATAAGAAGTATAAAAATTGCGATAGGCGCTAAACTTTGATTGATGCCAAAATAAAGGATGAGTGTAAAAATTGCCCATGTAATAGTCATTCCCCAAAAGCCATAATGCATGAGTTGATATGGTGTTTGAATTTTTTTATTCTTGGCGATCAATATCGATGCTACTGCCATACACATTGCCCCTGCAGAAACAATCATCCCACCTTGAAATTCGGTAAGTTGTAATTGTCGGATTAGAGGTGCAAGTAAGGGCAAAATCATGGAGAAACAAGTGCCGTTGGCCAAAGTCGCCCACGCCAATAATTTAAAATTTCTTTGCATAATGAATGTCATAAAAAAGAAAAGGCATCTAAAAAGATGAATACTGATCAGTTAAGCCTTTTTAAATCCTCCCCCTTGCGCAACATGCTCCTCACCTTTTTCAAAGGAGGGATGAGCAACACTGCTGCGCAAGGAATCTAAAATTATTTTAAATTCTCAATAGTTCCCCTCTTTTCCTTGCGCCATATATGGCTCAGGGTTAGGGGAGATTCCTAGATGAGTAACTGCTAAATTACTCTTAACTGACTAGCATTAATCTAAAAAGATGCCTTTTAATGAGATTAGTACTTAACGGTATAACTCAAACCGTAAGTACGACCTTGCGCAGGTAAGCTAGAAATTGCCCCATACACTGCTTCTGCTGCTTGGCTAAATACAGTTTTATATTCTGTATTCCAAACATTATAGACACCAAAACCTAAAGTTCCTGGGCCTGCTTTTGCATTAGCAATTACATCCATAATGGCATAACCTTTGATTTTGGTCGCAGCATTCGGGCGAACATTGGCATCATATTTTGCAACTCGAGCATCTTCATAGGCTTTATCTGTGCCTTTTACAGCAAGCATTTGAACACGTAAGCCATTGCCTTGATCGTCCTGCCATTCACCAAATACTGTGCCCTTCATTGGTGAAATTTGTAATGCATTCAGTTCTCTCCAACTACCTGCCGCGTCTTTAAATTGACCTCGGGTATAGGAAAGCGTTCCACCGACATTGAATTGGTCTAAGACTGGCATACTTGCATTTGCTTCTACGCCATAAACTCTTTGGTCTGTATCGGCGACCGTGACTGAACGATCTGCTTTAAATTGAACAACTTTATCGGATGTATTATAAAAAGTGGTTAAACCTAAATTAAGATCATGCTCATTTTGCATTCTCCAACCCAATTCATAGTTATTGACCGTAATTGGATCTACATTTTCAGAGCGCACGAGATAGCCGGCTGAAACATCACGTAAGACACGTTGAATATCAGGCAAGCTAAAACCTTGTGAGAAATTAGCAAAGACTTGTTGTTGATCATTTAATTTATAAACAGCACCTAAATTAAATAATGTTTTATCATGCTTCACTGAGCCTGCTTCTACTGCGCCCACTGGTTGGCCTGTAATATCTCCTTGAATGGCTGCAACGGTCGGTTTGAATGAACTTGTGTCACTTTCGATGCGCTGATAACGTAAACCTGCTTGTACGTTCAATGCTTCTGTTAAATCATAATGACCTTGTAAAAATGCACCTAGATTTTTAATGGTTGCATCTGGGCCAAAATCATAACTGCGTCCCGTATTGGTATATTTCAGACCATTATTGCTAAAGCTATAAAGATCTGCGGTTTGCTTATCTTTTTCATGGTCATAATCTACACCATAAGTCAGTTCCAAAGCACGATCGACAAAATTAAGTTTTGAGGTCATTGCAGCACGAACGCCTGCCACATCAATATCAGACTCTGACTGATAAGCTAGGTAATAACCCGCTGGAATAAAATTACTGAGTATGGTCGGATAAAATCTTGCTTTTTCATTACGATAATAGGTTTCAACGTTCAGCTCTTGACCTAACAAATCTGTATTTTGATATTGCGCATTGACTGCATAACGTTTTGTAAAGGGTTGCTCATCTATTTCAAAACCTTTTAACGCTTTTAAGCTCGGTGAATTTCCTCTTAAAACGGCAAAGTTTGTACCATAATCAGGGCCGTATTCTGAGTCTTGTTGATCATCATAATATTGAGCGCCAAGGCTAAGTTTTTGCTTATCTGTGAATTGCCAGCTTAAACGACCATTCACATCTACTGTTTCTGTATCTTGACGATCCGTTTGTGCAATTTCAGGTCCAATACGATCACCATGACTGTCTTGGATTTCCCCACGTTTGGTATAACCTGCACCTAAGAAACCATTCCAATCACCTTGATTAAATCCAACCGATTGATAAGCTTCATAAGCAAGTGCATCATTTTTGAAATTATCACCCGACGTTACACCGACTTTTGATTCAAAACTTAAACCATCAGCAGTGCCTTTTTTTGTAATAATATTAATAATACCACCCGTTGCCCCTGAACCGTAAATACTACTTGCACCTGAAACAACTTCAATCTTTTCAATTGAATCTGGACTAATACTATTCAATTGACGAGCAGCATCACGAGAACCAGTTTGTGCGACACCATCAATTAAAACCAATACCTGACGCCCACGCATAGTCTGACCATAGTTGGTGGTTGTACCGCTACTTGGACTCAGTGAAGGAACCAGTTGAGCCAAAATATCTGCAAGTTTTCGCCCTGCAGCAGCTTGTTGTTCAATTTGTTTTTGTTTAATTGATTGTACTGTTCCCGCGATTTCCGCAATACTTTGAGCCGAACGCGTTGCGGTGACAACGATTGGGCTAAGCTGTGTTTGCTTTTGGCTTTCTACAGCAACGGTTTGTGTTGATGATTCTGTTTCAACAGTTTGTGCATAAAGTTGCGTACTTATGGCCAAGCTTAACAATGTTAATGATGTTGAAAGTGAAATAACTTTCATAAATTACCCCTAGGTGAAATGTTGCGTTTGTTTTGATTTGTGGATTAACAATTGACTGAGTAAGACACTCAGTACAGATGAGACAGCGAGAATGAGATAGAAATTTCCATAGCCAAATGCTTTGGCTAAAAAGCCTGACATTGCCCCGCCAATGAAATAAACCAGTAGCTCAAAACAGACTAAAATCGTAAAGTCTGTTCCTGCTTGCTCTTTAGAACTGGTTTGCATGAAATGCGCATATAAAGCGGTCATTGCAACATAACGGATGGCTAAAATAACAACGACAAACACACCAAGTAACATTTGCCATTGATCAAACCAACTGAGCAGGACAGCAGCTCCAAGCAAGGCATAAATCAGGGTTCGCGCCCAACCTGCCCAAATCAACAATTGAGTTGCCGCTATTTTTTTTAATAAAAATGCTGCGGATACTGCTGCCAATAAACCTACACCCGCCCCGACTACAGACATGAGTACGCCAATGTGTGCCAATGACCAGTTTTGATCAATCAACATGGGATTGAGCATTGCCATTGCGGGAGCTTCAACCACGCGATAACACACAATTAAAGCCAAAGCCCATAACATTTCAGGACGCTTAAACGCTCGAATGAGGCTCGGTGCTTGTTTGACAATTTTTTCTGTAGCTGATTTTTCTTTAATTTGAAAAATCGCTAACATGGTGAATGCTGTCATTGCGGCTAAAGCAATCAGTGCCGTTTGCCAACCATAGAGTTGATATAACCATAAAGTCCCAGCACCACCTACCATACTGCCTAAAGCAACCCCAATACTTTGTGCCATACTGCCAAGACGATATTCAGACTCGGAAAATGTTTCGACGGTATACCCATCAATCGCAATATCTTGGGTTGCAGCAAAAGTCGAAATCCATAAACCCACAATCACAAAGACACTTAAACCATAGTCGAACTGTGTCAATGCCAAAGCCACCACGCCCAAGACCAATGCAATCTGAGTAAATAATAGCCAAGTTTTGCGCTTACCCAGTGATTTCAAATAAAAGCGATCAAGCAATGGCGCCCAAAAGAACTTAAATGCCCACGGGATATACAGCAGCGATAACATCCCAATCCAACGTAAGTCCACACCCTGATGGCGTAAAATCGTAGGTAAAGCCACGTTGTAAAAATACAATGGCAAAGCATGTGCAAGGTACAGTACCACCACTACCGATAGACTCAGTGCAGATACTTTTTTGATTGGAAAGGTATTATCACGATTCAATTGTTGATTCATAACCACCTCTGCACAGCCCATTGCACAGCATCGGCTTGGTTTAAACTGACGAAATAAGGCACATGCCACGCTTTTTGCAGCGCTGGCGTATCTAATCGAATCCGATCCTCTTCATCTTGGGCAATACGAGCAAAACCAAGGCAAAATTGATAAAAATCGGGTTTATATTGCTTATACCATTTCGCTTGAATTGCTCGATATTCTTCGGGGAATTCGGAATTCAGCTCAGTTTGCATAATCAACACAAAATTTCTTTTTTGTTCGAAATATTGTTGGATATGCGCTAACCATTGTTCAAATTCTGCCACCGAGACATGCGCGGCAAAGCGCATGTCTAAGATGTGCATCTCATTGATTGATAAACTCATGTAACACTCAGGACTTTGGCTGGCTGATCTGCGAGCTGTTTTTGTAATTGCTGTGACGTTTGGAGAAATTGACCAAACTTGTGATAAAAAGTTTCTCTAAAGCAGTAGTACAACATGGCAGTTTTTTCAGCCATAGGAATGAGACCTTGACTTTCGTAGCACAAGTCCTCTACCACTGCGGCATAAGGCTTAACCGTATGGTCGGGTTCACCCACAATTTTTTTGGCTTGAGAATGTTCAAAAATATAGAAACTGAGCAAGCGAATAGTTGGACGTAAAAAACCTTTACCAAACACAGATTTATCGCCAAAAAGTAGATGCCAGCCTAAATCATGCTCATCACCGTCGTAATAGCGACCTAAACGATCTCGTTTACCTTCATAGATTTCGGTATAGCCCACATCTTTACCATCTACCCCAACAATTAATAAACGTTGATGGTCATCTGCAAGCATCTTGTCGAAATACACCTGCAAATCCAGTTCCGACTTATTCAATTGCCATTGTGGGATGACATGTGGCTCATGCATCCATTGATGCAATAAAGGAATATCTTGTGGATATTGCACTTGTCTTAAATAATATTGCGTCCCATTCTCATGGTATTCATAATAATCAGGAAGTCGCTGAGAGATTGTGTTCATATCAGACCTTTATATATTCAATACTTTATTTATTTGTTAGAGGCACTTAACTCGCTTTAGATTCAGCTTGTTGAGTTGCCCATTCCACCAATGTCGCTGGACTGACAGGATTAGCAATTGGGTCTAGGAAAACAGGCACAGGACGTTCTGCTTCATCGTTATAACTGGTGGTAAATAAACGAACACGGTTCAAACAAATCTTGGTGTAAGTTGGTCGCAACATGGCAAATTTTTCAGCGCGTTCAGCCAATTCAGGATGCTGTTGGTTAAACTCAGAAATAGCGTTGGAAATGGTTTGCCAGAAATCGAGTTCTGAATATTCAGGATAATCTTGTAAGAACACATTACAGATATAGCGGTAATGCACCATAAACAGACCTGTGAAAATGAAATGACTTAAGTCTGTGGCTTCATGACGTAATAACAAATTAGCTTCAGATGGCAATTGCGCTAATTCAGGGAAATCTTCATCCACCAAATTGATATCATCAATAAAGTCTTTTAATACCAATGCTTTCGGTACACCCTTTTCATGCACCAACATAGTGTTTTCGCCGTGTGGTGAGAATGCTAAACCGTAGCGATACAAACAGAGTAATAACGGGCTCAAACAAACTTGCGCAAATTGTGCTAACCAAGCCAAAGGACTTAAACCTGATGCTTGAATCAGCACACTCAGAATCGATTGACCTGAAATATCTCGGTGCAATAACGCAGCTTGAGAAAGCACTTGCTGCGATGGATCAACATAACAATCGACACTTTCACGCCACAAGCAACCAAAGAGTTCTTTAAATTGGTAAGGCGCACCTTCAATTTGGTCAAAACACGGTTGATGAATGGTTAAGGTCGCCACTTCACCTAAGAAAATCACACCAGTTTTTTGCAAGTCTTGATCTTGCTGATGAATTTGCTTTAACCACGCGGTAACAGCAGGCGCTGCAAGATTACGTTTTGATGGTAATCCACGATAAACAGCGGTATTAAAAATACTGACTGGTAGCTTAATGTAATGACGTTGTAAGTTAGATGTATTGCACAATGTCCGAATAGACTGCATGGGCACATAGCTGTCTTGGCTAACGTTCAACTCAATAATTTTTTGATCAACAATTTCATTGGCATAGGTTGGAACCAGCCATTGATGCCATTGCCAAGCATGCACAGGAATCAAGAAGTAATCTCGAGGATTCAATGCTTTTTCTTGCAGAATATTTTGAAATTGTTGCAGTTCATTGGCATCAAACTCATGTTGATACAAAGCACAAGCATCCCATTGTTCAGTGCTGCGATATTCCGCTAAATCTCGATGTACTGCTAACCACAATACTTTGACTTCGGGAGAAAGTTCAGGTGCGGCGCTTAAATAATCATCATAACCAAAGCCCAAACGCCCCTTACTCATGATCAACCATGGATGACCACGCAACATACCTTCAATTTTATAATGTGATTCAGTCAATACTGCCGTACTTGCTAAGCGTGTTTCATTAAACAAATGTGCTTCTGCCAACCAAGTATTGTTCATTTCTTTGATTAAATACGCTTTGGTGAATGGCTTAACATCAGTGCTGTCTGACATTGCCACAATAAACTCATGTAAATTCCAAGCAGCGTGATCGTGGTCATGCCCATTCGTTACATCACGTACTGAGCCTTCCTGAATATTCCAGTGTCCAAGTAGATATTGGTGGCCTTGAAATTCGTAATGACGATTACCGAGATCGAGCTGATAACGTCTTGTTGCTAAGGCTTTCACTTCAATAATTTCTTCATAGAGAAACTCTGCAATCGCCATTTCAATGAGACGTTGCCCTGCGGCACGCCATTGCTGCTGATTAATTTTTAAAGTTGCAAAGTTCATATCAATTTCTCATAAGTTGGAGGTACAACGACCGTTTGTTTACGAGTACTTGCACCACGACTGGTTGAATGTGTTGTTGAATGCGCCGTTACCGAGTTCTGTTCTGTATTCTTCAAAGTAGACAGGTTTTTACTGATCTTCTTTTCACAAAAGCACTCTTCTGAACGTGTATTGTGATCAGCCAAACAAATTTTAGGATTTTGAGAGAGATTAAAATTTTGGAAAGTCTGTGTCTGTTGCCCGAGCTCATAAATTTGACGCTCAGCCAATTGATTAATAATCGTGGCTGCACGATAAGCACCAAGCCCTAAATCGGGTGTACCGACCCCATGACTATGCATTTCTTGATTTTGAACAAAAATATGACCATTCAGATGATGTACAACCCGATAGTCTTCGGTAATTTTCCAACGCTGTTTATGATCAAATTCAATATAAGGCTTAAGCAACTGCATAAAACCAAAGTCAGGCGTAAAGTAGCCTGTTGCTGCTACAAGAAAATCACAATCGAGATGGAAGTTTTGTGCTGTAGCACGATGCTGAAAATGCAGTCTAATCTTTTGCGTATCCAATACTTCCGCATCTTTTAAATCGCATTGACTATGTAAATGTGTTTGTAAACTTTGACCTGCGATGCTGCGGTGATAAAGTTTTTGATAGATTTCACGAATAGTTTTTGCACTGATCCCCTTGTACAACAAAGCTTGTTGTTGCAATTGCTGTTCTTTTTTCTCGATAGGCAAATCATAAAAATGCTGTGCATAGTCAGGGCTAAAGTGTTCCAATCCCAATGGTGCATATTCCATTGGGAAGAAACCTTGAGAACGAGTAAACCAATGTAAATCGAATGAATGATTTACCGCATCTTGCTGTTCATCAAACAGATCAATAAAGATTTCAGCAGCCGATTGCCCTGAACCAAGCACCACTACATCGCCTTGTAAATCTGTATCAGCATGCGTCATATATTGCGCTGAATGCAGACATTTTTGTGGTTGCTGTTGCTGAACTTTTGCCAAACATTCAGGCAAATAAGGCGCATTCCCACTTCCAATCAGCAAATGACGACATAAATAACTTTGCTGAATCCCTTCGGATTCAACCAGCACCTTAAAACCAATGCTTTGAGGTTCAATTTTCAAAACACGAGATTGATATTCAATACAGTCAAGCTGTTCTGCAACCCATTGGCAATAATGGTTATATTCACAACGTGGAATATGTGGCTGTTCTAAAAAGTAGAATTTATATAAACGTTGCTGATGACGCAGATAATTCAAGAAACTGAATGGACTGGTTGGATCAACCATCGACACCAAATCCGCCATAAATGGCACTTGTAATACCGTATTCGGTAACTGCATTCCTGCATGCCAATCGAATTGAGCTTTTTGCTCGAAAAATGCGTAGTTCAATGCACTTTTATTCTGTAGCAGACTGGCAAGACTTAAATTAAATGGCCCTAGACCAATTCCAATAAAATCAAGCATAACTGACATCCTTTTCTGTCATGAACAGTGGATTTGGCAGTTGTACATAAACGGATTGATTTTCGACAGGTGCAATGAGTTCATCTAACTCATGCAAACGAGTCAGTAAATTACCCTTATAAGGTAAAGTTGGATTGAACAATAACCCCTGCAATAAGGTACTGTCTGGATATTGCTGCAATTGTACTTGTAAGAAAGTTTTTAAATGTTCAAGCAATTCATCTTCGGTGATATAGCCTGTTGCACCAATTGCATTGATCAAGCCAAACAAGGTATTTCCAAAGAAATAATAACTAAAACGTTCATCCACAAAATCTTTTGGGCCAACAGCAAAAGCTTTTTCTTTCAGTTCAGGTAATGCTTGCAGAATTTCCGTGGCAAATTCTTCAATGTAATAGAAACCTTGGTTATCACGTAACCACAAGGTTTTTGGAAAATGATTCTCTAGTTCCAACAGTACATTCTGCTGATGTGATTCAAAAGCCATACCATAACGATGGTAGACATACATTAAAGGTTGCAAACTGACTTCAAGGAAACGATTAAACCAGTCCAAAGCGATTTCTGAAAAATCAGTTCCGTGATGCGCTTTTGCAATTTTTGCGAATAAGGCATTAAAACGATTGAGCGGTTTACTTGGATGATCCTGACACAAAGAAGCAATACAAGTGACTTGCTGTTGAGGATGGAAAGGCTGATCTCGGAAAATGCAAATGCTTTCATTGACCACTTCATCATCAATTTTTAATGCCATCCAAGCGGGATCATTGACCGCTTTTAGAGTTGGACATTGTTTTAAAATATTTTGTCCAAGTTCACTGTGCCATAAACGGTGCGTCAGCTCACCACGATGGCATTCTTTGGCTAAATTAACGCGAATAGAGTTGGTGATCATCACCGAAAGCGATGGTTTCACCATCCACGGCGCATTAAAACTTGCCAAAGTTCGTATCGAAGTCGTAGGAGAAAATTGCCAGCCACGCAAACCTAAATCAATCAGTTGTCCTGTCTGCTTCAGACGTTCAAACCACGGCTTACTTTGTAAGTAACGTGCTTGCCAAGGATGTAAAGGCAGTAATTTATATTCAGTATGGGTTTTAAGCAGATTGAGATCATGTTCAGATAAATACCACTGTAAAGTAGTCTTCAATTGAGCTGAAATACTTTCATCAATTGCACTCCCTTCAGAAATATAGTCTTGGTGAACCAACCAATAATACAGTTGCGTTTTGCCTTTATGTTCAGGTGAAAACTTTAACCAATCTTCGTGGATAAAGCCTGTTCTACTCTTCGGCGCAGGATGCATGCTATGCCCCAAAATCAAAGCTTGTTCAGTTTCAATAAAACTCTGACCGACTTTAACGAGATCATCAAAATCATCTTCACGTTGTATTAAAAATTGTTGCAATGCATCCCGACTTTGAATCCATTTTTCAACCAATGAAGCAGCATCTAATGGAATCGAAGATTCAAGAACCAATTCTTCAAGCAGGAGTCCTACAATTGTAATAGGGCTTAAAGTCTTCATTTGTCCGTGAATAATCACCTGAGGGAGATTTGCTAAACGGTGACGCCCTACTCGACTGACATAGGATAGAGGGAAATAGCATTGCGCTTGAATAGAGTAGATAGGAATTGATAACAGCGTCAAACCTTGGCTAAACGCATGCTGTTGAGAACTTTGTTGATCATGCTTATTAAGCAAATGACCTTTGCCAGTTTCCTGCGTATAAGCATTAATGAAATGTTGCATCGCCAACCGATTGGCTAGTTGTTGCATCTTACGAGTCCTCTTCACAAAAGAGTAAAATAAGCCTGTTCCATAAAAGTTATAAATTGATTAAATTCAAACCCTTAAGCAGTCGCTTCAAATTTATTTATGTTTCTTGATCGAAGATTGTAAAATCTAAGAATATTGATAATAATAATTATTATCATTTAATAATTCAATAGAAATCGAGAAAAAGGTTTTGAAAATATATCTAATAGATTGAATTAAAAGTTTTTTATTTTTATTTACACTCAAAATGGTTTGAGGTTTGCACTATTCAACTTTTCATTTAATTAGGAAAATACTTATTTAAAATAATTTTTAATAATTAAACATTATAAATAAACAACTTACACCTCAAAAACAAAAACTGATGCAATTATTCATCTACAATATCAGCAAAGTTTGCAGCTAAAACCTTGGCTAAGTCATTGGGATGAAGTCCCACATCTAATCCCCTTTTTCCACCACTGACATATATCTTTTCCAGTCCTTGCGCCGTATCAGAAATCACCGTTTTTAAGCGCTTTTTCTGACCAACTGGGCTAATTCCACCAACCAAATAACCTGTTAAACGCTCTGCATCTTTGGGATCTGCCATATGTAATTTTTTACAGCCAAAAGCACTCGCCACTTTTTTTAAATTCAATTGATGATTTACAGGTAAAACCGCAACAAAATAATTTTTATCATCCGTTACCATTAACGTTTTAAAGACTTCGTCCACTTTTAGTCCAAGCTTTTCCGCTGCTTCTAAACCAAAACTTTTGGCATTTACATCATGTTCATATTCATGAATTGAAAATTCGATTTTATTTGATTTCAAAACTTTACAAGCAGGTGTCATGTGAATTTAGTATTTAAAATATTTGGGGAGATGCAAGTATAAGACTTTTTTGAAAAAATTTAAATTTGCTTAGGCTATTTATATCACTTGAAAAATCATGATTATTCTGCTTAAAATCTCAGCAATTACTGACATTTATTAAAACGATGCCATCTATCTATCAATTAAAACCAGCATTTCAAAACCTATTACGTCCTTTTGTCCAAAAATTATTCAAACTTGGAATCACGGCAAATCAAGTCACGTTATTGGCAATGTTTATTTCGATTTGCTTAGGCTATTTCCTATATTACTATTATCTAACGCATTCTATTTCATGGTTACTATTATTATTTCCACTATGGATGCTGATTCGTATGGCATTCAACGCAATTGATGGCATGTTGGCACGAGAGTTTAAACAACAATCAAATTTAGGTGCTTTTTACAATGAATTGTGCGACGTTATTTCAGATACAGCACTGTATATTTGCCTGATTGCCTTTGGCTTTATCAATGCAAAGTTATTGTTATTGATCGTTTTCCTTGCAATTCTAAGTGAATATACAGGTGTAATGGCACCTCTTATTGGTCAAGAACGTCGTTATGATGGCCCGATGGGGAAAAGTGATCGTGCATTTTGGTTTAGTTTAATCACTGTAATTATTGTGATATTTCCACTAATTAGTACAAATTTGCAACTTCTTGCGTGGATTTGTAATGGCATACTCAGCTTAATTGGTTTACTGCTTGCTTTCACTATTTATAACCGAATTAAAAACAGTTTAAAGACAATTCCGTAATATTATTATTTAGGGTAAATATCGATGTATAACAATAGTCAACATACCTTTACGAGCCATGATGGAACTGCATTGTTTTATCAACATTGGGCAACTGATACACCATCTGAAACCAAGAAAGCCATTATTCTTTTTCACCGCGGCCATGAGCATTCAGGGCGCATGGCACATTTGGTCAATGAACTTAACCTGCCTGATTTTGATTTTTTTGCTTGGGATGCACGTGGACATGGAGATTCTCCAGGAGAACGAGGCGATGCACCTAGTTTTTCAGCATGTGTAAAAGACATTCAATCTTTTGTTCAACATATTGAACAACAATATGCTATTGAAACTCAAAATATTGCTGTTATTGGGCAAAGTGTCGGGGCTGTTTTAGCTGCGACTTGGGTACATGATTATGCACCGAAAATTCGTGCGCTCTGTTTAGCATCCCCTGCTTTTGATATTAAATTGTATGTGCCCTTTGCTGAACCAAGTTTAAGGGTGATGGCAAAATTACGTGGCAACTTCTTTATACAAAGTTATGTCAAAGCCAATATGCTGACGCATGATCAAGAACGTGCGTTGAGCTATGACACTGATCCTAAGATCGCCAAAGCCATATCTGTCAGAATGTTGCTTGGACTGTATGATGCTTCAAAACGTATTGTTGCAGATGCACAAAATATCTTTGTTCCCACACAAGTTTTATCATCAGGCTCAGATTTTGTGGTCTTTCAAAAACCACAACACGCTTTTTACCAAAAGCTACCTCATCCTAAAAAAGAATTTCATGTTTTAGACGGTTTCTTCCACGATACTTTGGGTGAAAAAGATCGTTATCTTGCGACTGAAAAAATTCGTCGCTTTATTCAGCAATGTTTTGCTATGGAATATCAAGCACCTGATCTTTTAAATGCCGATAAAATTGGCCCAAGTTGTGCAACGGCAGAAGATCTCAGCTCACCTTTACCTAAGAAATCCATTAAAAATGCATTTTGGGAGATCACCAAAAAGAATTTGAAAATCGGCAGCCAATTGTCTAAAGGCTTGAAAATTGGTGAAGATACTGGTTATGACTCAGGCAGCACTTTAGATTTTGTCTATCGTAATCAGTCTGAAAGTAGCAACCCCATTGGTAAGATCATTGACCGACAATATTTAAATGCGATTGGTTGGCGTGGTATTCGTGTCCGTAAACAAAACATTGAACATCTGGTACAGAAATACGCTGATATTCTCATCAAAAAGCGTAAACCACTCAGAATTATGGATATTGCTTCAGGACACGGTCGTTATATTTTAGATGCCGTTGCTCAACTTCCGAAACGCCCAGACTCGATTTTATTGCGTGATTATAGCGATATTAATGTCCAAGCTGGGCAAAAAATGATTGCTGAACGTGGTTTGAGTGACATCGCTGAATTTGTTCAAGCAGATGCCTTTGATACGCAATCACTTGCCTCAGTCAAACCAAAACCTTCTTTAGCAGTAGTTTCGGGCTTATATGAATTATTTAGTGATAATGACTTACTTCGACAATCACTGGAAGGTCTAAGTAAAGCCATTCTCAAAGATGGTTATTTGATCTATACAGGTCAAATTTGGCATCCACAACAAGAATTTATTGCAAGAGCTTTAACCTCACATCGTGAAGGTGATGCATGGGTCATGCGTTTACGTTCTCAAGCTGAAATGGATGCTCTCGTTGAAGCTGCTGGCTTTAAAAAAGTGGATCAATGTATTGATGAATTTGGAATATTTACGGTTTCAGTAGCACAGAAACTTTAAATTACATTTAGCAAGGATGCTTTATTAGCAAATCTAAAATTCAAAAATGGATTGAAGAATATGTATACTCTCGAAGATATGCGTTATTTCCCGCTTTGGTCTAAAAACACATTTAGAATCAATTATGATGTTGATTTAGGTGGGGATAATCATGAATGGCGCGAATGCGTAACTCATATTCTTGAAGTTTTGAAAAAATATTATCATTTAGAAGTTATTTCAGAACCACCTTTTGAACCTAAAGAGGATTTTGTTGACCTCACTTACACTTTAAATAATAGTAAAATTATTATTGGAAATGATTTTCTTTTTTCTATGATGTGGATTGAAGCAGAAACAATTGAACTATCTTTAAAAATTCAAAAAATTCTTTCTGATCAAAACAATCTTCCACCTAAAAGAATTGATGATGAAGTATCGAAAAATCCTGACTATTCCAAATATAATATTCGAACAGAAACACACAGCAATAATACTTCTTCAACAAATCAAAAACCAACAATCAACTCAAAAAATATGATATTCAATAATCAAACCAAAGAGACAGGCACTTGGAAATGGGGAATTCTTTGCTTAGTTTTCCTTGCCCCCTTTTTCTTTCTGACTTATGGATTTGCAAATAACTATGCATCACAACTGCTGAGTGTCCCAAGTATTGTCTATGACTGGGAAAAACACATTCCGCTTTGGGCATGGACAATTGTGCCTTATTGGTCGATTGATTTATTTTATGGGCTATCTTTATTGCTATGTTGGAATAAATTTGAGCTGAAACAACATGCGCTTAGACTATTTACAGCGCAGCTCATTTCAATCAGTTGTTTCCTGCTTTTTCCACTTAAATTCAGTTTTGAACGCCCACCTTTAGACGGTTTTTTTGGCTTATGGTTTGATGTACTTATGGGCTTTGATAAACCTTTTAATCAAGCTCCTTCTTTACATATCGTTTTATTGGTGATTCTTTGGGACTTTTTCCGTAGACATAGTACAGGTCAATGGAAATACCTTGTTGATATTTGGTCATTACTCATTGGAATATCTGTACTCACCACATGGCAGCATCATTTTATCGATATTCCAACAGGTTTATTGGCTGGTGCATTCTGTCTATGGTTATTTCCAATTACAGAAAAATCACCATTTAAAAAAGATGCTCTACAAATACTCACCCCCAAACATCTTAAATTAGCAAGTTACTACTTTATCGGCTCAATTTTATTGGTGATTCCTGCGATTTTGTTTAAAGGTGGTTTTCTGTGGTTAATTTATCCATCGATCAGCTTATTTCTCGTAGCATGCGCTTATCTATTGGTTCGACCACACTTTTTCCAAAAACAAGCAGATGGTAATTTGAGCATTGCAGCAAAAATGTTATTTGCTCCCTACTTAATTTTTGCATGGCTAAACAGTAGAATCTGGACCAGAAAACATCCTGAAGATTCTCAAATTATTGAATTTGAAAATACAACCATTTTTTTAGGTCGCATCCCAACACGATCTACAACTCAAAAATATCAAGCAGTATTTGATTGTGTTGCAGAGCTACCTGTGAATCCTCAAAGTTTATATTTTCAATACCCAAGTTTAGACTTAATTCCCTTACAAGCAGACCAACTCCAACACGCTGTTGAATCTTTTAACCAATTGATTCATTCTGTTTCAAATACAAGTACAGAATATAAAGTATTAATTTTCTGCGCTTTGGGTTATTCAAGAAGTAGTGCAATTTTATGTGCTTGGTTAATACAGCAACAACATGCTACTCATGTTCAAGATGCCATTCAAATCGTTCAGTCTGCTAGACCTTGGGTTAAACTCAACGATGCTCAGATTAAAAACCTGCATACTTATCAATTAAAATTGAAAGGATTGGCGCCTTGAAAATGAATTTTTATGTGGTGGCTAAACTTTTATCTGCAACCAAGGGTTTGCTATTTTCAGGCTATGTCGCTTTTGCATTATCCATTATTTCAATCTTATTGAAAGGCTGGCAATCACTTGATTTTTGGATATTTATTATTCTAAATTTCACTTTAATCATATTGCATCATTATCTTTCATTAAGGCTAAAATTTGATACTCAATTGATTGAAATCATAGCCCAACAATCCGACAGCGAAACACTCGAAAATCTAACTCAGCAATTTGATCAATCATTGATTCAATTGAAATTAATGCCTGAATCTAAAGCTGGACGAGATTGGGCTTTACGTTTTGCAGGGTGTTTCCGTTTATTTAAACTGCAAATTGCTTTACTGTTCATACAATATTTTGTTTTAATTATCTTAATTTATAAGTTATTGACACAATAAACCTTTTTCTTTGTGCCAAAAAGCCCATTGAAATTATTGATAAAATTGGTTTATAGAATGAATAAAACTCCGATACAGCAAGAACATAACAGTGCATTGGAACAATCTAAAAACAATTTTGCGTCAGGTTATCTGGCTCGATTAATTGCTTTTTTTACCCGTCGTGGGGCACGTTTACTGACAGGTACACGTAGTTTGTGGATCGGTTGTCAACCTGTACCCAAACAACGTATTTATTATGCCAATCATAATAGCCATATCGATTTTATTTTATTGTGGTCTTCTTTACCTAAAATTATGCGTCGAAAGACCAAACCTGTGGCTGCTTCCGATTATTGGCTTAAAGATGGATTTCGACAATTTTTAATTAAAGATACGTTCAATGGAGTAACGATTCGACGTAATCAAGAAGATAACGCAGATCCCTTGCAGCCTGTTAAAGATGCTCTTGAGCAAGGCTATTCTATTATCTTCTTCCCTGAAGGGACTCGAAATCTGAATGATGATATTGAATTACTACCATTCAAAAGTGGTTTGTACAATTTACACAAGCAGTTTCCTGAGATTGAGATCGTTCCTGTTTGGATTTCAAATTTAAGGCGGGTTATGCCCAAAGGTGCATTTATTCCACTACCCTTGCTTTCTACCGTATGTTTTGGCTGTCCTTTAGAACAACATTTAGAAATGGATAAAACTGACTTTATTGATTATGCACAAAAGCAATTATTAGAATTAAAAGAGGTTGAAAATCAATGATGTTAAATAACCTTGATAAAACCTATCTATTATTTGGCATATTTGCTGGAATACTCATTTTTGCATCAACTGTCGGTTTTATTCTCAAACAAAAAGCAGGAGCTCAACCATCATCGGTTATAGATAATTTAAATGCACGAATTAACGCATGGTGGGTCATGCTCATCGTCATCGCTGCTGCGATTTTATTGGGAAAAACAGCATTTATTGTGTTATTTGGGATTATTTCTCTTTTTGCATTACGTGAGTTTATTAGCCTACTTCCAACTCGACGTGGTGATTATTTTCCATTACTCATCGCATTTTATTTCGTTATTCCTTATCAATATTATTTAATTTACACCGATTGGTACGGGCTTTATTCAATCTTTATTCCCTTATATGTATTTTTATTAATCCCCATCGCCAGTTTAAAACAAGAAGACACCACTCATTTTCTTGAGCGAAGTTCAAAAATTCAATGGGGCTTAATGGTCAGTGTATTCTGTATTTCCCATGTCCCTGCATTATTAAATTTAAAATTACCCGAATTTAAAGGTGAACCGATTTGGTTAGCCATCTGGCTGATTATGGTGGTGCAAGTTTCAGATGTATTACAGTATGTCTGCGGTAAATTATTTGGAAAACATAAGGTTGCCCCTGTGCTTTCTCCATCTAAAACGGTAGAAGGTTTAGTCGGTGGCATCCTACTAGCAACTGCTTTAGGTACTGCAATGGCTTGGTTAACTCCTTTCAGCTATCTACAAGCTGCTTTTATTGGCCTAGTGGTCTGTATCTTTGGCTTTTTTGGCGGTTTGGTCATGTCAGCAATTAAACGTGATCGTGGGGTGAAAGATTGGGGACAACTCATTCATGGGCATGGTGGAATGTTAGATCGTATTGATTCTATTTGTTTTTCTGCACCCATTTTCTTTCATATTTTAAGATATTGGTGGAGTTAAATTCACTATACATCTTGGATAAAGCCGATGAAAATAAAAACATTTTTGACTTTTTGCAGTATCAGCCTAGCTTTGCAAGGCTGTAGTGTATTCGACAATAGTCCGTGTAAAGATAAACAAGTCATTGAATCTGTTAAAAAGCTTTATGCAAAACAAATCAATATCAATCCAATTGCGAAGATCGATGAATTGCGATCACGTTTAACTCAAAATTCTACAGCGATTAAAAATGACGCTCCATCTACACTTGATATTGACTTAAAACGTATCAAACAGCTCGATCTTGATCAATTAAAGTCTGAAAATACAGCACAAAATCAAGATGTATTGGAAATCATTCACGATCGTTTTGCTGGTGCTCAATATTTTTGTAAAGCTTTGATTCAACAGGAAATTAACCCGTCAAAACTCACAGAGATTGCACAACAGCTCAATTCAGAAAATTCCAAACTCATTCAAAAGAATAAGCTTAATATTCCAATTGTTTATGCGATTTATACCCATGATGATAATAAACCGTTTGATGTTCAATATAGTCCTGAGAATTCATTGCATTTAATGCTCGCCATCATGTTAAAAAAGCCAAATAGAGATGTAGCAAATGATAAAGAATAGTGCTGAGCAAAATAAAATATTGATTAAAAATAAATCGATACATTCTTATTTTAATAATTCTATAAAACTTCTGTAATTGACACAAAGTATTGTGCCACATAACATCAAAACACATTGGGATGACATGCTATTGGTTTTATTTTGAATTTTCACACCTATTTATACAACAACAGAATATTGAAAAATACCGCTGTTTTTTCTTTTATATTGTTAATGGCAGGCTGTTCTTCATTAGGCGGAGGCTCAGTACAAAAACGAGCTGGAAAACTTTCTACAGGTATTCAAAAAGCATATTCTATTTCACCTGATACAGCCAATCGTGTTTCACCAATGATTGTGCAAAATGCTGATCAATACGATGTCGATCCGTTATTGATCGCTGCAACCATTCGTCAGGAATCAAATTACCGTAACTATGCAGCCTCGCCTGCGGGCGCTGTTGGGCTGACTCAAATTATGCCACGTTACTGGCAACAGTCATGCCCTGGCAATTTATATGATGAATATACCAATATTCGTTGTGGCACGATGATTTTGTCTAAATATAATCAATCTGCAGGCAGTTGGAAAAAGGCTTTAGCTTATTATAATGTGGGTCCAAGTAATTATGAGTCCAGTTGGAAAATGCGTCGCCAAGGTAAAAAATATGCAAAACAAGTCAAGAAACATCAAAAACAATTGAAATCAGCCTTATAAAATAACCTGAGTTCGATATAAAAAAGAGTAGAAAAAAGCCTTAGTGTTTGTAACATATTGGTTCTCAAGACAAAACATTACAACACAAGACTTTTCTATGCCTTGCGCCATATATGGCTCATACCGAATTATTTTGTATTTTGGATGATTTTTGCAAAATATTTAATAAATTCTTAGAAAAATCTCTAATTCCTGATCAAAATCAATCAACACAAAAATCAGCTTTAAGCCTTTCTGAGGTGATGACAATTGTGATTTTATTTCACCAGTCAGGTTATAGATTCTTTAAATATTTTTATTGTTATATGGTCGTTCCTTTCTGGAAATCAGCTTTTCCTAAGCATCTTAGTTATAACCTGCATATTCCTATGTATGATCCTAGCCAAAATAATGGACACATCGTCCCTCTAAAGATAACGTAATGTTAACTTTGGAGATGTACACATGAGTAAACGCTTTAGTCCGGAATTTAAACAGCAAGCAATTGATTATGCACTTGCAAACTCACATGAATCATTAGCATCAATTGCGGTAAAGCTTGGTATTGGTTACTCGACACTTGATAAATGGATTCGTACTGCTAATCCAGAAGGCTCAAGCAAACGTCAGTTAACACCTGAGCAACAACGAATATTAGATCTAGAAAAAGAAGTCAAACAGCTCAAAGAGGCAAATGACATGCTAAAAAAAGTGCATGTGTATTTCCTCACCGATCAAGGCAAGAGAAGTACACGGTAATCAAATACTTTGCAATGAGACTGGTTAAAGTCACTACGCTGTGCAAACAATTTGGTGTCAG
>NZ_AFIE01000051.1 GCF_000214135.1 Acinetobacter sp. P8-3-8
AAAACCATCCAGTACTACTTTTCCCACGATTTGCCAAGCCTTTAAATACACGATGTCTTTTAATTCTGAGATTATGACAAACCACTAATTTAGTTGAATCAATAATACTAATACCTGTGTCTATTCCTTTGACTTGATGGAAGAAACAGCTTAATGCTTGTAAACAACGGGGCATAATTTCAATAAAACGGTTATAGCTAAGAAGCTTAGGAAAAGCTGGTTTCCAGAAAGGAATGACCATATAACAATAAAAATATTTAAAGAATCTATAACCTGACTGGTGAAATAAAATCACAATTGTCATCACCTCAGAAAGGCTTAAAGCTGATTTTTGTGTTGATTGATTTTGATCAGAAATTAGAGATTTTTCTAAGGATTCATTAAATATTTTGCAAAAATCATCCAAAATACAAAATAATTCGGTATGAGCCATATATGGCGCAAGGCATAGAAAAGCCTTGTGTTGTAATGTTTTGTCTTGAGAACCAATACGTTACAAACACTAAGGCTTTTTTTCTACTCTTTTTTTATATCGAACTCAGGTTAATATATATGCAGAATATATCTTCTGGTGGTATATATTTGAATATACAAATACAACTTAAAGGATTTTTTATACCTGTTGTTATTCTAAAGATTTCAAAAGTTTAGAGCGTACATACTTTTATATGTCTCTTTAAAAATTATTTGAATATCAGCCATCAAATTTTGGCTGATATCATTTTTCATTGTATTTTCTTTTAGACCATCTAAAACTTCAACTGACTGCGCATTTGTGAAATTGCTTCTTGCCAAAGTGGAGTAATCGGCTCAATAAGATTTTGGCAATACAAATACACGGTATAAGTTAAACCGATACCGAACAAAATAATCACGATATTTGTAATTTGCCCCGCATTCACACGTTGAGCGATATACCATGCTAAGGCTAATATTGCACCCATCACCATACCGCCAATATGTGCTGCATTATTGATTCCAGTCGCAAAGAAACCAAAAGCCAAGTTAATCGCCAGAATACTTAAAAGTGATTTTTTATCTAAAATAAATCTTTGATTCGGTACTGGTGGGAAAAGAGAAAGCATTGCCAATGCACCACCTAAGCCCATAACAGCTCCAGAAGCTCCCGCAGACACATGTGGAAGAAGCTTTACATCAAAACTTTGTAGTAATGCATAACTATTACGAATATCGAGATAGCCACTCAGTAAACTACCCATTAACCCAGCAATAATATAAAGACCTAAATAATAGGCACGACCAAAAGTTTGTTCAGCAACATTCCCAAATACAAAGAGAGCCCACATATTCATCATGAGGTGCAGAATACCAAAGTGAAAAAACATACTACTAAATAAGCGATAAGGTTCCTCTAAAAAGGTTAAAGGTGCATAATCAGCTCCCCAACGTAATGCATCTAAAGTGCTTGGGTCGGTAATATTGACGCCTGACAAGACCTGTACCGCAAATAGCCCAACATTAATGGAAATGAGTAATAAGGTTATTTTCTCAATTTTATTGGGTGGTTGTGCATAGGATGAGTTTTCTTGATAATCAGTCATGCGATTTCTGTGTTTTTTTATAGATAGTTTCAGCTTAGCATGAAATGCCAAAATTTTCGGAGTAACCTGCTGACATGAAAGCTTTTATTGTTCGTGGTTTGTTAATTATTATCAGTATTTTGATTATCATACAACTATGGATTTTCTCAAGTTTGGTGTATTGGCGTACCCACAACGTCGAAACCACAATGTTCATGCGTTGGACATATTTATCAGATTTCAAACCGATTAAACATCAGTGGCGCAATTATGATGAGATCAGTGATAACTTTAAACATGCCATTGTTGCAGCAGAAGATGCGAAATTTATAGATCATCATGGTTTTGATTGGGATGGTATCGAAGATGCATTACAACGCAATTTAAAGAAAGATAAAGTAGTTGCTGGTGGTTCAACGATTTCACAACAATTGGCAAAGAATTTGTTTTTCTATAATCGTCGTTCATTTATTCGTAAAGGGCAGGAAACCATTGCCACAACCATGATGGAACGCATGTGGACTAAGCAACGTATTTTAGAAGTCTATATGAATTCGGTTGAGTTTGGAGATCATATCTATGGTATTGAGGCTGCTTCACAATATTATTTTGGTAAAAGTGCTAAGAGTTTGAGTCGTGAGCAAGCTGCATTTTTAGCAGTGTTGTTGCCCAATCCTAAGTATTATCAAGATCATCGTGATGATTCAAAGCTACAGTACCGTAAACGTATGGTTTTAAAATATATGCGTTATACACGCATCCCAGATTAGCTTCCTGTTTTGTAGAAAAATGTGCATTTTTGATCAGAGAAAAACATAAATCTTTGTGGTTTTTTATGAAATTGTCATAAATTTGAAGCATACTACTTTTATGACATTTATTGATGCAGGTTTATTGCATGAACAGCGCAGTGGCGACCACGACACCTACAGAATATGCTTATAACGAACGATATATCAATCGTGAATTGTCTATTTTAGATTTTCATCTACGCGTTTTAGAACAAGCTGTCGATCCTTTACATCCCTTACTTGAACGTATGAATTTCTTACTGATTTTTTCTCGTAATATGGATGAGTTTTTTGAAATTCGTGTTGCAGGGGTAATGGAACAGTTAACACTGGGGAATGAAAGCCGTACTCCAGATGGTCTTACGCCAAAACAAGTTTTAGAACAAATTTCTAAAACAGCACATGAAGCAATTGAACGTCAATATCGTATTTTAAATGAAGAAATTTTTCCTAAACTGCGTGAAGAAGACATTTGCTTTTTACGTCGTGGTGAACTAACACCTGCACAATCAGTGTGGATTAAAAAATATTTCCAAGAACAAGTTGCACCTGTTTTAACTCCAATTAGCTTAGATCCAGCGCACCCATTTCCTCGTTTAGTGAATAAAAGTTTAAACTTTATTGTAACTTTAGAAGGTAAAGATGCGTTTGGTCGACAAATCGATTTAGCTGTTGTTCCTGCACCACGTTCATTACCACGTGTCGTCCGCCTACCTGATGAACTAACAGGTGGCAAAGAACATTTTGTGATGTTGTCTGCAATCATTCATGAACACGTGTCTGATCTTTTCCCCGGTATGACAGCAACAGGTTGTTATCAGTTCCGTGTAACACGTAATGCTGATTTAGCCTTAAATGAAGATGTTGAAGATTTAGCGAAAGCATTGAAAGGTGAATTGAGCTCACGTCGTTTTGGTCGTGCAGTCCGTTTAGAAGTGACTGAGAATTGTCCAAAGCATATTTATGAATATTTGCTCGAAGAGTTTGATTTGGAACACGAGCAGCTTTATAAAGTGGATGGACCTGTGAATTTGGCACGTTTAGTGTCCAACTTTAAACGTCCGCACATGCGTTATGATTCACATGTACCATCATTACCGAAGGTATTAAAGAAGTCTGAAAATATTTTTTCTGCAATGCAGAAGCAAGACATTCTGTTACATCATCCATTTGAATCTTTTGCACCTGTGATTAATTTACTGCGTGAAGCAGCCCGTGATCCTCAAGTGTTAGCAATTAAACAAACACTTTATCGTAGTGGTGCAGATTCAGAAATCGTTCAGGTTCTCGCAGAAGCAGCACGTAACGGTAAAGAAGTCACTGCTGTGATTGAGTTGCGGGCACGTTTTGATGAAGAATCAAATATTGCCGTTGCCAATGTTTTACAGGAAGCAGGGGCAGTAGTGGTTTATGGTATTGTTGGTTATAAAACCCATGCCAAAATGATTTTAGTGGTTCGCCGTGAAAACAATAAATTAGTCCGTTATGTGCATTTAGGGACAGGTAATTATCACGCGACCAATGCACGTATTTATACTGACTATGGCTTATTGACCACAGATAAAGAGCTGTGTGAAGACGTACATCGTATTTTCCAAGAGCTTACAGGTATGGGGAAAATGGCGAAGTTGAAAAAGCTTCTACATGCACCGTTTACCTTACATGCGCAGCTCATTTCTTTTATTGATGATGAAATTGCCAATGCGAAAGCAGGGAAGCCAGCACAAATTATTGTCAAAGTGAATGCATTGAGCGAAGTTCAATTGATCAATAAATTGTATGAAGCATCACAAGCTGGCGTACAAATTGATTTAATTATTCGTTCAATTTGCTGTTTGCGTCCAGGTTTACCTAATCTTTCTGAAAATATCCGTGTACGTTCGATTGTTGGGCGTTTCCTAGAACATACGCGTGTTTATTATTTTGGGAATAATGGTAATTCACGTATCTACTGCTCAAGTGCGGACTGGATGGATCGTAATTTATTTAATCGTGTGGAAGTTTGCTTCCCGATTGAAGATCCAGCCTTGAAGAAACGTATTTATCAGCAAGGTTTGGTGAATTATTTAAAAGATAATACCCAAGCTTGGTTGCTTCAGGGGGATGGAACTTGGGTACGTGCTCAGTTAAAAGAGGGTGAAGTTCCACACAATGCACAACAAACTTTGATTGAATATTTTAAATAACCTGAGTTCGGGATAAGATATGTTCCCAGCTATATGATACGCGGAAATGTCAGTCGCATTGTTTGAGGCAGGGCTACATCTGTAATATACTGTTTTTGCGATATATTAGGTACTTGATGGTATCTGTCGAGTTGGCGACTGACAAATGGTTTTGCCTACTTTTCCCGAAAGAAAAGTAGGTCGAACCTGAACAAGATTGAAATATATTTCAAGCGAAGTGCAAGACGAAGTGGATTAATCCTTACATTTGACTTTTAAACGGTAAGACTCCGCTGTGTCTGATCTATCTTTTCAATAACTTACATCAAACTCTATCCCGAACTGACGTTAAATAAATACTACCCTAAATTTTTATTATCAATTCTTTAATTTAAGTCTTTGATAAAATTAAAAAAGGAGTCAATGATGACTCCTTTTTTATTGAAATAGCTGACTGCTTTTAACTTAAATTAGCAGTGATTTTTTGTAGAATTTGTACCAATACATCAAATTCACTTTGTAGTGGTGTACTTTTACGTGTCACTAAAGCCAATGTGCGTGTTGGTGCATTTTCAATAGATTTAATCACAAGCTGATCGTTGCTTTTGAGCATGTGTGCATGCAAAGCAATTTCAGGAAGTAAGGTATAACCTAAGTTAGAGCTCACCATTTCTACTAGTGTAGGTAAAGAACTTGCTTTTAAACGATGATCATTTTTGCGTTCACCAATTGGACAAACACTTAAAGTATGATCACGTAGGCAATGTCCTTCTTCAAGTAACATTAAATGCGATAAATCAAGATCATCTAAGCTTCTTGCATTCACTGCATTTTGATCTGCTTTATTGCAAACTAAAAATAAACGTTCTTTTGCAATTTCAGCAACTTTCAAGCCACGAGTATCGAAAGGAAGTGCAAGCATAATCATATCCAGATTACCGTGCTCTAACTTCTCTACAATTTTTTCACTCTGCGCTTCGTGTAAATGTAATTGAATTTTAGGTAATTGTTTATGCACTTCTTCCAAGAGTTTGGATAAAAGAAACGGCGCAATCGTCGGGATAATGCCCAGATGTAAATCACCAGTTAAAGGTTCACTCATTTCACGACTTAAGCGCATTAAGTCTTGTGCATCGGCGAGTAGAACACGGGCTCGGGCAACAACTTGTTCGCCTAACGGAGTTAAACGTACATTTTGGCGATCACGTTCAACGAGTACGCCACCCAATAAACGTTCTAACTCCATGATTCCACCCGATAAAGTGGACTGAGTTACAAACGAACGGCGCGCTGCTTCAGTAAAGTGCAACGTCTCAGACAATGTCACTAAATATGACAGTTGTCTTAGGGATGGTAATGCAGCCATAGTGTCCTAATGCTTATGATTTAAAATGATGTGCAAATAACCCGCTAATTTGAGGAATAAAATGCGGTGGCATATCATGCCCCATTCCTTCAATTAATTCAAATTTAGCACCTGAAATAGCTTTTGCTACTGCCTTACCATGACTTGGAGGTAATAAGCGATCTTTAGAACCATGTAATACTAATGTTGGTTTTTCGATTTGCTTATCCAATTTAAGTAAGGAACCCGTACATAATATTGCTAAAAACTGTTGAAGTACACCCGCTGGATGATAACTACGTCGATATAATTTACGGGCGGTTTGAATTGCATCGACTTGGTTGATATAACCAGGCGAACCAATCAGACGAAATACCTTGAGTGAATGATTGACAATACCGTCTTCATCACGTGATTCAGGTTTACCAATCAAGCTAAATAATTGTTTTGGAAAGGGCGGTGGTAACAGCGGTTGATTATTACTGGTAAACAATAAACCGACTTTTTCAATTTTTTCAGGATATTTCGCTGCTAAAATTTGAGAAATCATGCCACCCATTGAAGCACCGAGAATATGGGCTTTTTCTATTCCTAAACGATCAATCAACAGCGCTACATCATCTGCCATATCATAAAGGTTATATGGCGCACCATCGTTAGGTAAACCCAGTGCAAAACGACCCATCAATTTAACTGCATTGAGACGAGGACCTTTGTGTCTTACTTTAGAAGATAGACCAATATCACGATTGTCAAAACGGATAACACGGAAACCTTGATCAATCAGAGATTTACAAAAGAAATCTGGCCAAAACAACATTTGCGCACCCAATCCCATAATCAAGATCACTGTAGGATGATTTGGGTTACCGCCAACTTCAATATGTAATTGAATACCGTTACCTAAATCCACCGTAGACTCTTGCATAAAGGATGTATACGGTGAGTTTTGAAATTGAAGTGCGCTATTCATTGTTATTTTCCTATCAAAGAAGGATTATTTTTTGTTTAAAAAACAATCCTTCTTATTTAAACCTTAAACTGATGCAGGAATCAAGTCAGGAACGAGTTTTGTCAACGTTAAACGTTGTTTAGCTGCAGTTGCACCCAATAACACGAAGCCACGAAGTGTACCTTCGCCATCAATTGCTTTAGACAACATACCATCATCAAACTCTTCATTTTCCCAAGTCACTTCAACATCCATTGGCGCAGGAAGAACGGTAAGTGGTGCAGCAGGTGTTTTTACTGCAACAGGCATAGCAGGGTAATGCACATTGGTGGTTTGACCACTTAATGTTTTTGCTAAAGCTCTAGCTTGTTGCATGATTGGCATCACAAATGGCAATAAAGTTCCATTGACCTCTGCACAATCCCCAATTGCAAAAATATCAGTTTGATTGGTTTCCAATAAAGTATTGGTAATCACGCCACGACTGGTTTTGATGTCTGCATCTTTTGCCAATGCAGTGTTCGGTTGCAAACCAATTGCAGATAGAACCACATCTGCCAGTAGAGACTGACCATTTGCAAGTGACACAATATAACCACGATCAGATTTAGACACTTTTTCAACAGTTGTACCGAGTGCAAATTTGATCCCTGATTCTTCAAGATTTTCTTGAAATGCTTGAGCAACATGGTTCGGTAATAAACGACCTAAAGGCTGTGGTGCTAAATCAATAACCGTCACTTGATGGCCTGTATTTTGTAAATCATTGGCAAATTCACAACCGATTAAGCCTGCACCGAGGATAACAACACGTTTATCCTCACATTCACCGGTGCTGCAATTGTCCAAAGTATCTCGAAATGCACGATAGTCCATCAGCGAGTTTACGACGTGAATATCGTCACTGCCGTCCCCAGCAATAGCTAAACGAATTGGATTTGCACCGACAGCAAGGATGAGTTTTGAATAACCTTGTGTTGAAGTTTGACCTTGTTTCTCTATTAGCAGTTGATGCTGATTTGCATCAATTGATTTAACCCAAGTGTCTTTTTCAATACGCATATTCAATTGCGTACTCATTTTTTCCGCATCGCCTAAACCAATTTGTTCAGGTGCTTTTTTTCCAACCAAAGCGTTGGATAAAGTCGGTTTAGCATAATTCACCGCATCATCTGCGCAAATCATCACCAACTCTTGTTCAGCGTCTAATTTACGAAATTCTCTTGCGAGGGTATAACCTGCCATGCCAGAGCCTATGATGATGATCGGTTGCATATTTTTCTCCATGCGGATTGAGTAATCATTATGGTCGACTGCTTCGCTTCATATTCATAATAAATAGAACACAATAAATAGAATTAAATGGCGATTGATCTGATAGAGATCGGCTGTTCAATTTATTCGAAATGAACTATTCGAAACGAAGAAGTCATAAGGTTCACTAAAAATGAATTTTAAATTATTCGTAAAAAAGACCATGTTTACATGGCCTTTACTTCATTCTTAGACTTCTATCATTTCAAAATCGGCCTTAGAAACGCCACAATCTGGACAAGTCCAATCATCTGGGATGTCTTCCCATTTGGTTCCTGCTGCGATGCCATCTTGTGGCCAACCTGCTGCTTCGTCATAGATCCAACCACAAACGATGCACTGATATTTTTTCATCTGACTCTCCGATATCTGACAGGTAATTTGTTTATTCTGTCAGTAAAATTCCATCTACTGCTTGACTCAAATAATATGCAATTCATAGGTGTACATATTTTTCTAAATTTTTACGCAGTTCTGTGTCTAAAGTAAAGTAAATATCGGAGTTTATCTTACTAAACGTAAAGCTGAATGGCTCAGAAGGACAAAAGCTGTGTTGTTTGGGCTAATTTTTAAAATAATTGTCTAACAATTTTTATCTATGGCCCATTTTTAGATTTTAACAGGTTTATCAATAATGTTAACTGGTTTGATTTTAAACATATTTGAAGTATTCATCTCAATCAAAATTGTATTGAAAATAATAAGGATAGAATTAGCGAATAACATACCCATTATTTTATCTAAAAATGTACATAATAATTTCAATAGGTTAAATGAATGCATTCATTCTTTGTTGAGACATTTGCTGTTTTTTGAGCTAAAAAAGCGTTAAAATTCACATATTCCTTATCTCTTCCAATCTCCCTCAATTATGAAAATGTCTACTTTATTGTGGTCAAGTATTCGTACTGTCCAAGATTTCCCAAAACCAGGAATTTGTTTTTATGATTTAACGCCTTTGTTTATGAACAATCTTGTTGAATTAACTGAAGCATTGATCGCAAAAATCCCAGCAGAGCAATTGGCTGAAGTAGAAAGCTTTGTTGCCGTTGAAGCACGTGGTTTTGTTTTGGCGAGTTTATTGGCACAACGTACAGGCAAAGGCTTATTATTGGTACGTAAAGCAGGCAAGTTGCCACCACCTGTGGTCGGTGTAGGCTATAGCTTAGAGTATGGTTTAGACCGTTTGGAAATGTCAGCAGGTATTGAACCGCAAAAAGTCATTATCGTAGATGATGTGTTGGCAACAGGCGGAACGCTAAAAGCAGTCAAACAGTTAATGCATAAGTGCGAACACACTGTGTTGGGTGCAAGTATTTTCTTGGATTTACCTGATTTACATCAAGATTTAGGTATGACAGTTTGGTCTGTTTTGGATGAGAATTCTAAACCTGTAGAACAAGCTGTTGCTTAAAATGGTTGATACTTAATCAATTATTTGAAAATAGATTTTGAATTTAAGCCCCTTATATTCAGTGTATAAGGGGCTTTTTCTATCCTTTTATTTAAAAAAGTTGCTCACTCACCGAATAAAGGTTTGTTCCATATATTCAATCAGTCGATTTAGATTTTCAGGTTGTGCCAAACGGTGATGTCCACCTTCAACAGCGTCAATTTGCATATAAATTTCGAGTAGCGCAGTTGCTGCATACATATCGAGGATTTCATCACCCAGTTCGATATAGGCGATTTGTGGAATGTCGTGCTCTAAATCTTGCTCATCTATTGCTGGATAATCTGTCCGAAAATCAGGGCTTAAACTTGGATTGGCAATAATGGTAGGAATACGATGAAACTGTGACATTTTCAGTGCCCAATACCCGCCCAAACTATGCCCAATCAATAAATCAGGTTTAATTTTTTCAATCGTGTCGTGGTAGAAATTTTCAACAGTTTTAAAATTCAGGTTTCGATAATCGACTTCTATACAATACTTTTTTTCAGCATCTATGGCATGGAACTTGGTTGATTCTTTGGAGGAATCTAGTCCATGTAAAAATAAAATTTTAGAATGGCTACTCATCATTGTTATCGCTTTCATACTGTCTTTATTTACAAACTTCTTTATTCACAAGCTGAAGAGAGAAATAGTCACAATTTTGAAATGTTAAAACTTTACATTTCAACTATTTTGTTCTGAGTTCATTGTACTTAGCTTGCGTATTTTTATAACTTAGCTTTTGGTCTAAGAATGCATTTTCTTATTCTAATACATTGAATCGTATCTTTAATTCTTATTTTATTTACATATTTTGATGTTGTTTTAACAAAAAATAATCAATGAATATACCTAATAGGTTAAGCTCGATATCAATAGAGGTTTATTCATAGGTGAAATGATGATCACTCTGCAATATGAAATAACGATTGAGGCTTCAGCACAAAAAGTTTGGAATGTGATGTGGGATACACATACGTATTCGCAGTGGACACGCTTTTTTTCACCCAGTTCTCGGATGCAATCTGACTGGAAAATTGGTGGAGAAACCTTGTTTCAAGATGCCAGTGGTGATGGCATGCTTGCAACGATCGTTGAATTAGAACAATTTAAAAAAGTGATATTTCAGCAACAAGGGATATTAAAGCAAGGTGTTGTCGATCGTTTAAGTGAAGAAGCACAGCAGTGGTGTGGTGGTTTAGAACAATATTTTTTAAATGAAGTAGATGGCGTAACACATCTTTCCGCACAAGTGGAAACATCGGAACAATATATAGAAATCATGGATCGTGGTTTTCAGCAAGGTTTTGCTGTGATCAAGCAGTTGGCAGAAGAAAAATAGTTATTATTGTTGAATGTTAATTGATTGTTCATTGTCGAATCATCATTCGCACATATTAACAACGAGTCTTTGGTTTAAATAAAAGATCAACTTATTGACATTGAATGATAATCGGCTGTTCGATCGCAAATGATTTGGGTATGCCATTTTCATTGCGAGGATAAAAGCGAATTCTTTTCAATAAAGGCTCTAAAATCGGACGCATTTTACTGTTGATCGCAGGAGCATAACTAATCTTTTGAATGTTCCCATTCAAATCAACAGAAAAATTTGCATGAATGTTGATATTGGCTTGATCCATTGGATTGATATCCTGTTTATTGGCATTTTTTTGTGCACAAAAGGGTTCTAATAAGCTTTGTAATTGTGAAAAATTAGGTTTGACTGCATACAGCACTGTTTCTGGAAATTTTATAAACAGTATGTATTTACCATAATAATACTTTGTTAAAGCGATTTGTTCTTCATCTATATTCAGTGATTTACTCTTAAAATCATTTGCAACTTGAGGTAATTGTTCTAAGTTTATTTTTCTTGCAATTTCTAATGCTCTTGCATTGAGAATGGGCTTTTCAGGATTTGGATTCATCAATTTAACATGTACTTGACGTGAATTTTGATTGGGCGTGATTTCTAATTGCCAAATATAGCCTTGATTTTTGATATTCGTCGTTTCAATTTTGGTGGGTAAATCCTTTCGAGTATTGCTCATGACAATACGCTTCTCCGCAAAACTTTCTGCGGAAAACAATAAAATGTTTGCGAAAATGATACTTTGGGCGAATCCTTGCCAGTATTTATTCATGATTTTTTAGTTTTTTACATTGATCGTTGTGTTATATGCATACGCATTATGTTGTAAATCTGCTATGCTATGCAACTTCCGTTTTTTTAATTTAATCGAGGCAGAGATGACGCAAAATAACGCTCAATCGACTTCTGAACAACACATTTCCGAAAACGATTTAATTGCACAGCGTCATGCCAAATTAAAGCAAATACAAGATCAGGCAAAGCAAACAGGTGTTAGCCCATGGCCGAACACGTTTAAACGTGAGCACTATGCGCAAGATTTACAAGAACAATTTGCTGAAAAATCTAAAGAAGAAATCGAAGCTGGTGAACATATTCATGTTTCTGTAGCGGGTCGTGTCATGTTAAACCGTGGTTCATTTATCGTGATCCAAGACATGACAGGTCGTATTCAGCTTTATGTGGCACGTAAAGAGCTTGCTCCTGAAGTACTTGAAACAATTAAAGGTTTAGACCTTGGTGACATTATCGCCGTTCAAGGTTATTTAGGTCGTTCTGGTAAAGGTGATCTTTATGTTCATATTGAACATTTTGAATTGTTAACTAAATCACTGCGCCCACTTCCAGATAAATTCCATGGTTTGAATGACACTGAAGTGAAATACCGTAAACGTTATTTAGACTTAATTGTGAATGAAGATACGCGTAAAACTTTTGAAATTCGTGCAAAAGTGGTGTCTGGCATTCGTTCATATTTAAGCAATGAGCGTTTTATGGAAGTTGAAACGCCAATGATGCATGTGATTCCGGGTGGTGCTTCTGCACGTCCTTTTGAAACACATCATAATGCATTAGATATGCCATTATTCTTACGTATTGCTCCTGAGCTTTACTTAAAGCGTTTGGTTGTGGGTGGTTTTGAGCGTGTTTTTGAAATCAACCGTAACTTCCGTAATGAAGGTGTTTCGACACGTCATAACCCAGAATTCACCATGATCGAATTCTACCAAGCTTATGCTGACTATAAAGATTTGATGGCTTTAACTGAAAGTATGCTTGAGAAATTGGCAATCGATATCTTAGGTTCTACCGATGTACCTTATGGCGAAGAAGTGTATAGCTTCAAAGGGCCATATAAGAAAATCTCAATGTTCGATGCCATTCTTGAAAATAACCCAAACTTCACACCTGAAAATGTATCTGATCGTGAATTCTTGGCAAAATTTGTCAAAGAAGAATTGAAAGAGCAAGTAAAACCAGGCTTTGGTTTAGGTAAGCTTCAAACCATCGTCTTTGAAGAAACGGTTGAAACCAAGCTTCGTCAGCCAACATTTATTACTGAATATCCAGCGGAAACCTCTCCATTGGCACGTCGTAATGATAGCAATCCACATATTACAGATCGTTTTGAGTTCTTTATTGGTGGTCGTGAATTGGCTAATGGTTTCTCCGAGTTAAATGACCCGATTGACCAAGCAGAACGTTTCCAAGCGCAAGTAAAAGAAAAAGATGCAGGTGATGATGAAGCAATGCATTATGATGCAGACTTTATCGAAGCTTTAGAATATGGTTTACCTCCAACAGCAGGTGAAGGGATCGGTATCGACCGTTTGGTGATGTTATTTGCTAATGCGCCAAGTATTCGTGATGTGATTTTATTCCCACATATGCGTCATAAAAATTAATAGTGATCTACCTTTAAAATAGATTTTCTATTTTCATAAAAAACCGAGTGGATGAGTTCACTCGGTTTTTTATTGCATGTATTTATTGATTGCATTTATTGGGTAGTCATTCATCAATGTAATCTTCCTCAGATTATTTTCATTCTTTAGCTTAGTGGCTTTATTCTTTAAACATTCAAAGCAAAAAAGAAACTCATTCCAGTCATTCAAAGCCGTGCTGAAGGGGACAAGAACACAATTTCATCATTGCAAAATTCGCTCAAAGAAATTAATGTGTCACCGTAAATTATATTTGAGAAAGAAGTGCGCATGTATTTAAAAAAATCACTTTACGCCGCTGTATTATTTGGAATGTCTTTACCAGTCTTTGCACAAGGTATTGTGCTCAATAATGAAGATATTCGTACAGATTTAAATTGGTTAAATCAGCAAGGTGTGATTCAAATCAGCACATCGACTTGGCCAATGAGTGGAGATGAAATTCAACGTGCGTTATCTCAAGCTCAAGTTTCAAATAACACACAACAAAAAGTTATTGATTCTATTCAAAATGCATTGAAAACAGATAATCAAACAGCAAAATTAGGTTTGTTCGCAGAGTCTGATCAAAAAAATATACCGCAAGCATTTGGTGATGATACCAAAGCGCAATATGTTGGCACTTTAGAGTTCAATGCGGGTGGCGCAAATTGGGATGCTAAGCTTCGTGTGAATGGTGAAAAAGATCCTTTAATCGACAATGGTCATGATGTAAATGTCGAAGGTTCGTACATCGCAGGAAAGTTATGGAATCAATGGGTGATTGCAGGTCAAATTCCAACCTATTGGGGACCTGGACATGATGGTAGCTTGATCCGTGGTGATGCGAGTCGTCCTGTCTATGGATTCACTGTACAACGTGCTGAGCAAAAAGCTTTTGAAACACCATGGTTATCTTGGATTGGCCCTTGGCAATATCAAGCTTTTGGTGGTCAATTGGATGATTATACGGCAGTGCCTGACGCTCGATTATTTGGATTACGTTTAACTGCACAGCCACTTCCATATTTAGAGTTGGGCGCATCACGTATTTCTCAAATTGATGGTGAAGGTCAACCTGGAAGTTTTAGAGCATATTGGAATGCATTTATTGGTAAAGACAATGAATGTAATGATAGCTCATGTACTGGTGAAGGTAATGCTTCAAACCAATTGGCAGGTTTTGATGCACGTTTAAATCTACAGCAATTACTGAATGTTCCAGTAAGTTTCTATGGACAATATATTGGTGAAGATGAAGCAGGTTTATTACCTGCAAAAAAAATGTATTTGGCTGGTGTAGATTATTCTTCAAGCTTTAAAAACCTACCATACCAACTTTATGCAGAATGGGCTGATACTACAACCAATGGTGATGCCAAAGGTATTTCATACAATCATCATGTTTATAAAGATGGTTATTACCAACATGGCTTCCCACTTGGGCATGCAATGGGTGGTGATGGCGAAATGGTTTCAGTCGGCGGTGACATTCGCTTTGATGTGATGAATCGTTTATCTGGTCGTGCCATGTACGCTAAAGTGAACGAATCAGCAAGTTTATTTGGTGATGATCAAATTAACTTAGCATTCCCTGAAAAAGATAAAATAAAAGCCCTTGATATCACTTGGACACATTATATTAAACCAACTATTCCATTAAAAATTAATGGTTGGGTGAGTGATTCTGATGTACATGGAAATGATGGTGGTGTTTCTGTAGGTGTAGAAATTCCTTTGGATAAATCACTCATTGGTTATTAAGCAAACAGAAAATACTTAATTATAGGTATGTACAGTATGTTGTTGAAATCTTAGGATGAATTGACTTCTTTAATAAACCTTAGTTAAAGAAGTTATTCCTACCCTCAAAGTTTGAGTTGTTTTTACAAGTCTTGCTTTGAACTTTTATAGACTTATTTGAACAAGATAAGTCTTTTTTTATGGGTGAAATTTATTTTTTGAATATGGAGTTCTATAAAATTAAGAAAAATTACTTCTATTCTAAAGTAAATTTTTTATAAAAAAATACCCAATTCTAGGGATATTCTTGAGTCATTTTTTTAATTATGATTAAACAACTTCTTTAGTACGACTTTAATTAGAATAAAGAAGGGTACTCCAACTTTAAGTACAAGACCTCCATTTGTACTTTGTGTGCAATTGATCGCTTACTTGAGAGAGTAAGCTTTTTTTTGCCTACAATTTAATCCATTTGTAGGTTTGGATTTTGATTCTAATATTCATAATGATTGTTTATATTGAATAAATCCTGTTTTACTAGCAATACGGTCATAAAGTTGTTGTGCAATATGATTAGATTCTTGCGTTAGCCAATAAACACGATCAAATTTTCCAGTGCAAACTTGATAGCAATGCTCAATGAGCTTTCGAGCTAAGCCTAGATTTCTAAATGCTTCATCTACATACAAATCTTGTAAATAACAATAAGGCAAATCTACCCACATACTCATATGTGAGATTAAATGAACAAATCCAACGACATTTCCATCAATTTGGATAGCAAAACCAAACATGTCTATTTGCTCAGGATTTGTGATTCGCTTCCAAGATAATCTGATTTGTTCATCGCTCAATTGTGATTTATAGAAAGTTAAGTAGCCTTGCCAAAGTGGAAGCCATTGTTCAAAATTAATTTCTTCTAATGCGATAATTTGTATTTTCATTATGGACTCTAGATTTTATTTAGGATGTTTTTATTTCAGTATAAAAAACAAGTAAAAGAATTGTAGTGTAAATCACTATTATACGGTTAATTTTTTAATTGCAGGCATACGCTTTTTCTATTACTCAATAGCTAAGATCATATTTTATAATATGATTATAAAGTTTTCTTGTAGTGAATATTCCCAGTTTTATTTGCTACCTGATCATAGAGGTGTTGTGCGGTGATATTCGTTTCGTGGGTTAGCCAATAAACGCAATCAAATTTTCCAGAACAAAATTCATAGCAATGCTCAATCAGCTTTCGAGCTAAACCTTGATTTCTAAATGCTTCATCTACATACAAATCTTGTAAATAACAATAAGGCAAAGCTGTCCAAGTACTTATATGAGAATTTAAATGAGCAAATCCAACCACATTCTCATCAATTTTTATTGCAAAACCAAATATATCTGCTTGTTCTGGATTTGTGATTCGCTTCCAAGATAATCTGATTTGTTCATCGCTCAATTGTGTTTTATAAAAAGTTAAGTAGCTTTGCCAAAGTGGAAGCCATTGTTCAAAATTAATTTCTTCTAATGCGAAAATTTGTGTACTCATTACAAACTCTAGATTTTTGTTTATGATGTTTTTATATATCAATATAAAAAAACAAGCAAAAGAATTGCAGTGTAAATCACTATAATGAATATAAATTTTAATATGTGTAATAAGTACACTTTTTTGTGAGCTGGTGCTGTCAATGTCTATATCTGAGGAAAGACTTACTCATCTAAAACAGCTTGAGGCTGAGAGTATTCATATTATCCGTGAAGTTGCTGCTGAATTTGAAAATCCAGTGATGCTTTACTCTATCGGGAAAGACTCAGCAGTGATGCTGCATCTTGCTTTAAAAGCATTCTATCCTGCAAAACTTCCTTTCCCACTGTTGCATGTCGACACAGGTTGGAAGTTTAAAGACATGATCACTTTCCGTGACAACATGGCAAAAGAACATGGTTTTGATTTAATCGTCCATCAAAACAAAGAAGGTCGTGATGCAGGTGTAAACCCATTCGACTATGGTAGCTCTAAATATACTGACATCATGAAAACTCAAGGCTTAAAACAAGCTTTGGATAAGTATCAGTTTGATGCTGCATTTGGTGGTGCACGTCGTGATGAAGAAAAATCACGTGCCAAAGAGCGTGTTTATTCTTTCCGTGATTCTAAACACCGTTGGGATCCTAAAAACCAACGTCCTGAGCTTTGGAATCTTTATAATGGTAAAGTGAATAAAGGCGAAAGTATTCGTGTATTCCCATTGTCAAACTGGACTGAGTTAGACATTTGGCAATATATCTACCAAGAAAGTATTCCTTTGGTTCCTTTATATTTAGCTGCTGAGCGTCCAGTGGTTGAGCGTAGCGGTACACTGATCATGGTCGATGATGAGCGTATGCGCTTAAAAGAAGGCGAAGTTCCGCAAATGAAATCGGTACGTTTCCGTACTTTAGGCTGTTATCCATTGACAGGTGCGGTGGAATCTACTGCAACTACATTGCCTGAAATTATCCAAGAAATGCTTTTAGCCACCAGTTCAGAGCGTCAAGGTCGTATGATTGACCATGACGAAGCTGGCTCGATGGAAAAGAAAAAGCAAGAAGGTTATTTCTAAGAATCTCCCCCTAACCCCCTCTTTGAGAAAGAGGGGGGAAACTCCTAAGTCAGAACGGAGACAAAGCCCTTTTTAATTAAAGGACAAAGTCTCCCTTAACAAAGGGAGATTTAGAGGGATTAAAGAGATTAAAAACCGATTTCAACGAATTTGTGGAGTTTTGAGCAATGTCTCATCAATCAGAGTTAATTAGCCAAGACATCTTGGCATATTTAAAACAGCATGAAAATAAAGACCTTTTACGCTTTCTAACATGCGGTAATGTGGATGATGGTAAATCAACATTAATCGGTCGTTTGCTTTACGATTCAAAATTAATTTATGAAGATCAGTTGCAAGCAGTTACTCGTGACTCGAAGAAAGTAGGTACGACAGGTGATGCACCAGATTTAGCATTACTGGTTGATGGTCTACAAGCTGAGCGTGAACAGGGGATTACTATTGATGTGGCTTATCGTTATTTCTCAACTGAAAAACGTAAGTTCATCATTGCAGATACACCTGGGCATGAACAATATACCCGTAACATGGCAACAGGTGCATCAACTGCTGATTTAGCAATTATCCTGATTGATGCACGTTATGGTGTACAAACTCAGACTCGTCGTCATACCTTTATTGCAAGCCTTTTGGGTATTCGCAATATTGTTGTTGCGATTAACAAAATGGATTTGGTTGAGTTTTCAGAAGCTCGTTTTAACGAAATCCAAGCGGAATATAATCATTTCATCAATCAGTTGGGGGATCGTAAACCTGCAAATATCATCTTTACGCCGATTTCTGCGTTAAATGGTGATAACGTGGTTAATCCATCTCCAAACACGCCTTGGTACACAGGCAAAACGTTGATGAATACCTTAGAAACGGTTGAAATTACACGTGATACCAGTGCGCATGAATTCCGTTTCCCTGTGCAATATGTTAACCGTCCCAACCTTGATTTCCGTGGTTTCTGTGGAACGATTGCTCTAGGTGAAGTTAAAGTTGGCGATGAAATCGTGGCTTTACCATCAGGCAAGAAATCGACAGTTAAAGAAATTGTGACTTTTGATGGCAATCTTGAACATGCGATTGCAGGTCAAGCTGTGACTTTGACACTAAACGATGAGATTGATATTTCACGTGGTAATGTCTTGGTTAAAGCAGACGAACAACCGTTATTGTCTCGTTCTGTACGTGCTTCTGTGGTGTGGATGACCGACCAGCCTTTGGTGATTGGTAAGTTATATAACATCAAGATTGGTACTCAGACTATTCCTGCGAAAGTATCTAAAATCAACTATCGTACCAATGTGAATACACTTGAGCATACTCAAGTAGATCAACTTGAGTTGAATGCGATTGCGGATATTGATGTTGAGTTCGATGCGCCTGTGGTATTTGACCGTTATCAAGACAGTCGTTATACAGGTTCATTTATTTTTATCGATCGTTTAAGCAATGTCACTGTTGGCGCAGGTATGGTTGAAGCTGCAGTTGAATGGACTGCACATAATGAACCTGTCACTGCTGAAGATCGTGCTGCACGTTTAGGTCAAAAACCTGCTGTAGTGGCTGTGTCTGCTCAAGCACTTGAAAATGCTCAAGCGCTTGAAAGTCTGTTGATTCAACAGGGTGTAGTTGCGATTGCCAAAGCAGGTTTGTCTGCTGAGCAAGTTGCCTTACTTCGTCAGACGGGTATCGTGGTGATTACCGATGCTGAACAGGGTGCAGATGTTGTATTTGCACAAGATGCTGTTGATGAATTGGCTGAGAAAATCGTGGAATTGGTTCGTCTGTAAGAGATTGGATTGAAAAACCCGCCGAGAGGCGGGTTTTTTTGTTGAAAAAAATATAGATCAGAATAATAATATTGTAAATTAGATCGCGAATGATTTTATGTTTAAAAATTTGATTCTTAAAAATTTTAGAAATTTTGAACATATTGATATTGAATTAAAAGATAAAAATATTATTTTAGGAATGAATGATGCTGGTAAAAGCAATTTGTTACATGCATTAAGGATGGTTTTTGATAAAAAAATAAGACTAGAAGAAGTTCATAGTACTGATTTTCATGAAAAAAATGTACATATCCCTATTGAAATAATAGTTGGTTTAGATATCTTGGAGTGTAAAAATTCAGACATAGAAAAATTGAGAGCAAAAGCCAAAGAGGCTATTACGCTTGAACATTCCAACTCATTTTATATTAAACTAATTATAAAAAATACAAAAGTGGAAGGAGTATTAAAACAGTTTTTTTGGGGCGATGATTCTAAAAATCTTAAAGAGATACAAAGTAAAGGAGTAAATTTCTTAACTTTGGATGATGTATTTAGTGTAGTTTACATACCATCTCACGTTGAAACATCGAAAGTTTTTAATGACATAAGAAAGGAAATTTTAAAAGATTTTGAATTAACGGAAGATGATGTAGATATTAAAAAAGATATAGAGCTAGGGTTTCAAAAAATTAATAATCAGATTCAAAGGCTTACTTCAGTAGAGAAAATAGAAATAGAAATTAATAATAATTTAAAAATTTTTGATGAAACATATCAGGTCAAAATTACATCACAATCTGTTGTTGATGATTTATATAAACAATTAAAAATTTATACTGTTGAAACAGACTATGAATATTTATATCCTGCTTCTGGTGATGGTAGGCAGAAAAAAATTATGTATGCAATGTTACATTATTTTTTAGAAAAAGAGACTAAAAAGAAAATACCAATATTAATTCTTGAAGAGCCTGAGAATCATTTATATCTAAGTGCACAAATTGATATATCTAGAACATTATTTGAAGAGAAAGGCATAAAGTATATTTTTTGTTCTAGCCATTCTTCTGAACTTTTATATCATATAAATACCGATTGTAATTTAATTAGATTATATCGACAAGAAAATATAGCATTAAAAAGAACTATTAGTAAATCCGCTCAAATTAGTAAAGAATATAGTGAATTAAAAAAAATGTATGCTGAAAGTTTGAATTCGCCGGGATACTTTGCTGATTGTGTACTTTTAGTAGAAGGTTATTCTGAAAAGCTATTATGTGATGCAATTTTTAAGAAAGTTTTAACTAAAAATCAATTACAAAAATTATATGTTTTACCTGTTTTAGGAACAAATTTTAAGCCCTACAGAATGTTACTGAGAAAATTAGGAATTAGTATAGTTGTTCGTACCGATAATGATATTTATCGTAATGATCTTTATGGATTAAAACGTTGTTTGAGAATTATAGATCGACAGTTAGTTGGCGAAATACCTGAAGAATTTAAGGGGAATAAGAGTGACTCTGAAAGTATTTTAAATAAAAAGAAACTTGCCGTTTATTCTCATTATGAACCACTTATTCAAAACTTAAAAATAGAAAATGATATTTTTCTTGCTGAAATAGATTTAGAAAATGATCTTGTAAATGCACTTGACAATGCAGGTATTAATACTTGTCTTTTAAATGATCACTCTATTAGTTTAAATGAATTGAAGGCTGAGCTTCAAGATAAGAAATGGCACAATATGTTCCTATTTCTCAACGAAAATGAAAGATTATTCTCAGAAATATTTCAAGATCATAGATTTGAATTCTTACAGAGGGTTAAGTCATGCTT